>JAOAPI010000122.1 GCA_025462865.1 Candidatus Sulfotelmatobacter sp. | reverse complement strand
CAGCTCGGCATAGCTGAGCCGCGATCCCTCCAGTTCGACCGCGGTTGCATCCGGCTGACGTGCTACCACTTCGTTGAAAAGTTCGGCGATCCCGCTCTCGCGCGGGTACTCGCTGGCCGTCCGGTTTCTTTCGTGCAAGAGCAGCCGCCGCTCGCCTTCGCTGAGCAAGGGCAACTCTGAAATCCGCCGGCCCGGATTCGCAACAATGCACGCCAGGACGTTTTCCCAGTGGCCGTGAATGCGGTCAATGGTTTTCTCATCGAATAGGTCGGTATTGTACTCAAGCCGTCCCGAAAGCTTATTCGGAGACTCCGTCAAAAACACGGATAGATCGAATTTGGATGAGTCTTCCGCGCCCCCCAGTGGCTTTAGTTCAAGACCCGGCAGCTCAAAGTCGCGGCCAAATCCACTTTGAAGGGCAAACTGCACTTGGAAAACGGGATTGTAGCTTATGTTCCGTTCCGGTTGTAGTTCTTCAACTAGCTTTTCGAAGGGTGTTTCCTGATGTGCATAGGCAGCCAGCGCCATTTCTTTTACACGCGAAACCAGTTCAGCAACCGTCGGATCACCAGAAAGATACGTCCGCAGCACAAGAGTGTTGGCAAAAAAACCGATTAAGCCTTCAATTTCCAAGCGGTTGCGGCCTGCTATGGCCGTGCCCACGACGATGTCATCTTCGCCGCTGTACCGCGAGAGAAGGGCCTGAAAGCCCGCCAGCAACACCATGAACAGCGTGGCTTCCGCCTGTTTGGCGAAAACATTCAGCCGCGCTGTGAGGTCTGCAGAAAAAGTGAAAATGCGGCTCGCACCAGCGGAAGTTCGGGAAGGGCGCCTGGGACGGTCAGTTGGTAGAGTAATCGCAGCGGGGATACCCTCCAGCTGATGCTTCCAGTAGTCGATCTGCTTATCCAGATTGGCGCCTTGCAGATACTTGCGCTGCCATACCGCATAGTCAGCGTATTGCAGGGGCAAATTGGGCAGTGGCGACGGTTTGCCCTCCCGGAACGCTGCGTACAGTTCCGACAGTTCGCGCACCAAAACGCGTCGCGACCCTCCATCGAAAATGATGTGGTGCGTGGCCAGAATCAGCACATGATCCGCCGCGCTGAGCCGTAGCAAACGACCCCGGAATAGCGGACCTTTCTCCAGATCGAACGGTCGCCGGGACTCTTCCGCGATCAGCCTCCGCGCTTCCTCTTCGCTCGTGATATCGGTGAGCGGCAGTTCAAAAGGGAGTGCGTCGGCAACCACCTGCACCGGTTCGCCATCTTTGACCGAGAAGGTGGTGCGCAGTATTTCATGGCGCCGCACGATGTAAGCAAGACTCTTCTCGAGCGCCGCGACGTCGAGGGGGCCGGTTAGACGCAGCGGCCAAAGGATGCCATAAGAATTGCTGCCCGGAGCCAATTGCTCGAGAAACCAGAGCCGCTGTTGCGCGAACGTTACCGGAAAAACGTAAATATTCCGGTCACCCGCCTCTTGTGGAGGTCCCGTGGGCGAGACGAAGGGAAGATCGCTCTTCACCAACTTTTCGTCCAAAGATGCTTGTCGGTTCATCGAACTGCGATTGTCACATTGATTTGGCCAATTCTGGCTGTTATTCTGATCCGGAATGGGTTCGGCGACTCCGTTCGTAGTCTGATCGCATGCGCTAGTCAATTGTCCCCCCAGTAGTTCCAAAACAAATCGCTCTTCGTTACGTGAAGGAATCATACCATTAGACATCAGATCTAAGTCGCCAATCGATACCAGTGCTCGTACTAGTACTCGGTGGTATGAAGACAAACATAACGGGAATTTGTAAACTAAAGAACCAGAATCAATAGGATGCCGCAAAATCGATCGCTCCACACCAACTTTTGGCGTTCCCCCACGGAAAGGACCGGCCGCTTTTGATTCCAAGCTACGCATCGGAGTTGTTTCGCGGCAGAAGGTTATTGCTCGCGCGGTACTTCGCGACCTCGATCGCCCGCGCGCTGTCATCCGTTTTGCTGGTCCTGATGATCCAGCAATTTCTTTCGATTTCCCGCCAGGCGGACGGCCGCGTGGCTCAGTTGGTCGGCAAGTATTTTGGACCTTCCTCGGTTTTCACCGTAATGGCAATTTCGCTCGTTCTGGTTAGTCTGCTGAACGCTCTGCTCGGCTACGATAACCGGATCACCCAGCAGCGCGCGGCCGAGATTCTGGAGCTCGGGGTTATGGAGAAGATCATCCAGCACCTGCTCGGACTCTCCGTGCTTTTCTTCAACAGGCAAAGCAAAGGTGATTTGGTACAGACCATTCGCACGGACGTAGTCAATTTGCGCCAGACGGCCAACGCTTACGCGACGATCGTTCGGGGGGCCCTACTGGCTTTGGCGCTAACCGTGACCGTGATATGGCTCAGCCCGCGTTTGTCTTTTTATGCGTTGGTGCTGCTGCCGTTCATTGCGATTCCGATGTTAGCCTATTCGGCGCAACGCCTGCGCCTGTCATCGCGCAAACTCCGCGCCACGGGGTTTGCCCTGTTCGACATTGTTCTGCAAATCATATCTGGCATCCGCGTCATTAAAGCCTATGGGGCCGAGGAGACGCAGGCACGTCTCAGTTCCGAGAAAGGCAAGTATTTTTTTAAGTGCGTGATGGAAGTAGCGAAGGTCCGGGCGCAAATGCAAGTAATTCTCGAAGCCGTGGGCGGATTAAGCCTGGTGATTGTGATTGCCGCCGGCGGGTATCAGGTGAGCCGCCACAAAATGACATGGGAAGTGATGGTGGCATTCGTCTTTGCGACGCGTTCGCTATTCGGGCCACTATATGAAATCTACGGCAGCCTCTCCGATATCCACAGCCATCAGGCCTCGCATGAGCGCATTGAGGAACTGCTGAAGACTCAACCGGATATGTGCGACCGGCCCGATGCGCTGCCTTTGTTGAAAGGCCCGGACACAATCCGGTTCGAGGACGTCAGCTTCGGCTACGACGGACCCAACGTGCTCAACAATCTGAACTTCGAGATCCGCGCCGGAGAAACGATCGGCATTGTCGGACCGTCAGGCGCGGGTAAATCTACACTGTTGAATCTGATTGTCCGCTTCTACGATCCGACCTCCGGCCGCGTAACCTTTGATGGAATCGACGTACGCGATTACAAGATGGCGGATGTCTACCGCCAGACGGCGATTGTGGCGCAGGACCCTTTCTTGTTTGCAACTACGATCCGGGAGAATATCCGATGCTCCCGGCCGGATGCCACGGACGCGGAAGTAGAAGCCGCGGGGCAAGCGGCTTCGATTCACGAAGAAATCCTGCAGCTTCCAGCGGGCTATGAGACGCCTGTAGGAACAGGCGGACGGGAACTCTCGCGCGGGCAGGCGCAGCGCGTGAACGTGGCGCGGGCGCTGCTGCGGAATTCCCGGCTCCTGCTTCTCGACGAAGCGACCGCAAGCCTGGATTCGATCGCCGAGGCGCAGGTCCAGAGATCTATCGACCGGCTGATGGCGGGCAGAACGTGCTTTATTGTGGCCCACCGGCTTTCCACCTTGCGGAATGCCGACCGGCTCATCGTGATCGACCGGGGCCGCTGTATCGCATTTGGCACTCATGAAGAATTGATGCGCGATTGCGCCTTGTACCGCC
>JAOAPI010000118.1 GCA_025462865.1 Candidatus Sulfotelmatobacter sp. | reverse complement strand
CGACTTCCAGGGACTAATCCACACGTTTCTAGTCGCCTAGTCCGCATGGACAGCACTCGTTCATTCTCCTCCCGCGACCAGGATCAACTCTCCACTGATCCAGCGGGAGTCGTCTGAAGCTAGGAATGCAGCCGGCAGGGCCACGTCTTCGGGTTCTCCCATGCGTCCCAATGGAGTCAGTTCTACATAATGCTTCTGCATGGGACTGTCGGCGAGACCGCCTGAGACAAATCCTTCTGTCGTGATTACACCGGGGTTGAGAGAGTTGACACGGATCTTTCGCGGTCCAAGTTCCCTGGATAGTACCTTGGTGATTGCGTCTACGGCTGCTTTACTGGCGGAAGAAATAACTGATTTGGCTGGCGCAACCGTATTTTACCCTTGACCCGATATTGATGATGCTGCCGCCTTCGGCAGGAAAGAGAGGGAGCGCAGCCTTCGTCGTCAAAAGCAATCCCAGGACGTTAAGGTTATGTTCGCGATGATATTTGTCGGCGGTGACATCTTCGAGCGGTCCGAAAGCGTAAGTGCCTGCGTTGTTCACCAGAATGTCCACCTTGCCGTATATCTCTTTCGTCCTCGCGAATAGCTCAGCTATCTCTCTCTCATTCGATACGTCGGCGCCGATTGCCATTGCGCTGCCACCCGCCGCGACGATTTGTGAGACTACCTTATCCGCGCCCTCCTTGCTGGTGTGGTAGGTAATTCACTATGACCGAAGCGCCTTCCGCTGCGAGCCGCATGGCAATGGCAGCTCCGATACCTTTCGATGATCCGGTCACGACGGCGATCTTGTTCGCAAGTTTCATTTGTTCCCTCTCTTTTTCATCCGCTCATTCCACCCCAGAGTGCTCAGGAGTTGTACGAGTGAAAGCACTCGGCCATCCTTACTGCAATCACACAACCAATCAGAATCCGTTGATTTGACGAGCGTTCAGTCATTTGCGATGGGCCGTCTTTTCAGCGTTCGCTGAAACTTCGGCGTCGAGCCTCGGCGCTTTGCGAACCTGGTTTGGTATTCCTAAAGGGAGATAGTGGGTGGAGAGGTACGCAAGCAAAACGGGGCTTAAGACGAACGGCGCCTTAGAGGCTACACCTGGAGGTGCGAGACGCCGACACGTGCGAGAAGCGTTATGCGGTTTTGAAGCTGTGCCGGTTGATTCCCAGTTTTCTTAGTTTTGACTCAAGGGTCTGCCGCGGGATGCCCAGCTTGGTGGCCGCGCCCCTGGGACCTCCGATGACTCCTTCGGCTTCCCGCAATGCAGCTTCGAGCATTTCTCTTTCGCGCTCCACGAGATTTGCAACGAGTGGGACAGATGTCGACAGGGGTTTCGGAGCTACTCGCGAAAGCCAGGCTTCCTCTACCCAGAAAGTGTCCCCGTCGCATAGGATCACTGCCCGCTCAATCACATTCTGCAATTCGCGAATATTTCCTGGCCAGTCATAGGCCTGGAACAACTCGAGGGTTTTCTTGTTGATATTTCGAAACTTCTTACCCACTTTTGTTCCGTATTGGTCAATCAGGTATTCGACCAGCAAGGAAATGTCGTCCGGCCTGTCGCGCAATGGCGGTATTTGAATGGGAAAGACGTTGAGTCTGTAGTACAAATCCTGACGGAAAATCCACTCCGCCACTGCTGTGCTCATATTCAGGTTCGTAGCCGCCAGAACTCGGACATCGACCGCAACCGTTTGACTCCCTCCAATACCTTCGAACTCGCGCTCTTGTAGAACCCTTAACAGAGCTACCTGAGTTTCGGCTGGAAGTTCGCCGACTTCGTCAAGGAAGATTGTTCCCCCATCCGCCAACTCAAATCGCCCTAATCGTCGCTGCAATGCTCCAGTGAACGCACCCCGTTCGTGACCGAACAACTCCGACGCGATCAGATCACGAGGCATGGCGGCACAGTTCACGCGAATGAAAGCACGGCTTGAACGCTTGGACGCTCTATGAATGGCGCGAGCAATCAACTCCTTGCCCGTTCCGGTTTCACCCAGAATGAGGACCGTGGAATCCGTGGGGGCAACTTTCGAGACCAGTTCCAGCACCGTACTCAATGCGTCAGAGGAGCCCACAATTTCTTCAAACATCGAAGATGCACTTTGATACCGCTGGTCATTGAAACCACCTCGACTCCCGTGAGAGCAACCTGCTCGACAGCGATATGGGAGATTCAGAGTTACAAAAACGCCTGTTACGACGCAGAGCTTCGATGTCGTCTACAAAGGTCCTGCTGTCGACGCCGGAAGCATGAGCATCCGCGAACTAGGGCCGGCTGTACTCGCGTAACCGAACATAGCCGTGTACTGCGAAGCAGACTGGGTAACGAGCCTTTAGCGGCACTGGCACTCTTGTGGACAGCCCGACTGCCAGCGCGGATTTCCTCAACCGGGCATTCAGCGATAGGCACGAGCCTACGCCTCGAAATACTCTCACCGGGGCCCGAGCTACATTTGCTAGCGCCGCTATGGACGCCTACCTCAAGGCTCAGATTGATAAGCC
>JAOAPI010000057.1 GCA_025462865.1 Candidatus Sulfotelmatobacter sp. | reverse complement strand
CGTTGACGCCGCTGCCATGGTGAAACGTTACGGGCCCTGGCGCTGCCGCATGTTGGCGGAGAAAGTGGAGACTCGCGAGGAGTTCACTTCCACTAAGAAGGACGGGTTCGTCTATTTCCAGGGATATTTTTTTCGTCGGCCGGAAATCCTGACGGCCCACGAAATCCCCGCCAACCAGATGAACTACCTGCGCATGCTGACGGCAGTCTCGCAACCGGAACTGGACGTGCGCGCGATTGAGAATCTTCTTAAGAGCGAGGCCTCGCTATGCTATCGCCTGCTGTGCTATTTGAATTCCGCAATTTTCGGTTTTGCGGCCGAGATTCATACCGTGAGGCACGCGCTCGCCATTTTGGGTGAACGGGAAGTGCGTCGCTGGATTCGCTTGGTCGCCACCCTGCGTGCCGGTCAGGGAAAGGCAAGCGACTTGGTGCTTGCGGCGCTGGTTCGCGCCCGCTTCTGTGAACTGCTCTCGCCGAAAGTTCAACGCGGGGACTCCGATCTGTTTCTCATGGGCATGCTCTCGCTAATGGACGTTATCCTTGAAATTCCTATGCACCAGGTACTCGACAACGTTCCCATTGATAAGGAAAGCAAGGCCGTCCTTCTTGGTGGAGCGAGTCCCCTGCAGCCCTTCTATCAACTCATGCTTGCTCAGGAATCTGGCGACTGGAAAGCCACGAGCGCTCTCGCCACCCACCTTCATTTGAGCGAAGCGGAGATTGCAGACACTTACTGGGAAGCTATGCAGTGGGCGCGGCAAGTAAGCGGCGGGAAGTAAGTCACAATACCTCGAAAAATTGTCCTTTCAAAATAGTCTCTTTGGATTGCAAAGAGATGTCGCCTGCCCTCTTCAAATCTGAACCAATGCCTATTGCTACGCTCAGCGGTTGTCTCTATATTCTTATGTTCTTGGTCGCGCGTGGGACGACGAGATCACATGAATAGCCAAGCAGTCGAACGACTGGTCATCGGCGTTGATATTGGTGGGACGAAGGTGGCCGCTGGCCTGGTCACATCTTCGGGCGAAATTCAGCGCCAGGTAAGAACTCCGATGATATCGAGCGACACTGCCGAAGTCGGACTGGCTGCCGTGCGGCGGGCCATCGACGAACTGTTGGAAGGGCAAAGCACGCATGCTGCGAAAATTGGCGGCATTGGGATCTGTGCTCCGGGCCCCCTGGATCCTGCGACCGGCACCGTTATCAATCCTCCAAACCTGCCGTGCTGGCGCAATTTTCCTCTGTCTTCTGAGATCGAAAAGATTTATGGCGTTAAAGCCGCAATAGACAATGACGCCAATGCCGCCGCTCTTGCCGAATATAAGTGGGGCGCCGGTCGAGGATATCGCCAGATATTTTATGCGACGGTTGGGACCGGCATCGGCACCGGCATCGTTTTCGACGGTCGTATTTACCACGGCCGCACGGGAGCGGCAGGAGAAGGTGGCCATAACACGATTGATTTCAACGGTCCGCGTTGCGGCTGCGGAAAGCCGGGATGCATCGAGGCCTTCGCCAGCGGTCCGGCAATCGCTGGCCGGGCGCGAGTCAAGCTTGCAGCCCATTCTGCGCAAGGGGCTGCGCTGTTGAATTTGGCCGACGGCAATATCGCTGCAGTCACCACGGCAATGGTGGGACAGGCGTGCGCCACCGGCGACCCTATTGCGAAAGAAACCATGAATGAAACGGTGGAGTATCTGTCGATCTGGCTGGGCAATATGATCGACCTGCTCGATCCCGATGTGATCATCATCGGTGGCGGAGTGTCTGGGATGCTAACTCCATTCTTCGCCAACATTCAGAAGCGGTTGCCACGCTGGTGCGTCAATTCCCGGTCGCTGGAGATCCCGCTGGTGAATGCGCGCTACGGCGCTGACGCAGGAATTGCTGGTGGCGCCGCGCTTTGTGCCGCAGAGTAATCATCGACTCCGTACTCTCAGCGTGATGCGATTTAAAAGGCCTCAGTCAGCGACCTGATCCTCAACTCGCCCTTCACCTGATCGAGTGCACTTGAAGTCTTTAGCGTGATCGTGATCGGCTCATTAGGCAGAAGATCAAAGTAATTGTCGGACATTTGAACGTCAAGATTCCCAACTGAAACGTAAACATTCCTCGCCAGTGCTGGGGTCCGCAACGTCAGGTTATAACCTCCATCTGTTTTCGAAAGAGTGCTCTCGATTTTGGGGGCCACCGGTAGTTCCAGATCGTGCGCCACATCGAAAAATATGAGGTTGCGCGATACTTGCTTCCCTGCGACTTGCAAATCAAACACCAAAAAGCTTTTCCGCAGATCGTCTTTTGCCGAGAGGTCCGGTTTATTCACGCTTAAGTAGATCGCACTGGATTGCGCGGGGATTTGAACGTCTTTGGTTTGTTCAAGCAACACGTTGCCAGAGAAGTCCAGCAGGCGCATGTGAATCGTTCCAGAAATCGGTTGAAGTGTGTCGGAGACAACATAGACGTCGACTTTGTCGTCGTGCAAAAAGGGAGAAATTAGAACGTCGTCGTAAAACCGGCGCGCATAATAATGCAGGGCCTTCCAGCGGCCGTAGTAGTCGATGCTAGCCCAGGAAGCGACAGGCCAACAGTCGTTCAACTGCCAGTAAAGCGATCCCATGGTTCGCGGACGCTGCCGGCGCAGGTGCTCGGCGCCAATCTTGATGATCTCCGCTTGCTGCACCTGACTCAGATAAACGAATGAAGCGAAGTCCTTGGGCTCACGGTATTCGCGCAGCATGTAGGTTAAGATGCGCTCATTCCCACCTTTATTTTTCTGATGCGCCTGCATCACGGTGGAGCGAATATCGAAATCTTCCGGCTTCGCAAATGATCCGATAGTGCGCATCTCGGGAAAGGATTGAAATCCGTATTCCGTCATGAAGCGAGGAAATTGCAGGGTGTAATCCGAAGCGGGAGCTTGCGCGTGCCAGACCTGCCAGTAGTGCATGTCGCCATTGTGCTGATTGTCAGGAACTTCCTCAAAGTTGGCGCTCGGAGAACTGGGCCAATATGGCACGGGATCGGCATACTGCGTGACAGCACTCTTAAGAATATCTGCGAAGAGAAGTATGTAATCCAGCCAGACGCGATCTCGCGCCTCCGCGGAAATCGATTCTTTGAATGCAAGGCGGTCTCCCCAGTGGTACCAGCCCGTCTCAACCTCATTATTCCCGCACCAGATTACGACGCTGGGATGATCCCGCAGACGCTTGACCTGGTCGATCGCTTCCCGCCGAACGTTTTCTTGAAAGCCGACGTCGCCTGGCACCATATCCCCGCCGAACATGAATTCCTGCCACACCATAATCCCGAGTTCGTCGCAGATGTCGTAGAAATCATCGGATTCGTAGTATCCCCCGCCCCATTCACGAACCATATTCATGTGAGCATCGCGAGCGGCTTGCAGAATGTTGCGATGGATCTCCGGAGTCACCCGATTAGGAAAGCTGTCAAAGGGGATTACATCCGCACCCTTAGCGAACACAACAATTCCGTTCACCACAAATTCGAAACTCTTTCCCCATTCATCGGGAACTCGGCGCAGTTCTACCGATCGTAGACCAGTCTTGGTTTCGGCCCGCGCAATAATCTCGCGTCCCACATGGACCGCTGCCGAAAAGCGGTAACGGCTCTGCGCGCCATATCCCACCGGATACCAGAGTTTTGGTGCGACGATCCGCACGGGAACGGAAACATGATTACTGCCGGCATTCAGTTGCTGCATTAGATTGCCATCGGCGGTTTGCGCCCCAGCCATTTCATCGTGAGCCAGAGTTAGATTAATCGTGGTTGCCTGGCTGGCTTCAATTTCGACTTCCGCCGTCACATTGGCGAGGCCGGAAGTTATGTCCTGCTGGTGAATATGGAAATTAGCGATGCGCAACGCGTCCCATGTTTCAAGACGCACCGGCTGCCATATGCCTTCGGTCATGAAGCGCGGTCCCCAATCCCAACCGTAGTTGTAAGGAGCCTTCCGCGTGTAGGGTGCAGTGGCGATGTTTTCTTCGTTTCCGAAATTGTTGGTTGAAATCGAGGGCAAAACATAGGGCAGCGACTTCACGTAGGGAAGAACTTTCTCGACGGCTGAATGAAAAACAATTCGGAGCGTGTTCGCACCCGGCTTCAGTTGCGACTTCGCCGGAATCCTCCAGCTGCGGAACATGTTATCCGCATGGAGTATTACCTGATCGTTGAGGTAGACGTCTGCAAATGTATCGAGGCCTTCAAAAACCAAATCCACATGTTCGCGCGCGAGTGTTGCGGCATCGGCTTGAAATGTAGTTTGATACTCCCAGTCTGCCAGACCGATCCACTGCAGGTGGAACTCATTGTCCCGATCGAACGGATCAGGAATTAGCTTGTTACGCAGCAGATCGGTTTGAACTACTCCCGGAACCTGCGCGGGATGCCACTCTTTGAGGTCGGCTCGGTCCGCATTTGCCACGGCTCGAAACTGCCAGCCCGCATCCAGGCTCCGCGAAACAGGTTCAGCGGCGTGCAGCGGCGAGAAAGCGCAAGAGATCAGAATGAAAAGAAAAGTGAAAAACCTGATTGCCTGAATCCCCAGAGAATGATGCCACGATAGTTTCATGATTACTAAGCCTCCAGTCCAAGGCGCGAGCACTGCGACCGCCGGCAGTTTCCCTGCAGCAACGTTCGAGCTATTCTGCCAGTTTTGGAGCATTTCGGGGTATAGCCTTGCCAGAACTTCGGTAGCCGATTCCCACCGTCTACGGAGAGTGGATAAGGATAGATCAGGACGACCCAAGCCAGCCTCTGCATCTGCGTGTGAGCCTGTACCGATCGGATTTCAGTCTGCTACAATTCAATCACCGAGCATGGACAGATGC
This sequence comes from Candidatus Sulfotelmatobacter sp., assembly GCA_025462865.1. Classification (GTDB taxonomy): domain Bacteria; phylum Acidobacteriota; class Terriglobia; order Terriglobales; family Acidobacteriaceae; genus Sulfotelmatobacter. The sequence continues at coordinate 6,659 of JAOAPI010000057.1, read as the reverse complement.
TCGGCGTCGCTTTGCCTGCGGATGGCTTTACATCTTGGGTGGAACTGGAAGCCTGGCAAGACGATTACAGTAAGTGTAGACACTAACATGCGGGTTTGCCCCTAACCGTATGAAAGCAATTGGGGACGTAGTTCAGTTGGTTAGAACGCTGCCCTGTCACGGTGTTCATTTGTTTACTTGCATTTAGAAGCCTTGTAGGCGAATATGGTGGCGGTTCAGACGAGGAACCGCCAAATGCCGAAAATCTCCCGCGTCAAACTCCTCAAGAAAATCAAGATTTCCACCTCAGCTGGCGCAACTTGGACCCTCGTTCCGGCGCTTTTCGACAGCAAGGGACGGGTTAGGCGCGATCACGTGACGGTCGCGGGTCGGGACGAAGTCCACGCTGAAGGCGGCTATTACCTGGAATGGTGGGATGGCGGCAAGCGATATCGCGAGGCCGTTGGGCCCAATGGCTTCGCCGCCGCTGACAAGGTACGGGCTAAGCAGGCTGAGCTCGACGCCGTTCGCAACGGGATTGTTGCGGCAGCGCCTGTTGTCGAAGTAACCCAAGAGCGCGCGACGCTAAAACATGCCCTCGATGCGTACAAGGACTACGTTCGTTATCACCGCTCATTGCGAACCTTCCGTACGTACCGGCCCATCCTCGACTCTTTCAGCGCGTTCTGCACCAGGATGTACATCGATGATGTGGAGCGCCAGGATTTGCTCGACTTCGCCACCGACTGCCTGAAGCAAGGGCAAAAAGGCAAAAGCATCTACAACAAGCTGGTCGTGATCTCGCAGGTGATGAAGCAGCACGGGAAGTCCAAGCTACTCAATGCCTCGGACTGGCCTAGTTTCGTCGAAACCGTGCGGCCGATTTATGAAGACTTCGAACTGGCGAAGCTCTTCAGAGCCTGTACGAAGCTCGAGGAAGTCCGGTTTAAGTTCTATCTGATGTCAGGCTTTCGCGACGCGGAGGGGCGGTTCGTTACCTGGCGGGATGTAGATTTCAAGCACATGGCTGTGCGCGTCACCGCTAAGCCCCACTGGGGATTTCATCCCAAGAACTGGGAGGAGCGAGAGGTCCCGGTTCCCCAGAAACTCATCGTGTTGCTCAAGGCTTTCCGTCCTGCAAATGCGACCCCGGACGATCCTATCTTCCCAAGTGCGACAGGCCGGCCCGACGGCGCCATGCTGGAAAAACTTAAGGCGGTCGCATTTCGCGGGGAATTGAACTGCGGTCACTGCGCCGTGAGCCACAAGCTAGAAGAAGGTGGTGTAAAGATCAATCGCTGCGCCGAAGGCCCGTACTGTGGCCGTTGGTTTCTTCACAAATTCCGCCACACATATGCCACGCGACATCTCCAAGACGGTATCGACATTCGAACTCTGCAGCAATGGATGGGACACCGCGATATCGCTTCGACGATGGTCTATCTGAAAGGCGTCCGCAACAGTGACGTGCAAGCCCGTATCAACAAGGGCAGCCTGGCAGCGTTTGCTTAGTGGGACGAGCTTCTGTTCACGCGACGATCCCCGTAGCCGAAAAATGGATCATTCGCCCGGCTTCGGAACCGGTAAGGACTGGCGAAGCGCGGGAAGGAAGTCTTCTAGAAGCGAGTCTTCTAGCTTCGCGGCACCGGTATTAATCAGTTGAAGACCCACGACGCGGTTTTCGTGGAGGAGTTTTAATTGAACGCGTTCTAGGTCGAAGCGCCTACCTTTCGTGACTCTCTGGAGCGCCTCTCTCACATCCTTATTCCCGCTTATGGAAACGCGCGCTGTAACGTCCGTTTCTAATTCGAGGCCGGAAATCTGCAGCAAGTCGATGGTCACCTTGGCGTTTGCCAATGCTTGGAATGAGGCCACCCATTTCAAGAGATCGACCGACAGCGGCGTGATCGTGAGCGAAAAATTGTTCAATTCCGTGAGCTTGCTGACATAGCTCTGGGTACTGCGGGGTGCGTCCCAAAACTCCATGTGGGGGAAGGTGGAAAAGAGGCTGAATTCGAGCTGACGATATTCCGTGCGATCGAATATTTGCTGGTCGCCAAAAGGCGTAGTTAGGGTTTCCTGGTAAGAGATTTTCTCCACGTAGCGACCGTTGATGAAATTGTCGCGAACCCGCTCGATGATGAAGCCATTGAGGCTGTCCTCCCGGAAGGGATGGGACTTCATCTTGGTGGCGAGCGTGCGCAGCGCGATGGGCCACTTCGCGGCAAACCAGCGGATGCGCTTCACTGTTGCTCTCCGCCCTGTTGTGGTACGTCGGCTTTCTTGCGGAGCGCTACGAGGACGCGCAGCGCCGTTCGCTCGATGATAGGAAAGATCTCCTCTTTATGGGCCGCGGACAGAGCTTGTATGGTTTTGGTAAATTCTCCATCCCGGTTGCGGTATAGTCCCCTAACGTTGTAGCGAAACCCTCTTCCTTCTTCTGGTTCCTCGAAACCGGCATCGTATTCAACGATGTTGAAGGGCGATTTGGTCTGCTGGGCCTTCCACGTGATCGACGTGATGAAGAAGCCTTTGTCTTTCAAGAGTTGGTATTCGGCCGAGACCAGGAGAGCTTTGCCGTGTAGCGCTACGTCTTCCACGACGGATAGCATTGTCTGGGTGATCGCTACATCTTCGTGTTCTTCGCCGTTCTTTTCCTCGTCTTCGAGAGGCGGGGACTTAGACGCGCTGCCGATCTGAACCTTAACGTTCATCACGTCGCGCAATTCATAGCCATCCATAGTGCTAATGAGATTTGTAAAAAAGAGCGTTCGCTCATCGGCCGAGAGGTCAGAGATATCAATGGTCTCGGCAGGAATCTCGGTTTTTTGGCTGGCGTCAAGGCCGCTCTTCAAAAGAGCTGCGATCTCTCTGGCCTTGGGATTAGCCGGCAGCCTGATCGTTGTCTTGTTGTCTTCGATGATGAATCGGATGTCCGCTTCTCGGTTTCGTCGCTGAAGCAAGCGGGTCTTAGCATAATCCAGTTCGGTGTACTTGACCTGTACGCGGTACTTGTCGGGAGATTCCGACTGCGCAACGACTTTCTCGTCGGAAGGGGCGTTTTCAGAGAAGCTCTTGACCACCGCTTTGATCGTCTCGGGGCTGATTTTTGCGTTCAGGGTAATGGAGGTCACTTTCTCGGCACGGTTGGGGTTTTCACTTTTTCCGAGGATTTCCTTTAGTGAGTCATGGTCATGCGGCAAGAGCGAGATGTTGCTCGCAAGTGTGTCCCTGGAGTCGCGCGGAGAATAGAATATCCCGCGTGATCGGGCCATATCGAGCAAGGCGGTCTCGCTCACCCGTTGCCGGGAAGACGCAAGGACGTCAAAAATTTCTTTATCCGTAGCGTAATACCTGAGCGTTTCGTTAGGCATTGTCCATGCCGATCTCGGTCTCTGAAAACTGCGTGTGAATATCGTTCATTTGTGCGTAAGTTATGGCCTTCAGGCGCTCCCGAATTTCCTCACTGTTCTCACATTGCTCGGTGTATTCATGCACTGCTCTTTGAAAGATAGCGGGTGCGTTGAGATCGGTTTCGAGCGTCCTAATGTAGACATCAGTGTTGGCCTGCAGCAGTTGGTAGTACATCAGATAGTCAATGAAATAGAGGAATTCAGGTACGGAATCGCCGATGCGGCGATAGAAAATGACATAGCCGTTCCGATTGGTCTTGGGATGCAAATAGGAAAGGACAATCCAAGGACCTGTAAGCATTTCTAGTGTGGCGGCGCGGGCATGCTCGGGCTGGATATTGTTACGGCGCACGAGATTGGGGTAAAAGAAGCGGCAATGTTCCTGTGCTGGAATGAGCCCCTTGCCCCGCATCTGCACGATTTCGTAGCGGACGTTGTTGAGCCAAAAGATATCTTCCGGTCCTAAAACGAAGAGCTTGGAGTTTCTTGGCAGGTCGTCGATCTTGGGATTGGCGTCGCTCATGAGAACCTTGAAGTCCTTGTCGTATCCATTGTCGTGGTTGTAAACGAAGAGCAGGCCACAGATCTCCGGTGTCACGGTGTCGTGAATAAAGCGCTTCTGCCATTCCTGGCTTTTTTCTGCGCAGCTCAGGCTCCTGGCAAGGCTCTCGATGGCGGGTGTAAGTTTTGCTTTTGAGATGGTACCGCTGGCGTAACTCTTAAGATCACAGTTTACGTAAGTGCGGGTCAGGGAGTATGGATTGTCGTAGAAGAAAACCACATCCGAGGGATGGGTTTTCACTTTATGAGACTCTGGATCTTCGCAAGGCCAGTTAGTATCTGTTGGCCCGGTTCTTTGCCACAGAAACTCTCCAAAAAGATCATCGGAGAGAAGGGTGGCCATTTCGGCGATGTTTCTGGTTTCGGCCATAGACGAAGTTGGCTACCTTTCACCGAGCTTCGTGGCGGAAGCCCTGCAATGTTCACAATCCTGATTCTTTGCTACCGCAGTCTACGGCGCGCTTTGGTAAAGAGGCAAGGGGGAGTCCGGTCTATGTGGCAAGCATAATTAAGTGCTACGAAGCAGAGCTTTCCTCTCACCCGAATCGGCCCCAGCTCCTAATCTAGGATGTCACGCTTGGCGCGGAATTCTGGGCAGACTCCACCTTACTAAAAGCATGCGCACATATAGCTAGCTGAGACGAGTCGCCGCTAGGCCCGAGCGCTGGCCACGGGATGACGCTGTGTCCGAATGGAATGTGGCGGCATCTTCATCTCAAGCCAATCTGCTACCTGATGAGGGTCGAAACGGATCGATGTTCGTACTCGGAAGAAGGGGATGTGGTCGTCTTCTACTTCCTTGTACAGAGTCCGGACGGCAACGCAGAGCAAGCCAGCCAACTCCTCGACCGTGAGAGCCTTCTTCTTGGAGCGCAACTGCTCAATGAGAGTCATTTTGGACGAATGTCTCCGAGAGTCCGGGAAGCGTAGGGCCGGAAAAGCTGCAATGGCGAACCTAGCGGCCTTGTTGTTTACTAATTTGAGTCCTCCTTCCGGTCCTGTCCAATGATTTTTCGGAGGCACGTTATTCCTGGGGCGGATAAAAGCTCATCAAGTGCCAAGAAAATAGGAATCGGCATCGCACCCGCTCTGTTTAGCCAAACAACTGACTCTGCGCTGGAACTTCCAATTCCACGGGTTTGGCGCAATCGGCATCATCATTCTGGACCTGGTTGACCCGAGTGCTCACCGGGTACCGACGCATCGGACCCGTGTACGGCGAGAGCAGCCGCAATGCGCTTTCCGTATTTTGTGCCGTGGGACTGAGCCAGAGATCGTAGTCATCGGGTCGCAGGATTGCAGGCATTCGATCGTGGATGTCGGCCAAGAGAGCATTTGGGGTGGTCGTCAGAATCGTGCAGCTCTCAACCACTTCTCCTCGCGGATCAGTCCACCTGTCCCATAGCCCAGCGAATGCGAAAAGATCCCCATCGCCTACCTCGAAGCAGTAGGGTTGCTTGCTCTTGCCATTCCTCACCCACTCGTAGAATCCGTCCGCGGGAATCAGGCACCGTTGCGACTTGAAGGGTTCCCGGAACGAAGGCATGGTCGTGACGGTTTCGGATCTTGCATTGATCGTCCTAAAGCCGATGGTCGGGTCCTTCGCCCAAGAGGGAATAAGCCCCCAACGCATAGTTGAGAAGCTCCGGCGCGGACTGGAAGGCTCTTGGCGGATCGATAGCACTGGCTGCGACGGGGCAATGTTATAGCTCGGAGCGTCATCATACTCGCCGTAGGCGTCGAAGCGTTCGCGCAATTCCTTCCTTCGGGATAGCCGGTATCGCCCACACATCGAAGCATTATGGCAGATCGTCTCCAATGTCGAAATCAGGTCAGAGATCGGGGAAGGAGCTGCTGCTGGGCTGGAGACTTGCTGCCCAGTCAGGCGGGCAGTTTCAGCTCCATCTGAGCTGGTCCGAGCCGATGGGGGACATATTTGCGGAGGTAGGAGTTGCCACTGCCTGTCATCCCGAGAATCAGGGTATGGGCAACGTCGCGGGTGTGCAGGTTGAGGAAGTAGGGCGTGCTGTTGTCGGTTTCGACGACTGCCAGGCACTCACTGCCGAGATGCGCGTTCGTCTTTTCACCGGGAAGGATCGTAAACAGAAACGACAGGTCGGCATAGTTCGTGTTCAGGAGATACAACTGGCGGAGGTTCATCGCATAGTTGCCTGGCACAGTGGCGAAATACGCGTTGAGCTGGTTGTAGGTTTCCGCAAACAGATTGCCGTCGGCGTTCGTGAAGATGCCAGTAAACTCGGCTACAAGCTGATCGAGTTCTGTTCGTGATCGGCCGTACAGCACAATCGTGAGCGAGAAATCGCCCAGCGATTGACCGTCACCCAGGGCGCGAAGGCAATCGCCAAGATTTTCAATGTCGGCCTGCTTGGACTCGTCCACCAGTACGTCGCGTGGGTTCGTCTTCGTGCTGTCGTTGCCCATCTGCGAGACGAATCCCGTCTTCGACATATTGAAGTGGCGGCGGCGCTTGTTCACTTCTCTGCGGGCCTTGTCCGCGGGGAGCGGCGTCCACTCCGTGACGACGTAGAAGTTGGCTGGAATCTTCAGCAGCGCGTCGAGCACCAGGGGACGCGTCTCTGTGATGGCCTCTTTCATCGTTAGTACACGGACGATGTGATCGCCGACACGCAGATGATCGCGTTCTGCCTCGATGTCGGAGTTGACCACCTGATAGTCGAGAAACTG
>JAOAPI010000098.1 GCA_025462865.1 Candidatus Sulfotelmatobacter sp. | reverse complement strand
ACGGCACGTTCCCCATTTATGTAACTAGAACGACGACGAAGCGCGAAGTGTTTTCTTCAATGTTCTTCTGTTTTCTCTGTGCCTCTGTGTCTCTGTGGTGAAAAGTTTTTGTCGCGCCCGCCGCCACCCATCACATCCGCGATGCCATCCCTCCGCGCGGGACAGGCACGCAAATGCGGGAACAGACGGCACGTTCCCCATTTATGTAACTAGAACGACGACGAAGCGCGAAGTGTTTTCTTCAATGTTCTTCTGTTTTCTCTGTGCCTCTGTGTCTCTGTGGTGAAAGGTTTTTGTCGCGCCCGCCGCCACCCATCACATCCGCGACGCCACCCCCGCGCTGCTATAATCAAGAATTGCACTCATGTCCACGAAACGCCTGATTCGATCCACCACAGTTTTATCCATCCGCCGCAACGGCAGCGTAGTTCTTGCTGGCGATGGACAAGTCACGCTCGGCGAATCCGTCATCAAACACACCGCCAAAAAAATCCGCCGCCTTTATAACGACAAAATCCTCGCCGGATTCGCCGGTTCCACCGCCGACGCATTCACCCTTTTCAGCCGCTTCGAATCAAAACTCGAGCAATACCACGGCAACCTCGGACGCGGCGCCGTCGAACTCGCCAAAGATTGGCGCACCGATAAATATTTGCGGCATCTCGAAGCATTGTTATTAGTAAGCGACAAAGAGCAAACTTTTTTGCTCAGCGGACAAGGCGACGTAATCGAACCCGACGGCGGAGTAGCCGCCATCGGCAGCGGCGGCCCCTACGCTCAAGCCGCCGCCCAAGCGCTGGCCACACATACACAACTCACCGCCCGCCAGATCGCCGAAGAAGCAATGAAGATCGCCGGCAAAATGTGCATCTATACAAATGACGCAGTAACCATCGAAGAATTGTAAAAAGTCGTTTGCCGTTAGTCGTTGGCACAATCCCACACGGCGAACGACAAGCGACCAACGACTGAATTTATGGCCATCTATCTACCCAGCAGCGCCGAAGAAGAACAACTCGCCCTCGACGACCTCACTCCCCGCGAGATCGTCGTCGAACTCGACAAACACGTCATCGGCCAAAAGGACGCGAAACGCGCCGTCGCCATCGCCCTCCGCAACCGCACCCGCCGCCAAAAACTAACCCCCGACCTAGCCGAAGAAATCATCCCCAAAAACATAATTATGATAGGGCCGACGGGGGTGGGAAAGACGGAAATTGCGAGGAGGCTTGCGAAGCTGGCGAATTCTCCGTTCTTGAAAGTGGAGGCTTCGAAGTTTACGGAAGTTGGTTACGTGGGGCGGGATGTGGAGTCGATGGTGCGGGATCTGGTGGAGATTGCGATTGATAATGTTCGCGAAGAAAAACTGGAGGATGTCGCGGACAAGGCTGAGTTGAATGCGGAGGAGAGGCTGCTGGATATTTTGTTGCCGCCGACTCCGCAATCGCGTCCGGCTGAAAGTACGACGGCGGGCGGAGTAGTGATCGATGGAAACACGGCGCTGGCGGAATCTTCCACGCGCACGCGAGAGAAGTTGCGGCAGCAATTGCGCGAAGGCAAGCTGGATGAGCGGCAGGTTGAAATTGATGTGCGTGAACGAAATTTCCCCACGTTTGAAATCATGAGTAATCAGGGTGTGGAGGAGATGGACATTAACATCAAGGACATGCTGCCTAACATCTTCGGCGCTCGCACCAAGAAGCGGAAGATGAAAGTGAACGAAGCGTTTGAATATTTGATTCAGGAAGAAGAGCAGCGGCTGATCGACATGGATCACGTGACGCGCACGGCGATCGATCGTGTGGAGAATTCAGGGATTGTGTTTCTGGATGAGATCGACAAGATCGCAGGGCGCGAGGGAGGACACGGTCCGGACGTTTCGCGCGAAGGAGTGCAGCGCGATATTTTGCCGATCGTTGAAGGTACGACCGTGAACACGCGCTATGGAATGGTCCGCACGGATCACATTTTATTTATTGCGGCGGGAGCTTTTCACGTTTCGAAGCCGAGCGATTTAATTCCAGAGTTGCAGGGACGTTTTCCGATTCGGGTGGAGTTGCAGTCGCTGACGATGGATGATTTCGTGCGCATTCTTACCGAGCCGAAATCGTCGCTGGTAAAGCAGTACACGGCGCTGCTTGAGACAGAAGGCGTGAAGCTGGAATTCACTCCAGAGGCGCTGTCGGAGATCGCGCATTTTGCGTTTCGAGTGAACGAGAGCACGGAAAATATTGGAGCGCGTCGGCTGCATACCATCATGGAACGCGTTCTGGATGAGTTGAGCTTTGATGCTCCGGAGAGAAAAGGCGACCACGTTGTGATCGATGCCGATTACGTGCGGAAGATGCTTACCGATATTGTGAAGGATCAGGATTTGTCGCGGTATATTCTGTAGGAAAATCTTTACCACAGAGGGCACGGGGGAACACAGGGGAAGAGCCACTGTGACTTACCCGTGGTTCGAACGCGAGAAGAATTTTGGAAGCTTGCGGGCAGATGCGGAATATCAGGCGATCACCTTACGTACGGGGCTAATGCATGCCGCCCCTGAAGGGGCTGGACCATACTAACCTCACGCGGCGCTGCAGCGCCGCTCTTCCACGGTACCGCACGCATTCTGGTAACCACACTCTCTCTACCGCACACATTCTGCTACTGCACACATTCTGATATTCTGCTGCGACATGAAAACTATTGATCGGGTGCGGCTGGCGTCTCTGATGGAGCGCGAGCAGAAGAAGTTTGTCGCGGAGAGGCCAAAGTCTAAGGCGCTGTTTGAGCGGGGGCGGAAGTCGTTACTGGCGGGCGTCCCGATGAACTGGATGGTGAAGTGGGCAGGGGCGTTTCCGCCATTTGTGCGGGAGGCGCAGGGGGCTTCATTTTTTGATGTGGATGGGCATCGGTATACGGATTTTTGTTTGGGCGACACGGGAGCGATGACGGGACATTCGCCGTCCGCGACGGTGAAGGCGGTGGAGGAGCAGGCGCGGCGCGGGATTACTCTGATGCTACCGGGCGAGGATTCGATTTTTGTCGCGGAAGAATTGCAGAAACGTTTCAAACTGCCTTACTGGCAGTTCGCGTTGACGGCGACGGATGCGAATCGGTTTTCGATTCGTTTGGCGCGGCAGATCACCGGGCGGCCGAAGATTTTAGTTTTCAACTGGTGTTACCACGGCACGGTGGATGAAACTTTTATCACATTAGAGCGCGATGGCAGGTCCGGGGCGCGGCGCGGGAATGTAGGTCCGCCGGTGGATCCTTCGGTGACGACGCGGGTTGTTGAGTTCAATGATGTGCCGGCACTCGAGGCGGCGCTGGCCAAGGGCGATGTGGCTTGCGTGCTGGCGGAGCCGGCAATGACCAATGTGGGGATCGTCCATGCGCAGCCGGGATATCATGCGGCGCTGCGCGAATTGACGCGCAAGCATGGAGTGCTGCTGATTATCGATGAGACGCATACGATCTGCGCAGGGCCGGGCGGGTATACACGGGCGGAGAATCTGGACCCCGATGTGCTGGTTTTTGGAAAGGCGATCGGGGGAGGAATTCCGGGAGCGGCTTACGGATTTTCGCAGGATGTTGCGGACCGCATTGTTGCGGGACAAAATCTGGAAGACTGCGACGTCGGCGGGATTGGCGGGACGCTGGCAGGAAATGCGCTGTCGCTGGCGGCGATGCGCGCAACGCTGAGTAAGGTTCTTACCAAAGAAGCGTTTGATCGGATGATCCCAATGGCCGAGCGCTGGACTTTGGGGGTGGCCAAGGCGATTGCGGAGGCGGAGCTTCCCTGGCATGTCACGCAGTTAGGCTGCCGGGCAGAATATTTGTTTCAAGCAGACGCTCCGAAGAACGGGACCGAGGCGCATGATGCGATGGACTTCGAGCTGGAGCGGTTCATGCATTTGTATGCGATGAACCGCGGGATATTGCTGACGCCGTTTCATAATATGGCGCTCATGTCGCCGCAGACCGAGAGCGACGATGTGGACCGGCATACGAAGGTGTTCCGGGAGGCGGTGAGGGAGTTGGTGGCTTGAAGGTATGGGACAGTGATCAGTGGTCAGTGACCAGTGGTCAGTGGTAGCAACATCAGCGATGTACGCGCATTGTCAAAGGTAGCGTGCGCCCGAACCAGTGCCGTCCCTTCGGGACTCCTTTTCATTGTCATACCCTACCGGCACTGCGTGCCTGGCTTTCACATGCCGTCCTTTCGGGACTGGAAATCCCGCCGCATGATTTCCTCCGCTTCTGGCAAAGTGATGTAGTCTGGTTCATTCCGCATGAAGATTCCACGAGGAAAGTTGCTTGCGGTAGTGGCGGCGTTGGGGTGGATCACGGGGTGCGCGTCGATTGGGCCGCCGCTGCCGCCTTCGCTGGAGTTGCCGCGGCCGCCTTCTGATCTGCGCGCCTCGCGTAAAGGCGATCAAGTCAAACTTACCTGGACGATCCCGGCGCTAACGACGGACCGGCAGAGCGTGCGTTATCTGGGAAAAACGCGAGTATGCCGAAGTCTTGCTGCGACGATCAAACAATGTGAAGCGGCGGTAGGGGAGGCTGCGCCGCCAGCGGGTTTTGCGAGTTCAAGAAAATCCAAGTCGCAGAAGGTCAGAGCGAGTTTCACCGACACTTTGCCTTCGGCAATCCAGCAGGAACATCCCACGGGTTTTGCCACGTATGCGGTCGAGGTGTTGAACAAGGCAGGGAAGGGCGCCGGAATTTCGAATCAGGTGCACGTGGCATTGGTTCCCACGTTGCCGCCTTTTGATGGATTTGGGGCCCGCACGACTGCTCAAGGAGTGCTGCTTTCGTGGAAGTGCAAAGCGGCTTCAGTACCGCGAAGAGAGGAAATAAAATATTTGTTTCGCATCTACCGTCGGGAAGAAGGCAAGGCTAGCGAAACGAGAATCGCGCAGGTGGATTCGACAAATTGCGCGACCGGATCCAGAGACGAGAAAAGTGTGCAGTCGCATCTCGATCAAAGCTTTGAGTGGGAGAACACGTATTTTTACCGTGGAACGGTGGTGAGCGTCGTTGAAACCGCGGGAAAGAGTGCGGTTGAGGTGGAGGGGAAAGATACTTCAGAAGTGAAGGTTTTCGCTCACGATATTTTTCCGCCGTCGGTGCCCACGGGATTGCAGGCCGTGTTTTCGGGGCAGGGTCAGCAGCCATTCATTGATTTGATCTGGGCGCCGGTGACGGACGCGGATCTTGAAGGGTACAACGTTTATCGACATGAAGAACGGGCCGCGGCATTGAAGGTGAATACGGAGCCGTTGAAGACTCCGGCGTTTCGCGATGAGCAGGTGGTGAGCGGGAAAACATATTTTTATTCCGTGTCGGCGGTGGACCAGCGGGGGAATGAGAGTGCGCGATCGGAAGAGGCGAGTGAGAGGGTGCCGTAGGGGCGGGAGCGCGCAGAGGGTGCGTCATAGAAATGCCTTTTGGGGTCAGTGGAGGCGCGGAGAACAAGGGGTCCTTCGACTACGCAAGTGCTTGCGCTAAGCGCACAAGCACATGCTCCGCTCTGGATGACAGGGTTGGTGGTTGAGTGGTTAGATAGACTCTATGAAATATTGTCGGTTTCAAATGAATGGGCAGGCGCAGTATGGGCTGGTCGAGCCGGTGGCGGGACGCGAAACGATTCTGCGGATTTTGCTGACGGCGCCGGAAGAGTCGGATGGAGATGTGGAGGGGTTGCGCACGCGTCGCATCGAGGCGATCGCGCTGGAGGAGGCTGAGTTGTTAACTCCGGTGCGTCCGTCAAAGATTGTTTGTGTGGGACGGAATTACAAGGCGCATGCGGCGGAGTTGGGGAATGAAGTGCCGAAGGAGCCGTTGCTGTTCTTCAAGCCAAGTTCGTCATTGCTGGGGCCGGGCGGAGTGGTGCGGCGGCCGAAGACGTCCGAACGCGTGGACTATGAAGGTGAGTTGTGCGTGGTGATAGCGAAGACTTGCTACAAGCCGGCGGCCGATGAAGATGTGCGGCCTTATATTTTGGGTTACACATGCTTGAATGACATCACGGCGCGCGACTTTCAGAAGAAAGATGGGCAGTGGGCGCGGGCCAAGGGCAGCGATACCTTCTGTCCAGTGGGGCCGGTGGTAGTGGATGGGCTTGATCCGTGGACTGGGGTTGGAGTGGAGACGCGGGTGAATGGAGCAGTACGGCAGCAGGGGAACACGCGCGATTTTATTTTTACGATGGACGCGATGATTCGCTATATTGCGGAGGCGATGACGCTTTTTCCGGGAGATCTGATTGCCACGGGAACGCCGGAGGGCGTGGGGCCGGTGGTGGCGGGAGATGTGGTGGAGGTTAGCGTGGAGGGTGTAGGGACGTTGAGGAATTCGGTGGTGGATGAGTAAGCCTCGCTGCCACACGTTCAGTCTGTTACTGGAGGCGGAAGCGTTCGGTCATGAGGCGCTGAAGGCGGGGTTTGTAGAGGAGGTCGTAGGCGAGTTCTTTGTCGGGGAACATGGCGAGGGCGGCACGCTTGGCGCCGGCGGCGAGTTCGGAGGCTTCTTCGACGGTGAGGCTGGGGTCCTGGCTGATTACGGAAGAGACCATGCTCATCATGATCTGGAGGCGGCGAATCCTGCGAGCTTCGTCGGCTGAGTCTTGAGCCTGGGTTTCATTTAGTGCAAGCAGTGGATTTTTCTCATGTTTCGCGGGTTCCCCAGTATTCATGCATCCCCCTTTTCTGGCCTACAACTGTGTCCCTGTAGATTTGGATGTAGCCATACGGCGCGATGTTGCGCGCGTTTTAAAGCATTCTCCTCCAATCGAGGGGGAAAGCAAACGGCCCGAAAGTGCTGGTGCAAGCCAGTTCTAGGTCACAGTCACAACCTAAACGCGGGAAAGCTCATCCACTGAGAGATACTTAAATGGTTAAGGTAATAAAATCACGGAAGTGGGAGTGCGGCCGTGTTTAACGGAGCCGACTCTAGAAACCGGAGATGACATGGCAGAGCAGACGAATTCAACTACGCAGGAACCGCGTCCTAATCCCAATGAAAAACTGGTGAAGGTATTTGATAGTGAACAAGAGTCGGAGGCGATGGTGGTGAAGGGCTTGCTGGATTCGGCGGGGATTGAAAACGATCTGGCGTCGGCGAGCTTGTTGCAGGACGCGTTTCCGGGGATGGGCGGGATGATTATCCTGGTGCGGGAAGAGGATGCGGAGAAGGCGCGCGCGCTGATTGCGGAGTCGCGACAGTCCCCCGCGGCGGTGGAGGGGGCGGGCGATGATGATGAAGATGATGACGCTACGGCAGAGATGCCAGTGCAGGAGTGACGGAGTGGCCGTCGAGATAGAAGGTTATAGCGCCGTCTAGATCGGTGCGGTAGACGCGGACTCCAGAGGCTTGCAGGCGCTGGAGAACAGCGGGTTTGGGCAGGCCGAAAGAATTGCCGTAACCGACGGAGATAATGGCGAAGGTAGGGTGAACCGCCTGCAATATTTCTGGCGTGGTGGATGTGGCGCTGCCGTGATGACCCACTTTTAAGAGATCGGCGTGAGGATGGTAGAGGGCTGCGATGCGGCGCTCGACGGCCTTTTCGGCGTCGCCCTCGAGCAATACGGACGTGTTGTTATAGCTGACATGCAGGACCATGGAGTCGTTGTTCTTGGGCTCGAGCGCAGTGGGCTGGTCTTGCGGCGGGAAGAGTACATCTACCTGGGCTCCGCCTAAATCAAATTTGTCTCCCTCCCAGTGACGCACAACGTTGATTCCCAAGGAATGCGCTTCGGCGATCAGGTTGTCGAGTGCGCGGCTGGGTGGGAGCAAACCGATCCATAATTCTTTGGGGCGAAAATCTTTCAGGATGGAGGCCATGCCTCCGATGTGGTCAGAATGGCCGTGGGAAATGGCGACGGCGTCGAGACGAGAGATGCCGCGGGTCCAGAGGTAAGGGGCAACGACGTCTTCGCCGAAATCGAACTGTGAACTGCCGCCCCAGATGGGGCCTCCGGCGTCGATGAGTAGAGTGCGGCCTTGGGGCATTACTAGCAGGATGGAATCGCCTTCGCCGACATCGATCGAGGTGACTTCGAGCAATCCTGTTCGGATCTGCGGGCGAGGTGAAATGAAGGCCAACGCGAGAGACATCATCAACAATGCGAGCAGGCCTGCGGCTGCGAGGAGAGCACGGCGGCGGACGACCATCATCGCGAGGATTAGAGCCAAGGATGATGCGGCGATGATGGCGAGCGAGGGCGTTGCGACGCGAAGGTCGGCGAGGCGCAGGCCTCCCAGTGTGTGGACTGTTCCGGTGATGGCTTGCAGGGCGACAGCGGTGAGCAGCGCGGGAATTTTTGCGAGGAGCGGGGAAATGTAACCCAAGGCCACGGCCAGGACCGCGGCCGGCATAAGGAGTTGGGTGAGGGGGACGACTGCCACGTTGGCGGGAAGGCCGATAGTGGTGGCGCGGTGAAAATAGTAAGCCATGGGCAGAGCGAGTCCCATTTGCATTACGGCGGATACGAGCAGCAATTCAAAAGTTGCAAGGGAGATCATGGCCAGGCTTCGTACCAGCCGCAGCGACCATGGGTGGCCGATGAAACGTGCGAGGTGTTCTGCGATCAATCGCAGATCGGCACGGAACTGGGCTATGCGGGGAGGGAGCGCGGTGCTGTAGTCCTCGGCATCCCAATGTGCCAGCGCTTTGCGATAAAGGCTCGAAGTGCGTTCGACCAGGGGAAGGCCGATGGCGGCCACGATGAGCACGCACAGAAACGTCATCTGGAAGCTGGCTGTGAAGAGTTGCTGTGGGTCGAATACTAGCAATCCGAGGGCTGCGGTGCCGAGGGCATTCAACATGCCGCGATCGCGGTAGAGCAGGCGCGTCCCGAGATAGATAGAGCACATCAGCGTGGCACGCCAGACCGGAGCGCCAACTTCAGTGAGACAGGCGTAGGCAGCGCAGAACAGGATTGTAAGGATGGTCGCGGGAGTGTCGGCGAGACGGAAGCGGCGAAGTGTCCAGAAGATGACGAAGGCCAGGATGGTGACGTTCATCCCCGAGACAACAAGGATGTGGTAGGTGCCGGAGCGCTGGAAATCGACACGCGTGTCGCGATCGATGAAGGCTTCTTCGCCGATGAGCATGGCGTCGAGGAGCGCGGCTTGAGGCGGGGGCCAGAGCAGGTTGACCTTGGCGACGATGCTGGAGTGGATACGACTTCGCCACAGTTCGAGACGGTTTCCGGTGAATCCGGGCAGCGATTGGACATCTTGAATTTTGGCAGAGCCCAGAGCAGCGATTCCGTTTGAGGCGAGGTAGCCTTCGTAGTCAAATGCGCCGGGATTGTGAAAGTTGCGAGGGAGCTTGAGTTTGATGGGAAGGCGAATGCGTTCGCCATAGTGGAAGCGGCGTGTCTCGCGTGGCAACTGTGATCCGGCGGGGAGAGTGCTGTAAATACCCAGGCGAATACCGGAATGTGCAGGAATTTCTGTGCCATCGTCGGTAAGGATTTCTTCGGTGCGGACGTCGAGGATTTGCCGGGTTTCGTTTGGGCTGCCTTCGCGGAACCTGCCTTCGCGTGTGACGTGCGCGATGATCTCGACTTGTTGGCCGTCCGTGAGCGGTTGCAGAGTGGTGTCGACGACATTCGTCGAAGCTGTCATCTGAATGTGAAGGGCTCCCGCAGAGAAGAATGTTCCGAGGGCCAGGGCGGCGGCAAGCCAGTTTCGCCGGCGTAAGAAGTAAAGTCCCGCAGCGAGGAATGCGGCGGCAGCTGCGATCCATATGACGGGAGGGTGCCAGAGGTGAGTGCCTGCGATTATTCCGGATGCGTAGGCCAATGCAGCCCAGAGCATAGGCTGACGTGTGGGCTTGAGGTGGAATTCCAATGGGGCCGGAGCTGGCGGAGGCGTGATGGGTTGTAGAGTCGGCATACCTCGGCGTGGTTAACGGCACGACTGAAGTCGTGCACTTCGCGATCCAGGTACGAAAAATCTGCGGATTAACGGGTTAGGTGTATGACGCTTTCGAGGTGGTAGGTTTGGGGGAATAGATCGACGAGATGCACCTCCTCGACGCGATAGCCAGCGGCTTGCAGAGGCACCAGATCGCGAGCCAAGGTTGCGGGATCACAGGATACATAGGTGATACGTGGCGCATTCATGGCCGCGACCGAATGCGCCACGCGATCTCCCAAACCGCTGCGCGGCGGATCAACAACCACCAGGCTGGGTTTATGGAGCGAATGGGGGAGGACAGAACCATTCCCAGCCTGGGTCTTGACTGCCTTGCTGCGCGATCGCGCCGGCGTTTCGTTCTTTACCGCATCTGTTGGATCCACACGTCCCGTGAAGCTGGCCAGATATTGATCGGTTGAGAGTTGGACCGCTTTTCCGTTAGCAGGCAGATTGTATTTAAGATCCGCAGCGGCTGTCTGTGACATCTCAACCGAAACGATGTGACGGATGTCACAGGCCAGGGCTGTGGAAAACAGACCGACGCCAGCATAGAGATCGAGGGCGAAATCGGCGGAACGGCCTGCCGTAACGATGTTGGTCAATTCGTCGATGAGAAAACGGTTGGTCTGGAAAAATGAACCCGCGCTGACGCGGTAGGCCGCAGTTTTTGTATGGTAGGTCAGTTCCGACGCGCCGACCGTCACCAGCGGCTCCTGCACACCTTTCTGCGGCTCACGGAAGGCAACGACTCCGGCAATCTCAGGCATGGCCGCGCATAATTCTTCAGCCCAGGCGCGTACTGCGGCGCGTCGAGCTTCCGGAGCACAGAGGAATTCGAGCAGCAGTTGGGTTTCATTTCCGTCGGCATCGGGGCTGGCAAAAAATTCAACTTCGCGCACGCCTTCTACGGCCCTACCCGCACGTCCTGCCTGCCATAACATCGCAATACCGCGATTGATCAAGGGTGAGCTGATGGGGCACTGCTCAACGGGCAGCAGATCATGGGAGGCGAACTTGAAATATCCCATGGAGAATTCAGGGTGGGTACGCAGCTGAAGGCGCGACCGATTGCGGTAGTTCCAAGGGGGCGAAGGGTGGGTCTGAATTTCACACTGCAGTTCGACCTTGGCAAGGCGGCGCAGGTTCTCACGCAGGATTTCTTTTTTGATCTCGAGTTGGTGCTCGTAGCTGGCGTGCTGGTAGTGGCATCCGCCGCAGCGGCTGAAATATGGACACGGGGGCGGAACCCGATGTGGCGAGGGTTCGACGATTGCCGTGGCGTTCGCGCGCGCGAAGCCCGGCTTTGCTTCAGTGATTACAGCTTCAACTTTTTCTCCGGCGAGAACAAACGGGACAAAGACAGCTTTGCCACGTCCGCGGTCGTCGGCAGGCAGGCGAGCGAGTCCGTCGCCGCCATAGATCATCTTTTCAATGTTTAGGAGCAAGGTTTGATTCTACGGCATGGGAAAGCGCGGCGGAGCCTTCGAGTGTGAAGCAACGCCGCGACCGAAGACAAGTAGGGGCTATCCTTCGAGTTGACCCAGTTGAACATCAAGGTTGAAGGAGTTTACGGGAAGACTTCGCGGCGTTCAGTTTAGAGTGCTTATATTTGCGGCCATCCTCTCGTGACCATCGAGAAGACGATTCATTTGATCGATAATTGATGCAAGTTTCTGCGGGTCTTGCTCTTTCTGAGCCATCTGTTGCAGTTGTTGCCAGCCTTTCGGTTCATCAGGTTCCACGGTGATCAGTCCTCCTCGGAATGGATAGGGAGTTATAGCGCGGTGTGGCAGGAGAGCCAATAGAGTGTTGTCTGTAGGGCATGTAGACAAAATTTCCCAAAATGGGAAAACGAAAAGGGGCTTTGTGGCCGCGCAAACTCACAGCTCTGGTCGGGACATGCTTTACAAGGCGCGACCGGCGGCAGCGCCGGAGGCCCAAGCCCACTGAAAATTGAAGCCACCGAGTTGGCCGGTGACGTCGACGACTTCGCCGATGAAGAACAAGCCGGGGATCGTTCGAGTTCCCATGGTCTTGGCCGAGAGTTCATCGGTGTCAACCCCTCCGGCAGTGACTTCGGCCTTCTCGTAGCCTTCGGTGCCAATGGGAGAGATGGCCCAGGCATGGGTGTGTTTTTCGAAGTCGGCGAGGGCATGATTGGTCCAGGATGTGGGCGCGTGAAGATCCAGCCAGCGGTCGGCGAAGCGTTGCGGTAGAGCTTTCCTAAGTTCCACACGCAAGGTACTCAGCGTCCGCGGACTTTTGGCGTCTCGAAAAATGGCTGTGACTTCGTGGCCGGGCGCGAGATCGATCAGGATGGGCTTCGGCTTTTTCCAGTACGACGAAATTTGTAGAACGGCGGGGCCGCTCAGACCGCGGTGGGTGATCAACATTTTTTCGCGGAAATGCTGCGTGTCGAAGGAGGCAACAACTTCGGTGGACACGCCGGCGAGATCGCAGTAGTTGGAACAATCCTCTTTATTCAGAACCAGAGGAGCAAGAGCAGGCCACGGTTCGCGGATGGCGAGGCCGAACTGGCGCGCCAGGTCATATCCGAATGAGGTTGCGCCAATCTTCGGAATCGAAAGGCCGCCAGTGGCAACGACTAGTGCGGGCGCGCGAAATTCGGAAGTCGGGGTTTGAACGACGAAATCCGTGTTGCGTTTGACCTCCTGAATCTTCGTATTGAGAAAGATGGAGACTCCGGCGGCGCGGCATTCGGCTTCCAGCATTCCGAGGATGTCGCGGGCGGAACGGTCGCAAAAAAGCTGGCCCAGGGTTTTCTCGTGATAGGCAATGCCGTGCTTTTCGACCAGGGAGATGAAATCGAGCGGCGTGTAACGGGCCAGGACGGATTTGGCGAAATGAGGATTCGAGGAAAGAAAGTTTTCAGGGAGGCACTGGAGGTTGGTGAAGTTGCAGCGTCCGCCGCCGGAGATGAGGATTTTCTTTCCCAGGCGATCGGCATGTTCGAGCAGCGCGACGCGGCGCCCTCGCTTGCCGGCTTCGATAGCGCACATCAGGCCCGCCGCGCCGCCGCCGAGGATGAGTGCGTCGAAGGATTGTGTCATGAGGCGTCGGTTCCCCCGGGCTAAATCCCGTAATAGTTGTTAACGTTTTACACGGCGCTGAGGCGCCGATCTTCCACGTCTCACGCGATCACATGTAGAACAGGCTCAGGCGCGGGAGGTTATATTTTTCGAGAAGGCGTTTGTGAACGTACTGTTTTTGCAGTTGCTCGATTTGAGGTGCGGCCATTTGGCGGCGGTAGGGCGATAAGTCGCGATCGGCTTGCGCGCGGACAGTCACGATCTCGTCATCGGGAGTGGCCGCCAGGATCGCGGCGAAAAGCTTTTCCTCAAGGACGGTGAGACGGCGTTCCAAATCTTCCAGCCTGGAAGCTGTGTTACTTTTCTCGATTTCTTGCGCTAACTTTCGCAGAGTTTTTGCGGTATCTTGCGCGAGTGCGTGGACGGAAATACCAGTGCCCAGCGGAAGTGCTGCTTTTTCCAGCGAGCCGGCATTGCGGTGCAGGAAAGCAGCGATGACGCGGGGCTCAAAGCCCTGTCCCGCGCCTGATTTGGCTGACGGAGTTTCACCGTGAGTGGTTCCTACGGCGGCTTCTTTCATGTCTTCCGCGGCGGCGAGGACTTCCTGCAAACAATAAGCGAGGCTGTTCACTTTCTTGGTTTTTGAAGGACGCTGAAGGTAACGGTCGAATGCCGCGTCGATTCCGCGAAGGGCGGCCTCGAGTGGGATGCCAGCGTCCTTCCAGGTTTCGATCAAGGCCCAGTCCAGAGTGGTGAGGAGAAGACCTCCACCACGGCGGCGCAAGAACTGCTCTTCAATTTCGGTGAAATAGTTGAAGTAGTTTTCCACGGCGGCTCAGCGGGGAGAACGCGGGGAAGCGGAACGCATCGCGCTGCTGTTCTTGGTTGGGGCTGCGGCCTTGGAGGAGATAGAAGATGAGGATTTGGTGACGAGACCCTGGCGCGCGACCACATTTCGTTCCCAGATGATGCGCAGACCTTCGAGAGTTAGAAATTCGTCGACATTCTTGATGTACTTGGATCCCGTGCCAATCATGGAGCCAAGGCCGCCGGTGGCGAGGACTTGTGTTTCCTTTCCCAGTTCGGCGAGCAGCAGTTCGAGAATGCCGTCGACGAGCCCGAGATAGCCATAGTAAAGGCCGGACTGCAGGCTGCCGACGGTGTTGGTTCCGATGACGCGGGCGGGCTTGCGGATCTCGACGCGCGGGAGGCGGGCGGCGCGCTGAAAAAGCGCATCGGCGGAAATGCCGACGCCGGGGCAAATGACTCCGCCAAGATATTCGCCCTTCGAAGAGACGCAGTCGAAGGTGGTGGCGGTGCCGAAGTCGACGATCACGCAAGGTCCTCCGTATTTTTCAAATGCGGCGACAGCATTCACAATGCGGTCGGCCCCGACCTCGGCAGGATTATCGTAATGAACCGGCATGCCGGTCTTTACACCGGGCTCGATGAGCAGCGGCTTGGAATTGAAATAGCGTTCACAGACCTGACGTAGAACCGGATCGAGCGGAGGGACGACGGAGGAGATCACGATGCCCTGAATTTCCGAGGCCTCGAGGCTGGCCATGGAAAATAAATTGCGAAACAGCACGCCGTATTCGTCGACGGTGCTGCCCTGGCGGGTGGCAACGCGCCAGTTTGCAACGAGGCGGTCGTAGTGGGGAGTGGCATCGTCGGCAGTGGTCGGGGAGTTTTCTGCGCGGGCGAAAACTCCGAGGACGGTATTTGTGTTGCCGACGTCAACGACTAAGAGCATGAGCGTTCATTCCTGTAGCAATTAGCAGCTAGCTGATGGCTTCGAAATCTTCAAGTACGCATCAAATTCGAATCTCGAATACGAATCTCAAATTAAAATAAAGGACGAATCGAAATACGAATCTCAAATCTTGATGCGAATTGCTGACGGCTACTTCACCTCTCTCTGACTGTGCCACTCAAGATCGTCTGCAATCCTTGTGCGGTTCGTACTTGCAGGAAGCCGCGGTCGTCCAGGCCTTCGGTGGTTCCTTCGACTCTTGATCCGTTGTCTTCGATACGAACTGCCTTGCCGCGGACCCAGGACGACTGCTCGGTAAAGCGTTGCAGAATCGACCGGCGCGCATCTTTTTGTCCGATCTTTGGTTCAGTCAGAAGCCGATATTCCCGGTCCAACGATTTTAACAAAGCCGCGGTGAGTTCCACACGGGACCACTCGTTGCCTGTTGCCAGGCAGAGCGACGTTGCGCTCGCATCGAGTTCTTTGGGAAAGTTTGGCTGGTTCACGTTCATTCCGATCCCGACGACAACATATCGTACTCGCGTGACTTCGGCGTTCATCTCGGCGAGAATGCCGCATACTTTTTTGCCCGCGATCAGAACGTCATTCGGCCACTTCAAGTCGAGTTTCACGCGCGCATCGATCTGCTCGATGGCGGCGCATACAGCCAGGCCGGCGGCCAGTGAGAGAACGAGGACATCGGAGGGCGGCAGAGAGGGCCGAAGCACCACGGAACAATAAATCCCAGTGGAGCGCGCGGAGTGCCAGGAGTGCGCGCCGCGGCCACGGCCCGCTGTCTGCTCTTCGGCGAGAAACACGCTGCCCTGGGGTGCGCCATCGGCGGCGGCTGCCATGGCTGCGGTGTTCGTCGAGCCGATTTTGTAGAAGTGATGAAGCTGAAGATTGAAGATTGTGCCGCGCAGCAACGGTCCGAGAATTTCCGGGAGCAACAGGTCGGGAACAGACTTGAGGCGATAGCCAGTGGCAGGATGTCCTGCGACGTCTACGCCCAGGCCGCGCAACTGTTGAACGAGACGCCAGACTTCTGAGCGGTTGGAAGAGATGTCCTGCGCGATCTTGGTTCCGCTGACGACAACGGTGGCGTTCTCCATGAGGAGGCGCACGATACGGCCCAGCCGGATGTCCGTGGGTTGGACGCGATTACCAGATTGCGTGGGCGACTCGCCCACACGAGTTGTTTTTCTTTTCTTGATGCGGGAATTATGCGGGAAGCGAAGGGAAAAGCACAAACAAGGGCATTTGACCACGAAGAACAGTAAGGTTCACGAAGGGGAGACCTCTGGCTTATGCGGGGACTACGCGCAGGCTCATGTCCACGGCTTGCGGGGAGTGGGTGAGGATGCCGATGGAAATGAAATCAACGCCAGTGTCGGCGTAAGCGCGAACATTTTCCAGTCGGATGCCGCCGGAACACTCGACGGGAATACGGCGCTCAAGTTTGGAACAAAGTTCTACGGCGCGCCGAACGTCTTCAGGGGACATGTTGTCGAGCAGAATTGCTTCGGCGCCGTGGGCGAGAGCATCATTGAGTTCGGCGAGGGTACGCACTTCTATTTCGATGGGCTGCGAGCCGCGGCGGTTGCGCACGGCGCGTTCCAGCGCCTGAACGATTCCACCCGCGAGAGCGATGTGATTATTCTTGAGCAGGACACCATCGGAGAGATCGAGGCGGTGATTCTGTCCTCCGCCGCAGCGGACTGCATACTTGTCGACCACGCGAAGGCCTGGGGCCGTCTTGCGAGTATCAAGGATGCGGGCCTTGGTGCCGGAGACAGCGTCGACAAATTTGCGCGTGAGAGTGGCGATGCCGCTCATGCGCTGCAAAAAATTGAGCATGACGCGTTCGCAGGAAAGAATCACCCGCGCATTGTGCCGGATTACGGCGATAGACTGGCCTTTGTGCAAACGCACGCCGTCGAAAATTTCAGGATGCGTGGTGACTTCGTAATGCGAGGTTACGGCTCCGTCGAGCGCGGCGTAGACGTCGAAGATGCGGCTGATGCAGCCAATGCCGGCGAGAATGCAATCCTGTTTGGCGAGGATGGTGGCGGAAGCGCGCTGGCCAGGATCGATACAGGCGTAGCTGGTGGCATCGCGCGTGGCGCGGTCTTCGAGCAGCGCGTTTTCGAGGATGGCGGTGAGACGTCGGCTGTTGAAGTCCATAGAACAGTGGTCGGTGGCCAGTTTAGCTATTTTGGTCCGGTTCGATTCAGCTCTTCTAATTGATGCTTTATCTTATCGCGCAGGAGGGTCAATTCCTCCGCACGGCGGCGTAGGCCCTCGACTACTTTCTCTGGGGCTTTCGCCAGGAATTGTTCATTGCTTAGCTGGCGCTGATTGTTTGCGAATTCTTTTTCAAGCTTCTCAAGGTCTTTCGTCAAACGGCCGCATTCGGCGGCAACGTCGATTTTTCTCTCATAGAGTACGTGAACATCGAAGCGTGCGGTGCTGCGCGCTCCGGCAAGCCTGACGAGAGAGTTCTCGACGAAGGTAATTTTATCAACTTGACCCAGGCGCTCAACTGCGCCGCGATTTTGCTGGATCATGGCGCGGATGGCGGCGTCGGGCGCGAAGAGATCGATCGGGACTTTTATTTTCGGTTCGACTTTCAATTCTGCCCTGAGGTTCCGCACGTTCACAATAAGATCCTGGAGGATTGCCATCTCGGTCTCGGCATTGAGATCGTACTGGCGCTCGTCCGGCTGAGGATACGGCGCCAGGGCGATCGACTTCAGCGGCGGCTTGCCCTCGTAGATTGCGTGCCAAATCTCTTCTGTAATAAATGGCATTACGGGATGAAGCAGGCGCAACGAGGCGTCGAAGAGACTGACGAGATTTCCGCAGGAGATTTCGGCCTGTGTCTTGTCAGCACCTTCTTCGAAGTTCAGCCGCGGCTTGATCAGCTCCAGATACCAGTCGCAGAATTCTCCCCAGAAGAAATCGTAGATGCGGTTTGCGGCCTCGTGGAAGCGGTAGGTCGCGAGGGCATCGTTTACTTCGGCGGTGACACGGTTAAAACGGGAGAGGATCCAACGGTCTTCCAGGGTTTGGGGATTGAAGCTAGAGACGCCAGCGCCCGAACTGTCGTCCGGACCTTGTCCGGGCTTAACCGGGTCAGAGACCCGGTTCCACACGAACCCGATGCGGTCCACATTCATGAACATGAAGCGGGCGGCATTCCAGATTTTATTGGCAAAGGCGCGGTAGCCGTCGGTACGACTTTCGCTGAAGGCAATGTCGGTGCCGGGAGCGGCCATGGCCGCCAGGGTGAAGCGGGTCGCATCCGTACCGAAACGCTCGATGATTTCGAGCGGATCGATCACGTTGCCTTTGGTCTTTGACATCTTCTGCCGATCAGCATCGCGCACGAGAGCGTGAATGTAAACCTGCCGGAAGGGCACGCTATCGTTCTTCTTGTCCGCCCATCCGCTGGCTTTTTTTATCGCGGGATCCTGTTGGTGGCCTTCCATGAAGTGACAACCGAACATGATCATGCGGGCTACCCAGAAGAACAGAATTTCGTAGGCAGTGATGAGCAGCGTGGTGGGATAAAAAACCGCTTGATCGCGAGTCTTTTCCGGCCAGCCTAATGTGGTGAACGGCAGCAGCCCCGAAGAGAACCAGGTGTCGAGCACATCGGAGACCTGCTCCAATTTTGTGCTGCCGCACTTCGGGCACTTCACCGGAGCTTCGCGCGCTACGGTTACTTCTTTGCAGTTGTCGCACGTCCACGCGGGAATGCGATGGCCCCACCACAACTGGCGCGAGATGCACCAGTCGTAGATGTTGTTCATCCAGTTGAGATAGATCTGGCGGTAGTTGTCGGGGACGATCGTGATCTCCCCGCTCTCGACGGCTTCGATGGCACGATCGGCGAGGGGCTTGATTTTGATGAACCATTGTTCCGAGAGGCGCGGCTCAACGACCGTGCCGCAGCGATCGCACTTGCCGAGAGCGAGCGTGTGATCTTTTTCGCCAACCAGGAAACCGTGCGCTTGCAGATCTGCGAGAATCTGTTTGCGGGCTTCGTAGCGGTCGAGTCCGGCGTAAGGGCCCGCGTTCTGATTCATGTGCGCGTGCTCGTCCATGACATCGATCTGAGGCAGATGGTGGCGCTTGCCAGCCTGGAAATCGTTAGGGTCGTGAGCGGGCGTGACTTTTACTGCGCCTGTTCCGAACTCTGGCTGCGCCAGTTCGTCGGTGATGATCGGAATTTCGCGATTCATCAGCGGCAGCAGAACTTTTTTGCCGTGCAGATGCGTGTAGCGGTCGTCTTTCGCGTTCACCGCAATGGCGGTGTCGCCGAGCATCGTTTCTGGGCGGGTGGTTGCGACCGTGATGAACTCGTTCGTTCCGATGACCGGGTAGCGAATCTCCCACAATTTTCCGGCAACTTCTTCGTGCTTCACTTCGAGATCGGAGATGGCAGTTTCGCAGCGCGGGCACCAGTTCACGATGTACTTGCCGCGGTAAATCAGTCCTTCTTCATACAGGCGGACGAAGACCTCGCGCACGGCGCGAGAAAGATTTTCGTCCATGGTGAAATATTCGCGGTCCCAATCGACGGACGCGCCGAGGCGCTTCATCTGGTCGAGGATTGCGCCGCCGTAGAGTTTTTTCCATTCCCAGACGCGCTCGATGAATTTTTCGCGGCCGAGGTCGCGGCGCTTCTTGCCTTCTTTGGCGAGTTGGCGCTCGACCATCATTTGGGTGGCGATGCCGGCGTGGTCCGTGCCAGGCAGCCAGAGGGTGATGAAGCCGCGCATGCGATGCCAGCGCACGATGATATCCATCTGAGTCTGGTTGAGCATGTGGCCCATGTGCAGACGGCCGGTAACGTTTGGCGGCGGTAGCAGGAGTGTAAATACGGGGCGCGTCTCGCCTTCCGGCGGCGTGGGGACGGAGAATAGCTTTTCTCTGATCCAGTACTCGGCCCAGCGCGTTTCGATCGCGCCCGGCTCGTAGGATTTAGGCAGTTCGTGCGGCATGAGTTGGCAGCAATTCGCAGTCGCAGTCAGCAAAACCTTAAACACAGAGGGCACAGGGGATCACAGGGTAATTCATGATGCCCGGCACACGTGGGACTCGCTGATGCTGATGAAGTTTGATCTTACAGGCGGGGGAAAAGAAGGGTCAAACGGGGAGAGGGGTATATGTGTGTGTGATGCAGATATGTACACACCTTAGCCTCAGCTGCAGATTCGCTCATCGCAACTCAACTCATGTGCATCTGGGCTGCGTCTGATTGCTAGCGAGGGCGCGGTCAAAACGTGAAATCGCCTGATTTCGTCAATTCGGTAGACAGGCCCTAGAATTGATCGCATCAAGGAGGATCACAGGTTGGGCGGCCTTGTCATAGATATCTTGATAGCCTTCGTCATAAAGTCCGCTCTACGATTGCGGCGCGCTTGGGGAAGCGGCAAATGGCAACGCGTGAAGGCCAGAGTTGATTCGTCTTGTCTGGCAGGCGGGTGGGTTTGGAACTGTCCTACAACCGAGATTGCCTACACCTACGAATTTGCAGGCCAGACGTACAGCGTAATCGACAGCAACCCATTCCTTTCTGAAGGCTCGGCAAAAGTAGAAGTCGAACGCTTCAGGCCGGGGAAATATGCGGTCGTGAGGGTCAATCCAATGCAACCGCAAAGGTCAGTGATAAAGTGGGCGGACCAACCGAATTAAAATCGTTGGCGAGACATCGCCATTGCGCTCATTGACCGCCGAGGGGGGTTTTGAGTGAAATGGCCTGCTTTCGTTAACTATATCGTGGAAACTCGGCGAAGATTGGGCGGATTAGCCCGGTACGATCACGAGGCGTTCTGCTTCATCGTTGATGTTCCCGCCGCCGTCAATGGTTATCGCGTGCTTTAGCTTCGAGAGGGGAGAAGGAAGGGACGGCAAAACTGCCACACCCGTCGGACTACCACAGAGGCATCCGGTTTGACTTAGCCCAGGGCCCGCCCGGCGCGCTCGTGGGGCCGTGCCACATTCGTACGTGCGGAGGTGTGTAGTAAGAATGCGTGGAGGAGGCTAAGTTTCCGCTGGGCGTGGTAGAGTAAGCAGCCGAGGGGAACTCCATGAAGCATTTAATTCTTGCTTTATCACTCGGGGTCGCAACGCTGTCTAACGCGGCAGATGTCCCAAAATCCCCCGTCTTTATTAAAGGTGCAGCATGTGATGGAAAGCTTTCTTCCGCTGCAATTGTCTCACTGAAGGAAGAAATCGGAAACTCACAAAAATACCATGTCGTTCCAAATTTGAGCGATGAGGGCCGGATGGGGGTAGTGATCACTATCGGAATGGCCTGTTCAGAGCGCACTGAAGTTGCTGCCATTGCCACGACCTACGGGAAAGGCAAGTGTTTTCCGGGTGCCTATTGCCACCAAGCAGTTGACGGAAGTTCCTTAAAGGTGGCGTTGTGCGATTCCAACGCCATCGCCGATTGTGGACGAACGCTTTTCAAGACATTCGACGACTATGCCAGCCACATGAACGCTAATGGTGCTTCAGCGCTGCAATTGCAGTAAACGAAAGAGTGTCTCACGGGAAAGCCTCAAGCGCTTATGTCGAATTTGGCGTCTCTCCGAATTAACCTCGTCATCGTTCTTCTTTGTTTCCCCACAGTTGCTCAGGTATCCGGCAAGCAAGACGCAACTAGTCACGACTATTCGAAGGAAGGCGTAGTCGGCGAGCGCCTGGAGACAAAGCTGGTCTTCCAATCCGACGGTTCCTATACGCGCGAGCAGAAAACGCGCATACGAATCCAGTCCGACGCTGGCGTTCAAGAATACGCTGTACTCCGTCCTCCTTACCAAACGTCTCTCGAACACATCGAGGTTCTGGATGTCCGGGTCACCAAACCAAACGGATCGGTGGTGATATCTCCGTTAGACTCGATTCAGGACGCACCCTCGCAAATCTATCCGGGAGCTGCTGAATTCGCTAACCTACATGAGAAGCATGTTCCGGTTAAGGGGCTTGAACCGGGGGACATTCTTGAATCTTCGATCCGCTGGCAAGTAGAGACACCGCTCGCCGCAGGACATTTCTGGTTCGGCCACACGTTCTTGAAGAGCGCAATTGTTCTCGCTGAGCAGCTAGAGATCAGCGTTCCACGCGACCGCGAGGTGAAATTCAAGAGTCAAAATGTTCAGCCGACGATACGCGAGGAGAACGGCCGCCGGATGTATACCTGGAAGACCTCGAATCTCGAAAGCCAGAACAGCGAGAAACAGAGAGAGGTCCAGGGTTACGATGCCATTCGTGGGCACCTGCCGGGACCGGATGTGCTCATTAGCAGTTTTCGAACCTGGGAAGAAGTTGGCCGATGGTATGAGAGCCTCCAGAAGGAAAAGGTCCAGCCCTCAGCGGAAGTGAAGATGAAGGCTGAGGAGCTAACTAAGGGCCTCCGTGATGATGATGCGAAACTTCGCGTGATTTATAACTACGTCAGCCTGCGTTATCACTACGTGGGGATTGCTTTTGGTGTCGGGCGCTATCAACCTCATGCAGCATCGGAAATTTTCGCGAACCAGTATGGGGATTGTAAAGATAAGCACACTCTCCTGGCTGCCTTGTTGAGCGCAGTTGGAATTCGAGCTTATCCAGCCCTAATCAGTAGCAGGATGACGGTCGATCCAGACGTGCCGATGCCCGCACAATTCGACCATGTTATCAGCGTTGTGCCGCAAGGAAGTACTCTGTCTTGGATGGATACAACACCAGAAGTGACGGCCATGGGTTATCTGGCGACACATCTTCGCGGGAAACCGGCGCTGCTCATCATGCCGGACAAAGTTGCGTTTCAGACTACTCCCCTCAATTCCATATTTCCCAGCAAATACACCAACACGGTTACCGCCAAGCTCGATGCAGACGGCACACTGCAAGCACACGTGGAGGCAACTTATCGGGGAGACGACAGCGAACTCACTTACCGGTATCTTTTTCGCCGCGTACCTGAGTCCCAATGGAAGGATTTCGCACAAAAGAACTTCTACGGCGCTCGTCTGGGTGGAACCATAACTAGCGTAGGCGCCAGTTCACCAGAGAAGACGGAGGAACCCTTCGCCGTGAGATACGAATACACGCTTAGGGATTTCTTAGGAGGCGAGAGGCACCGATTCGCAGTCCCGCTTTCTCCGTTGACCATTCCGGAGGTTAAGGATGCGGACCTAGATCGGACGACGCCGCTCTGGCTCGGCGATGTGGGTGAGCAGGTGTACAAATCCCGAATCGAGTTGCCCAAGGAATGGTCGGCCGCACAGCCAATGCCGCTAGACCTGAAAGAGAGTTTTGCCGAATTTCACGGCGACACAGAAGTGAACGGAAACGTGCTAGTAACGAAGCGTCGTTTGCTGCTAAAGGTCAACGCGATTACTCCTGATCAGTTAAAGAGCTACAAGGAATTTCAGAAAGCAATTTCGGATAACCACGCTCTTTACATTTTCCCCCATGTAAATGCGGACTTTCCTGCGAGCGGTCCCGTTTCCACGCCCTCACAAGGGCTTGCCCGCGCAGGAGAGCTAGCACGTCGAAGCCTCATACAGCTTCCAGGCAGCTCTAACTCCGAAGCGCTTCAATCAGAACAGGATGCCTTGAGGTCGATTCAGACGAAGGATTACACCTCTGCAATTACCGCTCTGAGGCGTGCTGTCTCGCTTGATTCGACTTTTTCCCGTGCTTGGATAGAAATGGGCTTGATCTACTATTCAGGTACCCGAGAAATAAATTTGTCTCTCAATGCTTTTCAGAAAGCTGTCGAGGCTGACCCAAAGCAGGTCGTTCCATACAAGATCCTGGCTTTCATGTACCTCGGCATGGGGAGGCAGGACGATGCGATGGCTACTTGGAAGAAGTTGCAAAGTATCAGTCCCGACGATCTTGACCTCAAGGCAAATTTCTCCGCGTCGCACTGAGCTTCTCCGCCTGCGACCTTCGTCTTCTTGACCTGGAAATGGCACAACTCTTTACGACAATAGTTGGCACAAAATCGCCATTACACTCACAATCATAGGACAACCGTTAAAGCCTTCTCATCCGAGGAGTGCTTCACCCTATACTGCTACTGGAAGGAAATTGGGATCGGGGTTGCATGCGTTTTCGGTCCCGACCTGCTTAGAGGATTTTATGGCCGCGCTAATTGATGCTATTGATGTCAAACGTAAGACGTTGTTTGAGCTTGAAAACACTCCATTCTGCTGCCTGGAAGCAGACGTAAACACGCCTACGGCTCGTGGCGGCCAGACCCTGGTGCGCCTGAAGATGCGCAACCTGCTCACGAACGCGGTCTTTGAGAAGACATTCAAGGCAAGCGACAAATTCAAGGAGCCGGACTTGCAGTCGGTACAGGCTTCCTATCTGTATAGCGATGGGGATGGCTCTCATTTTCTGGACCAGGAAAGCTACGAGACCGTCACCCTTAACGATCAGATGGTCGGGGACGCATTGGACTTCCTGATTGAGGGCGCATTGATTGAGCTGCGCAGGTACAACGGCAATCCGATTGGTTTAGAGCTGCCAATATTCGTTGAGCTGGACGTTGCCTACACGGAACCCGCGGTTCGGGGCGACTCGTCGGGTGGCGGGACCAAGACTGCCCGGCTGGAGACGGGCCTGGAAATCCGCGTCCCCCTCTTCATCAAAGAGGGAGAAAAGGTGAAGGTGTCCACGGAGAACCGGGAGTTTGCGGGGAGGGCATGAGTGGGAACCAGATCGATGGCTGATCGCTGGCGTAATATCGCCGTTACTCATTGAGGCGGTTGTCATGTCGACAGGGTCCCATCGAGGCGATTGGATATGATCCGACGGTCGTTCCTGAACGTGGCTTATGAGGCTAACTTATGAGGTTAACCATCATTCTCTTTTTCTTTTTCGTATCGGTTGGGGTTGCGTTACCGCAGCAAAGGGCCGATCCGGACTTCGACGCTACCGTCGCGCAAGCGACGTATATAAGGACTCACCCGCGCGTCGCCATCGACCAAGCCCACGATAACTTTCATACCAAGGACGAACTCTTCAAGCCTTTTGCCGACCTGCTGCGAAACGACGGCTACGACGTGGTGGCGAATACAGCGAAGTTCACTAGCGGCAGTCTTGAAGGCATTGACGTGCTGGTCATCTCCAATGCACTCGGCAAGCTGGAGAACGACAACAACAATTCGACTCCCGCATTCACGAAGGCCGAGTGCGACGCAGTTTATGAGTGGGTTCGGCGAGGCGGGTCGCTCTTTCTTGTAGCGGATCACGCTCCCATGGGCGACGCGGCTGCGCCTCTGGCGGAACGGTTCGGCGTGAAGCTCGGCAATGGTTTTGTTTTCGACACGAACTCCGAAAACTTCGATCACAAAGATCCTACCGAGGTTGTCTTTTCCGATCGTAATCATCTCCTCGGCAGCAATCCCATTACCCGCGGGCGCAACGACGCGGAACAGCTGCACAAATTGGTCGCGTTCACGGGTGAGTCGGTCACCATTCCCCCGGGCTCGATTGTGATCCTGAAACTTTCGCCGACGGCAGGCGAGGTGAAGACCCGCAGCGCTGTGGAACCGCTCCACGATGAGGACGCCGCTAAGGCGAAGGCGAGTCTCGAAGCCGCACTGAGGCAGTGGCCAATTACGGGCCGGGCGATGGCAGTGAGCTTTACGCTCGGGCGCGGCCACGTCGTGGTTAGCGGCGAGGCAGGCATGCTGACGGCTCAGGTGTTCAAGGAAAAAGACAAGGATGGTACGGAAAAGTTCGTCGGCAAGACGGGGATGAGTGTTCCTGGGAACGATGACAAGCAATATGTGCTGAACGTAATGCACTGGCTTTCCGGCGTTTTGAAGTGAGCAACTAAAGGGCGCCTAGGCGGCAGTTGCGGGCAGTGCGCGCCGCTGGATCTCTGCATAGAGCTCGTAGAATGTCTCTACTTCCGCGTCGTTCAGCAATTCTAGAGAAGCGTAGGTGAGCGCTTGGGCAAGAGCCTGCTCCAACTCCTCATCTGTACAAGCCTGTAGGTTCGTCATTTTTTCCTGCGGGGTCTCCACGAAAAAAATCGGGGGCGGCTACATATTGGCGAAGGAATGAACGCGGTTCGCTGAGCGGAGCGAACCCGGCCAAGATTGAAGCTCAATGGCGCCTTAAGCGAAGAATCGGCGCAGAAAAACATTCCAGCCGGTAGTTAGTTGACCGTGAGCGTGAGTACGCTGCTGGTACCACCGCTGCTGCAGCCCAGGTCTCCGGAGTTCCCGCTCGGGGTGTACACACTAACCTTCACGGTTCCGGGACCGGAAATAACATCGGGAGTGATTTTTACTTTTAGTTGCTGATCGCTCACAACGGTCGCGCTGAGAGGCGTTGTGTTGATCATTATTTGGGACGCAGAAACAAAGTGGCTACCATTCACGGTGAGCGTCGCGCCCTGCTGCACTTGAGCAAAAGTCACGGTGCTTGGCGACAGTGAACCGATAAGTGGCGCGGGCCTGGAACTGCCGCACAACGGGTTTAGGGTGTTGTTGCAGCCTGAGAGGACGGAGAGAGCAAGCAGGCCGGCAAGAGACAGGGCACAAGTGCGGGAAAGCATGCGGGTACTCCTTAGGGTGAGTCTTCCCGTCTGGAGGGTTGAAAGTTCTGCGTCCAACACTCCAGTCCGGGGCAAAAATCTTGCGAGAAACGGTGCAGGCTGAATGCCAATATGAAACGAGCGGCAGGATTTATTTTAAGTTGCATTGTTCTTAGCGGGTTAAGCCAAGGATGGGACAACCTAGCGAATGGTGTCGTTGGGCTTTGGTGGCCCAGTTCCACCAGTGTGGTGGTGGTTTTCGGCCAATGGGTTGGCGATTACGCTGCGGGCGTTGGGGAGCGTTAAGGATTCAGCAACTTGGGCGCTTTGGGTGATCAGGCGATGGGATTGGTCCAAGCGTCTTTTCAACAGGAGCGGGACGTATTCGTGTGACCATCTTTTTACTCCCTACTACAAGCCGCGCCGCTCCTCGCAAATCTTTCGGCAAGAATCTACAATTAAGAAATAATGTCTTCCGCACTCGATCGCCCGCCGAATAGTTTTCTACGCCTTTTGCCAAAGGCGGAGCTCCATCTGCATCTGGAAGGCGCGATTGAGCCGGCCACGCTGCTCGAACTTCGGCAGCGCCATGGCGACCGCGTCACTCCATCGGAAATCGACTCGCTGTACCGGTACGAAGATTTTCAAGGATTTCTGCTGGCCTTCAAGAACATCACCGAGCATTTGCGGACGCCGGAAGACTACGAACTAATTACGTATCGGCTCATGCAGCGCCTGAAACAAGAAAACGTTCTTCATGCGGAGGTATACGTTTCGGTCGGAGTGTGCCTGTGGCGCAAACAGGATTTCGCTGCCATCTTTGAAGGTTTGGATCGCGGCCGTGCGCGGGGCGCGCGAGAGTTCGGCATCTCGCTAGTGTGGATCTTCGACGCGGTGCGCCAGTTTGGTCCTGAGGCCGCGCAAAAAGTATTCGAGCTGGCCGTCCGCTATCATGACCGCGAAGTCGTGGCCATCGGCATCGGCGGCGACGAGCAAAAAGCTCCGCCCGAACTTTTCCGGGACGCCTACGCCTGGTCCGCCGATCACGGCCTCCGCCTGACTGCACATGCCGGTGAGACTGGACCGCCGGAATCCGTATGGGGAGCGCTCAACCTTCGCGTCGAGCGGATCGGCCACGGACTCACTGCCTTCCACGATCCTGATCTAGTCGAGGAACTCGCGCAACGTCAGGTGCCAGTCGAGATCTGCCTGACCAGCAACTTTCGCACCGGCCTGTGTCCGAACCTGAACGATCATCCGGCGAAAAGCTACTTCGATCACGGCGTAATGATTACCCTAAACAGCGATGATCCGGCCATGTTCGGTACAACCCTCGCTCGCGAGTACCAGATCGCGCAACAAGTTTTCGCATTTACTGACGAGCACCTTCGCGAATTAGCACGCAATTCATTCGAAGCCTCGTTCCTGCCGGCAGAAAAGAAATTAGAATTCCTAAACCTGTTCGACGCTGCCGCAGCCAGATAAGAGAACACGTAGCGACAGCCGCCTCGGCTGTCCCGGCCCAGGCGAAGCCGCGCCCGCATCCGCGCCCCTGTTATAAAATCGCCATTCGAGATCCAAAGTACGCATCGGCATTCGCTGGGAACTTAGAACTGATGTCCCTCCACATCGGTATCGTCGCTTGCAGCGCGGAAGGCGCGGCGCTCTGCTATCGCACGATCTGCGTCGAAGGTGCGGAGTTGCTTGGCGACTACCACCATCCCGAGATTTCCATGCACGGCCACGACTTCGCCGAGTACGTGAAGTGCATTGATGCCAACGACTGGGCAGGCGTCGCCGAACTCATGCTCTCTTCGGCGGAGAAGCTGGCCAAATCCGGTGCGGATTTTCTGATTGCGCCGGTCAACACCGTGCACCAGGCGTTCGATCTGGTGGAGCATCGCTCACCGCGGCCGTGGCTGCACATTGCCGTCGAGGTGGCGAATGAAGCGAAGCGTCACTGCTACAAGCGCCTGGGAGTTTTGGGAACCCGCGCATTGATGGAGGGCCCAGTCTACCGCGAGAAACTAAAGGCCGCGGATATCGAGCATCGCATTCCCGGCCCGGACCAGCGCGAGCGCATTCATCGCATCATCTTTGACGAGTTGGTCCAGGGGGTGTTCCTGCCGCGCACGCAGGCTTATCTGACCGAAGTGATCCGCACGCTGAAGGATGAAGGTTGTGACGCAGTGGTGCTCGGCTGCACCGAAATTCCATTATTGATGACGGCGGAGCAATCTCCGCTGCCGATGCTGGATTCCACACGCCTGTTGGCGAGAGCCGCGTTACGGAAAGCCGTAGAAAGCTAATAACACCGTAGGGAGGATTGTGTGGTGCAGGCACTCATTCCCCGCGAAGTCTAACCACGCAATTGGAGCATGAAAGATAGGGATAGAGTTTGTGAAAAAACGCATCCCAGAAATATCAAGGCCGGAGAACCTTGCTATTCTCCGGCCTGATCTCTGCGATAGTTTCGCAGACTCTATTGTTTCATGTCAGTTGAGGCGATATCGAGAGTGAGCATAAAGCCGTTGGTCCCTTTGTATTCGAACTGTTTGGTCCCGGTTTTATAGCCCTCGAAGTCACTCGGCATCATCACGAAACCGTCATTCCGGGGTGTTCCCCAGTATTTGAGGTTATGAATGACGACGGGATCGTCAGTATTTCCCTGAAAACGGTGAAGCTTTACCTCTGCGGTTTTTCCGCCATCAATCGTTGCGTGCGCTTCATTCTTGTTGAATTCCCAAGTGTCGATGTTTCCCTCCGCGGTCTGGAACGAATTCCATTTCACGGGGAAGACATTCGGCAGAATGGCGCCCAGGGCGCTCTGCTGATCCTTTGTCATAGCCTTGTCGAAGGTAACGAGGGCCCAGTCAGTTTTTCCTTGCGACCAATCGGCGCCCAGGTCGCCGGTAATCCAGAACTTCGCGCCGTCAAGATTCACCGCGCCATAATGTCCGTGGTTCACCTTGTAGGCATTGTTAAATTTGCAATAGTGCGTTGCCGTACCCTGCTCATGGTGGGCAGCAGGTTTGGGATTGAAGTAGCACTGGCAGAACATCGGACAACTGCAGGCCTCGATGGTAGTCGCATTCAGCGCCCAATCAGGTTTCGATGTGTCAGTGGTGCTCATTGCGAGCAACACAAAAACGAGAGAGATACCCCAAGCTTTCAACATGCTTAATACCTCCTCGGCGGCAAATTATGATCGCCAGGGGCCGCTTTTGCAAGCGAATTGCAAAACACGCTCACGGCACATTTGCCCCATTCGCCCTTCAAATTGCGCCAGACGCTGTCACACACCCTGCATTTATCGGGCGTCCATGCTGTAATAAGAGGTAACCATTCAATGGCATCAGTCCTCACATCCGTGCGTCGCCGCGCCAAAGCCTTGCACCGCAATCTTCGCGGAACTCGCATGGCTGCGCGAGCGCTGGCGTCGACCGATCATCCGGTGCTAGCACACATTATCCCTGTGCGCC
This sequence comes from Candidatus Sulfotelmatobacter sp., assembly GCA_025462865.1. Taxonomy (GTDB): domain Bacteria; phylum Acidobacteriota; class Terriglobia; order Terriglobales; family Acidobacteriaceae; genus Sulfotelmatobacter. The sequence goes on along the minus strand of JAOAPI010000098.1, from coordinate 81,250 downwards.
GTTGCAATCTGAGCTGCACTTATTGCAACGAGTTCGACGATTTTTCAAAGCCTGTGCCCACGGAGGAAATGTTTCGCCGCATCGACAAGCTCGGAGCGCTGGGCACTGCGGTCGTCACGATTTCGGGCGGGGAGCCGCTGCTGCACCCTGATCTGGATGATGTAATCCGCCGCATCCGCTCGAACAACATGATCGCCGGATTGATCACAAACGGATATTTTCTTGTGGCCGAACGCATTCAACGCCTGAACCGCGCCGGCCTCGAGTGGCTGCAGATCTCAATCGACAATGTAAATCCCGACGAAGTTTCGAAAAAGAGCCTGAAGGTTCTCGACAAGAAGCTACAGTGGCTGGCCGAACACGCGGAGTTTCATGTGAACATCAACTCCGTTGTGGGCGGCGGGATCTCAAATCCACAAGACGCGCTCATGATCGGCAAGCGCGCCATTGAGCTGGGCTTCAGTTCCACCGTCGGCATTATTCACGACGGCAGCGGCCAACTCCAGCCGCTTGGCGGCGAAGAGCGGCGCGTCTACAACGAGATGAAATCGTGGGAAAAGCGCAGCTTCACCCGCATCAACGCCTTCCAGGACAACATTGCACAGGGTTTGCCGAACGATTGGCGCTGCCGAGCCGGCGCGCGATATCTATACATCTGTGAAGACGGGTTGGTCCACTATTGTTCGCAGCAGCGTGGCTATCCCGGAGTGCCGCTCGCGACGTATTCACGCGATGATATGCGCCGTGAATATCTCACCGAAAAAGGCTGTGCGCCGAATTGCACGGTGTCGTGTGTGCACCAGGTTTCGGTTTTTGATAGCTGGCGCGCGCCACAGCATCCAGCAACGGGGATTTCCTCCGCGACATCGGCGGCAGAACTCGTTCACATCAAATAATGTTCCTTGGTCGCTTCTTTCTGACCAAGGCTGACTACTTCTTCGGCTGCGCCGTAGGCGGCAAGATATTATTCAACCGCAAGTACATGGCAGCCGCTGCATAATGGTCGGCCCATCCGCTGGCCAAACCTAATGCTGCCATGGCTCGGGGAAATTGCTTTCCACCGAAGAGTTCGACGCTGTCGCCGAGTTTGGAATCGTCCATCTTCCCGAGCGCCTCGCTGCAGAAATCGAATGAAGCGGTGACCGCCGCGAGTAGCTTGTCCTTGCCATCGCTTTCTTTGGCTTCCTCGACTTTAGGGGCGGGCACGTCAGCCGCTTTGGAGCACAGCATATTGTTTGAGCCAATGATGTGCACAACCAGATGCGCGAAAGCCATTTGATCGGGCGTGGGCTTGTAATTGAATTTGTCGGCGGGCATTGCAGTGATCGCGCCCAGAGTGTTGGTGCGCGGGCGTGGCAACAGCATGCGCAGGGAAGTCGCTACGGGGTCCTTCACCGGTGCAGCAGTTTGCGCAGCTGTGGTCGCGGCAGGAGAAGAAGGTGGGGTGGCCGTCTGTGCCTGTCCAAGCGCGGAGGTAACACAAACGGCGAAAAATAAAGCTGCAGTAATTAATTTCACAAGAGCCTCCTGAGTGCGAGTAAGCATAAAATGGCGTCGCGGGTTCAGTCATCCGACGGAAACCGCGCTTACTACGAAAATTTCGCGGCCAGTCCGGCGGCAACCAGAGTAATAATCAGCCACCAGCCGAAAACAATACCCAGAGCCGTCCCGCGCTTTACTTTGCTTACGCAAGTGAATCCAATGGCGGTCAGCACAAGAGTCCAGATCATGAAAATATCGAATGCAGAAGCTACGCTGTACAAAAAGACTGAGTCTGCCGGGTTCAGGAAATAGCCGGGATTGGTTGCGATCGGATTCTGGAAGGAAAACGAATCCGGACTCACCCCCGCGACCACCGTAATCGTTGCCAGCAATGTCTTCAGCACCTGTGGCAGGCCGGCGAAGACAACGATGGCAAAGGCGACTTTAAAGGAGACGTCCGCCCCCGCGGCGAATTTGAAGGTGGCGAACAACGCCCCGGCAATGATCACCCAGAAGACCAGGATAAACAGCGGGACGATATACGAAACGACTCGGGTTCCGGTCGTCCTCTGTTGCATCTGTTGCTCCCGCTGATCGGCCGGCAGGTTGTCTAATTGCGCAGCCTGCTTGGGCGACATCTGCACCTGGGTCTCGGCAACTTTCCGGAAACCAATTTTCTGACCCACCGTGTAGACGAATGCGGTAGACACCACCACCATGAGAAGGAACGGCGCCCACCAGCTGGCGTTGCGGCGCAGGTCGGTGAAGGTTTTCGAAGGCGCGATAAAAGTGTTGAGGATGCGCGCGCCTTGGGAGAGCGGAGCCGGTGCGCTCACAGGCTCGGACGATGCCAAAGGAGGAAGCGGAGAAGCAGCCATGTTTGACCCTCTGGGAGATGCGAAGGCATTCTAGCCGGGACGCGGCGGCCATACAAGCGCGCAGTTGCGGCAAGTCCGGTTGCTTACTTTTCGTTAAGAGAATGGCTGCGCGGCATTGCCGGCTTTGCAATGGCGCACAATTATTTCTGTGCGGAATTACGCGCGGCGCTGGTGATCTCGTGCGCCCAATGCATGGCTGAGTTTGAACTCTCGGCCACGAAAGACAGCGACACATTAAGTTGTTTCCCCAGCTTGGTAACCAGGGACCAGTCTCCGGCTTCCCTGGCCAGCATCAGATCGTAGATCGGCGTCAGCGCTGTTTTCTTTCCCGTCTTTGCCGCGAGCAGTTGTTCTTTGATGGCAGGGTCGAGACACAATTCTTCGATCACTACTCCCATCGGCACTGCCAAAATCGCATCGATCAGGGAGAGCATCCCCATCAAGAACAGGTCGGCCCTGCCATGTTCGACCCTGGCGGCGATGAGTTCGCAGAAACGTGCCCGCACCAGTGATGACAAAACCAGGTCGGAGGATTTCTGCTGCCCCATGACCAACGTGGTTGCCATTCGTATCCACCTGACCGCTTCGTGTTCTCCGAGCAGGTTCAAGGCATTGCGGACCGATTCGACCGGCGACGATAATCCGAGGAGCGGAGAGTTCAAGTACCTCAGCAACCGATAACACAACGCAGGTTCGCTCTTAATGAGACCTTCGATTTCGGTGAAATCTACTTCGGGTTTTGAGACCGCACTCAACAGACGCAGATACGTCGCCTGGTTTGCAGGGATCTGCCGGACCTGCATATTCTCGGGATGGTGGAAAAAATATCCCTGAAACCTCGTGAATCCAGCCTTCTTCGTGGTCAGGAAGTGTTGCCGGGTTTCGACTTTGTGCGCCACCATTTGGCAGCTTTCGCTTGCGTAGCGCGCGACTAACGGCACGTACTGCAGCGATCCCACACTGATGATGTCAACTTTGATGAAGTCTGCGTAGGGGACGAGGGCTTCTCTGGGGTCGTCGGGAACAAAATTATCCAAAGCGAGAGAATATCCTCCGTGCTTAAGTCTTTGGCAGGCTCTCACCGCATCTTCATCCGCGGGAACATCTTTCTGTATTTCGATCACGACATCGTCTGGCGGCAAGAGGGCGAAGTAGTCCGTCAACAACCCCTGGTAGGTACAGTTGATGAAAGCGGTCCGGCCGTCGCAGAGAACCCCGAGCCCGATCAGATTCAAAGTGTCGATGATCGAACAAGTGGCAGTCTCGGCGTCGGAACTAAAGCGGCGCTCGTCCCGGCCTTCGCGAAGGAAAAGCTCATAACCCACCACGTCTTCGTCCGCGGTCAGAATTGGCTGTCTTGCGATGCAGGGACTAGGCCTCTCGACGGGAGCTGTTTGAGCTTGAATGCCCATGGTCTCTTATCTTCATCGGCGATTCGGTCACGGGCTTTAGTCGGTTCAGTGGCGGATGGCGGGTTGCGGGCGGGGCGAAGTGTTGGGCCTTCTCTGTTGGCTTATTTAGACTGCCAATTCCGGCGTTGCTTTGAGCAAACTCTGTGTGTAGGGATGCTGCGGGAGCTCGCTGATCTGCTCGCTGTCGCCGATCTCGACTATCTTTCCCCGATACATCACGGCGATGCGCGTCGAGAGATAGCGCACCACCGGCATCGAGTGCGAGATGAACAGATATGTCAGTCCAAACTCGCGCTGCAGTTGCGCGAGCAGATTCACGATTTGTGCACCGACGCTGACGTCGAGAGCGGAAACGGGTTCGTCAGCCACAATGAACTTAGGACGCAATGCCAGGGCACGCGCGATGCCGATCCGTTGACGCTGTCCTCCGCTGAATTCGTGCGGGAAGCGGCGCAGGATGGAATCGTCAAGGCCGACCGCCCGTAGAAGTTCGACCACGCGGCCGCGAATCGCGTTGCTGTTTGCGGGAATGCCTTTCCGGTGAACGATCAGCGGCTCCGCAATTATGTCTTCGACTCGATAGCGAGGATCGAGCGAGGCGAACGGGTCCTGAAAAATAATCTGCATATCGCGCCGCAGGCGCCGCATTTCGCCGCGACTTGCGGCAAGCAGGTCGCGGTCTTCAAAGCGGATGGTTCCCGAAGTTGGTTCGATAAGCCGCAAGATGAGGCGTCCGAGGGTACTCTTTCCCGAGCCTGATTCGCCCACCAGACCTAGAGTTTCGCCGGCATGAACGTCGAGCGATACATCGTCGACCGCGCGCACTTCATTTTGATTTTGCGCTTTGGGCCTTACGCCAAACAAACCCTCGCCCTGCGAATAAACCTTCGTCAGATTGCGGACTTCGACCAGAGCCATGTTCTTGATTTTCAGTTCTGAATAACAAATTGAGAAAATTTATTGTGCCGCAATCATGGGCACAGCGGCCAGTGCCGCCAGCAGCCCTACAAACCGCCAGCGAGTGAAATGTTCCTTCAGCACAAGGCGCGCCAATAACACGGTGACCGCGGGATAGAGCGACGAGATGACGACGGCCTCGTCGAGGCGTCCGGTCTGGCTGGCCCGGACAAAAAGAATGGTTCCAAGCGAATCGATGCAGCCAGTCAGTACGCCCCAGCGCACCCCTGCCGCGGTGATGTCGCGAAAGTTTCGCTGCAGCACGACAATCAGGGCGGTGATGATCAGGCCGCCGGCCCTGGTAAGCGTCGCCATCCAAAATGCCGAACCTTCCCCAGCCTTATGGATGCATAGATAGAAACCGGCGAACCCGATCCCTGCCAGAACAGCAGCCCCAATGCCATCGGGAGTATTGCCATCTTCAGACCGCGTAATCAGCCAAAGTCCAATAGCGGCGAAGCCGAAGCCCAGGATCGGTATTCTGCCCGGCAAGCCTTGCGTGGCTATTGCAAACAAAGTTGGTATCCCGGCCCCAAGCACTGCGGCCACAGGCGCGGTTAATCCCATTCTTCCGGAAGAGAGCGCCCGATAAAAAATAGCCAGTGCCGCTCCTCCTGAAGCTCCCCCCACCAGCGCCCACACCGCACTCCTTCCCGATAAAAAATTCACGTGGCTGACGGTGGCCAACATTGCAACCAGCAGTAGCCCACCGAGATTCACGATCGTGGTGAATAGAAAAGCATTGGCGCGCCGTGTGGCATAGCCCCCCAGAAAGTCGCTTGTTCCCCATGCCACCACCGCAGCCAGTGCATATGCGGCGGACACGAATTGGGGAGAGGCAAACATACCAGGCAAACATGCTAGGCAAACATGCTAGGCAAACATGCTCGACGAGGGTAACACGCGTCATGTTTATCCTTGATGATTAGGACCCTCATTGCCGCGGCAGGGCGGCGTCTGCGTGTTAGAATTTCGAGAAGCCGCTTCCTTACCAAGTTTCAGGATTCTAGAGACTACATTGATCGAGCTGGCACCTTCGATTCTTTCAGCGGACTTCGCCCGTCTCGGTGAGCAGGTGCGCGCCGCGGCAGAGGGCGGCGGGAGTGTCGTTCACGTAGATATTATGGACGGCCATTTCGTACCGAATCTCACCATCGGTCCTCCCGTGGTGAAGTCGCTGCGTAAAGTTACGAAGTTGCCGCTCGACTGCCATCTCATGATCGAGAATCCGGACGAGTTCATTCCTGCCTTCGCCGAAGCTGGTGCGGATTGGATTTCGGTCCATCAGGAAGCTTGCCGGCATTTGAACCGCACGCTTCATTTGATCAAGAGCCACAACTGTCTGGCGGGAGCGGTGATTAATCCCGCGACGCCGGTGGAGACCCTGGCCGAAGTGCTCGACCTGATGGATTATGTGCTGGTGATGTCGGTGAATCCAGGATTTGGCGGCCAGAAATTTATTCCAGGTACGTTGCACAAAATACGCCGCTTAGCTGAAATTCGCAGCCAGCGCGGATTGGCTTACCGCATCGAGGTCGATGGGGGCATAGCATCTGACACGGTGGGCAGCGTAGTGCGGGCAGGCGCAGAAATTCTGGTGGCAGGCAACGCCGTGTTCGGAAACGGTGATCCAAGACAGAATGCGGAGGCCCTGCTGAAGGCAGCAACCGAAGCCACGCTGTTGAAGGTCTAGGTTCATGTGGGACCGGGTCTCTGACGCGGTCAGCAGGCGCAGCCAGCGCCGTTTCGTCCAAGCAAAACGATTCGAGGTCTTAATGTTACGTCGAAGTTCCTTAACCGCGTTGTTCTGCACGCTGCTGCTGATCACGGCCGCCTGCACCAATAAAAAATCCGTCAATCCATTAGCCAATGTGGGGTCGAAGCAGCCCGACAAGGTCCTGTTCGACAAGGCCATGGACGCAATGAAGCACAACCGCTTCGACGTAGCACGCATGACGCTGCAGACCTTGATCAACACTTATCCCGACTCCGAATTCATCGCCCGCGCCAAATTGGCGGTCGGGGATTCCTGGTACGCCGAAGGCGGCACCGCCTCTCTGGCTCAAGCTGAGCAGGAATATCACGACTTCGAAACCTTTTTCCCCAACATGCCGGAAGCGGCTGAGGCGCAACTAAAAATCGCCAACATCCAGTACCAGCAGATGGAAAAGTCCGATCGCGACTATACCCATGCCAAGCGCGCGGAAGATGAATACCGCAACCTCATCATGCAGTATCCGGACAATCCGAAACTGGTAAAGGAAGGCAAGCGCCGATTGCTGGAAGTGCAAGAGGTTCTAGCCGACCGCGAGTTTGGCATTGGAAAGTTCTATTTCATGCGGCAGTCGTATCCCGCCTCGATTGCCCGACTCCAGACACTGGTTGAGAAGTACCCGCTGTACAGCAAAGCAGATGAGGCGCTGTTTTATCTCGGTCAGGACTACGAAAGCCAGATCGCGCAATTGCGAGCCAGGCCAGTCTGCAAAGCTTTCAACACCCCGCCCGGCTGCGTTGGCGGAGAGACCACCAAGGCCAAGGTAATCGACGAATTGACGAAGCAGGCCGCTTTGGCATATTCGCAGATCATCACTCGTTACCCTGTTATGGATCGCGGCGACGATGCCAAGAAACGTCTCGCTGCTTTGCATCAACCAATCCCCCGCCCGACCAAAGCGGCTGTAGCCCAGAACCGCGCCGAGGAAGAGAGCCGCCGCGAGGCCAACACTCTTGACCGTTTGATGGGAGTGGTGAAAAAAGGGCCAGACATGGCTACGGCAGCGAAGGTAGGAGAGCCCACCCTGGTGGATCCCACACCCGTCGCCGCCAATCAAGTGGCTGGGGAAACCATGCGCCGCGCCCTGGGGCCAGGGGGTGAACGTGGAATCAGCCTGGAAACAGTTAAGGGTGGAGCTCCCGGACCGAACGACCCCGCTCCCCGGTCCGATGCAATTCCGCCTCCGTCCGGGGCCGATCCGTTCGCCCGGCCCACGACCAGTTCCGCGCCAGACCCGAACGAACTGAAGCCCGCCGCTGCAGATGCGAACGAGTTGAAGCCAACAGCTTCGCCTGATCCAAACGAGTTGAAGCCTTCCACGGATACTCAGAGTGCAACATCGAGTGCGGCGATTCCTCCTCCGGTGCAGGTGAACGAACTTCAACAGGGACAATCGACGGCTGATCCCAATGCCGCCGCTTCTTCAACTTCCAGTTCCAACCTGGCCAGCGATCAGGATATTTCCAGCAGCAAGAAGAAGAAAAAAAGAGGCTTGAAGAAGGTCATATCTTTCTAAATCCGCCTTCTGCCAGATTGGCGCGCCTTCAAGAACCCAGCCTGCGCGCGGTAGATGCTGACCGCTGGTAACGTGTTACTTCCCGTCTGGTTCATTGACTTACGGCGAGGGGCAGGTTACCTTCGCGATATCTCCCCTCACTAGAGGAATCTTCTTTGGCCCGGAAAATACTGCTCGCCGACGACAGCGTCACCGCTCAGAATATGGGGCGCAAAATCCTCGCGGACGCGGGCTACGAAGTTATTGCCGTCAACAATGGCTCCGCCGCGCTGAAAAAGATCGCCGAGTTGAAACCCGACCTTGTCATCCTGGATGTTTACATGCCGGGCTACAGCGGCCTGGAAGTATGCCAGCGCCTTAAAGAATCTCAGGAGACCGCCCGGATTCCGGTGCTGCTCACCGTAGGCAAGCTCGAGCCCTTCAAGCCGGAAGAAGCGCAACGCGTGCGCGCCGAGGGTTATATCGTCAAGCCGTTTGAAGCCAGTGAATTACTGAGCGCTCTGTCGAAATTGGAAGACAAGGTTGTGCCGCGCGCCGAACCCTCCAAGCCGGGACGTTTTGCCCGGGCGATGGCCGCTGCGGACGACTCTGACCGCAACGCCTCCTCCAACACCGAGACTGGATGGAAAAACCGTATTAGCTTCCCTCACAAGAAAACAGAAGCGAATAACGAAGAGAACGAATCTCAGGCCGCAGCTCGCAGCGGCGCGGACAAAAAAGAAAAGCGCCAAGATCCGTCGCCCGCGCCTGAAACGCATGTGGATGTAGCCGCTTTTGCTCCCATCGGCGTGCCAAAAGAGGTGACGCCCGCAGAGGTAGCGGCCATCACCACTGCAGCCGCGCAAATGCAAATGGCGGAGGCCGCCACCAAATCCGGCAATCAAAGTTCCGTTACTGCGCCTTCTGGATCCCCCGGCGAGTTTGCTGTAGAGCCTTCTCTCGAACGATTTCAGGATGACGAGATAAAGTCGGAGTCGGGTGTCGACCTCAATCGTCCTGAAGAGCATAAATCCGCCGGACCAGAAACGGGAAGTGTCGCGCAAGCCTCAAGCGAAGTTTTGGCCACCGCCGTGGATCATCGCAGCAACGGTGACAGCCGCAACGGGAACGAAAAAATGGAAGAACGGCAGGACGCGCCGATAACGATGGCAGCTGCCTCCGAATCAGCGGAGTCGGTTAGTCCCGGGTCGTCGCGCTGGACCGCGGTCTCGGTGGCATTGGAAAGCAATGAAACATCGATTGCCCTCGAACATGAAATGCAAAAGGCATACGCTGCGTTCGCCGCCGCAGACTATGCCACCGCCGCTGGCTCAGTCGTAGCTGAAGCCGAGTCGTACCAGAACTCTGCGGCTCAATCAGCGACTTCGATTGAAGAATCAGCAGCCGTAATTTCAACTTCAGAATCGACGTCTGTTTCACAACCTGAAACCGTGCCTGCTACAGCGAGTGTTGACGAGACGCAGACGTCGCCGGTTCTCGCGGGACCTGAGGCGAAGGTCGAGCCACAACCCGAATTTGCGGGCACCGCCAAAGAAGCTGACGTTGCGGGAGCCGCGAGCGATTCCGCCGTCGCTTCGGAGACAGACTCTCCGGTAGCTCAGTCCGCGACCGCGTCCGACGCTTACGCACCGATCACCGACAGCTCCGAACCTAAACTGGATTCCGAAACCGTGAAAACCACCGCCGCAGCCTGGGCCAGCTGGCGCCAGATCCAGGACACCAGCAAAGGAAGCGCCGAAGATCCGCAGGCCCACCCAGTCGAATCGGCCGCACCCGAAGTGCCTTCGTCCGACACCGCAGCTCTCGCAGTCGCAGCTGGCGCCGAACAAGCATTGCAGGAAGTTGCATCCGCGGCGCCGACCGATTCCCCTGCAGATGTCGCCAGCATCGTCGACAGTGTCCTTGCCGGCCTCCGCCCTAAGCTGATGGAAGAAATCTCGCGCAAGATGGCCGAGAAGAAGTAAGTAGCTTTTACTGCGCCGCTCCGCTCCTCACCTTTGACGGAAATCTCTCCGCCACCTTGTTCCACAACAAACTGTTTGGATTTTAAACCGAGGCCCGTACGCCGCGGCCAAGCGACGCGACCGCAGCCCAGTAACGTCATCGCGCCCTTCAATTCGTCGGGTACCGGCAAAATGAGAGGTCGTGATGGAAACGCCTTGTTGGGCCGGTGGTGACGACCACCTAAAGGGGTCCTTCGACGGCGCAGGATGACAGGTGCTTTTAGTGACCTTTACTTCTTTGCGAACTCGCTCCTGTGGCGGCTGTAAAAGAGGTAGATCAGTAGGCCGAGTACCAGCCAGAGGACGAAGCGCAGCCAGGTGATCACAGTGAGTCCGGTCATGAGGCCGCCGCAGAGAATGATCGAGATCAGGGGGAACCACGGCACCAGCGGAACTTTAAAGATGCGCGGTCGGTCCGGTTGGGTGCGGCGCAAGATGATTACTCCGAGCGAAACCAGAACGAAAGCGAAGAGCGTGCCGATGTTGGAAAGATCGGCGGCATCGCTAATGGCGAAGATCCCGGCGGGGATGCCGACGGCAAAGCCCGCGATCCAGGTGGAGTAGTGCGGCGTCTTGAACTTGGCGTGAACTTTTGAGAAGAGCGCCGGGAAAAGACGGTCACGCGACATGGCGTACCAGATGCGAGCCTGACCGTATTGAAAAACTAAAAGCGAAGAAATCATCCCCGTGAGGGCGCCGATGACGATGATGGAGCGCGACCAGCGGCTCGCGCCGAGCACTTTCAGAGCGTAGGCTACCGGGGCTTGAGCGGCTTCACCGGAGACGAAGGTCGTGTACTTCATCATGCCGAGCAGCACGATGGAGACTCCGACGTAGAGGATGGTGCACACGATGAGCGAGGCGATGATGCCAATAGGCAAGTCGCGCTGAGGGTTTCTGGCTTCTTCGGCGGCCGTGGAGACGGAATCGAAACCGATGTAAGTAAAGAAGACGATGGCGCCACCGGTGACGACCCCGCCGAATCCGGAAGGGGCGAAAGGATGCCAGTTGCTGGGATTGACCAACGCCCCGCCGATTACCAGGAATACGAGAATGGCGCCAATCTTGATGGCAACCATGACATTGTTGGCTTTGGCGGATTCACGCACGCCTCGTACCAAGAGCACGGTGAGGATGAAAATGATGAGGAATGCGGGGAAGTTGAAGTAGGAGCCGGTCCAGTGGCCGGTTTCCCAGACTGGCGTGGACCATTTATCAGGCAATCTCACGCCGAAGGATTCGAGTTGTGCTTTGGTGTAGGCGGCGAATCCGATCGCGACCACCACATTGCTCACAACATATTCGAGGATCAGGTCCCAGCCGATGATCCAGGCGAAAATCTCACCGAGAGTCGCGTACGAATAAGTGTAGGCGCTGCCAGCGATGGGAATCATGGAGGCGAGCTCCGCGTAGCAGAGGCCGGCGAAGCTGCAGGCAAGCGCAACTAAGAAAAACGAGATCGCGATAGAGGGGCCGGCAGGCGGGCGACCATGCATGAGCACATTGGCCAAACCTCCGCCACGAAAGAAGTTCACGATGATGTCGAGAACTTGCGCGTGAAGAATGGAGGGCGCCTGGAAATATTCTCCGGCAGCGGCTGTTCCGGTGAGCACGAAGATGCCGGAGCCTATGATGGCGCCGATGCCCAGCGCGGTGAGCGACCAGGGCCCGAGAGTTTTTTGCAGCCGCTGGCCTGGGATCTCAGACTCCGAAATCAGCTTGTCGATCGACTTGCAGCAGAAAAGCTGATTGTCGGAGGTGCGAACCGGAGGTGCGGGTTCCGTGGATGATTGAGGCAAGAGCTTGTTGTCTCCTGAAAGCTAGCCGTCAGCAATCAGCACTTAGCATTTAGCCAGTTAGTTCCTTTAGATATTGGAACCGTCCGACTAAATGCCAAGCGCTTGATGCCGAATGCGGCTTAACGTTTCGACTGGCCGCGAGCCAATTTCTTCACTTTGCGCTTTTTCGATCCGCGGGCGTAGTCGCGGGGCTTCTTCGGCTTTTCCGCTTTACTCTTCTTGCGGGCGGCGCGTTTCGACTTCTTGCGTTCTTCTTTGGTTAGGGTTGCTGTATTTGCCATGATTGCTGTCGTTATCCTCTTCTCAATACAAATTTTTGCTTGCTCATTTCACATCTACTTCAGCCGAGAAACTGGCGACCGACGCATTCCGGATTAGAACGGGGCAAAGCGGTCTCGCGATCCCCAGCATTCTATGTCGTCGCTCCACCAGACCTGGCCGTCTTCATTGGTTTGGAGGACGCGGGCACCTTGCGCTACGGTGAATTCAATGTAAGACCAAGTGGGCGAGTTCGCTCCCCGATTCTTGATTTCATTTAATACGAGCGTATTCCAAGTCTTGCAGTCGCGAGCGTTGTTGGGATTTGGCGCGGTCAGAGGATTCACTGCCTTCGCAGTGTAGAAGTTATCGAGGATCAGTCCCTCGGGCTCGAGATTCCCATCCGAATTCAGGATTTGCAACTCAATTGGAAAAACGTAAACGTCGACTGCCCTGCCGGTGCCGACTTCAGTATCGTGGTGAAGAGTAAGACCCTTGGGAGTGCCATCGAGGATAGAAAAAAATTGGTAGGTGGGTTGGGTTTGCGGAGGCGCGCTGGAGTTCGCGTCCGCGACTGCAGGGGGCCGACGTTCATGCCGGATTTTCGCCGCTTGAGCGAAAGCGGACGATGCCGCCAACAGTGTTACCGTACTCATCAATAATAATCTGCCCATTTTCTCCATCATTAATTTCTCCCGGGACTATGGATCTTGCCGCTATTGAGAGCGGTTCCCTGCGCGCTAGGCACGCTCCAGCTGGGCATATTTCTCCACCAGCTTCTTCAAGCCGAAGCGAGGAAATTGTACAGTAATCTTGGCTTCTTCGCCTTCTCCTTCGCGCTGGTAGACGGTTCCCTCGCCGTATTTGGGATGGCGAACGCGCTGGCCGGGACGGAATCCGCGCTTGCCGGTAGGCTCTTCAGGAGCAGCCTTGGGGATGGTGAACTTCTTGCCGCGCGAGGCAAAAAATTCGGAGATGTTCTCGATAGAGTTGTAGGGCTTAGCTGGAGTTGTGGGCTTTTGGCGCATGGACTGAGTTGCGCTTGCCCTGTCGCGAGCTCGCCAGCTCGCGCTTTGATCTTCGTCTTCGTAGGAATAGTGAGTCGAGGTATGGTCGTCGCTACGCGACCGAGCATGCGAGTCGCCCGCACCCACACGACTTGTGCCTACACTCGCCGTGCTGCGACGCCTGCCTAATTCTTCAATCAACTGGATCGGAACTTCTTCAAGGAATCGCGAAGGGACGCTGGCTTCGGGGAGGTCCGTGCCGTGTCTACGGCGGTAGACGGCGCGGGTGAGGACGAGCTGGTCCATGGCGCGCGTCATTCCGACATAACACAGGCGGCGCTCTTCTTCGACCTCATCCGGCTGAAGCATGGTGCGCGAGTGTGGGAACAGGCCTTCTTCGAGGCCGCTGAGAAAGACGAGAGGAAACTCCAAACCCTTGGCGGCGTGCAGGCTCATGAGAGTGATCTGAGCGCGCTCGTCGTAATCGTCGGCGTCGCTGATGAGGGCGGCGTGGTCGAGGAATTGGTCGAGCGATTCGCCGCGGTCGCGCGAGTCCATCGCCGCATTAACCAACTCGCGCAGGTTTTCGATGCGGGAGAAGGCTTCGGGCGTGTCTTCGGCTTCGAGAATTTTGATGTAGCCGGTGCGGTCGATAAGGAATTTGAGGATGTCGGCGGTGGAGATGGTTGGGGCGGCGCCGGTTTGCTGGTCGGCGAGCGGGGAAGACGCCCCTTCTTCTGTTTGCGAGACAGCCCGCGAGACACTGGCGCTACTGTCGGGCTCGCCGAAATCGAAGGCAATGTTTTCGAACTCGTTGGGGTCGAAGGCGGCGGCATCGTCGGGAGATGAATCGTCCGCGGCCGCCTGCAAAGTTTGTGGCGCTTCTGACACTTGCACGGGCGAGGGCGCCCGCGCCACACTTTCTTCCACACTCTCTTCCAGATGCTCCACGAAGGTTCCTGACAACATGGCTTGGGCGTCGAGGATTAGCTGCTGAAAACTTTTCAGGGATGACAGCGCGCGCTGCGGGAGGAGTTGGCGGCGAATCGCTTCGCCGAGTGCACCCCAGAGAGAGAGGCCGGTTTCGAGCGCGAGACGCTCGATGGTGTCGATGGTGCTTTTGCCAATGCCGCGGGTCGGCGTGTTAATCACGCGGAGGAGCGAGATGGAGTCATCGGGATTCAAGATAACTTTGAGGTACGAGATCATGTCCTTGATCTCGGCGCGCTCGTAGAAAGAAAATCCGCCGACGACTTTGTACTTGAGTCCGTAGCGGCGCATGGCTTCCTCAAAGAGGCGCGATTGAGAATTGGTGCGGTAGAGCACGGCGGCGCGTGGAGTTTCGCCATGCTGGGCGGCCTCGCGCAAATATTTTGCGATGTGGTCGGCGGCGAATAGAGCTTCGTTCTCGCCGTCGGGAGCTTCGTAATAGCCAAGTTTGGCGCCGCCCTGGCGAGAGGTCCAGAGATTCTTGCCTTTGCGGCGGACGTTATTGGCGACAACCGACGATGCGGCTTGCAGAATGTTTTGCGTGGAACGATAGTTCTGCTCGAGACGGATAATTTTGGCCTCGGGGAAGTCCTGTTCGAATTCGAGAATGTTGCGGATGTCGGCGCCCCGCCAGGAATAAATCGACTGATCTTCGTCTCCGACAGCGCAGACGTTGTGGCGTTCACCAGCGAGCATGCGCATGAGTTCGTATTGCGGACGATTAGTGTCCTGGTATTCGTCGATGAGCAAATATTGGAAGCGGCGGTTGTAATAGTCGCGAACATGCGGGACAGTTTTGAGCAGGCGTGTGGCTTCGAGGAGGAGGTCGTCGAAGTCGAGGGCGTTGGCTTTGCGGAGTTCTTTCCGGTATTCCTCGAACAGGTGGGCGATCTTCTCGGTTTTAGGATCGGCCGACTGCAGGTAAAGTTCCTGCGGATCGAGCATGTGATTCTTTGCCCAGGAAATGCGCGAGAGGACGGTGCGAGGCGTGAGTTGTTTGTCGTCGACGCCGAGGCGCTTCATAACGGACTTGACGACGGATTGCATGTCGCTCTCGTCGTAGATGACGAATTTCTTAGTGTGGCCGATAGGAGGCTTGCCGGGCGTGGCGGAGGGGATCTGCAGGGCCTCGATGTCACGGCGAAGTACGCGCACGCAGAAGGAATGAAAGGTTGAGATTACTGGTTTGGCGATGCTCAGTCCGCCGACAAGTTTCTCAACGCGCTGGGCCATTTCGGCGGCGGCTTTGTTGGTGAATGTCATTGCCAGAATAGATTCGGGCATGACTCCGGCGTGCTCGATCAGGTAGGCGATGCGGTAGGTGATGACCCGCGTTTTGCCACTGCCCGCGCCGGCGAGAATGAGCACCGGGCCTTCGGTGGTTTCGACGGCCTCGCGCTGCTGCGGATTGAGTTGATCGAGAAAAGACAATGCGGAAGTGGCTCCGGGGGTGATGAGTTAATTTTACAGGGAATTGAAGCTGGCGAAGTGCAAGGAAGGAATTCATACCTGTGAATGGCACAGAGAGTGCACCGCCAGGACACTCCAGCCGCGCGAGCGGCGGCATGTGAAAGCCCGGCACGAAAGTGCCGGGGAGGCTTAACCCGAGAAGAACCGAACCCCGTCAGGAATGGCACATTTCATCCGAAGCCGAATTCGGGATCGTAGCTCACTCCGGATTTTCGCAAGAGCGAGACAAACTCATCCTCGAACGAGTGTTTCGCATGATGTTCGGGCTGGTGTTCGATATAGCGCTTCACCGCCTCTGCATTTGAAGCACTCACGCTAAATGCTCCGTAGCCTTCCTGCCAGGCGAAATCGAATCCATGTTCGCCCAGCCAGCGCGATGAATTTGCTTTGAGCACTTGCATCGCTTTCGCAAGGGTCATCGTGGCCGGCAGCACGATCAGCAAATGGGCATGATTGGCGGTGCCTCCGGCGCACAATACGCGAATGTCGTGACTTTTGCCGATCCCGACAAAATACATCGAGAGCTTCTCGCGCAAGGCCTTGGGGATCAGGTCGCGGCGCTGCTTGGTGCTGAAGATGCAATGGATGAGAACGTTGGGATAGGTATGGGCCATGGTGCCGTCCCTGACGGGACTCCGTTATTCTGATCCACTGCTTTCCCGGCACTACCGTGCCGGGCTTTCACATATCATGCCTACGGCATTTGAGCTGCGGAACGCCGGACAGCGGATAGTTTCCTTAGTCTCTTTGAACAATCACGCGGGAGTCTGTGACGGATGTCACTAGGAATTCCACAGGCGTACTCATCTTGAGGATCGTTGGATCAATTTCCTGCAGGGTTCGAGGCGTTGCACTCCGCACATGGGCAGACTTCCCGCAGGAATTTCCAGGAGTAAATGCCGAGGTCGTGGTCGTCGTTCCATTTGAAGCGGATGGCGTATTTGCCGATGCTTTCGGCGGAGACGGGTTTTGCCGCGGCTTTGAACATGGGCAAGGCGCCAGGAGCGAGTTTCGGCGCTTCGCCGGGCTTGCGTTTGGCTTTGTCGCGTTCTTCGCTACACATTGCGCAAGGACAGGCGTCGCGGAGAAAGACGAAAGAGTAATGGGAAACGTGGCCGTCGGCCCATTCAATATCCACTCCGGTGCCCTTGGTGAGATTAACCTTGACTGATTTGGGGTCGGTAGATGCGGAGGGGGTTTGAAGCGGGGACTGCATGGTTTCAGTATCGCATACGGCGAAAGCGCGGCAGGCCTGGACGAATATCCGGCGCGGGATCTTGTTGGGGACGCCTATTGCCTAGCGAGAAGAGCTTGAGGCATTTTTAGGACTGGTTGCGGCTCCGACCGCCAGGCCTCCGATAGCTCCGGCCAAAATTCCCATCAAGGCCAGAAGAAGCGCGCTTTCCACCAGAGTTGCTTTGCCACGGCTGGACATGACTTCCCTCCTCGCTGCTAGTACCGCGAATATGGGGATAGTTTATCTCACCCGGGGGATGGAGGATAGTGCATAGCGACGGCGCGTCCGGGAGATACGCGCGAGATCCCTCACCGGCTGAAGTACGCCGGGTTTCGGGATGACGCCTTCTGAATAATGCTCCCGAAATCAACCGCACCATTACCCCGAATTGTCGGCGAGGGGGTAAATCCGGTAGAATGGTAGTTCCGTCAAGCCTCTGAAAGGATCCAAAGCAGTCATGGCACAACAGTGTGATATCTGCGGCAAGAAGCCGCAATTTGGAAACCGCATCAGCCACGCCCATAACGTTACGAAGCGGCGCTGGAACGTGAATCTGCGTCCGGTGCATGCCCGTGTGGGTGCTACTACGAAGCGGATGCGCGTCTGCACGTCCTGCCTGCGCAGCGGCAAAGTGGTTAAGGCTTAAAGTAAAAACAAACTAACCACAAAGGACACTAAGGTTCACGAAGGAAGGCATGCTTCCTTCTGAATTTTGTTCCGCCTGTTTCTATTGCACTTGCAATAGCTGCACATCGAAAATCAGATTTGCATTGGGCGGAATGGGGCCACCGGGAGTGCCTTCGGCTCCGTAACCCAAGGCGGGTGGAATGCGCAATTGGCGCTTGCCGCCGACTTTCATACCAGCAACTCCTTCTTCCCAGCCTTTGATTACCTCTCCGTTGCCGATGGTGAAATCGAACGGCTTGCCGGCATCGACTGAACTGTCGAATTTTTTCCCATTGGTCAGCCAACCCGTATAGTGCACACGTACGCGGCTGCCTTCTTTGGCGGCGGCACCGTTGCCGACTCGGATGTCCCAGTACACCAGCCCTGAGGGATTTCTGACACCATCGCCGGTAACTTTGGTGGGAGCATGGGTATTAGGGACGGCGGCTGACTTCTTTGTTGCGGTTTGCGCCAGGACGAATACAGCCGTGAGCACGACGACGATTGCGATTACTGCGATGTACTTGGTCATTCTTGCCTCCTCTTCACGACCAAAAAATCTTTACCACAGGGGACACAGAGGTCACAGGGTAATGCATTTTTATTCCAGGGCGATTACGTCGATTTCCACTAGTACGTCCTTGGGCAGGCGGGCGACTTCGACGGTGGAACGAGATGGAGGGGCGGAGCTGAAATATTTGCCGTAGACCTGGTTCATGGCGGCGAAATCGTTCATGTCCTTGAGAAAAACGGTGCTACGAACAACTTTGCCAAGGCCACTGCCGGCGGCTTCCAGAATTTCCGAAAGGTTGCGCAGCACACGTTCAGTTTGAGCGCCGACGTCTCCGGTAACAACTTGCTGAGTCGAGGGATCGATGGCGATTTGTCCGGAGGTAAATATGAATCCATTGGCCTTGATGGCTTGGGAGTAGGGGCCAATGGCTTGTGGGGCATCTTTGGTGGATATGATTTCGCGCATAGGAATCTACTTCTGATTAACGCAGATGCAAGCGGATGAAGTCAAACGCCCAAGCCCAGCGGGTGAGGGCGATGCGGGACACGACCACTGGACACTGACCACTGGCAACTACTCTTAGATTTTCTGGAGTCTCTGGACTTCGTGCACGCCGGGGATTTTGCGCAGGCCTGCCATGATTTGTTCGAGGTGTTTAAGGTCGGATATGTCGAGGACGATCTCTACGCTGGCCTGGCTATTGGCGGTACGTGCTCCGATGTTGCGGATATTGCTTTGCGCGTCGCCGATCACGCTGGTGATATTTTTCAGCATTCCGAAACGATCGTCGCAGTAGACCGTGAGCTTAACCGGGTAGGCCGTGGGCGTGCTGTCGTCGCGCGCCCACTCGACGTCGATGCGACGTTCCGGTTCGTACATCAGGTTGGTGATGTTGGGACAGCTGACGGCATGGACGGCTACTCCCTTGCCGCGTGTGATGTAGCCGACAATGCTTTCGCCGCGAATAGGGTTGCAACAGCGCGCGCGGTAGACCAGCATATCGCCCTGGCCTTTGACCATGATGGCGTTGTGGTCGCCAAAGACGCGGCGCACCACGCTGGCTATGGCGCCAGGTTTGTTGGAGAGGCCTTCGGCTTCGATGTCGCCCGCCATGGAAGGGGTGGCTCCAGCGGGCAATAATCGAGCCAGCACTTGCCGCGCAGAATATTTTCCATAGCCGATGCCGGACATCAGATCGTCGATTTTGCCCAGTCCATAGCCGCCCGCGACTTTTAGCAAATCCTCATCTTTGATCTCTTTCAGCGGGATACGGTACTTGCGCGCTTCTTTTTCAATCAGCTTACGGCCGATTTCGATGGAGCGCTCGCGCTGGTGCACGTTCAGCCAGTGTTTGATCTTGTTGCGCGAGCGTGATGACTTGACGAGGCCCAGCCAGTCGCGACTGGGCTTATGTCCAGCCTGGGTGATGATCTCGACGATGTCGCCAGAATGAAGTTTATGGCGCAGCGGCACCATGCGACCGTTGACTTTGGCGCCTACGCAGGTGTGCCCGACTTCAGTGTGAATTGTGTAGGCGAAGTCGATTGGGGTGGCGTCGCGCGGCAGAACGACTACTTTGCCTTTTGGCGTGAAGGTGTAAACCTCTTCTGGATAGAGATCGACTTTGAGAGCTGAGAGGAATTCATTGGGATCGCTGACGTCGCGCTGCCATTCCACCACTTGCCGCAGCCACGCCAGGCGCTGCTCGTCCTGTGCCGAGACCGGGCCGTCTTTGTATTTCCAGTGCGCGGCGATGCCTTCCTCCGCCATCTTGTGCATCTCTTCGGTGCGGATCTGGATTTCGAACGGAGTTCCGTCTTCTGTGATCACCGAGGTGTGCAGCGACTGGTAGAAGTTCGGCCGCGGCATGGCGATGAAATCCTTGATGCGGCCTGGGACCGGGCGCCAGATGTTGTGGATGATGCCGAGAACCGCATAGCAATCCTGCAACGAGCGCGTAACGATGCGCATGGCAAAAAGGTCGTAGACCTGATCGACAGCAATGTGCTGGCGCTGCAGCTTCTTATGAATGCTGTAGAGGCGCTTGATGCGGCTTTCCACTTTGGCCTGTATGCCCGCCTCTTTCAGCTTGTCGCTGATGATTGCCTGCATTTTTGCGAGAAAGGCTTCGCCTTGCTTGCGGCGAGCGTTAACTGCTTTTTCCACTTGCTCGTAACCAGATGGATCGAGGAAGAGGAAACCTAAGTCTTCGAGTTCGCCGCGAATCTTGCCCATGCCCAGCCGATGGGCGATAGGAGCGTAGATCTCGAGCGTCTCTTCGGCGATTTTGCGCTGGCGGTCGGGGTCCAGGTGTTCAAGCGTGCGCATGTTGTGCAGGCGGTCGGCGAGCTTGATGAGCACCACGCGGATGTCATCGACCATGGCGAGCATCATCTTGCGCAGGTTTTCAGCCTGAGCTTCCTCGCGGGTGGCGAAGTCGATTTTGCTGATCTTGGTAACGCCCTCGACGATGTGGGCCACCTGCTCGCCAAACTCCTTGCGGATATCGACGATTGTGACGGAGGTGTCTTCGACCGAGTCGTGAAGCAGGCCGGCGGCGATGGCGACCGGGTCCATCTTCATTTCGGCCAGGACCAGGGCCACTTCCAGAGGATGCACCAAATAGGGCTCTCCGGAAGCGCGGCTCTGGCCCTCGTGGTGCTTCAGAGAATAGTCGTAGGCTTTCTTAACAATAGACAGATCGTCTTGTGGACGGTTTTCCTGGATCCGCTTCATCAGCTCGCGGAACTTGGTGAGCGTAAGAGCGGTGGTCGCGATCTGTTGGCGCAAGCTCGCCATGTAGGATTATAGCCCGCATGCGCGGGCGAGGCCATTTTGGAGGGCAAGGTGAGCAAAGGGGGTCATGCGAGCGCTGGCGCTTTTTCGGGACTCTGTAGGTCTGTGGAAAATCCGAAAAACGGCAGGTAACCCCTCTCCCGTTTTCCGAATCCAAAACCCGGACCTTATTACGTTCGCCACAGAGTTTCTTGTATGAATTCCGATTCCAACTTTGACCGCGAATCTCTCCAGCAACTTCTGGCCAGCGCGTTTGCCGTGCAGGAAAGCCAGATCGACAGTCAATTGCTCTCGGCCATCATGGAGATGCAGCGCTTGATCGCGCGAGGAGAGCTCGGCACAGAGGCTGCGATGCATCTGATCGTTGATTCCGCGCGAGACGTGGCCAATGCCGCCGGGGTTGCTATCGGGGTGCTTGAGAGTGATCATCTTATCTACCGCGCAGGTAGCGGATGCTCCGCCAGCTATATAGGGAGTCGGGTTACGGCCTCACTGACTGTCTCACCGAACATTCAGGCGAGGCGCGAAATTTTGCGTGTCGAAAATGCCGAGACTGATACGCGCATAGAGGGCGCGATTTGCCGGCAGTTCGGAGCGAAATCCATCCTGATTTTGCCGATTTATCACGAACGAACCTTGGGCGGCGTACTGGAAGTCCTGTTCAGCGAAGCACACGTCTTCGAGGACCGCGAAGTACGCACCTATCGACTGATGGTCGGATTGATCGAGGCTTCTATTCTTCAGGCCTCCAAGGTTGCGCGAAAAAAGAATCCAGCATCGGAACGGTCACGTTTTCCGCGGACATTTGAGCGGAGCATTTTCCGAAGCGAAGTGTATCGCGAAGACGAGCCGTCGGTATTCTCCCAGGCCAATAAATACGCACTCTACGACCGTTGCGCATCGGCCGTTGCCGGCGTCAGGGAGTCGCGGGTATTCAGGCAGTCGGCTTTGCTAGCGAGCACGATGGTGCAGAGGGCAAAAGAAAGTACGTCGGATAAGCCGCGGCGGAACGCGGCTTTGGGATCCCTGGCGACTGTTCTGGTATTTGGGTGCTGGATAGCTTACAGCAGCCGAGGGCCGGCTTCGTCCTCGAGTTCTTCTTCCTCGGAGTCTGCGGGATCGACGGCTATTCAGCAGCAAGGATCGATTCAACCTGAGACCACAGTGCCGGTCGAACGAACGTATAAAGGCCGAGCCACCCCAGTTCCAGTAAATGAGGCTCGGTCGATTGCAGGAGTGCGCCGCTTGCGGATGGGGCAGATTGAAATCGCTCACTTCGGAGACGACGTCACAGTGCGTCATTTCATCTACAAACCGACTCCGCAGCACAGGGGTGTCGGGACCGCCCGGGTTGCCTATATCGGCGACGATGTTACCGTACGCTATTTCACGCCAAAACCAGCCACAGGGACACAACAACGCCGGTGACGTTCTAATCGCCATTCGATGAGGGCACCGAAACGGGTTTCTCGCTCAGAAAATTCATGCCCAATCTGGTGCGCGCTAGAACGATCGTGCGCCCTTGAATTTGTTGGTATGTTCCGCGAACTGGTAAAGTGAGACCGCTACGTGCCATCTTCTTAACTGAAGCCGATCACTTTGACGATTACCAAGTTTAAATACGCGGGCGAAGGTACCCCGCACAGAGGCCGATACCGATGACTAACGACCGTCTTCCCAGATCATGAATTCCAGAATTCTTGTCAGTGGAGTCTCAGGTCCGATCGGCGCTGCTCTTCTTCCTTCCCTTCGTACCAGTGGATGCTCCGTCGTGCGACTGGTGCGAGGCACGACTACTGGGGAGGGCCAGATCGCATGGGATCCGGCGAGGCCGCTCGCACCGGAGGCGGTTTCCGGCTTTGACGCCGTGATCCATCTGGCGGGAGAAAGCATTTTCGGACGATGGACGGCAGCCAAGAAGGAAAAGATCCGAAAGAGCCGCATTGCAGGAACCCTGAATCTGGCTCGGGCTCTGGCACGAGCGGAGGAGAAGCCAAACGTTTTCGTTTGTGGATCAGCGATCGGCTACTACGGCGATCGAGCCGATGAGTTGTTAACCGAAGAAAGCGCGCCAGGCACGGGGTTTCTGGCGCAAGTGTGTCAGGAGTGGGAAGAAGCCACGACGCCCGCGGTGCAAGCCGATATTCGCACCGCGCACTTACGGACCGGAATCGTGCTGAGTGCCAGGGGCGGAGCGCTCGGTGCCATGCTGCTGCCATTCAAAATGGGCTTGGGTGGGAGAGTAGGAGATGGCCGGCAGTGGATGAGTTGGATCGACGTGCAAGATATGGTGGGCGGGATCCATCACATTCTGAAGAACGATCTGCTCCAGGGGCCGGTGAATATGGTCGCTCCCAAGCCGGTGACGAATGCGGAGTTTACGGGCGCGCTGGCCAGCGTCCTGTCGCGCCCGGCGATCCTGCCAATGCCGGCGTTCGCGGTGAAAGCGGTGTTCGGTGAGATGGGCGAAGAACTGCTCCTCGCCAGCCAGAAGGTTGAGCCGAACAAGCTGATTTCGAGCGGATACCCGTTTCGGCATCGGGAGCTACGAGAGTCCCTGCAGCATCTGCTTAAAACATAGAAGCATTGCATGAAAGCGAAGCGGTTGAGAATGACGCTTTTTGGGTGGAGTTGTGCTCGGCGCGGAGAGCGGCTTAATTTGAGCTGGCGCTGCTGCCGCCATCGCGCCGGTTCATTTCTTCGTGCAGTTTTTGCAGCAGTTGGGATCGCTGATCGGTGCTGAGCTCGCGTTGCAATTCTTCGAGAGCCAAAGCGACGATGTGATAATGATGAGCTCCCGCGAACTTGGGATCAGTTGTGACGTTGAGCCAGAGTTGGTGCATGAGTTCTACATCCTGCGGACGAAGATGGGGATTGTGTGGACCGATGGAGTACTCGCGAACGGTGCCATCGGGAGCGCAGACTTCGAGAGTTATTCGCGGACGAGGTTCGGGCAAGCGTTCCCAGGCGTCGCCTGTAAGCTTGGCTTGCTCGTCAGCGGTCAGCTTATTCGAGAGACCACAAACGACGCGGGATGAACCGAGACGTTGCGCGGTTACCATAATCGCTTCGAACACATCGGTGGCCGGGACCACCAGGAGCGAGATTGGTTTGCCTTCCTTTTCGGCAACGGCAACGGCGGCGGTGAAAAGTTCCTGCTCGTAATGGTCGAAGACCTGGCTGGCCTCCATGGTTGCGCTGCCGCTAAAGCTGGGTTCGCGATGGTATAGTCGCGCGCTCATCACGACGACATCCTGCTTGGTAGTGTCGGTGTGGCTGAGAATGTGGCGCAGGTAATAAAGATTGCGAGGATCGCGCACCGCGACCAGAACATTACCGGGCCGAACTCCCATGGCGCCGCTGCCCAGTTCCTGATTGCCATACACGCGGAACTGATCCAGGTTTTCCACGCGTCCCTGGCGCTCTTTGAGCACACGGCGCTCAGAGATGGTGAAGATAGCGAAAAACAGTAGGCTGAAGGCAACCCCGCCGATCGTCGCTTCCCGCTTGGTCAACAGATTTATGAGTGCGGTGGTAAACAATATCGCGGCAATTATGCCAACCCCGACCGGAATTTCACGCTTTCCGATCATGATATTGCCGGGAACCTTCCAAGCCCGCACTCCGGGTTCCTTGTAACGGAGCACGAGAACGGCCAGCGACATCATGGCGAAGCTCCAGATCACTCCGAAGGCATACAATCCCGCCAATGTGAAGACGTTGCCACGCGTGAGGATAATCGTCAGCAACTGCAACACTACGATCAGGTTGATGATGCGGTAGCTGGTGCCAAAACGCGGGTGCGGCTTCTGAAAGGCGGAAGTCAAAACACCGTCCTCCGCCACACGATTCAAGACGCCATTTGCACCGACAATCGAGGTGTTTTGAGCCCCCGCAAGAATCAGCACGCCCACCAACACAACAAAGCCGTGAAACAGAAGTTTCAGGCTGGTGGGGCCGACCAGGTACATGACAATGCCACCGATAAGGTTTCCGAAATAAGCCGGCCTGACTTGATCGGGAATAATCATCACCGCAAAAAATGACACCAGGGATGTGAAGAAGAGACTGTAGACAAAGATGACCAGCCCGGTCTTCTCCAGATTCTTCAGCTTGGGATGCGCGATCTCGCGGTTTACCTGAGCCAGCGTTTCTTCGCCGCTCATGGCCAATACCGAGTGTCCGAAACCAACAAACAGGATGACGAAAGTCAAATGACTGACCCAGGTGCCGTACAGCCAGCCGAGCGACTCTTTGTTCAAGGGGACCACGCCCGGATGCAGAGGGTTGGGTGGCAACTGGATTGGCGCGCGCAGCACCGTGATGGCGCACCAAATCAGCAGGATCACCACCATCACGGTTGTGATGGCCATAATCTGCAGGGCTTTCTGGCTGGATTCGTGCATGCCCTGGGTATTCTTCCACCAGAAATAGATCGCCACTAAAATGCCAAACATGGCGGCAAAACTGTTTTCGGGAAAGTGGGCAAGTGGATGACCCAAGTAGCGGGCAACGTCCTCAATAAACCCGGCGAGATACTGTCCCGCAACCACCGCGCTGATGGGCCCAGTCAGGACGTAGTCGAATAGCAGGGCCGAGACGGAAAATTTGGCCAGGGTGCCGCCCATGGCTTCCTTGACCACGCGGTAAACGCCGCCGCGCACGAACATGCTGCTCGATTCGATGTAGAGGGCCCGAACCGCATAGCTGAACAGCATGACGGCGAGAATGAACCAGGGGGCGCTCTTGCCAATGACCTTTTCCGCGTCGCCGCCCGCGTAATAGGCAGAGGATGCAAGGTCAGACAGAACGATGGCGGCGGCGCGCCAGAAGGAGATGAAGGTCAACATCACCGTGGTGGCGACGAAGACTTTTATTGCCGGCTTGGAACCTGCGGATGTAGCCATTATTCAGACGAGTGCGGAAGCGCCAACTAGTAAACCCTTTGAAGATAGCATAGGGCGAGGGGAGCTGGGAGTAGGGTTGATCGGGGACTCGCTGATCTCAGAGGCTAAATTTGGGTACTTTCAATGCTGTTTTCCGGGGTCTTGGGCGCAAGATACGTGTGCGTGATGCGGTCGTGCCAGCACAAGGCATCCTCGTCGAGGAAGACCCAGGCATATCCCATGCCGAGGGAAACGGCCGAGAGAAACGAAGCAAGAACACGCCAGCGGCGAAGGCCGCGACTGGCAGGGGTTCCATTGAACCGTGATAATTCCAGCTTCGCCAGGCGCAATCCTGGCGTGGAGCCTGAATAGACCACGAGCAAATATTGATAGGCAAACCAGAACAGCGCGATAAGGCCGGCAGCAGAACTCAGAATTTGGAATCGCGGCGGCTGAATGGCGGTTATCTTCCAAAAGATGTAAGCAAAAAGGGCGCATGCCGTCGCGACGATTACGCCGTCAATCGCTGTGGATAAGATTCGGCGCGACAGAGACGCGCTCTGCAGCGGGATATCGATGCCCGGGCGTTTTTCCAGCTCGGGCTGATGTGCAGGCTCGATCGTGATTCCGCCAAGAGCCGGCGGCGGGAGAATCACTTCCGGAGCTTCGAGGATGCGAGGACGATCTACGACAGGCTCCGCCAATTCGTCGAGCGGGGCGGGTGGAGGCATCCAGGAGCAGGGGAACTCAATGATCTTGGCTGTTGCGGGAGCGGGAATAGGGACGTCCGAAACGAAAGCTTGCGCGGTCCGTTGAACTGGATTTTCAGCCCGCTGTAACGATGCAGACCCCGTGGTTTCGACAGTGGGAGCAGGGCGACTCTCGAAGCCATCCAATGCCAAAGCGTGGTTAGAAGCGGTCGAAAGAAAAAAAGTGGACTCGTCAGAAACATCAGCGGAATTGCGAGTTGAGTCATTCTGCTCGAACTGCAGTCGCAGCGACGGATAGCGTGGCGGACGCGGCTTGCGCTTTGACTGATAACGGTTCAGCCGGGCAGCGACTTCTTGTCGCCAGGCAGGAGAATCCTCGGGTGCACACTCGGAGCTTTTGTCCGAGGTTGCCTCTTCCGCGTCGAGAGGCATGGGCGGCGGATCAGAAGCAGAGGTCTGGGGAAAGTCTTGGGACATTTCTGCGGACACGCATGCGTCATCGTCCGCTAACCAGCGCGGTGAAACGATAGGATCCGCTTCCGAAGAGCAGCGGCAAATGTCACCACAAAGTAGACAGGGCATGAATCACAATCTGATAAAAATGTAGAACCTTCGGTCACCGGGTAACCGCGAGCACTGCTTCAGAATCGAAGAACTTGTGGCGGCTTTGCCTCGCGGGGCGCAGCCGTGCTAAGTTCACGACGGTTGCTGGCCGATGGATGCAGCCGGGCACTTCTGCATGCGCTTCGATGATCTTGTTCCGATGATCGCGTTCCGATGACTCGCAACAGATTCCTTATCACGGCTGCAGTGCTTTGTCACCTGCTTCTCGTTCCTCCAATAGTTACCAGCCAGTTGCCACCCGTGAAGCAGCAGGAAGCAACGCCCGCCGCACGCGCGGCCACGCAAAAAACAACTGCGCCGGAAACTCCATGCGCTCTGGCAGCCGCCGCTCAAAAGGAAAATGGTGCGGTGAACACAATTTGCGCCATTCAGCAGGAAGAGCAAGGCGGAATTTACAAATTGCACGGAGCGGTTGAAATCCATTACGGAAACTACATCTTGCGCGCGGACGAAGCGACGTACAACGCGGATACCAAGGAAGCGACTGCGGAAGGCCATTTCGCGCTCGACGGCGGACTGAACGACGACCATATTCGGGCGTCGCACGGCACCTACAACCTCGAACTGGAAACCGGACGTTTTTACGATGTGACGGGAACGACCGGATTGCGTTTTCGTGCGAATCGAGTGATCTTAACCTCTACCGCACCCTTCGCTTTCACTGGCAGACTTGTCGAGAAAACCAGTCCCGATCACTACCTTGTATATGACGGAACCATCACCACCTGCGAACTGCCTCATCCGAAATGGCAGTTCGACGCGCGCAAGGTGATCGTCGATGTGGGCGGGAATGCCAGAATCTACCACAGCACTTTCATGTTGCATGGGCTTCCAATTCTCTACTTCCCGTTCGCGACCCATCCGGTGCAGAAAGAGTCTCGTCAATCTGGTTTCTTAATACCATCAGTGGCACATTCTTCCGCCAAGGGCTACGTCGTGGGCGAAGCATACTATTGGGCCATCAGTCGCATGATGGACGCCACCTTGGGCGCTGAATATTTTTCTGCGCGCGGCTGGTCGCAGCGGGGAAATTTTCGCGCTCTTCCAAGCGAGACCTCTTACGTGGACCTGAGCTATTTCGGCGTGATCGATCGCGGCATTGGATCGCCTCCACTCAAAGAAGGCGGAGAAAATGTACGTCTGAATGCTGCGGGTCACGTGGACGGGTTCCGTGCCGTGGCTGACGTCGACTACCTCAGTTCGTTTCTGTTCCGCCTGGCGTTCAACGAAGTTTTTAGCCAGGCAGTGTATTCAGAAGTGAAATCGCAAGGCTTTCTCTCGAAGTCGGACAACGGATTTGCTCTCAATGGATTTGTTGAGGTCTATCAAAACTTCATCAGCACTACTCCGGGGCAGGTAATCCGGATTTCGCATGCTCCAAGCTTTGATTTCTCCAGCGTCGATCGTCAGTTGGGTCACACGCCGCTCTACTGGTCATTTGACGCGTCGGCAGCCGGATTATCGCGCAGTGAACCGCAGGAGTGTTCGACTTCAGGGCCGGTTCCAGCTTGCACTCTTCCTTTCCGCTCAGGATATCTGGGGAGATTCGCGCTAAACCCTGACATTTCACTGCCGCTGTTGTTTCGCGGATGGTCTTTGCGTCCAGAGCTGACGCTACATGACACGTACTACACGGAGCGGGAGCCGATCAGCGGCGCCGGGTTGGCGCTAAGTGATCCCATCAATCACAGGTCTTTGGAGGCAACAGTAGAACTGAGGCCGCCTGCAGTGGAACGGGTCTTCGACAAGGAATTCTTGGGCAGAAAATGGAAGCACGTCGTTGAACCGAGAATTGTGTATCGCCTGGTTACCGGCATCAACGAATTCTCGAACACAATCAAATTTGACGAGCGCGACATCCTCACAAATACGCATGAATTGGAGTACGGATTCGTAACGCGACTGTACGCAAAGCGCACTTCAGAGAAAAAGCAGGATTGTGCGACCACCAGCTCCGAAACAATGATGCCGGGCGTGACGGTGGGTGGCCCAGCGCCGGAGTCCATCATTCCATGGGTGCGTGCTGCGGTCGTTCCGTGCCAGGCGGGCCCGCAGGTGCGGGAAGTGGTGACCTGGGAACTGGCGCAGAAATACTTTCTCGATCCAACGTTTGGCGGGGCCCTAGTTCCTGGTCAACGCAACATGTTCACGACGACCGCGGATCTTACTGGAATTGCGTTTGTGACGGAGCCGCGGCATCTTTCTCCCCTCATTTCGCGGTTGCGCGTCGAGACGAGCGCCCGCACGGACGCCGAGTGGGATCTGGATTATGATTTCCAGGGGAATGGCGTCAATGCCAGTACGCTGCTGGCGAACTACCACGTGGGGCCGGTCACCATAGGTGGAGGCGATGCAATCCTCAACATACCTGCGCAGGCCATCACTTCGTCATCGGGCTCGTCAACGCTTGCGCGCTTCAACCAGTTTCGCGCCGCGATTGGTTATGGCCGCGCCAGCAAACACGGTTTCAGCGGAGCTGGCAGTTTCGGTTTTGACTCGGAAAGCAAACAGCTGCAATTTGTCGCTGCGCAAACTACCTACAACTGGGATTGTTGCGGAGTGACCGCGGAGTATCGCAGCTACAACATCGCCAATGTGCGACATGAGAACTTGTTTCGCTTCACCTTTACTCTGGCAAACATTGGCGGCTTCGGAAGTTTGCGGCGGCAAGAGCGGCTGTATTAAGGCCCGGAGACCTGGCAGCGGATCGATTCCGGCGGCAACCGGGAGCGAGTTGCCCGCATCCAGACGATCATCGAGCCTGCTAACATAATCATAGGTTCACCATGGAAACCGACATCGAGAAGAAAGAGCGTCAGCTAGAGGCCCACTTGCATAAACTGGGGCGCCTGCTGGTCGCGTACTCCGGCGGCGTGGATTCCGCGTATCTGGCGTGGGCTGCCCATCGAGCGCTGGGAGAAAAGATGCTGGCTGTGATTGCCGACTCGCCAAGCCTGGCCCGCACCCAACTTACCGACGCCGTTAGCTTTGCCGAGGAGCAATCGATTCCGCTGGAAGTAATCAAAACTTCGGAAATGGATCGCCCGGAGTATGTACGCAACGACGCGCAGCGATGTTTTTTCTGCAAGGATGAATTGTTTACTTTGATGGAAGCCTTGCGCGGGGCGCGCGGCTTTGATGCTATCGCGTACGGGATGAATCTGGACGATCAGGGCGACTTCCGTCCCGGACAAAAGGCGGCGAACGCACATCACGTGGTGGCGCCGCTGCTCGATATCAGGCTCGGCAAAGAAGATATTCGAACTCTTGCGCGGCACGCTGGCCTGCGTATCTGGGACAAACCAGCGGCGGCCTGCCTCTCGTCGCGCATTGAATACGGCCGGCCCGTTACGAGGGAGGCGCTCGAAGTGGTGGAAAAAGGCGAGGACGCGATGCGGTCGCTGGGCTTTCGCCAGTTCCGCGTGCGGCATCACGGAGACATTGTCCGCATTGAGATTGCACGTGATGAGTTTGAGCGGGCACTCGACCCTGCAATGACGTCGCAGTTCACGACAATCTTCAAAGCGCTGGGCTTTAAGTTCGTGACCCTTGACCTGGAAGGCTTCCGCTCGGGGTCGATGAACGCGCTGCTGCCCGCGACGAATTTATTGCAGCGAATTAGTTGAAAAATAAGGGCATTGCGGCGGTAGAATGTTCACGCTGCAAGAGCGTTTCTACGCCCGGCCTTTCGGCGGCCCACTCCGGCGCTGTGAGATAATCAACCTTCACCCTGTGATAATAAGGCGGTTTTTAGTGACTCTGATCCGACGTTCTTTTCTTTTGCTGCTGATTGTTTGTCTAGGCTGTGTTGCTCAATCGACGTCCCCCGATCTAACCAAGAAGATTGAACGCCAGGTCCGTTCCTACTACAAGATTCCCCCTGAGGTTCACATCGTGGTGGGCGCGCCTTCTGCAAGTTCAGATATGCCGAACTATGAGTCGGTCATCGTAACCATTGACAACGGTGGAAAGAAGCAGGACCTCACCTTTCTGGTTTCCAAAGATCACGCTTCGATGATGCGGATGATCAAGTTTGACCTGAGCAAGGATCCGTTTGCGGTGACGATGAGCAAGATCGACACCAGCGGCCGGCCAACGCGGGGAGCGAAGGCGTCCAAAGTTGTGGTAGTAAATTTCGACGATTTCGAGTGTCCGTTCTGCTCACGGATGCACCAGACGTTGTTTCCGCAGATACTGAAGGAATACGGAGATCGCGTAACTTTCATTTACAAGGATTATCCGCTGGTGGAAATCCATCCCTGGGCCACGCATGCCGCGGTGGACGCCAATTGTCTGGCAGCGCAGAACGGCGACGCCTATTGGGATTTTGCAGATTATATTCACGCCAACCAGCACGAGGTTGGCAATGAAAAGACGCCAGCGGCTAGAACGGATGCGCTGGACCGGCTGGCGACGTTGCAGGGTCAGAAGCACAACCTTGACGTGGCGAAGCTGCAGTCTTGCATCAAGGCGCAAGATGACAGCGCAGTGAAGGCGTCTATGAAAGAGGCTGAGGGAGTTGGGGTGGAAGCTACGCCAACTCTGTTTATAAATGGCCAGAAAATTGACGGGGCCGTACCAATCGGCGAGGTGCGGGCAGCCCTGGATCAGGCCTTGAAGGATGCTAACCTGCCAGTTCCTGAGCATAGCGCAGTGGCTTCAGCACCGCCCTCCAAATAATTCGGAATGCGGGTGAGAGGTGGTTGTTGGCGCACTCGAGTGCGCCGTAGACCGTCAGTGGGGAGAACACCTTTGAACAGAAAAGCACGCTTTGCCCGGCCGATGGCATTGACGATCGCTGCCATTTTGCTGTCAACGCTGCTGGGTTGCAAATCCCAGGTAAGTGGTGACATGGTGGCCACCGTGGATGGCCGCAAAATCTTCCGGTCCGACATCGACAAGTACTACGACAACCAAGTCGCCAGCGCGCAACAGCCGCCTGCGGGCGAACAGGCCATGATTCTCCGGCTGAATATTCTGCGGCAGTTGATCGATGACGAGATGGTGATGCGGCGCGCCGAAAAGCTTGGCCTGCTGGCTACAGAAGAAGAAGTGGACCGGAAGCTCAACGAGATCAAGTCTCCTTATACGCAGCAGGAGTTCGATAAGAGGTTGCAGGAAAAAAAGATCACGCTGGAGGATTTCAAGCGCGATATCCGCCGTTCGATTACGGTTGATAAGGTGATGAATAAGGAAGTCTCGTCGAAGATTAATGTCACGGACCAGGACATCACTGATTACTTCACGGCGCACAAGTCCGAGTTCAATCTGATTGAACCGCAGTACCACCTGGCGCAGATATTCGTAACTCCCGCGCCAAATCCGCAAGTGCACAACCAGAACAACAAAGCTCAGAATGAGGGTGACGCACGCAAGAAGATCCAGATGATCGCCAACCGGCTGGACAGCGGCGACGATTTCGCAACGCTGGCAATGAATTATTCAGAGGACCCGGAGACTTCCGGGAACGGCGGCGATCTGGGAACAATTCCTGAATCGTCCTTACGAAATACCGATCCGGGCACACGCGATTTGGTGCTTAAGTTGAAGCCGGGACAATATAGCCCGATCATCACGGTGATGAACCCCGCGACCAAGCAGGCTGTGGGGTTCCGAGTTGTGAAGCTGGTGTCAAAAGAGCCCGCCGGGCAGCGCGACTTGTCTGATCCCCGAGTGCAGCAGGCCGTACGCTCGCAGCTTCATGACCGGCGCGAACAGTTGCTTAAGGCTGCTTACTACGAGGTGTTGCGCGACTCCGCTAAAGTGGAAAATTATTACGCCAGGAAAGTGCTGGATAGCAACGGGCTGACGAAGTAGCGGATTAAAACATTCATTTTCGGCTGCGGTAAGCTAGTTTACTCGACGATCGCCAGAACATCGCCAGCATTCACAGCGGCGCCTTCAGTGACCAATATTTTCTGAACAGTTCCCTTCTTCGGCGATTTGATCTCGTTTTGCATCTTCATCGCTTCTACCACGGCAACGCCACCGCCAGCTTCCACTTCGTCGCCTTGGTGAACCAGAATGCGTACGACCTTACCAGGCATGGGGGCGGTTATCTTTTTTGGTCCCTGATTATCCTCCGCACGGGAGCGGCCGCGCAGAGATCGAGGATCGCGGACTTCGACTGCAAAGCGAGTGCTTCCGACCGACAGCTGTAAATCATTCGCGATCCGTTCTGACTTAACTTCGTACGCCAGGTTTCCGATGCGAAGCGAGAGTACATCGGGACGTGCGAGAACTGCATCAACCTCGACCTCGCGGCCATCGAGGCGACAGGACCAGCGTCCGTCGACCCGGTAAAGGTCAAGCCGGTACTTTTTGCCGTCGATAGTTACGTCGTAGAGCATAAAAAACAGTGGTCAGTGGCCGGTGATCAGTGGCCAGTCGTTCCAGTGCGTCAACGCAAGGCTTCGCGGCGACTCACACTTTTCCATTGGGATTCTGTTTCATCGGCGGTCTGCGAAGCGGCGCCAGCCGTAGCATTTCCTGCTCCGGTTGGGGTCGAGCCCAACGCGGCGAACATGCCCGCAGTGATGGCAGCTACCTCCGCCGTTTTTAAGTCGACAGGACCGTCCTCCGTCCGCTTCAACATACGATCGAGGAATCCGGTATCAAGATTGGCGGCGCGGAAATCCGCATCGCGCAAAATGCGCCGGAACAAAGAAATATTTGTCTTGATCCCACCCACAAAGTATTCGCTGAGAGCCCGCGTGAGTCGCGCGACGGCCTGCTCGCGGTCGGCGCCATAGCCGATCAGCTTGGCCAGCAGCGGATCGTAATCAATGGGCACGTTCCAGCCTTCATACATACCCGTATCCACGCGGATTCCCGGACCTGAGGGTTCCTGCAACAGGCTGATTTTGCCGGGACTGGGAAAGTAATTATTGTCAGGATCTTCGGTGTAGATGCGGCATTCGATGGCGTGGCCACGGATGCTCACGTCATTCTGGGTGAAAGGCAGTCTTTCGCCCGACGCAATACGAATCTGCAAATTCACAAGGTCAAGGCCGGTGATCAACTCTGTGACCGGATGTTCCACCTGCAAGCGCGTGTTCATCTCGAGGAAATAAAAATTTCGCGGCTGATCGTTCGTTGGTTGATCGACCAGAAACTCGACCGTGCCGGCGTTGGTGTAGGACGCGGCTCTTGCGACGCGAACAGCGACTTCGCCCATCCGGCGCCGCATGTCGGGATCGACGACGGGCGAGGGCGCTTCTTCGAGCACTTTCTGATGGCGGCGCTGTAGCGAGCATTCCCGCTCGCCGAGGTAAACGGTGTTTCCGTGTTCGTCGGCCAGCACCTGCACCTCGATATGGCGCGGATTGACGATGGCCTTCTCGATATAGACTTCGCTGTCACCAAAAGAACGTTCGGCCTCGCTGCGCGCCGCGTCGAGCGCAGATTTCAGTTGTTCGGGAGCGTGCACAAGGCGCATGCCTTTGCCTCCGCCTCCTGCGGCCGCTTTCAGCATGACTGGATAACCGATCTTCGCGGCCGCTTTTTCGGCTTCCCCGAACGACGCGACTCCGCGAGAAGTGCCGGGCACAAATGGAACACCGGCTTTTTCCATGGCCTGGCGGGCGCGCGTCTTTGATCCCATGGCCTCCATGGCGGCGGCGGTAGGGCCGATGAACTTTACGCCTGCGTCGTGGCATGCCTGGGCGAACTTTGCGTTCTCGGACAGGAAACCATAGCCGGGATGAATGGCCTCGGCGCCGGATCGCGCGGCAACATCGAGAATCTTAGGGATGTTGAGATAGGACTCGCTAGCCGCGGCAGGGCCGATGGGATACGCTTCGTCCGCTTTGCGGACATGGAGCGCAGCGCGGTCCACGTCGGAGTAAACAACGACGGCGGCGATTCCCATTTCGTGGCACGCGCGCAGGACGCGAACCGCAATTTCCCCACGATTGGCTATCAGGATTTTCTTGAACATTGCGTGGCCGCGCTGCATCGGCGAACTCAAGATTCTACAGGAGAGGAAGGGCGGGGCTCGGATTTCCCGAAGCAAGGAGGGCGTACAAGGTTTTTCAGTTTCTTCACTCTGAGGGAACACGGGAGAAGCTCACCGCAAACGGCGTGTGAGTGTTGCCGGCCGATCTCATCCAACCTGCGCGGCGGGTGAAGCGGTGGCGGAGCAGAGTCCAGATAGCGAGCCAGCCATCCGCGTGGCGTATTTTTTTGCCTTCACCAGCCGAGCGCGGTTTGTAGGAGATAGGCACTTCCGCGATTTTCTCGCCGAGGCGGCTGAGCTTCGCGGTAACTTCGGGACAGAATTCAAAGCGCTGGCATTCCAGATCAATTTGTCCGAGCAGCGAGCGGCGGAAAACCTTATAGCAAGTTGCTTCGTCGTGGATGCCCGCTCTGTAAAGCAGATTGGCGAGATACGTCAGAAGCTTGGCACCCAGGAAGAATCGCAGGCCCCGTTCCGGACGGTCCGGGCGTACACCGTAAACCACGTTGGTTTCGCGCTGCTCGAGCGGACGCAGCAGAGCAGGATAGTCCTGAGGGTCGTATTCAAGGTCGGAGTCTTGGATCAGGACAAATTCGCCGCGTGCGTATTCAAGCGCGGTGCGGATGGCCGCGCCTTTTCCGCAGTTCTTTTCGTGAAAGACGATGGTGACGTCGATTTGGTTGGCGAGCGCCATGGCCCGGAGTTTCTCTCGAGTGCCGTCGGTGGAACCATCGTCGACGATAATAATTTCTTTTTTCACGGGCGAGGCATGGATAGCTTGCAGAAGCTCATCGACATGCGCGACCTCGTTGTAGACGGGAACGATCACGGACACGCATCCGATCCACCGCGCAATTGCTGACGGTTGGCTGTTAAGCGGCGCGGCTTGCAATGATGTTCCGGTCATCGGCATGCGGAAAATCCAGCGCCTAAAGGCGCTTTAGAATTGGGACTCTTAAGTTATTCCTGGAGGCATGCCCCGATACGAATCTCCATGGTGCCATTCCTAGATAGTATCATTTGGAATTCGCAGTCTTTTCAGCGCAAAGCATGCATCAGCCAGACACGCCGGTTAGCCGCGACGCAGGCGACCCGCGCCAATTCTCATCCGAACAACCAGCAAGAAGCTGGGTGTCCGTACTCACTCTGGCAATCCTCACTGCGGGGGCGGCAGCTTTGCGCTTCCTTTTTCTCGCGCGAAAGCCCTTCTGGTTTGATGAGTGCTTCAGCGTGGAAGTCGCACGGCTGAGTTGGCACGACTTGGTACGACTGCTGTGGTGGCGAGAAGCCAACATGTCGTTGTATTACGTGCTGCTGCGGGGATGGCTGCATTTCGGATTCAATCCATTTTTCGTCCGCAGCTTTTCCGTGCTTTGCTCTCTGGCTGCCTTGCCGGCAATCTTCTGGCTGGGCTGCAAGCTGTTTGACCGGCGTGTGGGGCTGATTGCGGTCGCTCTGATGAGTTGCAACGCGTATGCCATTCGTTATGCGCAGGAAGCACGCAGCTACTCGCTTTTTTTGTTATTGGCCACGCTCTCCAGCGCATTCTTTGTCGAGTGGTTGCAGAAGCCGTCGCGGCGAAATCGCTCGGGATACATTCTGGCAAGCGCTCTCGCCGCCTACGCTCACTTGTACGCGTTGTTGCTTGTGGCCGCCCACTGGTTGTCGATGCGAGGCGAGCCAGCGCGGTATTCCCGAGCGCGGACGACAGTCCCTTCGAGTATGCGCCGTGCATGGGTCGGAATCGGACTTGCGGTGCTGCCTTTGCTGGCATTTGTAGTTAAGACTGGAGCGGGACCGATCCGCTGGATCGCGCGGCTCGGCTTCATTGATGTGTTCGCTTTCTGGGAACACCTCGCGGGGAACAATGGATGGCCTCTGCTCCTCCTGTATATAGCGGCTTGTTTGGCGGCGATTTCGCCACTGCGAGGGCGGCTACTGAGAATTGGGCCTGTGTGGGAAGTTTGGAGGCTGCAGTTCCTGCTGATCTGGTTACTTTTCCCGATAGCTTTGACCTTGGTGCTTTCGCTGGCGCGGCCGATTTTTCTAGGGAGGTATTTCATCTTCTGTCTGCCGGCGCTGATTGTTCTGGCCGCGGCTGGCCTGGCAAATCTGCGCAAAACGTGGATGATGGGCATTTGCCTGGCGGCAATGCTTCTGCTTTCGCTGCAGGGAACGCTGTCTTATTACGATCACGACTTCGATCTGGAGCGTGATGGATCCGAAGCCGCTGCGAACTACATTTACGATCATGCTCGCGTGGACGATGCCATTCTCTTTCACATTGCGGAAGCGAGAATTCCCTATGAATTTTTCGGCTCGCTCCGAACGAGAAATCCGGGAAAGGCGATGACGGCGACGCCGGTGATTATTTTCCCTCGCCACGGCGACCACTTGGATTATCGGGATGTTACCGGCAAGCCAGACATGAAGCTTTTGCGATCAGCGGCAAGCAACTATGGGCGGGTCTGGGTGGTGCTGATGAGCAACGAGACTGCGGGCCATCCGGATGCGACTACCTTGATGCTCGAACAGGTTCTTGGGGGATCGTTTCCGCGGATCGAGCGGGCGCGGTTCCCTCAGGTGGAAGTCAGGCTCTATGACAAATGATGAGGTACTGTGCGGAATCGCAAGGGAGCCACGCAGCGGACGTTTAGTTTCTGTCGCCCCGAAGGGCTCGGGACGCCACAAAAACTAACCCACGGTTTGCGCCGTGGGCTGAATTCTAGCGCCGCGTTGCGGCTCACGTTTGGGGCCTAACTTACTTCCTTTCCGGTGACGATGTTATTTCGGCTGATCCATGGTGATGCCTTGTTGCCCGGGCTGCTTCTCAGCTTTGGCTTTTTTGGTGCTTAGAGTCTGATCGACCCAGTGGTCGGCGGTTTTCAGATCTTCCTGGCGGGCGGCGGGGTCGTCGCATTCCACGTCGGCCTTTTCGCGGTACATCAGGTTCAGGTAGGCCATGGCGTCGTCGTAGTCAGGCCGAAGTTGGATGGCCTTGTTGAGACTGTCAATGCCTTCCTGGATGGACGGCATATTCTTGGCCTTCAATTCGGCGCAGGCTTTTTTCTGATCTTTATTTTTGGCGCTCAGGTTCTCGTCCGGTTTCAGGCCGAGCTTCGCCCGCTCTTCCATCCGAGGCTGGTAGCAGGCCGTCCAATCGATGACTCCGACCGAGTAGTAGGGTTCGGGATCATTAGGGTCGACGTCGGCGGCCATGCGGTAAAACTTTTTCGCCTCATCGAACTTTTTCATGTTCAGGTAGAGATAGGCGATTCCCTTGGCGGAGTTGACTCGCTGATCACGCGCCGGCTTCATGTCGAGAACACGCTGGTATTGTTCGATGGCCTGCTCGGCCATTTTGTTATTTTCCGGGGTGTCGGCGCCGGGAATATATTGCTGGGCGAAGGCTGTGGCCAGGTACATTTTGGCATTGATTAGCGTGGGGTCATAGGCGACAGCCTGCTGGAAATGATCGATGGCTTCTTCATACTTTGCGTTCTTGTAAGCCGTGACGCCCTTGTTGAGTTGGTCGCGAGCGCGCAGCTTACCGCAGCCTACGGTGGATAAAAGCGCCAGCGCAGCAGCCGCCAGCGTCAGCAGACGAAAGTGTTTATTCATTGCGGTATAAGTCTCCCTTGCCACAGCATCCTAGGCCCAGAGACAGCGGATTGACAAGCGCTGCCGAGCGCCACGAAAATCGTGGCTTCCGCGCGTGGACCGACTCCGATCCGCGGAACTTCGAGAATTCAGAAATGCGGCGCCTAACGGCGCACCGACGGAAACCAGTGAGGGCATGCCTATAGGCATGCCCTGATACAAACCTCGGTTACGCCAGGCGTCCTAACCGCCCGCTTCAATCTTCGCGGTGATCAGACCGACCTTATCTACTCCCGCAGCATGGGCGATGTCAATTACGTTGGCAACGTCGGCGAAAGGGATAGCGTCATCGCCCTTCACGAACATGACCTTCTCAGCGCGGGTCTTATAAATATCGGCGAGACGGCCTTGCAGGTTGTCCCACGTGGCATCTTCCTGATTGATCTTCAGCCCAGGATCCTGTCCGGCGCCGCGATCGATCAATTGCACGACGATAGTGCGGTCGGGCGTATTGTTCTTGGGCGCGTTGGGCGGAGGCGGCTGAGGTACCAGCGCGTCCAGGCCCTTCGGCGTCAGAGGCGTGATCACCATGAAAATGATGAGCAGCACCAGCAGCACGTCAATAAGCGGAGTGACGTTAATGTTTGCGCTTTGGCCCCCGCCGCTTCCCATTGCCATACTCATGGTCGATCTCCTCTATTGCCCGCCTGCCGGACCGGCAGGGGGAGCGTTTGGAGTATTTTTGCGTTGTTCGGTCAGCAAGCCCAGGTCGTCCACACCAGCGGCGCGCACGCCGTCCACTACCTGGACTACGTTGCCGAAGTGGGCTCGGGCATCCGCCTTGACGTAGACGATCTTGTTCGTCTTGTTGGTCAGGCGATCCTTCACTCTGCCCGTTAAGCTGTCTGCTGAGACCTTATCGGCGCCGAAATAGACTGTCCCATCGCGCATGACGGAGACCAGAAGCGCATCTTCCTTGTCCGCGTCCTGCATCGGGGTCGGATTGTTCACCTTCGCCATATCCACGCTGATGCCCTTCTGCAACATGGGCGTGATGACCATGAAGATGATCAACAGCACCAGCATCACATCCACCATTGGCGTGACGTTGATGTCGGAATTTACTTTGGCGCCTTCGTTCCGCGTGGCTAATGACATAACTTCATTCTCCTATGGCAGTAGCCAGTTATCAGTGGCCAGTTGCCAGTAAAACCTGCCGTTGCAAACCGATTACGAATGCGAGAATTGGATATTCTGCCTGGAGGTCGGGAGGCCCGGCGCCGGGAACCGTTCCCAGCGCCGGACAGCAACTCATGGCAGAATTACCAGTTCAAGTTCCTTAGGACCGGCGAACGTCCCGGCGTTTCAGGAAGTAATCGATCAGTTCGCTGGACGAGTTGTCCATCTCCACATCGAACGCTTCTACGCGACCGGTGAGGTAGTTGAACATCATGACGGCCGGGATAGCCACCAGCAGCCCGAAAGCCGTGGTCACCAGAGCCTCTGAAATGCCGCCTGCGACCGCGCCCAGACCGGTCGCCTTCTGCTCTGAGATACCTTTGAAGGCGTTCAGGATGCCCATGACCGTGCCGAACAGGCCGACGAACGGAGCTGTCGAGCCGATTGTAGCCAGACCGCCCAAGCCGCGCTTCAGTTCAGCGTGGACGATGGCTTCGGTGCGCTCGAGAGCGCGCTTGGAAGCTTCGATGGTCTCGCCGGGGATGGCGCCGGGGCTATCCTGGTGAGCTTTGAATTCCATGAGGCCAGCGGTTACAACCTTGGCCAAATGGCTCTTCTTGTTGCGCTCGGCAACCTTGATGGCCTCGTCGATGCGGCCATCACGCAACGCTCCAGCGACTGCGGGGGCGAAGGCGCGAGATTGCTTGCGAGCAGCGTTGTATGCCATGGCGCGATCAATCATGACGCCGATCGACCAGCCTGACATGATGAATAGAATGACGACCACGATCTTCGCGATGATTCCCATCTGCTTCCATAGCGAAATCGGATCCCACCCCACTGCGCCACCCTCCTGCACAATCCAGGCGGCAACCCGGGGAACATGACTGACAATTTCTCCTGCGAAGTTAGCTGCGAACATGAGTTGCTTTCCCTCCTCGGAACTTCTTATTAGACTTTGATGCGCATTCCAGACACATTGCAAAACTTGACTTCAGAAAGCCGCGACTCTTCGCAACTTGGCGTACCTGAAATGAAAAGGTACGGAGGCCGCGCCTGCAAAAGGCTCTCCCGGCCACCGTTTTTGGTGGGAGGGGAGGGTTCATTTCCTAACCTTGTGGCGTCACCCGAAGGCTCTAGCCTCCCGCCAGGGTAAAGTTAACCTGTACTTCAGTATCCACTTCGACCGGTTCACCGTTCAGCAGATAAGGCTTGTACTTCCACTGCTTAACAGCTTCGATCGCCGATGGAGCGAGCATTGGATGCCCGCTAACCAGCGTAAGGTTTTCGATAGTACCGTCTTTGCTGATAACTGCATGCAACACAACCGTCCCCTGAATGCGAGCCTGCCGCGCCAGTGGCGGATAGTTGGGATTAACCTTGCGAACCAGCAGGCCCGAGGTGACACCAGCGGAAACGCGCACGCGTTGCGGAGTGGCGACTTTCGGAACCGCGACGGGCGTGGAACTGATGATACCGCCAATTACGCCGCCCATCTGGCCGCCCGGAATACCTCCGGGAACACCGCCTACTACGCCGCTGGCAGCCATCTGAGGTGGCGCTTCATCTTCCTTAATCATCTGAACTTTTTGCGGAATCTTGGTGGGGGTGCGCAGGGCCCCGTTCACTATATCGGTCTGGATTTGCTTCACGACTTTAACCGGAGCGGCGGCGGGGGGTGGAGGTGGAGGTGGAGGCGGAGGGGCCACCAGGAAGGTCATCAATTGCTGCTTAGGTAGGGCTTCGGTGAAGATGAGGGGTAGCAGAACCATTACGCCAATCAAGGCTATCTCAAGAATAATAGCGAAGGTTGTCGTGCGTCCCCGCTTCGTCTTCAGCCTGCCGCCGGACTCCAGAAGGCTATCTTCAAACATGAGGTTTTCTCCTACTTCAGACCTTACGTAAACTTAGACACCGACAGACTCCCCTTTGCTCCCAAATTCAACCACTAGCCGGGCGACCTGCTACAGCCTCGTCCAGCATCGATCTACCACCTGCAACTGCCTACAAATAAAGGCTTAGCCGAAAATAGCCGACAGCGCTATCGGGCAACTACCTGACCGGAGCGGGCATTTCTGCCACTCGTCTTGCTCTTCTCGATCCGCCAATCCTGATAAGCCACAAGAATCGGCGCTGCAATCGCGATCGATGAATACGTCCCGATTAAGATGCCAATTACGAGGGCAAGGCTGAACCCATGTAACACCTCTCCCCCAAACAGGAAGAGTGCGAGTACGGTAAGGAAGGTTAGGCCCGCTGTCAAGATGGTCCGGCTTAGAGTCTGATTGATGCTGCGATTGACGATCTCCGAGAGTTTCTCCCGCCGCATGAGTTTAATGTTTTCGCGGATGCGATCAAATACCACGATCGTGTCGTTATTAGAGTAACCAATCAGAGTGAGGATGGCGGCGATCACTGTAAGAGAAATGTCGGTTTTGGTTAACGAGAAAAATCCGACGGTGATTAGCGTGTCGTGAAATACCGTTACCACCGCCGCCACTCCGTAAATCCACTCAAAGCGGAAGCCGAGGTAGATCAGCATTCCGGCCAGCGAATAGACGGTGGCGAGTACGGCTTGCTTGCGTAACTGTGCCCCCACCTGAGGACCGACGATTTCGACGTTGCGCACGCCAAAGTCAGAGAGGAAAAAACCGTCCTTCAAAGAGGCTACTACCGCCGGGTCGACGTGGCCGTTCAATTGATCGAACGAACCCAGCACGCCGCCTTGCACCTTGTCGCGAGTATCAACGACGGCCTGCGCCTGCTGCGTATATCTCTGCTCGGCGTCTGAGCCCAGATGCAGAGGGTCTTTTTCCATCAGATAATTTTTGATAGCCAGGGAACTGGAGTTGTTCAGATCCTGCTTGCCCGCGGGAGCGTTGGTTTCCAGCGTGTTGATGATCTGGGTCTTGCCGCGGTCGAGGGCCTGCTCGTTGGTTTCCTGAACGTCGAGGTCAATCAGGACTTCGTTGTTTGAAGGCGGCCCGTAGCGCTGGATCTTGGCATTGCGCAGGCCGACGCGATCCATGGAGGCACGCAGCGCGTTATCGTCAGGCGGATGCGAGAACTTCACATACACGAGTGTGCCTCCGCGGAAGTCCACGCCATAGGGGATGTGGTGCCAGAACAGCATGGAAAAGACACCCGCGACGCTGAACACCAGTGAGAAGGCGAGGAAATACCACTTCTTGCCGAGGAAATCTATGTTGGGATTGCGAAAAAACTCCACCTAGCTTACCCCTTATCAGATCTATGATTTCGTGAACGATTGAGTAATTGGGAAATTTAGTAATTGTGTAATTGAAATTCCAGATCAGGTCGCATCAGGTTTTCAAATTACTCAATTACTAAATTACCCAATTACTCAATTCTGCTAAATGCTCAAAGCTTCGCCGCGCTGCTTGCGTGTCAGAATCCAGTCGAAGATCAGCCGCGACACGAATACGGCGGTGAACAAGTTTGCCAGCAATCCAAAGGTCAGCGTGGTAGCGAAGCCACGAACCGGCCCGGTGCCGAAGATAAACAGAATTGCCGCCGAGACAATCGTGGTGACGTGCGTATCCACGATGGTGATCCATGCGTGGCTAAATCCTTGATCCACAGCCGAAGGCGGCGTTTTTCCGTTGCGCAACTCTTCGCGAATACGCTCAAAGATCAGCACATTTGAGTCAACGCCCATACCGACGGTCAGGATCACGCCAGCGATTCCGGGCAGGGTCAGCACGGCCTCAAAGAATCCCATGAAACCAAGCAAAATTATGAGGTTCAGAATTAGAGCGATGTCCGCATTGATTCCAGCCCCGCGGTAATAGACGAGCATGAAGATCAACACCGCGAGCATGCCGATGATGGCTGCATTCACGCCGTGTCGAATCGAATCCGAGCCCAGCGACGGCCCGACCGTGCGCTCTTCGAGATATTTGATACCGGCCGGCAGCGCGCCCGAACGCAGAATCATCGACAGGTCCTTGGCCTGCTGCTGACTCATGCTGCCACCGCTGATTTCTCCGGTGTCGCGGATGGCTTCCTTAATATTCGCGACTTCCTGTACCTTGCCATCGAGGACCACGCCCAGACTTTCGCCGACGTGAGCGGAGGTGAAGCTGTAGAAGCGCTGTCCTCCCTCGCCGGTTAACTGGAAGCGCACGTTTGGCTGGCCATTCTGATCGGTGCTGGGTTGGGCATCGCGCAGGTCTTTTCCCCGCACCGCGGAAATTCGCGATACTAGATACCACGACTGCTCGCCTCCGGGGGTTCCGGGAGCGGCGTGGCCGGGCATGAGAATTGCATCCGCCGGCAAAACTCCACCCTTCTCTTGTAACGCAGCCTGCTCGCTGGGATAGGGTCCACCCAAGACCTGCTTGATCTCAAGCATGGCGGTGGACTGCATGATGTCTTTCACCCGGCCGGGATCGTCGACGCCGGGCAACTGCACCAGAATCTGGTATTGCCCAAGGCCGTGCTCCTGGATGGTCGGCTCGCTGACGCCCAAAGAATCAATGCGATTGCGAATGGTCTCGATCGCCTGGGTGACCGCTTTGTTCTTCATGTCGCTAAGCATCTGCGGCTTCATGGTCAGAACCCAGGTATTGTCCGCTCCCGAACTCAGGTTGTATTCGGGCAGGCGCTCCGAAACGATATCCAATAAGTCTTTTCGACCATCCGGCGAGACGCCCTTCAACACAACTTTGTCAGGACTGTTCTGCGGATCGGGCTTGGAGATATCAGCAAAGGCAATTTTGCGCTTGTTGAGTTGCTCTTTCAGGGTTTCCATCGCATTGTCGGAATCGATATTGACCGCATCATTGACCTGCACCTGCAGAAT
Organism: Candidatus Sulfotelmatobacter sp.; assembly: GCA_025462865.1. GTDB lineage: Bacteria > Acidobacteriota > Terriglobia > Terriglobales > Acidobacteriaceae > Sulfotelmatobacter. The sequence goes on along the minus strand of JAOAPI010000098.1, from coordinate 36,710 downwards.
CAGGTGGGTTCCGCCCCGCAAGTCCAGCCCAAGGTGAATGCGGTTGGTCATGGCCGAGAGCAAGCCCTGGCCGGAAAAGCGCTGCGGAATGCCGAATATTCCAAACAGGAAGACGAGCAGAATTCCGACGATGAGTGCCAATTTCCAGAGAAGATTCTTATTCATGATGAAAACAGAGTCCAGATACCAGGGTATGTTACGACTTCGCTTTTGCTTCTTCTTCCGCGGTCGTGACCTGCGTCACCGAAGCTTTGGTCACTTCCACCACCAGATTATTTGGAGGAACACGCAGATGAACGCTGTCGTCCTTCAGTGCCATGATGGTTCCGCGCAATCCTCCGCTGGTTGTGACCTTGTCGCCTGTCTTCAGCGATTCCAGCATGGCTGTCCACTTCTTCTGGCGGCGCTGCTGGGGAAGGATCAAGAGGAAATAAAAAATTGCAAAGATGAAAATAAGGGGGGCGACACTCAGCCATCCCATCCCGCCACCGCCGGCTTGCACTGCCAAGAATTGCATGTTCATTAGACGTTATTCAAAATCCAATTCGAACCGATTGCCTCAATCCGCAAACAACAGCCCGCACCTGCAGCATTTCGGGCCCTGTCATTTCACGACGGGAGTGCTGATCGATTCCAGCCGGACCATCTACCGCCAGGTTGAATCCGGGGAGGTCTTCCCAGGAAGATCACGGCTTCGGTTGAGACCAGAGACCAGACAGAAAACGGGACTCTTCCCCAAGTCGAATAGAATGACGCACCCGTCGCATAGTGTCAAGGTAGAAACTCAGGTTATGCAGGGTATTCAAGACCTGAGCCAGCACTTCGTTCGAAGCATACAGATGTCGCAGGTAAGCGCGCGAATAGCGCTGGCAAACCCGGCAGCCGCAGTTGGGATCGATCGGACCGGCATCTTTAGTATAGCGCGCCTGCTTGATTGAAACCTTCCCCCCGGAAGTAAACAGCAGGCCGTGGCGCGCGGCGCGCGTGGGTAGAACGCAATCCATCATATCGACTCCGAGGCTGGCGTACTCGACGATCTCATCGGGTGTGCCCACTCCCATTAGGTAGCGCGGCTTGTCGGCCGGCAGGTACTGGAGCGTGGCCTCGACCACTTCCCGAGTGCGCTCGCGCGGTTCGCCGACGCTGAGGCCGCCTATGGCGTAGCCTGGAAAACCAATTTCAATGGTCCGCTCGGCCGATTCCTTTCTGAGTGCCAAGTCCATGCCGCCTTGAACGATACCGAAAAGGGATTGGGTTGAATCTCCTTCCCCCGTATCATTCCGAGCGATGCGAGGGACCTGGGTTCGCTGGGAGAGAACCGCAAACTGAGAACTGTTCCAAGGCACCTCATGCTTGTGGTCCTCAAAATATTTTTTACTGCGCTCGGCCCAGCGCAAGGTTAATTCCATTGAAGCCTGGGTGCGGGCACGGTCGGCGGGATACTCCGTGCATTCATCGAAGGCCATGATGATGTCAGCGCCGAGTCCGATCTGCGCCTGCATCGCGCTTTCCGGGCTGAAGAAGTGCGACGAACCGTCGAGGTGGGAGCGAAATGTGACGCCGTCGTCGGTAACTTTGCGGAGTTCGTTCAGGCTGAAAACCTGGAAGCCTCCGGAATCGGTGAGGATTGCCCGCGGCCATGCCATGAAACCATGCAGTCCGCCGAAGTCTCGGACGGTTTCGACTCCGGGGCGCAGGTAGAGGTGATAGGTATTGCCGAGCAGAATCTGCACTCCGAGTTCTTCGAGAACATCCTGCGACATGGCTTTGACCGTCGCTGCCGTTCCCACGGGCATGAATACCGGAGTTTCTACCTCACCGTGAGGAGTGAGCAGGCGTCCGGTGCGAGCCGTTCCAGCACGTGCCTCGATTTGGAAATCAATAGGCATTGTCTAAAATTCAGCGTTCTTGTTGATCTGCGATTGTAACAATGCGCGGGACTACGGTTGGGAGTCGTTGAGGGGCAGCGCTACCAGTTCGCCGTGCACAGCGCCATTCTTCACCACGAGTTTGCCGATGCTCACGGGAAGCTTGAATCTTCGCGGACCCGCGCTGCCAGGATTGAAATAAAGCACTCCGTCGCGGAGAGATTGTTGGGGAACGTGGCTATGTCCGGAGATTACAACCGCGAAGCCCGCCGCTTGCGGCTTGAGATCCAGTTTGGCAAGGTCGTGCAGAATGTAAATGGAAATGCCGCCGACCTGAAGCACGTCCGTTTCCGGCAGCCCGTGGGACCATGGTCCTTTGTCAATGTTCCCGCGAACAGCGGTGACAGGGGCAATCTCGGAAAGCCTTTCGAGAATCCCCGGCGCGCCGACATCGCCAGCATGAATAAGGTGGTCTGATCCGCGCAGGGCTTCGATGGCCTCTGGCCGCAGAAGGCCGTGCGTGTCGGAGATTACGCCGATTGAGATAGGTCTCTTAATCGTTTCTTCGGTCTTTCCCTGGACTTTCAGCGCTGGTTCCGTTCCATCATCCGATTCACTTCCGCGTGCGACGGAGCGTCTTCAAGCTTCGAGTAGGTCCCAGTCGTCTCTAGTTCTTCCGCAATGCGGCGAAGATGGCCGAGTGTGGCGCGCATCGTGGCAGAACCGAGGCTAACCCGCGCCACTCCAAGCTTGGATAATTCTGGCACTGAAGGAGAACCAGCTCCGGCAAGAATGTTGACTGGACACTTTAAATCGTTAACGAGGCGGCCAATGGTGGGTGCGTCGCGCACTCCGGGTGCGAAAACACAATCAGCTCCCGCGTCGCGAAAAGCGGTAAGGCGGCGAACTGTTTCATCGTAGCGCCTGGTTGGATCTCCGATTTCAAGGAGGTACACATCCGTTCGAGCATTGAGCACCACCGGGATCCGCAGACGGCTTGCCATTTCACGAACGGCGCGTATCTTTTCCAGCTGCAGGGGAAGATCTACGAGAGCAGCGTTCGTATCGCCCGTCGCGTCCTCGAGGTTCATGCCGACGGCTCCTGCATCGAGAGCTGCCCGCGTGGTCCGGCTAACGCCTTCTGGAGTTTTTCCGTATCCCGATTCGACATCTGCGGTGACGGGAACTCTCACAGCGCGTGCGATGCGGGCGATGGCCGCAAGCATCTCGTCCCGAGGAATGATCTGGCCGTCGGGATAGCCGAGCGAGAAAGCAATTCCGGCGCTGCTTGTTGCAACGGCGTTGAAGCCGGATTCTTCGATGATACGGGCGCTGGAGACGTCCCATGCATTGGGTAGCAGCAATATCTCTTTGCCCGAGTGCAGAACCCGGAAGGCCGCCGCTTTGGCTTGCTGCTGCACCATAGCTCAGACCACAATGGGTCAAGCACAATTCTAGATTTTATGCAGAGGGAATGCGAACCTGGATTGTCACCGCTGTGACTTCGTCACTTTCGTCCGGCAGTTTTCTGGAACTTTCCAATGCTCACGACGGCGCGACCAACCGTGCCTTGGCCGATTTGCTGGACATCGTCGCGCGCGGTCACGCGCAGCGTGTAGAAACGGCCGTCGAATGATTCGAGTACCGCCTCGGCTTGGATGTGGGCGCCGATGCCGCTGGCGGCACGGTGCTGGATGTTGATCGCTGTTCCTACAGTGATCTCATCGCCTTCGCAGTACGGGTGGAGAGCGTGAAAGGCCGCAGTCTCCATGAGGCGGACCATGTCAGGCGTGGAATAAACGGGCGGCAACTCGGAATGGTGCGCAGTCAGGGTGTGTTTGAATTCGACGGTCTCATGCGCTTCACCGCGCGCTCCGATTGGTATCTGTCTCGCCACCGGATGTCATTTCTCCTGCGCGTCAGAGCCAGAATCAAGCGGCGAATGCCGTCCGCACGGCGTCGATTCCGTCCAAAGCTCGCCACAATAATTTGGCTGTGTTCTCGGCGGCCCTCAGCGCGGCTTGGGCTGCCTCCGGATTCGCTTCGAGACACTGCTCCAGCTGCTTGCGCCAGACATTCGAATGATAGATGTCGGCGGTCGCATGCAGCGTGAAGTAGCCGCAAGTCTTGTCGTCAGCGCCGTACATTTCGCGCAGGCCTCGCTCTTTCTCTTTGGCAACGCGCGGCACCTGGGATTCGTAGGCGTAGAAAGCGGCCAGCGCCTCTTCCGGTGTGCCTTCGCTGGCCAGGCGATGGAAATAGCGGATGAGTTCTCGAATTTCGGCCACTGGCAAGTGCAGGACCATGTCTCGGCGCGCGCCCATTGCCTCGGCAAAATCAAGCCATAGCTCCGAGTGGGGGACGGAGCCTTCTCCATGCGCTGTCGCGAACCCCTTTTCATCACACATATTGGCCAGCACCGCGCGCCGCAGGTCGCTTTCATCCAGCCGAAGCGCGAGTTCGGCCAGGTAACAGGGAAACGCTTCGACGTGGTGGTAGTAGTGGCGGGCATATTCGCGGAGATCATTGCGCGTCAACTCTCCAGCCGCCCATGCCTGGTAGAACGGATGGCAGAGCAGGTCGTATTTTGCGATCGATGCTTCCAGTTGCTCGAAGAATTCGATGGTATTCATGATCTGCCTCCTGGTTCGCGTATGACTCACCCACTATACGGGCGAGGCTATAGGTCGGCAAGTGATGGGTCAGAGCAAATCTACTAATCCGCTGGCGGTATGCGCCGCGCCCTACGGACCCTTCGAGTTGAGTGAAAAGGAGGTGCGAGCGGGGTGCGTGCGTGTGGGAGTTGCTAGAATGAACATGGATATGGAGTTTACCGAGCAATTCGAGGTCGTCGTTGTTGGCGCGGGCCATGCCGGCTGCGAGGCCGCGATGGCTGCGGCGCGCATGGGGCTGAAGACTGCTCTCTACACGCTCAACGTCGATTTAATTGCGCAGATGTCCTGCAATCCGGCGATCGGCGGCATTGCGAAGGGGCATCTGGTGCGGGAAGTCGACGCGCTGGGCGGAATCATGGGCGAGATCACCGACGCGGTCGGCATCCAGTTCCGGTTGCTGAATACTTCGAGAGGGCCGGCGGTGTGGTCGCCACGGGCGCAGTGCGACAAGCAGGCGTATCGCCTGAAGATGCGCGAGGTGCTGGAGTCGCAGGCGAATTTGAAGATCAAGCAGGCGGAAGTGGCGGAGCTGATTGTGGAGGGGTCGTTGGCCGATGGTCGTTCGGCGGCGGCGACAGCCACCGACGTCGCCGATCCTGCCAACGACCAACGACCGGCGGCTAGCGACGACTTCCGAATCGTGCGAGGAGTAAAGCTACGTGACGGACGTACCGTCGGGGCGCAGGCGGTAATCATCACCACTGGCACTTTTCTAAACGGATTAATCCACTGCGGCGAGCAACAGTATCCTGCAGGGCGCTCGGGGGAACCGAATGCGGTTCTGCTGGGAGAAGCGCTCAAGAATCTAGGGCTTCGGGGATGCCGGCTCAAGACGGGCACGCCGCCGCGCCTTGATGGACGCACCATCGACTGGTCGCGTTTCGCTGAGCAGCCCGGAGACGACGACCCTACGCCTTTCAGTTTTCGTACCAAGCGTGTGGCACATCACGATTCGCAGGTTCCCTGCTACATCGCGTGGACTACTCCGGAAACGCACCGCATCATTCGCGAGAACGTTCACCGCTCGCCCATGTACAGCGGGCAGATTCAGTCGATTGGACCGCGCTATTGTCCGTCGATTGAAGACAAGATTGTCAAGTTTCCTGACAAGGAAATGCACCAGCTCTACCTCGAACCTGAAGGCCTGAACACGCATGAAATCTATGTCAACGGGATGAGCACATCGCTGCCGGTGGATGTGCAGCTCGCGATTCTGAAATCAATTCCCGGCCTCGAAAACGCCGAGATGCTGCGTCCGGGCTATGCCATTGAGTATGACTCGATCGATCCCACCGAATTACAGCGCACGCTCGAGACTAAGAAAATCGCGGGGCTGTTTCTCGGCGGGCAGATTAACGGCACGTCAGGTTACGAAGAAGCCGCTTGCCAGGGGCTGATGGCGGGTATTAACGCGGCGTTGCAAGTGAAGGAGCAGTCCCCGCTGATTCTGGACCGCACCGAGGCTTATACCGCGATCCTGATCGACGACCTTATCTCCAAAGGCACGAATGAGCCTTACAGAATGTTTACATCGCGGGCGGAATTTCGTTTGCACCTTCGCATTGACAATGCCGACCGCCGGCTCACTCCGCACGGGCGGCGGGTGGGATTGATCTCGGATGAAGCGTGGGATGACTTTGAGGCGAAGCAAGAAAGGCTGGCAGCGGTGAAGAAGCTGCTGGAGGGAACGAAGTTCAACACCGACATGCTTGAGCGTGGCAGGAAGGGCGAGTCGCCCGTCCCCACATGTTTCGGGGACGCTACGGTAATTGGTCTGACTCTGGCTCAACTGCTCAAGCGTCCCGAGATCAAGATTGAGCAGATGGCGCCGATTCTTCGTGAGCTTGATCCCCCATTCTTTGCAAGAGAAGAAGTCCGTGAAAATACCAGCGAATCCGTGGTTAGTCTTTCTTCGGAAATCCGCAACGAACTGAAGTCGGTGGAAACGGAAATCAAGTATGAGGGCTACCTGCAGCAGCAGCAGCGTGCCATCGAGCGCATGAAGAAGTCGGAACATCGCTCGATACCCGATTGGTTCAACTACGCCTCCGTCAGCGGGCTTTCGCATGAGATGCAAGAAAAACTGACGCACGTCCAGCCACAGACGCTGGCCCAGGCTTCGCGCATTCCGGGAGTGACGCCAGCAGCAGTGTCGCTCGTGAATGTGTACATTGAAATCCAGGCGAAGCGGCGAGAGCAGGCTGCGGCAATTTGAAATCTTCCCGAGCTCTCACTCGACGGCGCGCCGGATATTGACTGCCTTCTACATCCCTCCTAAGATGAATTTTCCCAGACATTCATGCCCATGATCGGACAGACCATCTCGCATTACCGCATCACCGGCCAGCTTGGCAGTGGCGGGATGGGGATTGTTTACGAGGCGCAAGACCTCGACCTCGGACGGCGGGTGGCGCTGAAATTTTTGCCGCCACAGCTTTCGCGCGATCAGAATGCTCTGGATCGATTCTTGCTGGAGGCTCGGGCCGCATCATCGCTGAACCATCCCAACATTTGCACGATTTATGCGGTCGAGAAGGTACAGCTTGAGGATGGGCAGCAGCAGTCATTCATCGCGATGGAACTGCTGGAGGGGGAAACCCTGGATCGCCGCGTGGGCTCGCCCGTGGCGCTGGACCGATTACTAGACTGGGGCATTCAGTTAGCCGACGCTCTAGACGCCGCTCATGCCAAAGGAATCATCCATCGCGATATTAAGCCGGCGAATATTTTCGTCACCGAGCGCGGACAGGTGAAAGTGCTCGACTTTGGCCTCGCCAAACTGACTCGGCCTGAGATGACGATGGAAACCATCGGACCTACGCAAGACCATCCCAATCCGGCGCATCTGACCAGTCCCGGAGCGACGGTAGGAACGATCTCCTATATGTCGCCGGAGCAAGCTCGCGGCGAAAAGCTGGACGCTCGTACGGATTTGTTCTCGCTCGGCGTCGTGATCTACCAAATGGCTGCAGGGCGCTTGCCTTTTTCCGGCGCGACGTCTGCGGTAATCTTCCACGCCATTCTTGAACTAGACCCAGTCCCGCCGCAGCAATTTAATCCTGCACTGCCGAGTAAGCTGGAAGAAATCATCGGGAAAGCGCTAGAGAAAGAGCGAGATCTGCGTTATCAGTCGGCCGCCGATCTGCGTGGCGATCTGAGGCGGTTGAAGCGCGATACAGAGTCAGGAAGGAAATCCGCCCAAGCGGCGTCAATCAGTGCAGCGACGGTTCCGGTGGCGGGGTCCGGTTCGGCAGTCACGCCGGATGGGTCCTTGCTCCAGCCTGCATCCGGCAGTTCCGCGGCAATAGGGGCCGCGCGTCGGAACAAACTCACAACCGGCATGGTGGCTGCAATTGCGATCGTGCTGGTAGCGGCAGCAGCATATGGACTCTATCCCTTTTTCAATCGCAGCCGGCAAACTCCGTTCCAGGATATTTCCGTCAGCAAGGTTACCGATACTGGCGATGCGGTGCGCGTCGCCATCTCGCCGGATGGCAAGTACATTCTCAGCGTGACGAGAACAAAGGGTCTGGCCAGTCTGTGGCTGAGGAATGTGCCCACCAACAGCAATGTTCAAGTCGAGCCTGCAGCCGAATTGGATTACGGCGGGCTCCGTTTCTCCCCGGATGGGAACTATTTTTATTTCGTGCGGAGCGATGAGGGAAATTCAGAGTTGAAGTTCTTGTACCGGGCGCCGCTGCTTGGCGGCACGCCGCAGAAACTCGCAGCTGACGTCGATTCGAACATTACTTTTTCGCCCGACGGGAAGAAGTTCGCGTTCATGCGGTATGACAATCCGGAGCCGGGAAAGTATCGGCTCATCGTTCGACCGGTTGAGGGAGGCGAGGAGGGAGAGAAGGTCTTGGCAAGTGGTTCGAACAGCCACGGCCTCTTTCAACCCGCATGGTCTCCCGACGGCAAGACAATTGTGTGCGACGAACTGAACGCGGGTAATGCGCTCGAGAGTCTCACCGCTGTGGACGTCGGCAGCGGCGGGCAGAAAGTTTTTTTCAGCGCCAATGCACAGCTGTTCGATTCGCCCACATGGATGCCAGACGGCAGTGGGCTGTTGGGGCGCTGGAGCGGGCAGAACTCCAATTTCAATCAATACCAGATTGCATTCGTCTCTTACCCGGAGGGCAAGCTATCTCCGATCACGCGCGATACCAACACTTACGCAGATCTTGGCGTTGCGGCAAACGGAAAGTCACTGACGACAGTGATGAGCACCGAGAGGTGGAACCTCTTCGTGATGCCGGCGTTCGGATCAAGCTCGCAGATTCGTCCAGTGACCTCGGCGAAGGCCTTCACTAATTTCACCTGGACGCGGGACGGCCAATTGATTGGAGATCAGGTAAACAACCTCAATCGAATTGATCCTGCGACCGGAAACAAGACCGTCATTACCACGGAAGAAGGCAGGCCCAGCGGCAATCCCTCTGCCTGCCCTGATGGGCGGTATATTGTGTTCGACCTCAGTTTTCATGGAAACACTGGCGACCAGAACATCTGGCGCATCGATTCGTCGGGCAGCAACTTGAAGCAACTTACGACGGCCAAGCGCGACCACCACGCTGTGTGCTCATCCGATGGCCGGTGGGTCTATTACATCGAGCAGCGGGATGAAGGAAAGCTGGCTCGAGTCTCGATTGACGGCGGAGCCTCGCGGACCATCTCGGAGTTGCCCATTTCGTTAGACGCCGCCTTCGACCTCTCTGCCGACGGCAAGATTGCGGCCTTCGCGACGCTTCAACATTCCGGCGAGCATAAGGAAATGTTGGCGCTGGTCGCTGCGGATTCCGGGCAGGCAAAACTTGTGGATTTTGAGCGGCCGCGATTCGGACTGGTACGGTTTTCGCACGACGGAAAAGGCGTGGTCTATCCCACCCGGGAGAACGGAGTCGACAACCTTTGGCTGCAGCCGCTGGATGGTTCGAAGGGCAAAAAGATTACCGATTTCACCTCTGAACACCTCTACGACTTTCATTGGTCTTTCGACGGAAAACAGCTGGCGATGGGTCGCGGGCACACAGACGCCGATGTGGTTCTGATCCGAGATATGCGGCAATAAAAATTGGCGATTTGGCGATCAATCCTCCTACCACTTCGCAGTTAACGATTTGCAGGAAATAAAAAGGCGGCCAGCGATGGCCTGCTCTTCAGTGACTGCGGCAAGTAAGTGCCTCAGAAATGCGACAGTTTTTGTGAGCCCTTTAAGTACTCCTCTATCAATTACTTCCGGTGAGGCAGGGGATGCATATTGCGTGGCGTTCATTTGCCATACGGCAGGAAAAGATACATCATTCAGATATGGCTTGGCGTAAGTATCTGGTCCTGATTTTGTTGGCAACTCCGGCATGGGCTGGCATTGTTGAAGACGTCCGTACGGCATTGGCTCAAAGCAATTTCAGCGCAGCCGATTCGGACTTGAACGCTTATCGCAATAGGAACGGCGTCACTCCGGAATACGTCGAAGCTTATTCATGGATGGGAAGAGCGGCCCTCGACGCTCATCAGTACGATCAGGCCACGGCATACGCCAAACAGACGAGAAACCTCGCTCTTGAGCAACTGAAGCAGCGTCCGCTCGACGCTGAACCGCGGCTTCCGATCGCTTTGGGCGCCGCGATCGAAGTTGAGTCGCAGGCGCTGGCCGCTCGCGGCCAGAGGAGTCAGGCCGTCGCCGTTCTGCAGACCGCACTGCGTACCTACGGCACTACTTCGATCCGCGCACGGCTGCAAAAAAATTTGAACCTGCTCGGCTTCGAAGGCCGCCCTGCCCCTGCGCTTCGGGCGGAACAATTTCTCGGGTCGAAGCCGCCTGTGCTCGCGCAACTGAAGGGATCGCCAGTTCTGCTTTTTTTCTGGGCACACTGGTGTGCCGACTGCAAAGCTGAGGCGCCAATCATCACCCAATTGCGAACCGAATTTGCTCCGAAAGGGTTAGCCGTGGTCGGTCCCACGAGACTCTACGGCTACACCGCGCAAGTCGAGCACGCTGCGCCCAGCGACGAACTCGCCTACATCGACGCCGTACGACACCGCTTTTACGCTGGACTGCTCGACATGCCAGTGCCGATCAGCAAATACAACTTCGACATGTATGGCGCTTCGACTACGCCAACAATTGTGTTGCTCGATCGCACGGGGAAGGTCGCGATGTATCATCCCGGGGCTTTGCCTTACGACCAGTTGAAGGCGGAGATTGAGAAAGTTGTGGCCCGGTAAGCACTCCGTCTTTTCGGTGCTAAGCTAGACGGCCATGTTGTATCTTCCGATCAACCGCAGTTGGCTGTTTTCCCCAACTGCTCAGCGGACATATTTCGCGAGTGCGTTGCTAACGCTCGCATTTATAGCCACTTTACTCGGAGCTCGAATGGCAATGGTGGGGGTAGGAACCCGCGTTCTAATCGCACCGGCTTCTGCAATGATCAGAACGATACTTTACCCAGAAATAGCAGGCGTCGCTGTGCTGTGGATTGGCATGTGGTATTTCTGGTTTGGTTTTGATTCCTCACACTATCTCAAAAAGGCAGTGTGGTTTGTGCTCTTGGGTTTCCTGGCTCCGTTTGGAACGCTCCTTTACTACTTTCTTGTTTATCGACATCTGATTGCTACGCAGTCCCATGAAGCTTGATACCTGCACAGAATCTCCTCTGGCTAAATGCCGGGGTTTGATTGGACGCACTGAAACCCTATTCCACTTCCCGCAGCGCGCCGGTCTTCACGTCGTAAATAAATCCCCGCACCGGAATATGCTTCGGAATCCACGGATGCGTCTTCACTCGCCGCACTTGCTCGCGTACGTTTTTCTCCAGATCATCAAAGGCGTGAAAATGCGCTGGCGCGCCTGCCGGTGTCCCCATCTTTTCCGTCAGACTCTGTTTGAGTTCTTCCTCGTGCACCTTCAACAACCCGCAGTCCGTGTGGTTAATGATGATGAACTCCTGCGTGTCGAGCAGATGATGCGAAACAATTAGCGAGCGCAAAGCGTCGTCGGTGGCAATTCCTCCCGCATTGCGGATCATATGCGCGTCTCCGGGATGCAACCCCAGGCAGCGTTCAAACAATATTCTGGAATCCATGCAGGCCAGCACGGCAAGATGTCTGCGCGGACGCACGGCAAGGTCGCCCAGGTTAAAGTTCCTGACAAATTCTTCGTTGGCTTTTAGCAGTTCGTCGGCGACTGGCAATTTGCGAACCCCTCGTTGTAAGTTTTGCGCGGGCCGAGCCGTAAATTCACGGATCACACTCGGCCGCTGGTTGTTCTTCCAGTTTACCCGCTACAATCGCCCCTTGAACCTCGACGACACAATCGTCGCCATCGCCACCCCGCCCGGACGCGGCGGCATCGGAGTGGTGCGCATTGCCGGGCCGCGGGCGCTAGAGATTGCTTCGCCGATGTTGCGGCTCAATCGTGAAATGGAATCTGGACAGGCGGTCTTTGGGGAAGTTATCGAACCATCTGGGTCGGACACTCTTGTCCGACCGCCGGCAGCGGAACGAGAGCTCGCAGAGATCGCGGATGGTCTCCTTGCATCACAGGCACTTTCGTCCGTCGCTAGGCGGGCGGGGGCGCCCGCCCTACACGAGCAACGCATCGACGAAGTCGTGGTCACTTATTTCGCCAAACCTCATTCCTACACCACTGACGACATCATCGAGATTTCCGCCCATGGCTCGCCAGTCGTACTGCGGCAGATCGTCGAGCTTTGCATTGCTGCCGGAGCGCGCCTGGCTGAGCCCGGCGAGTTCACTATGCGCGCGTTTCTCAATGGCCGCATCGATCTTACGCAAGCGGAAGCGGTTCGCGATCTCATCGATTCACAAACGCTTTACCAGGCGAAGGTTGCGGCGCAGCAACTTGAAGGCGCTCTATCCAAGCGACTGCAGCCGATCAAGAAGAAATTGGTTGAGTTGATTGCGGTGCTCGAAGCGGGCATCGATTTTGCGGAAGACGACGTGTCTGTTTTGCCTGACGCAACGATTCTTGAACGAATCGCCGCTGTCCGCCACCCGCTGGAACAACTTGCGGCCACATTCGCATACGGCAAGATCGTGCAGCAGGGATTGACGCTCGCCATTGTCGGTCGTCCGAATGTTGGCAAATCGAGTTTGTTCAACCGCCTGGTTGAGCGCGAGCGCGCCATCGTCACTGCAAGTCCCGGGACCACGCGCGATTTGGTTAGCGAAACGGTCGCCATTGGCGGCATTCCGATTCAACTCGTCGATACCGCCGGAATTCGGCAGGCGCTCGATGAAGCGGAATCCATCGGCATACGGAAATCGATGGAGGCACTGGCCGACGCTGATTTGGTCTTGGTCGTGGTCGATGCATCGCAGCCGTCGACGCACGAAGATAATGAACTCCTTCGGGAAATTCAGAATCGTCCAGCAATCGTTGTGGGAAACAAGTCCGACTTGGTTGCCGGTGGTCAGTGGTCAGTGGCCAGTGGTCAGAATTCAACGGTTCGAGCCTCCGCATTGACCGGGGAGGGCATCGCCGAACTGCGCGCAGAAATTTTGCGTCACATTGGAGGGGAAACCGGAGCGCAGGCGGAAGCCGGATTTCTTACCAACGTGCGCCATCAGGGTTTGGTGCAGAACGCGCTCGTCGCGCTTGATGTCGCCGCGAACGCTGTCAAGACGAAAGTCCCTCACGAAATGCTACTGCTCGATCTCTACAATGCGCTGCGGCCCCTCGATGCCATCACCGGAGCCACAACCACCGACGACATCCTCAACCTGATCTTCAGCACGTTCTGCATCGGAAAGTAAAAGCTAAGCGACCTGGGGCTACTTGGAGAGTCCGGCCAGCACTTCCCGGAACATTGCATCGAAAGATCCGCCCTTCCCGCTTTTTAACATGCTCGCCAGCGCCTTCTCGGCCGTCGCACGCTGATAGCCCAAGTTCATTAACGCGGATAAGACGTCCTCTTCGACAGCGCTCATGACAGGCGCAGATGGCGCAGAGGGCCCTGTCGCCGGCGGCAACTTGTCACGAAGTTCCAACACCATGCGCTCCGCTGTTTTCTTGCCGATGCCTGGGATTTCGGTAAGTCGCGCCAAGTCATTGCCGCGAATCGCCGCAGCCATTTCATCCGCCGCCATCCCGCTCAGAATAGTGATCGCCAGCTTTGCGCCGATGCCGCTCACCGTCATTAATTTTTCGAACAACACCTTCTCGGCGGGTTGCAGGAATCCGTAAAGAGCAATTACGTCTTCCCGCACATGGGTATGGATGTGAAGCGCGACTTCGGCGCCGATGGCAGGCAATCCGGAAAAAGTCGGAACGCTGATATTTACTTCATAGCCGACGCCGGCCGTCTCGACCACTACTTGATTGGGATGTTTGGCGAGCAGCGTTCCGCGCAGATGGGCAATCATAACCAGTTGAGAGTAACGCGTACCGAGTGCCGAGTCACGCCGCCCGCCTTTCGGAACTCGATAGCAAGTACTCGGTACTGAAAACTCCGGACAGCGAAAAACGGCAGGGCCGACCCCCTGCCGTTTCGTAGATCCCAGACTCTGTTCTGTTTACTATTTCTTGTTGACGGTCTTCTTCAGTTCGGCCCCGGGGGTAAACTTCGCAACCTTGCGGGCAGCGATTTTGATTGTGGCGCCGGTTTGCGGATTGCGTCCATTACGCGCCTTTCTCTGCGACACTGAGAAAGTTCCGAAACCTATCAAAGCCACGCGATCTCCTTTTTTCAACGCACCAGAGATGCTGCTAACGGCAGTATCAATCGCAGTCGTAGCCTGCGCCTTGCTGATTTCGCACGCACCAGCGATCTTGTCAACCAGATCGGCCTTATTCATAGTTTCTCCTTGCAGGTCTCTTTCATCCCCAGCACAAAACCGGGAAAATTCGAACATGTAGCTGAGTGGGAAACCTGATGGCTCGTATTTTCCTCTCTCTGGAGAGAATGTCAACTGTGAAAATCCGCGCCGGAAGCCTGTTTTGCACCCCTGCCTCCCGGATTGGGGCTGGCGGGGCGGGTTTTGGGGCCCCGTAGAGCTGTGAAAATGGTGGCGCGGACAATTTAACACGCCAAAACTCAAGCTGGTGGCGGTTTCTCTCATCTCTTCACAGCCCTGCACAGGTTGTACACAGGCACGTTGCGTTTCGGACTTGCGGGAAGGTGCGCGCCGGGTGCAAAGTCAGAGAATACAATTCACAGAAGGATCAAGAAGAAGATTGATGTTGACGACGACGCAAGCCAAGGTTTGTCCCCTCTGCGAAGGCACAGGATGGAAGACTCTTCCCGCCCGCGCGAGCGCGCCCAAAGACCGGCGAGTCACGCGCTGCGACTGTCAATTGCGGGCTCGGAACCAAACTTTGCTGGCGGCGGCGAACATCCCTCGACGCTACGAGCATTGTGAACTTGCCAGTTATACGACAGATTTTCCCGGAGCCAATCCCTCGCTGGCGTTTGCTCATCTCTCCGCTACGAAGTTCGCGCAGGAGTACGACCCTCGCGATGGCATGGGCCTGCTGATCATCGGCAAGATCGGCACGGGCAAGACTCATCTGGCAGTGGGTATCACCAAGGACCTAATCCTAAACAAAGGGATTTCCTGCCTGTTCTACGACTATCGTGAATTGCTGAAGGAAATTCAGAATTCGTACAACGCCACGGTTCAAACTACGGAGCTGGACGTTCTTCGGCCGGTCTTCGAAACCGACGTTTTGGTTCTCGATGAGTTGGGGGCGGTGAAGCCCAGCGAATGGGTTTGGGATACGGTCAGCCTTATTCTCAACACACGGTACAACGACAACCGCACGACGATCATTACCACTAATTTTGAAGACCAGCCGGCAGCCGGCGCGAATGGATCCGTTTCGCCGGCACGAGCCGCCACGCGCGGCGAAACCCTTGGCGACCGCATCGGAGAACGCATGCGCTCGCGGTTGCACGAAATGTGCCGCGTCATCAAGATGGAAGGCATAGACTTCCGGCAGAAATTCCGCAGTGCCAGCTTTCGATAGATTTTGCCACTGATCTTCACGGATTTACACGGATCTATAAAGCCAACCGGTTGGTCATTTTCTCAATGCTTCGGGGTGGATTTCAGCGGCATCAGCACTAGAATGAATTCGTGCTGACTGAGCGTCTGGAATTTACGGTTGAACGAGACGCGGAAGTCTTTTCCGCCGTTCCCTGCGCGCCAGCGGTGTTCCTCCTTCACGGCGATAACGAGCAAGGCGAGCCCTACGTCAGCAAAACCGCGAACCTTCGCCGCCGCTTGCAGCGCCTGTTAGGTCCGGTCGAGGAGAGCACGAAGAAACTCAATTTGCGCGATCGCATCCGTTGGATCGAATACACGCCCACTGGTTCCGATTTCGAGTCCGCCTTCGTGCTTTACAAAGCTCTGCGGGAAGCGTTTCCCAAAACCTACTCCAATCGTTTGCGCTTCCGCTTCGCACCTCTGGTTAAACTGCACTTCGAAAATCAATACCCGCGCGCCTCGATCACCACAAGACTGGGTCGCATGAATGGCCCCGCGCGGTATTACGGTCCGTTTCAATCTCGGACCGCCGCAGAAAAGTTCATGAACGACTCGCTCGATTTCTTCAAGATGCGCCGCTGCGTCGACGACCTTGACCCCGACCCCAAATTTCCCGGCTGCATTTATTCTGAAATGAAAATGTGCCTGGCACCCTGCTTCAAGGGCTGTACCGACGAGGAATATTCGGCAGAAGTAAACCGCGTGCAATCCTACTTTGATTCCGGCGGCGAATCTTTAGTTCGAGAGATCTCAGCTCAGCGCGACGCCGCATCGGCCAATCTGGCATTCGAGGACGCTGCTGCAATTCATATTCGCGTGGAGAAACTAAAGCCCACTGTAGCTCAGTTCCCGGAAATTGTGCGCCGTCTCGATCGCTGGTCGGCGCTGATCGTTCAACCATGTCAGCAATCGGAGTCAGTTACTTTCTTCCGGGTGCATCAAGGAGCAATCGCGGGACCCGCCGTGTTCTGCATCCAGCCCGCCGAGCACACGAAATCGCAATCCATGGAGTCGCGGGTGCTGGCGGTTCTCGATACGCTGCTGCTTCCGGGAACACTTCCCGCACTGGAGACCATGGAACATCTGGCACTGGTCAAGCGCTGGTACTACCGGGGTAGCCGTATCGGCGAAATATTTCTGGCCGACGACAAGAATATTTTCCCTATGCGCCGCATCGTGCGCGGCATTAGCCGCGTCTTAAGAGGCGAGAAGTGGGAAGATAACTCAGCGCAGATACACAGTAGTGACAGTCCGCTTCCGCTCTCATCGTGATTATCACGCCAAGCGAAGCGAGAGAGTTTAGTGTTTGACGGTGCGACACGGATGCTGCCAAGAAGAACTAAGGTCTCTCGCTTCGCTCGGGAGACACAGTTTTGGTTTGAGACCGGTCTAATTCAGAGAGAGGAAAGAAACAGGAGATGGCAACCAAGGATCCCCACGGCAAACAACTTCGCGCGCAGGTGCTTTATCTTCTCGATGGCGGAGGCGCACACGCCAGGTTTAGCGATGCGGTGAAAGATATGCCGGAGAAATTGCGCGGCGTGAAACCCGAGGGACTCCCGCATTCCGCCTGGATGCTGCTGGAGCATCTTCGTATCGCGCAATGGGACATTCTCGAATTCAGCCGCAATTCTAAACATGAATCGCCAAAGTGGCCTGAGGGCTATTGGCCAAAGTCGCAGGCACTGCCGAATGCAACCGCATGGAACAAAAGCATTCAGCGATTTCGCAAAGATCTGAAGGCCATGGAAGACCTAGTTGCAAATGCAAAAACGGATCTATACGCCCGCATCCCGTGGGGCGACGGCCAGACTATTCTGCGCCAGGCCTTGCTGCTAGCCGATCACAACGCTTATCACGTGGCGCAACTAATCGATGTGCGCCGGTTGTTGGGAGTGTGGAAGGAGTCTTAAAATCGTAAGTTTCCGCGGAACGGGGTTTAACTAACTTTACGGTTGGGTAATCTAGATTCGGGCGTTGTGCTCCGCTCTGGCCGCTTTCGGAACACGACTTTTACGCCCTCGCGCCAGCGCTCGTCGATCCCGACAAATTCCCATTCGATTTCCGGCGAAAGGTAGCGGAGCAGAGTGTCGGTAGAAGGATGCACATGCAATGCTGGTGCCACGAGAAACAACAGCGGTTTCTCTGGCGATAACTCGCGACCTTCGAAATATCCAAAGCGGGGAAATTCGCCACGGGCATGGTGCCATTCCACTCGCGCCCAATAGTCCAACCCTTGTAGCGGGAGATGGATATCCTCATCGGCCTTCAGTTCGACAACTGCCAGCCGTCCCGCATGCGTGGTGGCAAGCACATCGATCATGGCGCGGTCGGAGGCAGAGAAAGCGGGAACCTGTGAATACTGGTTTGACGTTTCCAAACGATCGTCGACGACGCTTACATCTCCGATCACGAGCGACTCCAGCCAACGCTCAGGACGCAGGCGCCACAGCGGATGTTGACGCGGTCCGTAAGGATGACGAATATCGCGCAGAGAATTCGCCAGTTGCACGAATTCGTCTTCGTTCCGGATTTCTAAGATCCGTTCTTCAGCGCCGACGCCAAACACGATTTCCTCGGTACTCCGAAATGAGCCCGGAATACATTCAAGGCGCGTTCGCGCGAACTCCAAACCGCGCCAGCGGAAGGCAATCTCGGCCGCGGACCGAACGACAATTTCGCAATTCGGTAACACCTGCTGCACGTGCGCGATTGAGTCTTTGAAGCGCTCCCGCGCCGCCCGATCCTCGGTGGCATGTATCAGGCGCGTCGCCACATTGCCGCGATCTGCGCTGTCGATTTCTACCAGTGCGTCGTCCCGTTCATCCAACTCAAACAACGACCACTTCGCGGCATCCAGGTTCAGATTCGCCATCCGCTCGCGAACGAGCGCAGAACTTCCATTCGGGACAAATAGCTTCAGCCCTTCTACGAGCAAATTCGACGAGTGCGCCCGCCGGCAAACGTCAAGCCACAAGATGCCGAAGGTTAGAGAGGCGTCGATGGAGGACTGTGTTTCCTGTGCGTTTACCCCTAATAGCGCGAACGCCGAGCGCCCCATCCGCATGAGTCCCCGCGTGTAGACGGGACCAAAAGATTTTTCAAGGTCGACGCCGCCCGTCAGCTTTGTGATCTTGAAGTCAGGGAAATGCCTCTCAAGAGTCCTGCGGAGCTTTTGCTCGTAAGCGGCACGCGCAACTCGGCGAGCCGTCGGGGTACGACGATCACGCTCGCGACATATCTCCAGCTTCGACGGCCGCTGCTGCCCGAGCCGCTGCACAGCGAGCCGCAGGACGCCATTCTTTACTTCAGCCTCCAGCACGCGCCGGACGGCGTTTCTCTCTGCCGACCATAAGTGCAGCAGACAGCGATTGTATTCACCTGAAATCGTGTACTTAGACTGCGCCAGGTCGAAGGCTACGGCCCCATTCTCCAGCACCACGGCGCCCGCAGCTTCGTTGAGAAAATCCTGCACGGTACGAGTTAGAGCCTGCGGCGTCACCGTCGGCATGAGGCATCTCCGCCCCGATTGTCGAACTATCGCCGCTCCGCCGTCTGTGACATGTGACCATCGTCACAGTTCCGGCTGTGGATGTTTCGCCTGCCCGCCCCGGCTCCATGTGGGATAATGAACACATCCGCTCAACTGAGTCGGCCTCAAGCCCAGCGGCATCTAACTGTTGTAGGTGATGAGCTTGGATAAACAATCTCTTTTGGATAAACAGCGCTTCTTCTTTGACCAATACGGCGTCACGGAAAACGACCTGGAACACTACTTGGCGGCTGCTCTTTCCGCAGGCGGAGACTACGCCGACCTCTATTTTGAATATCTCTCTTCCACTTCGTTGATGGTGGATGAGTCGATGGTGAAGTCAGCTTCGCAGGGGATTTCTGCGGGCTGTGGAGTGCGCGTGGTTTCCGGCGAGCGCACCGGATATGCCTATACCGACGATCTTTCCGCCAGCCGGATTCTCCACGCTGCGCGTACGGCCGCGCTGATCGCCAGTGCCCCGGCTAAGACGCCCGTGGCTGGCTTCCAGCAAAATGCCGCTCGTAGCTTGTATCCCGTGACACTGCCCTCGGTCGATGCTGAGATCACGGCCAAGGTTGAACTGGTTATGCGTGCCGACAAGGCCGCGCGCGCTTACGATCCTCGCATCCAGGAAGTTCGCGCCAGCTACTCTGACGAGTTGAGAAATATTCTCGTCGTTGGTTCCGATGGAACCTTCGCCGAAGATTCCCAGCCTCTTGCCCGCATGAACGTTTCCTGTATCGCCAAGACAGAAGGTAACTCAGCTCGCGGCGGCTCTGGGGGCGGCGGACGGGTCGCGCTCGACTTTTTCTTTGGAGACAAAGGTCCTGAGTTCTTCGCCAAAGAAGCAGCTCGGCAGGCGATCCTTCAACTCGATGCTCGCGAAGCTCCTGCGGGAGAAATGGAAGTCGTGCTCGGTCCCGGATGGCCCGGAGTTTTGCTGCATGAGGCGGTTGGGCACGGCCTGGAAGCCGATTTCAACCGCAAGAAGACCTCCGCCTTCGCCGGCCTGATCGGCAAGCGGGTGGCCAGCGAGGGATGTACCGTCATCGATAACGGAACCATGCCATGGCGTCGCGGCTCCCTGAATGTGGACGACGAAGGCGAGCCCACGCAGGAAACCGTTCTGATTGAAAAAGGAATCCTTAAGGGCTATTTGAGCGACAAGCTTTCCTCGCGGCTGATGGGCATTGCCGACACCGGTAATGGACGCCGCGAAAGCTACGAGCACATCCCCATGCCGCGCATGACAAATACATACATGCTTGCGGGCCAGGATAATCCGGAAGATATTATTCGCTCCGTGAAGCGCGGCATCTATGCGGTTAACTTCGGCGGTGGTCAAGTCGATATTACGAACGGCAAGTTCGTTTTTGGCGCATCGGAAGCCTACATGATCGAAAATGGCCAGATCACTGCGCCCATTAAAGGCGCGACCCTGATCGGGAACGGTCCAGATGTTTTGACGCGAGTGTCGATGGTGGGCAACGATTTGAAACTCGACGAAGGCGTCGGCACCTGTGGCAAGGACGGACAGGCCGTGCCCGTGGGCGTGGGGATTCCGACCATCAAAATCGACCGGCTCACCGTCGGCGGGACTGCCAAGAAAGATCCCGGCGGCTTCATGCAGTGAACTGCGTTTTCACGCAGAGGTCACAGAGACACAGAGAAATTCGTAGCGAGCCAGACGGGATCGCGGTCGGATGAGATTGCAGTGTGACGATCAACACAAACATCGTTGTATGGCTTCGACTCTTCTCTTTCGCCTCGGGTGCTGCATACCTGTGGCGCAGTGGTTTTTTCCCTGGGAAGGGCGAACCGAAGAGTCGCCTTGATCGTGGGCTGCGCATCTTTGGTGCGGTATTGTTATCAGCGATCGCGATTTATTTCGTTGGATTCGGCCTTGGACTCTACGGATCAACTTGAATCTATCCGTGCGAGAAAGCCTTAGTCTTTGCTTTTCTCCGTGACTCTGTGACTCTGTGGTGAAGAATTTCTTATGTCCCCTACTCAACTGGAAACTGCAAACCCGAAACTCGAAACTGACCTTCGTGAAATCGCCCAGGACGTTGTCCGCCGTGCTATGAACGGTGGCGCAACCGACGCGGAATGCGTAGTGCGCCAGGGCGACGAGTTCTCTACGCTGGTCCGTCTCGGCCAAGTCGAAACTCTTAAGGAGTCTGGCTCCCGATCCATCGGCGTGCGCGTATTCTCCGGCCAGCGTGCGGCCAGTACGTATTCGAGCGATTTCTCTCGCGCCAGTCTCGACCGCATGCTGAAATCTGCGCTGGAACTTTCGAAGATCACATCCGAAGATCCGTTTGGCGGGATTCCTGAAGCATCGCAACTCGGTTCGCTTAAGGGCGATCTCGGCCTCTATCACGAGGACGTTTATTCGCTGCCTGGTCCGGCGCGTATCGATTACGCGCGGCGCGCCGAAAAAGCTGCTCTGGACTTCGACCCGCGTATCAAAAATTCCGAAGGCGGATCGTTCGACGCCGCCACCGGCCACAAGGTTCTAGCTAACTCGCATGGATTTGTCGGCGAATATCGCCGGTCTTATTGTTCGGTGGCAGCCGTGCCGATTGCGCAAACCGAAGAAGGCGCGATGCAGCGGGACTATTGGTTCTCGGTCGCTCGCACCCTGGCAAAACTCGAATCGCCAGAGCAAGTCGGTAAAGTCGCCGCCGAACGGACGTTGCGCCGCTTGGGCGCGCGCAAAGCGAAGACCGCGCAAGTGCCAATTATTTTTGATCCCATGGTAGCGACATCGATCCTCGAACATATTTTTGAGGGCATCAACGGAGATTCGGTATACCGCGGGGCGTCATTTCTGGCGGGCAAGTTGGGCCAGAAAGTCGCGGGTGACAATGTCACTATCATCGACGACGGAACCATCCCAGGCGGCTTCGGGACCAGCCCGTTCGATGGTGAGGGCGTGCCGACACGGCGAACTGTCGTCCTTCAGAAAGGGTTGTTGAACTCCTACCTTCTAAATACTTACACTGCGAAGAAGCTGGGACTTGCAACCACAGGCAATGCATCTCGCGGACTGGCTGGAACTCCTGGTATTGGCCCCGGGAATTATTTCCTGCAGCCGGGAACGAGAACGCCGAAGGAATTGATTTCCGAAATCAAAGAGGGTCTCTATGTGACAGAGTTCCTTGGCCACGGAGCAAACCTCGTAACCGGCGATTATTCCCGTGGAGCCTCGGGACTATGGATCTCAGGCGGAGAGTTCGCCTACCCAGTCGAAGAAATCACCGTGGCGGGAAACCTGAAAGAAATCTTTTTCAACATCTCCGAAATTGCCAACGATCTGGAGTTCCGCGGGTCGGTGGCCTCGCCAACGCTTCGAATTGATGGACTGACCGTCGGCGGAGCATAAGTATTCTTCGCGATCTTCGCGGCATTTCTTCGGTGCCTCAGACTAAGAGCTTTTTACTCCGGCCTTCACGCCGATACCCAGAGTACAATCGACTGGCATGGGCGGACTAATCCAGCCAACTCCGGTATCGGAAGAGCGCGATTCCAGTCGTCGCATCATCTTTATCGCCGTGGCAACTGTCATTGTCATTGCGGTGGTCGCGGCGTTCCTGCTGCGAGGCCAGCCTAAGGGCGCGTCGGGGCCGCCTTCCTATGCGGCGAACCTTCGGCTCTCTGATTTCAAGATGAGCGCCGCCGAGAATTTCGTCGGAGCAACCGTCAGCTATGTCGATGGAACCATCACCAACGTTGGCGACAAGACCGTCACCCACGTGGTAGTCGAGGTTCGGTTCAAAGACGACATAGGTCAAATCGTGCAGCGAGAAGATGTTCCTCTGCAGGTATTGAAGACTACCGGGCCGTATCCGGAGGCGGTAGATTTCAGCGTTTCGCCGCTGGGCCCCGGCCAAAGCAAGCCTTTCCGGCTGACGTTCGAGGGCATCTCCGCGCAGTGGAACCGTCAATACCCCGAAATTCAAATCACTGATGTCGCGGTGAAGTAGCGAACTAGCTTGTTTCACGCGTTCCCTCAAGGCTGTCATCCCGATCACCCACAATCAGTACAATTGACTTGATGACTGATGCAAAACCATTCCGCCTGACGGAGTCGGTAAAAGCTGCGGGTTGAGCGTCCAAGCTGAGTCCGGCGGCGCTGGACACGGTGCTTGGGAAATTAGCCCGGCAACACGACCCGAATGTTCTAGTCGGCTTCGACCATGCCGACGACGCCGGAGTGTATCAAATCTCGCCGGATCAGGCGCTGGTGCAGACCGTGGATTTCTTTACACCGATCGTTGATGATCCCTACGTCTTTGGCGAGATCGCCGCCACAAACGCACTGAGCGACGTCTATGCCATGGGCGGGCGGCCGCTGACTTCGTTGGCGCTGGTGTGCTTTCCCGACAAAGCGGATTTAGAAATTCTCGAACGCATACTGGCTGGCGGACTCTCGAAAATGGTTGAAGCAGGATGCACCGTGATCGGCGGCCACAGCATTCGTGACGACGAAACCAAGTTCGGCTATGCCGTCACCGGGCTCGTTCATCCCAAAAAGATTCTTGCCAACGGAGGGTCCAAGCCTGGCGACGCTCTCATTCTCACCAAGCCGCTCGGGACGGGAGTCATCTCGACGGCAATCAAGAGTGGTAAAGCCGAACCCGGATGGATTGACGCCGCAGTAAACTCGATGACCACGCTGAATAAGGACCCCGCCGAAGTGATCGTAAAAAACAATTACCGTGTGAATGCGATGACAGACGTTACAGGCTTTGGGCTGATCGGACATGCCCGCGAAATGGCGCTGGCAAGCAACGTCGCTTTACGATTCTTTTCAAAAGACATTCCGGCTTTGCCTGGAGCTCTTGAGTGCATTCGAGCAGGCCACATTCCCGGTGGACTGAAGGCGAACCGCGAATTTGCGGAATGTGTCGTCGGGTATGAAGCGCCGATCGACACAGAACTCAAGAGTCTACTTTTCGACCCCCAGACCGCCGGTGGACTGCTGATTTCGATCGCCAGGGATGATTCCGCTGAATTTCTTCTGGAACTGAGCAAACTTCGAATTCCGGCGCGACATATTGGCGACGTGACTGAATCCCAAAAGCCACTCATTCGCATCTATTAAGCAGCCACCTTCATAAATTCAGCACGTTCTGAAAGGAATCATCATGCAATTTCGCGAACTTGGACGCAGTGGTCTCAAAGTCTCAGCCCTCGGTCTAGGCTGCATGGGCATGTCAGAGTTTTATAGCGGACGCGACGATGACGAATCCATCGCCACCATCAACCGTGCTCTCGAACTCGGCATCAACTTTCTGGATACCGCAGACATATACGGACCTTATAAGAATGAAGAATTGGTAGGCCGTGCCATCAAGGGCAAGCGCGAAAAAGTCGTGTTAGCCACGAAATTCGGAATCGTTCGCGATCCGGCAAACCCTTCGGTTCGCGGAGTGAACGGCAAACCGGATTACATCCGTCGCTCTTGCGAAGGAAGTTTGAAGCGCCTCGGCGTCGAGACGATTGATCTGTACTATCAACACCGCGTCGATCCCGCCACACCTATCGAAGAAACTGTGGGAGCGATGGCGGAGCTGGTACAGGAGGGGAAAATCCGACACATCGGACTTTCCGAAGCGTCGCCTCAAACCCTGCGGCGGGCGGTGAAGGTCCATCCCATCACTGCGCTGCAAACCGAATATTCGCTGTGGAGTCGCGATCCCGAAGATGAGATCCTCGGAACCTGCCGAGAACTCGGCGTTGGCTTCGTCGCTTACAGCCCCCTCGGGCGTGGATTTCTTACTGGACAGTTCACTCAGTTCGACGATCTTCCGTCGGACGACTATCGTCGATTCTCTCCTCGTTTTCAGGGGGAGAACTTCCAAAAGAATCTCGATCTCGTTCGTCGCGTCGAGGAAATCGCGAGGGAGAAAGGCTGCAAACCCTCTCAACTTGCGCTGGCATGGGTGCTCGCGCAGGATAAGAACATCGTGCCAATTCCGGGCACGAAGCACCGCAAGTATTTGGAAGAGAATGTTGCCGCGCTTGATGTGAAGCTAACCGCCAAGGATTTGCAGCGGATTGATGAGATATTTCCGACCGGAGCGGCTGCCGGGCTTCGCTATCCCGAACACATGATGAGCACCGTGAACGGATAACGCCTGGGTCAAAATAAAATGGGCGGCCATGAGGCCGCCCTTATTTCTGTCTTCAGTTAACTCAGTTAGGCGCGCGCCGGGCTTTCTCCGCCCTTAACGATGCCTCGTCCCGGCTCCGGCTTCAGCACCTGCTGCACGCCATCGTCGGGCTTCGAAGGAGACTTCATTGGTGGGAGTTCCTTGCCTTCCACCAGCATCATTACTTCCGAGGCATCAAGGACTTCCCGCTCCAGCAGAGCCGTGGCAATCTTTCGGAGGGTATCCCTGTTGCTCTCAAGAATGTTTTTAGCGGTTTCATATCCGAGATTGACCAGCTTGCGAACTTCGCCGTCGATTTTGATGGCGGTGTCTTCGCTGTAATCACGATGCTGACTGATCTCGCGGCCGAGGAATATCTGCTCTTCTTTCTTGCCGAAGGTAAGCGGGCCAAGATCGCTCATGCCCCACTCGCAGACCATCTTGCGAGCCATTTCCGTGGCCCGTTCGATATCGTTTCCTGCGCCGGTACTCATCTGGTTGAGAAACAATTCTTCAGCCAAACGGCCGCCCATTAGAATGGCAAGATCCGTTTTTAGATATTCCTTCGTGTAATTGTGGCGATCGTCTGTGGGCAACTGCATAGTCACACCCAAAGCCATGCCACGCGGAATAATCGTCACCTTGTGCACCGGATCGGATCCGGGTAGCTTGGCCGCGACCAGCGCGTGTCCAGCCTCGTGGTATGCCGTGACCTTCTTCTCGTCGTCGGAAAGAATCAGCGACTTGCGTTCCACGCCCATTAAGACTTTGTCTTTGGCGACTTCGAAGTCGAACATCAGCACAGCCTTACGGTTCTGCCGCGCCGCTGCCAATGCCGCTTCATTCACCATATTGGCCAGGTCGGCGCCGGAAAACCCCGGCGTGCCGCGAGCCAGCACGGAGAGTTCGACATCCTCAGCAAGAGGAATCTTGCGGGTATGTACGCGCAGAATTTCTTCGCGTCCGCGCACATCGGGACGGCTTACCACCACGCGCCGGTCAAAACGTCCGGGCCGCAGCAGCGCCGGATCGAGAACGTCAGGGCGGTTCGTCGCCGCCATTAGAATGACGCCTTCGTTCGATTCGAAACCGTCCATCTCCACCAGCAACTGGTTCAGAGTCTGTTCACGCTCGTCGTGACCGCCACCGAGGCCTGCGCCACGATGCCGTCCGACGGCATCAATTTCGTCGATGAAGATGATGCAAGGAGCGTTCTTCTTACCCTGCTCGAACAGGTCGCGCACACGGCTGGCGCCCACTCCTACAAACATTTCCACGAAGTCGGAACCGGAGATCGAAAAGAAAGGAACATTGGCCTCGCCAGCAACAGCCCGAGCCAAAAGGGTTTTACCGGTTCCCGGAGGTCCAACCAACAGCACGCCCTTAGGAATTCTTCCCCCGAGTTTTTGAAATTTCTGGGCCTCGCGCAGGAATTCGATAATCTCGCGCAGCTCTTCCTTGGCCTCTTCCACGCCTGCCACATCTTTGAATGTGACCTTCTTCTGCTGCATGGATAGCAGCCGGGCCCGGCTCTTGCCGAACGACAAAGCCTTGTTCCCGCCGGTCTGCATCTGGCGGATCATGAAAAACCAAAGCGCGCCCAGCAGAATCAGCGGAGCCCAAGTGCCGAGCAACTGCAGCGGCCAGCTTCCGCTATTCACGTCCTTAATGTTCACGGAGACGCCTTTTTCATTCAGCGTCTTGAACATGTCAGGGTAATTCGCCGGAACTGTGGTATGGAAGGCGGAACCGTCACGGGCCTTGCCCTTTACCTGTTGGCCATCCATGGTGACGTCATGCACTGTCCCCTGGTTGACGTCACTCATGAACTCCGAAAAATTGACTTCCTTTTCCTTCGGTCCGCCACGGCCCTGCTGGATTACGGTCCACAACAGGAGAGCCGACAGCCCAATTACTACCCAGAACACTACGGTTTTTACTGTTGAATTCACCAAGCGACTCCTGAAGAAACCGGGGTACGATATGAAACCCGGGCCCCTACCTTTGGATTAGATGCCGTTCCGCCAATTTCGATTAGAGAAATTCCCTTAACCCATATTCTACATTTTCCTTCGGGAAAAGGCGCGTCCTCCTGCGTATGACTTAAGTCATCTGAGGACTTGGAGTTGCGGCCAAAAAAGGGATGTTGCGATTTATTTGCTCCACCGCACCCAGTCCGTAACCCACAAGAAAAGCTTCATCCACCAGAAATCCGAAGTAGTCCGGTTGCAAGGCTACACGGCGTGCTGACTGGCGATCCAGCAGAGTTACCAGTTTCACCGAAGCTGCTCCTCGCGACCGCAGGTCGTTCATCAGAAATTCGCTGGTGACCCCGGAGTGCACCAGGCCTTCAACCAGCAAAATATGCTGTCCGCGGATGTCGGGTTCATGGCTGAAGAAAATCTCCATGATCTCTTCACCGGTGTTGCCATGTTTGCTGTACTTTGGCTTGATGAACTGGCAAACCACCGGAACGTCGAGCGCCCGGACCAGGTCGGCCATGAACATAAACGCATTCTCCAGAACAGCCAGCGCCTGGATTGTCTGGCCTTGATAGTCATCGGAGATGTGGCGGCCGAGCTCCTTCACGCGTTTTTGGATTTGCTCGGACGCAATGACCTGGCGAAGTGGCTCGACTCTTAGTCCACTCATGAAATGGCGCGCCTCCGGGTCCTAACTCACTGCGATAAGAATCTATCTCTCAGAACTGTTCACAACAACCCTAGATCGAGTCTTGCTCAGATGCAGGCCATTCCTGGATCAGCACTGCGTCATCCTGCGCCTCGGCGCGTAATCGGATGGGAGCGGGAAATCCTCGCATCCACACAATCTCGTCTCCGCTCGCGATAACCGGCCAAAGCCTGCGCTCAGGTTGCGCCACATGCCGCTCCTGCAGGAACTCTTTGATCTTCTTGGGCACCTTGGTGTGAGCCGGCCAAAACCGGTCTCCCGCGCGCCAATTCCGCACGGTCAACGGACCCGGCAGCAACTCTGCCCTAAGAAGATGTTGCCGATTATACTCCGCAATCTGCGACCCGGGACCGACCAGCAACGCTTCGATTACTAGGCCGAGAGCAGGGATGGCGACACTTCCCGGCACAGGCAGCGAATATTCATAGTCCGGAATCCGCTCCTGCCGGCGAAGATCGGGCGTGAGGAAAAGCACTGTTTCTGCTTCGCGTACGATCTTCCAGCCTAAAGGAAGCGATAGCTCTTTCCCTGACGGACCGTCCTCGGCGGCGAACCGCAGGATGTGTTCGATGTGCTTGAACTCGAGAGGGATCCCTGCCTTCTCCCCGATCGCCTTCAGAACTCTTCTTTGCACAGCTTTAGGCTCGGTGAGCAGCCAGGGGCGGCTTACGGAAGCGTTCATGATGGCCGGACCGGGCTGTTCGAGTCGTTCCAACAACTCCGCTTCCGGCAACTGAGCGCGGGATGGCTGAATCTGCACGAGAGGCTGAGAATCGAACCCGGGGAGTCCGCGCGTCCACTCTGGCTGAGACCATTGCACCACCGTCCCCAGCCAACCTGAGATTTCATTTTCCCAGTAGTCTTCTTCTTCGCGTGCGATCTCTGCCAGCTCCGCAAAATTTTCTACCACCGTGGGATTGAACTCGCGCTCAAGCAAGGGAAGGACGAGTTTGCGAACTCGATTGCGCGTGAACCTGGAGTCGGCATTGGTTGGATCTTCCCGCCAAGGTTGTTTGAGATCTCCCAGGAATTGCTGCAGTTCGTGCCGCCGCATCCCGAGAAGCGGTCGGACGATTTCTCCGTGGCTTTCTCCGTCCTCGTCTTCACCAACCAGACGCGGATGAATTCCCCCAAGTCCCCGCAGTCCCGTACCGCGAATCATTCGCATGAGCACGGTTTCGGCCTGGTCATCCAGCGTGTGACCGGTTGCGATCTTATCGAGATGCACTTGCGAAGGCGGGAGATCAATGGGAGTCGGGAAGGCCGCGGCTTCGGACGTGCCATCCTCCTCACTCAAGAGATGATGGAAGAATCCATACCTTAATTCGCGCGCGGCGGCTTCTACGCTGGAATGTTCTTCCGCAGCTTGGCGCGCAACATCGCCGCTCGCGGAATAAAACTCCAAGCCGTGCTTGCGAGCCAGCTCTGCGACAAACTCCTGATCGGCGTCGGACTCCGCTCCACGCAGTTGGTGGTTGAAGTGAACAACGGAGAGGACAATGCCGAGCTCTTGACGTAACTCAATCAGTAGGCGAAGTAGGGCGACCGAATCAATCCCACCCGAAACCGCTACCCCGACACGGTCTCCGGGACGGAGCAGTTCCTCACGCCGGATGTGGGCCAACAATCGCTCCGCCAGTGGATGCACGGGAACATGGTACCTCACCATTCATGCCCGGACAGCCGGGCGGCGGTCCCCGCGTGTGAGCGGTTAAAGCGCCGGACTCTTCTCGGAGATTAGCTTCCTGATCTTTTCCACGAACTCCGCGGCCGCCATGTCCTCGGTCTTCTCTTTTCCGCGAGTGCGGACGTTTACCTTGCCGGCCTCAGCCTCTTTATCTCCGACCACCAGCAGGAACGGGACCTTCTGCATCGCATGTTCGCGAATCTTGGCATTCATCTTTTCGTTGCGGACATCGACCGCCACGCGGACGCCGATGGCCTTGAGCTGGTCCGCCACTTTATTCGCGTATTCGGCGTGGCGCTCGCTGATGGGAATCATCGCCACCTGTACCGGCGACAGCCAGACGGGGAACGCGCCAGCGTAGTGCTCGATCAGTACGCCGAAGAACCGCTCCACCGAGCCGAAAAGAGCACGATGCACCATGACCGGCTGTTTGCGCGAACCATCCTCGGCAACATACTCGAGGCCGAATCGCTGCGGCAGGTTGAAGTCAACCTGCACCGTCGAGAGTTGCCACAACCGCCCGATCGCGTCCACCAGCTTGATATCAATCTTGGGCCCGTAAAATGCCGCCTCGCCCGGCATAGTCTTGTACTCGATGTGCCGGTCCTTCAGCACCTTCTCGAGCGATTGCGTGGCGCGAATCCATTGCTCTTCGCTACCGACGAAATTCTTCCGGTCGTCGGGATTCCAGGTTGAAAGTTCGGTCTGGAACTGGTCGAAGCCGAAATCCTTCAGCACATCCAGGGCAAACTCCAGGCAACCGGCAATCTCGTCTTCGACCTGTTCCGGCGTGCAGAAGATGTGCGAGTCATCCTGCGTGAACCCGCGCACCCTCAACAGCCCGTGCATCACTCCCGAGCGCTCGTAACGATAGACCGTCCCAAGTTCGCCCAACCGTACCGGAAGATCTCGATACGACTTGAGCGAGTCTTTATAAATCAAAATGTGTCCGGGACAGTTCATCGGCTTCAGACGATATTCGGCGTCGTCGAGTTCCATGGCGTCGAACATATTCTGCGAGTAATAACCCTCATGCCCGGAGGTAAAAAACAACTGCCGCCGCGCCACATGCGGGGTGTAAACCAGCGAGTAGCCGCGCTTCAGGTATTCTTCGCGCATCCAGTCTTCCATCTGTTTGCGGATGATCCCGCCCTTGGGGTGCCAGAAGATCAGGCCCGGCCCGGCCAGTTCCTGGATCGAAAACAAATCCAACTGCTGCCCCAGCACGCGATGGTCACGCTTCTTCGCTTCTTCCACTTGCTGCAGGTGAGCGTCGAGATCTTTCTTGGAAAAAAACGCAGTGCCGTAAATCCGCTGCAGTTGCTGATTCTTCTCGTCGCCCAGCCAATACGCGCCCGCAACGTTAAACAGTTTGAACGCCTTGATCTTTCCCGTGGAAGGGATGTGCGGCCCACGGCAAAAATCCGTGAACTTGCCGGTGCGATAGATAGAAATCTTTTCATCGGGCTTGGTGAATTGCTCGATGAAATGGCACTTCATGAAGTCGCCTTCTTTTTTGAACTCAGCCAGGCCCTGATCGCGAGGGAGAAACTCGCGGGCGTAGGGAATATTTTCCTGCACCAGCTGCTGCATCTTCTTCTCGATCTTTTCCAGGTCTTCGGCGGTAAACGGAGTGAGCCTGTAGAAGTCATAGAAAAATCCGCTATCGGTCGGCGGACCGTGGCCTAGTTTGGTCTCGGGAAAAAGCTCCAATACGGCGGCCGCCAGCAAGTGCGCGGAGGAATGCCGATAAACTTCGAGCGCTTCCGGGTCTTTGTCAGTGAGCAGGCGAAGGTCGGTATCTTTTTCCAGCGGCTTCGTGAGATCGATCAGGTCGCCATTCGTCTTGGCAACGAGCGCTGCGTCGGCTAACCGCGGACTGATCGACTTCGCAATATCGAGCGCAGTCGTCCCCTTGGGAACATCCTTCACGCTTCCGTCGGGAAGCTTCACATGAATACTGTCAGCCATAGAGTTGAGACCTGCAGGTGGAATGCTTCAGTTTATGGGAGGGATTCGGGAGGGTCAAACGGGAGAGAGTTGCAAATGAAACACTAACGCTTCTTCTTGGTCGGCTTGGGCTTCAGGGTCGCGATGTAATCATAGCTCAACGCAAGGTACTTGCTGAGTTCCTTCGTATTTCTAAACAGCGCATCGGGAATCGCCACATATTCTTTCATCACGGTACCATACGCCTCGAACAAGTTCGTCTTGTACTTTTTCAAAAACTCTTCCCTTTCCTTTTCCGGAAGCCGAACTGCGAGCGTGCCGGACGGCCCCAAATACGTAAACATATGACCGTTTAGGGATGTGTAGCCCATGGTAGCGCCTTTGCGTTCTATCTTCGGATGAGTGGCGATGAGCTTGTCATATAGGTTCGACTTGTCCGCAGGAATGCTACTCTTTTTGGGCGCGGCCATGTTTAACTCAATCTTCTAACCACTCAACACGCGCACGATAAACCCATACATAGAATCAACGGAGTAACAATGTAGGGCATCACCGGTCCGCAACTTCGTGGGTTACCCCATCATTGCCTTGAAACGGCGGTGCATTTCTTCAATAGACATCTCCTCTTTTACCGTGTAGATGTTCCAGCTATAGCCGAAAGGATCAAGCAGCGTAGCGTCGCGGTGGCCATAGAACTGATCTGCGATTGGGACTGCCAGCTTCGCTCCGGCCGCAACAGCGTGGGGAATGAAGGCATCCACATCTGGCACCTGAACGGTCATGCTGACGGGTGACTGCCCCAATGTCTCGGCACTGCGGCGACCACCTTCCAACCACTCTTCGCAGAGCATGATGACCGAGTCTCCGATCATCACCTCGGCGTGACCGACGCCGCCTTCATTTTCAAAACGCCATGATTCCTTCGCTCCAAATGCATTCTGGTAGAACTCAATAGCTTTAGCAGCGCTCTTGAAGCACAGCCTTGGTGCGGCGAACAGGCGAAGCC
Source organism: Candidatus Sulfotelmatobacter sp. (assembly GCA_025462865.1). GTDB lineage: Bacteria > Acidobacteriota > Terriglobia > Terriglobales > Acidobacteriaceae > Sulfotelmatobacter. Next base: position 4,130 of record JAOAPI010000098.1, on the reverse strand, counting down.
CCGCAGTGGATTGGGTTGTCGTTGCCATGGAAGCACTCCTGTTCGATACGTCGCTTGAACTTGCCATGAAGTTTACGCTCGGCAAACCGCGAAACACAGCAGAAATTAACACTACGCCTGCACTGCCGGACCTTCGGCGTAGTACAACGCCTCGATAGCCTTGCGCACTTTGGCGGACACCGCCTCGGTATCGCGCATCGTCACCCCTGCGGTCGAGATCGGCTCACCCACGCGCATCTCCAGGGGGCGCGATTTGATGTGGTAGGTATCCATCGGCAGTATTTCGTAAGTGCCGATCAATGCTACCGGAACAATATCCACCTGTGCTTTGATGGCAAGAAAAAAGGCGCCCGGCAAGAACGGCTTGATCTCGCCGTCGGGAGTTCGTCCGCCCTCGGGGAAAATTACCAGGGGCATGCCAGCCTTCAGACTTTTTACCGCGGAGCGGATCGCCGCAATCGAATTGGTGGGCTTCTGCTGATCGATGCATACCTGCCCCGAACGCTTCAACTGCCATCCCACCACGGGATAGGACAACAACTCCTTCTTGAAAACGATGCGGAATTGAAACGGGAGATGAACGTAGAGGAACGGAATGTCCATGGCAGAGGCGTGATTCACCGCGTAGACATGGGACTTCGACGTATCAATCTTTTCCAGGCCGATGACTTTCACGGGTGAGAGGATCGTCTTCATGATGAGCCACGACCATGCACGGGAAAACCAGTGGAGGCGCTGTCCACTGCGGTCGAATAATCCGCCGGGGAGGGCCAGCAATCCCAAAACTAGCGTGTATAGCCAGATCAGCGGATCGAGAATCAGATACGAGCGCAGCCTGCTTGGCCAGCCATACTTTTTTCCAGGAATCGCGTGCGGACTTTGTCGCGCGGGGCTGAGCCGCACTGAGTCCTGTTCCACTTCTGCCGATGAATTCACTTCCTGCACATTTCTATTTTATGGGAAACGGGTCGCGAGCGCTGGTCGCGACTTGTTTCCAACGATTCGCAAGACCTCTCCCACGAGATAAATCGATCCGGTGACGACAACCACCGTTGCGGGCCTCGCGAGTGCTCGGGCACGCTCGACGGCGTTCCGCACGTCTTCTACGGCCTCGATTTCAGCCCCGGCGCGGGAAGCGGCTTGTTTAATTTCCTCTGGCGACGCCGAACGCGGATTCTCCGGCCGGGTGGCGATCACTTTGTCAGCCAGCGGGAACAGAATTTCTGCCATCTCTGAGATCGCCTTGTCGCGCATCGCACCAAACACAAAAACGAGTGGACGGTCTTCATAGCGCTCCGAAAGGGCCGAGCGCAAGGCCCAGGCACCGGCAGGATTGTGCGCCACGTCGATCACTATCTCGGGCCATCCAGGGCGCGATGCCATGACCTGAAAGCGCCCGGGCCAATTCGTCTCGCGGATGCCTTTCGCAATACTCTTCGCTGTGATGCCGGTGAATCCTTGCTGATGCAACTCTACCGCCGCTGCAATCGCCAGCGCTATGTTGCGCAACTGGTGCCGCCCCACAAGCGGCGTCTCCACTAGAATCTGCTCTCCCAAGACCTGCAGAGGATAGCGATAAAGATCCTGGCCGGCCGTCGCCTCGGCATTCTCAACGTGTTCCGCGGTGGAAAGTTTCTTGCTGGTGCCTGGTATCAGGTAGTTGGAGCTTCCGGGCGACACCGGCGGAACGTAAGGTACCGCGTTCACGGCGCGCGCTCCCAGATCTAAAATCGTATTGCCGATCACATCATTAGCTTCGGGTTGTTGAGGCAGCACGACTGCCACGCCGTTGGCGCGCACAATGCCCATTTTTTCCCGTGCGATCTCTTCCAAAGTGTTCCCAAGAAACTTCTGATGATCAAGAGAGATGTCCGTGATCACGCTCAGCCTCGGGTCTACGACATTCGTGGCATCCAGCCGGCCACCCATACCCACTTCCAGCACTGCAAGGTCCACTTTTTCGCGCGCAAAGTATTCGAAAGCGATCGCCGTCATCATCTCGAAAAAGCTGGGATGCCACGGCAGCTTTCCTGCTTCGATTAGCTTCTCAGCTACGCGGTCAACATGGGCGTGCAGCTCAGCAAAGTCATCGTCACTGATTTCTTCTTCGTTGACTCGAATCCGCTCGTTGATCCGCACCAGATGGGGCGATGTGTACAAGGCGGTTTTCAATCCTGAAGCCCGTACGATCGAGGCCAGCGTCGCCGCCGTCGATCCTTTACCATTCGTGCCGGCGATCAGTACGCTGGGAAAGCGCCGCTCAGGATGATTCATCCCACGCAACAGCACACGCATATGGTCCAGATCGAACTTATGGGAAGGCGTCTGCGCCAGTTCGTGCCCGAGCGCAAACATACGACTCAAGGCGGTTTGGTAGGAAGTGGACAAGGGGTTCAGGCTCTTAGCAGTTTAATCATACCGGCAGAATCGCATGGGAAGGGTGCGGCAGGCCGGAGCTGGTAAAGCCGATGGACGAGTCGCAGGAAAACAAAACTACAGGCTTAAACGAAATGCATCGCTAACAGCTTCCCGCCATGAAATCCAGAGCCCGCGAAATATAGGGTTTGAGTTCCTTGCGTGATACCACCGCATCGAGCATGCCATGCTCCAGCAGGAATTCACTGCGCTGAAATCCGGCCGGTAGTTTCTGGCGGATCGTCTGCTCAATCACTCGTGGACCGGCAAAACCAATCAGGGCGCCCGGTTCGGCAATATTCAAGTCACCCAACATGGCAAATGAGGCGGTCACTCCCCCGGTGGTCGGATCGGTGAGCACAGAAATGTAGGGAACCTTTGCCCTATCAAGGCGAGCCAGTGCCGCGGAAATCTTCGCCAACTGCATCAAACTGATGACTCCCTCCATCATTCGGGCGCCGCCAGAGGCCGACACAATAATCAGCGGCGTCTTCGAATCCAATGCGCGTTCAACCGCCCGTGTGATCATTTCCCCAACGACTGCGCCCATGCTGCCCCCAATGAACGCATACTCCATGACACTAGCAACCACAGGCCGTCCTAACAGCTTGCCTTTCGCATTGATCACCGCGTCTTTCAGACCCGTATCGTGTTGTGCCTGTCGCAACCGCGAAGAGTAAGGCTTCAAATCTACGAACTTCAGCGGATCGGTCGACGAAATATTTCCGTCGAAGGTCTCATACTGATTTTCATCCAATAGCAACGCCAGCCTTTTGCGCGCGTCGATGCGAAAATGTTTTTCGCACTTCGGGCATACATTCAAATTTTCTTCCAGATCTTTTTTCCAGATGATTTGCCGGCAACCTTCACACTTGACCCACAACCCTTCGGTGCGGACAGTCTTCTGGCCCGAAGTCTCCAGTTCCCCGGATTCACGCTTGAACCAAGTCATAGAAATATAGTGAATGGGTAATTTTGTAATTTGGCAATTTAAAAGCGTGGAACGCGGCCTCGGAAAAATTGCCCAATTACCCGATTGCAAAATTACTCAATCAATACTCGATACCTCTCTGTGCCATCACGCCCTTTTCATACGCGTGCTTTACTTGCCGCATCTCGGTTACGGTGTCTGCAACCTCGACAATTGTGGGGTGTGCGTTCCGTCCCGTCAAGATGACGTGTACCATCTCCGGCTTTTTCTTCAGGCTCTCGACTACTTTGGCCGGGTCCAGCATGCCGTAACTTATGGCGTAATTGATTTCGTCCAGCACGACCAAGTCCCATTCGCCCGACTGAATCGCCTGCTCGCCCTCTGTCCACGCCTCGTCCACCATCTTCACGTCCTCGGGATCGGGCTTTTCCGCGCCCACCTTAACAAATCCCCTGCCCATTTGCTTCATCACAAATTTCTCCCCGAAGGCTTTCACCGCATCCAGTTCCCCGTAGTGCCAGGAGCCTTTCAGGAACTGCAGCATCAGGACTCGCATGCCTTGACCGACCGCGCGCAAAGCTGTCCCCATCGCCGCAGTGGTCTTTCCTTTTCCCGGCCCAGTATTCACGATAATGAGACCGCGGCGTACGTCAGTCATGGGGCAAGAGTCCTGATTCTACTAGAAACCTTTGATGGGAGGATTAAAGCCGCGACTCCGCAGGGGTTACCCACTTACCGGACTGTGAGATTTCTCTCGCGGGTTCGAGTTATGATTCATTTTCAA
>JAOAPI010000182.1 GCA_025462865.1 Candidatus Sulfotelmatobacter sp. | reverse complement strand
GGCGCATGAGTATATTTTCCTGCTGTCGAAGAGTGAGCGGTACTACTACAACGCAGAAGCCGTGATGGAGCCTTATGCGCGGCTCTGGGATGCAAGCAAGCCCAATGGCTCAACGGGTCGCGATGGTTGGGGAGAAGGCGTGGTTCTAGGAAGGGAGAAAGCGCCGCATTGCGGCATGGCGACGATGGAACCTAATCCCGCAGGCCGCAACAAGCGTTCCGTCTGGACCGTCACAACTCAGCCCTTTCCCGAGGCCCACTTCGCAACCTTCCCAGAAGATTTAATCAAGCCCTGCATCTTGGCGGGTTGTCCGGCTGGCGGAACCGTACTCGATCCCTTCGGCGGCTCAGGGACAACGGCCTTAGTAGCGCGGGACAACAACTGCAAGGCAATTCTGATCGAACTGAACCCCGCCTATATCGAGATCATCAAGCGCCGACTCTCGCAGGACGTTTTCCAGTTCTAAGCTGCTATCTGGTTACGGTAGTGCCCCAAGCCTCTACCTCGGCCACGCTTCAGTTTCTCAACGTGCGCCGATTCCAACGTTTTGCCCGTCAGCCACGAATCGTCGCCACAGTTCCAGCGAGTCATTGCAGCCACGGTAGGCCTCGTACCATCCCAATAGGCCTCTGCGTAGAGATCAGGGCAGGGCGAGGCCTTAAAACGCGATTGCGGGGCATTGTGGGAGCAGGCGTCAACGGTTAATGCGGCAAACCAGATTGAGAAAGTTGAATCGTACATGTGCAGCTACCCTCCGAGTAGGAATTAAGTTCGCAAAACGTAACATGGCCTAAAATCCGTTCGCAATACAGGAAATTCATGAGTTCGCTACCACACCGACCGTGCCAAACGTAGAGGCTCTACGGTAAATGGTGTATTGACATAGGCTTAGGCTGTGAATAAGAATTGTAGATTTCGCTTGCATCTAGTCTCTGCGTAGCGTATCTATCATTCATCGAACACTCCTGACCAAGTTGAAGCAATTCCCCGGCTGCCAACCGCCCTCCCTCCAGAGGAAACTGGGCAGCCGGGGCAGTAGGGTAGGGTGAGCGAAAAGTTTTAAGATGTTTGTGTGTGGCTGTTTTGTTAGCTCACATGGGCCGTGTCCGCCTGATCCTCGCGAGAGTAAGTGGATGCGGCCCTCAGTAACTAGCTAGTTCCCGCTGGCTAGACAGCAAGTAGCCGAGTGCGGCGAGTAGAGCACCCGACAGCACGATTGCAAAACGCAATACCTCCCTGTTCCCCAAAATAAATGAAAATCCAAGTGTTAGAGTTCGGCCAGTCCGACTCCGAATCCCCCAAGCACTCCATTACCAGCGGGAAAGCTAAGTGTCTCGTGGATGAGCTTGGCTGGGCCGTCCGCGTCTCGAAGCGCGTCATCAGAATCTGCATCGCCAAATCGTGGTCAGTTATCAAGACTTGGCTGCAAACCACGAAGGAACAGCGGAAGCAGGCGCAGCAGCGAGAGGAGGCGAGGGTGGAATGGGTGCTGCAAAATCGGGCGCGATCAATCTTCCCCGGCGGCGCGGAGTACGGATTCTCTCGTTGGCCATGCGAGGATCAGCGCAGTATTGGCATCGGAGTTTGACGAGAATATGACGAGATCGGCCAAGCCGCTGATGGTGGGCAATCGGCCCCTGATTCTTGGAGCAAGTTTTCCAGCGCAAGATAAAATTCGCCGGACACTGGATGCGGCTGGAGTAAGCGACTATTACGATTCGACGCGATTTCAGCAAGAAGGAATCGCAGGAGCGCAGGCATTGAGCAGGTTCGCCAAACTTGAGTCAAACGCGCGCTATGTTTTCAGAGAAAGCGAGACCTACATCTTCGGTAATCCCAAAGCTATCGTAGCTCTCCGTGAATATGCGAAAGGTCAGGCCCGTAGTTCGGAGGGCAAGTGAACCTTGAGGAAGCGACAAGGTCACTCAAGCGCGATCTAATCAAACTGGTACGGACCAAACTCTCAAAGCAGCCCTTCAGCAGAAACGAACTTGCGGAAGAACTTCAATGCGATATAGCTTCCATCAATTCAGCCCTGAAATCGCTGCGTTCGGCGGGCGCGAATATCAGCGAATTGATTGGCGGGAAGCTATTCCTTCACAGCCTCTTGCAGCAGGGCGGATCATTGACCTTGCAGGCGAAGGATCGGGGCGACGGCTGGACGGCTGTTGGAATCATCGCAGACAACCATCTGGGCAACCGCCACTCTCGCCTCGATGTACTCAACGCAGCCTATGACGTATACGAACGGGAAGGCGTCACTGCCGTGCTCAACGCCGGAAACTGGGTGGACGGAGAAGCCCGCTTCAATCGGCATGAACTCATTGTCGCGCCCGGCATGGACCCGCAGCTCGACTACGCCATTGAGAATTACCCTCAGCGAACAGGAATCACAACCCATTACATTACCGGCGACGATCACGAAGGCTGGTGGATTCAGCGAGAGTGCGTCAATGTGGGCGAATACTTTCAGATGCGGGCTGAGAAGGCTGGTCGTAAAGACCTTCGATACCTGGGCCACGTTGAAGCGGATATCCGGCTTAAATGTGGCAAAGGATCAGCGGTCGGGCGACTCATGCACCCCGGCGGTGGTTCTGCCTACGCTCTCAGCTATGCCCCCCAGAAGCTCGTTGAATCATTTCAGGGTGGGGAAAAACCCTCTGTCCTCTGGATTGGCCATTACCACAAGTACGATTGGTGCTATCCCCGCGAAGTCCACTGCATCTCAGCGGCCTGCACTTGTGACCAAAGCGCATTCCTGAGAAAGAACAAGATCGGCGTGCATGTCGGATTCGGCATCACGAAGTTTCAGCAGGACAAAACTGACGGCCACATTACGCGCGTGCAGCATGAGTTCTTTCCCTACTATGACCGTGGATATTACGAGCGCCGTTTCGGCTGAAGACCTACTGACTGCATGAAATGTTCTGGGATTCCGATCTCGTGGAAACTCTTCCAAGGAAAGTATGGGCAGTGCTGCTCATGGATGATGGAGAATGTCTAAGACGTTCGTCGAATTTTCCGCAGCGGTCAAGGATTCAGTCGAAGGCCATGCGAAGCGCAAGAACTATACGACGGGCGGCGCGGATGATGAGAACCAACTTCTAAAAGTCTGCACGATGCTCGGGATTCACGATGCGCACGGCATCGGAGAAATTATCTACAAGGCGGTCGAGTATTTGAAAGCGCCACAGGCCACCAAGAAAATCCTATTGGAAAAGATCGCTGGATGGAGTTTCGTTCTCTGGCGGGAACTCTGACTTACGCAATTTGAGTACGTTTGTACGCAAAACGAGTACGGCGCAACTAGCGCGGGGAAGTGGTGACACAACAATGACATCCACCGCAGCTACCCCAATTTTCAGATGCCAACCTGTGCGGACGGTGCTCTTCATGGCTTTAAGTTTGATCCTGAGCACGATTTCCTGCATATGGGCGAATGCCTCCGAACTGAAGGGGAAGATCGGCCGGGCTCCAGAACGCATGGCGCTGGACTGCCGGCTGACTAACGAAGGCCATGAGTAGGTGACAGAATGTCTCCAACTGCCGGACTTGCTATTGTCGCTATCGCAATCGGGGCGGGCTGGCTCTGTTCTTGGGCGTGGCGGCAAATTCCGACCGCGCAATGTCCTCGTTGTTACTCCTACCAAGTAGACGTAATGCAGCATCCCGAATTTAGTTGTGCAACGGGGCTGTGCAGCGATTGCGGCTGGGAGGGGCTTGTATGACGGAGGAAGCGAAGATGACTTGGAAGCACTGGCTGATCAATTTCGGTAACGCGGCGGTGAGCGGGGCATGTGGTGGCATTCTGTCAGCGGGGCTTGGAATCGGTTGGCACAAGGCAATGGTCGTGGCGGGTGGTTGCGGTTTCGTCTCGGCAGTGAAATGGTACTTCCAGCACAAACCGCCCGGCGTTGACCCCGAATGATAGGCCGCGCCGCTGTCCTTGCAATCTGGGCATTGAGTATGGGCGGGCTGATTCTGTGGGGCTTCCACGAAAAGCGAAAAGGACGATAAGTTTGACCCTCAGCTTCACAGAGGGGATGAGGAGTTGTAAGTTCACTGTCGCACAACGCGCTCGAAACTCTAAACTCCTCAATTTCTGATGAACGTACAACAAGTAATCGACGACCTGAAAAGGGAAGCGGCAGAGTGTCAGGCGAAAGTTGACGCCAACACAGTAGACGCTGAAGGGCACAGTTCTAAAGGCTGGGCGTTTGGAGTCGATGCGCTTGAGGGCAGAATAAAGGCCTATCAGCAAATCCTCGCCAAGGAACAAGCAGGTTACGCGGCCCAGGAAGAGGAAATACAAGTTGCGAGGAAGCGACCGCACGGCACGGCGGAAAGCTCCAGTGAATGAACGTCAAACTGTTTCTCTCCACCGAAATATGGGATCCAATTGCGGCCATAATCAGGTGGCACGAAGATGCACTCTGGTCACATACGGGGTGGCGTGACGTGGATACCGGGCGAACATTCTCAGCGATGGCGGACGGTAAAGGGGTGGCATGGCGAGAGCCGAATCCACACGCTAAAATCCTGATGCTGAATGCGCTGGGAACTGACGAAGCGTTTCAGGAAGCTCTGAAGTTTGAAGGCTCCGGCTATGACTACCTCGAAATCTTGGGAATCATGCTGGGGCGCGATTGGCAGACGCCCGGGCGGGTGATTTGCAGCCATTTAACTTTCCCGCAGTACGCGAAGGTTGGCAAGCCGCTCCTGAATCACACGTTCATCCAGTTTGAGAAACTGATTCCAAGTTACACGCTGCTCAGTCCGTTCGTCTCGGAGGCTGCATAGTGCAGACGTGGTTGGCAGGTCTGCAAACGGCCTTATTCTTTCTCGCCTTTCTGACATTTGTGTTCACGCGCAGGGCGGAACGGAAGAAAGCTCTCGAAGAGCGGGACGATCAGCGTGACGCAGCGAATCGGATGCATGAAGAAAATAAGCAGCGATTGAATACTTTGGCGACATTTCAGAGCCAACAGGAAACGCTCAATCGTTTGCGCGATCAGCAGGTTGGGAACCTCGAAAAGCAGACAGTCATGCTGAGTGAAATGGCGAAGGGCCAAGAGAAGCGCCTGGAGTTGATGGAGAATATTTTCATCAAGAAGTTTTCGGAGCGGTAGATGTGGGGATTGAAGTCCAACTCGCCTACCTGCACTGTCAGCGTTGCGGATGTAACTTCAAGACTACGGAAACCGTGAAAGAAGCTAAGTGTCCCAACTGCAATTCGGCGCGATTGATTGAGATCAAGTCAGCCTAGATGTGGACCTTCCGCCAAGGTAACGGACTCATCGAAGATGCTTCTGGACTGCCTCACGGTTTCGCATATGCTGGGCGCGGCGAAGGAAAGAATAACCCAATATTGCAGGATGTTCGCGCAGGCTGTCGATTCAGTCATGGTGAATGGGTGCCAGTAGAGGGCTTGAGCGATCAGGATTATGGCCCACTGCCTCGGGGAATCTACAGCTTGCAAGCTCCAGTCGATAGCCCCAAGCATGGCAAGTTCGTAATGTGGCTGACGCCCGACCCGAAGAATGAGATGTACCACAGAGCAGAATTTGGCTGGCATGGGGATTCAGTTGAGCATCCTGGCCTCGCGTCAGAAGGCTGTATCGCTTCGCCGCGATCCATGCGCGAACTGGCATGGGCCAGCAACGATCACCGGGTGCAGGTGATCGCGTGAGATGCCCGCCTGCCATACTTGCGGCAACGAACTGGCAGCATGGACTCCTCTAACCGATTGGCAATTGAAACTGGCGGAGATGCTGGCCAATGAATCATTAAGTTTGGCGCTGGCGGGAGAAGCGTTGGGATTGAAGGAACGCAGCATGAAGCATCGCAGTCACGCGCTGTACGCGAAGTTGGGGATTAGAAATCGTGTGGACCTGATGCGCTACTGGCCTTGTGAACTGTTTCAAATCGGAATCAGGCAATTTTGAAGGAGATCAATTCTATGAAGAAAGCACTCACCTACTTTTGGCAGCATGGCTGTATTACATTGCTCTGTTGCGCGATCGCGGCTCTGCCCATCGTCGGCTGCACCAACGCCCAGAGACTTCAAGTCGTAACCGACATCAAGACATTTCTCCCGGCAGTAACGAATGTGGCAGAAGCGGTGTGTGCGTTTACGCCAGCAGCCCCAATTTGTATCGGTGGAGTCGCGGCAGTCTCAGGATCGGCCAATGCGCTCGATACCTGGCTGGTAAATTATTTCACGGCCAAGCAAAACGGCACTGTGCCTCCGGGAACGATTGCCAGCTTAAATGCAGCGATTACTCAGTTTGAGGCAGATGCAACGAATATCCTTGATGCGGTGCGAATCCTCGATCCATCGAAGCAGGCGGAAATTCAAGCCTTGGCTGCGGCGGCCTCGATCCTGCTTGCAGCCGCAGAGACTCTATTTCCGTCAACGGTAGTCCAGCCAACCAGCCTGAAGTTCGCCCATCTTGCTCCAGCTACCAAGTTTGACCTTGGGAAATGGACATCAGACTACAACGCCAAAGTGGATGCAGCGCAAAAGAAACTGCCGCGCAACGTGAACTTGAAGAAAGTTCATTTGCACGGCACATTAGCGCGGTTCGCCACGGCTGGAGTAGCGAAGTAATCAGGCTTTCGGCTTACGCTTGGGCCAGCCACAAACTCGAATACGGCGATAGATTTTATTCTTGGACATGCCGAGTAATCTAGCGGCTTCGGCGATATTGTTATCCGTTTCCAAAAGGGTTTGCAGAATGGCGGCAGTCTCAATTGCAGAGATACGCGAATTTCCCTTGGTCCAGCCGCCGAGCTTGCCATTTGCGCGCGCAGCCTTGGTTTTAGACTTCGAGGACTTCTGCCCCATTGCTGAGGCAGCCAGAGAAGTAGGGATATCGAAGCCGCACGCAGGACACTTCATCGGGAAGACCATCGGCCCAGCGCGAATCCAATCGCACCAGCAGTTAGGGCCGTGATTCCCCAGCATATCCAGACGGCGATCATTGCATCGTGAATCGTGACCATTTGTTTTCTCTCCTATGTCTAAGCAGTCAGAACGGTTAGTCTCCTAGTAATGCGAGTACGTCTCGAAGACTCTTGCCGCCGCCACGAAACGCTGCAATACCAGTTGGGCCAGCGCCGGGCTGCCACAGCGTAACTGGATAGCCGTAGCAATTATGTGCTTTCACTTTGGCGAAGTCGATGAACCAGCCATTGCTCAAGCGATAGCGTTTCAAGCCGTCGCACATCTGATAGGAAGTCTGAATCAAATCGTAAGGCGTTGGGCATCGCTGAGTGGTTGTCATATATCTGATCTCCTGTACTGAGTGAGTAGCGAGTTAACAAAACGGTGTGGCGCAAGTCTTAACCAGCGCATCCAGCAATATCTGCCGCGCCTCCCAATCGGCCTGAGGGCCGATAACGATAGCCAGTGGGTAAATCCCGTGTCCATGCTTGAGGTATTCGATTGCCGAATCGAGTTTTAACGCTGCGTGTTTACGCAGTTCCAAATTTACTTCATACTCAATGCGACCCAAAACATGCGTCATTGTAATTCTCCTTTGTACTGAGTGAGTTACGCGGCCATCCACGGCAAGTTCCGGTTAGCGTGCCATACCGGAGTCATGAGGCGAAATGGATCTTCCGTTAGGAAGTAGGCGGCGACAGGATAAGTAGCCCCCCAACGCTGCCAGAAGATGACTTGGGTCTGCGGAATCTCGCCAACGTACCCGTCGATTACTAGATCAAGTTTCTGCATCTCGTTTGTCATCTTGTACGCTCCTGAACTGATACGAATATACCAAACGTTCGGTATTCTGTCAAGAACTCAATTTGCCGTGCAATCAAAGACTTACGCGCTACGTATGGAGTTGATGTCTCTATCGCTCATCGTAGGATTCTTATCGCTCACCCTGGCCTGTTCGCATCACACCCAAAGCACTCTACCAGGCATGTTCTTACAAAGCTCAGAGACCTGCCAAATGACGGCGCATCTTTCAGGCTGCAACTATTCGACTGAACCGCCGAAGTGCAAGAAGATCAGTTTGAAGTACAACGCTAAGACGTGCGGACAGATTAATGCGCGATGAATACGGTCATAATCAGTCTGTTGCTACTCGCTATCTATTTCATTCTCAAGGGGAAATTCAACATGCAGGCTAAATTCACTATCACATTCACCGAAACGCTCCCAGTCGCACCAATTCAGCTCACAACCTCAGCCTTCTCAGGCATTGTCGGCCAGCCCGAAACCGGCTCACTCGCACCAACAGGTGGAAATGGCGGCCCGTACACGGTGACAGTCGATCCGACCACTCCGCTACCTGATGGCATCGTGCTCGATGCTCAGGGTAACGTGTCAGGCTCGGCAACCGCAGCAGGCTCAAGCTCTGTTAACGTGCTCGTGGCTGATTCGCAAGGCTAGGCACGTCTCTCCGATGCCCAAATATGCCAATTCTAACGCGTTTCACGGGCTGCATACGGTTCTGGGCAATGGGTCGTAGGAGCGTTACGGACCGCGTACACGCATGATGGGACAAGCGATGGTGGGGTAGGGTCAGGAGAGGTAAAAACGCCGCACTCCGTGGCTGGAAACGCGTTGGGGCCCCGTATTTAGGTCGAAGGGCCGGGGGTGAGGCACCCTGGCGGACGGGTTAAGTTGATCAGCGGTGCCTAGCGATCCTACGATCTTCTTGGGTCCCTCTTTAAAACCTTGTACGCATGGCGTAACACTGCTAACATATGTCACATGGCAGACCTAAATATCCGCAAGGTGGATGCGAGCTTACTGAGGGCGATAAACCTGTCGGCGGTGAAGGCGGATTTGACCCAAAGGGATTGGGTGATCAAGGTACTGGCGGAGGCGACTGGTGACAGGGTAGCCGTTCCGGAGCCAGAGAGGGCCGTAGGCGGGCAGGAGTTGGCGGGAGAGCAGAAACCCGCACACAAGGAGAAGTATGACGGCAATGGAGTACCTGAAGTTGGAGCACGAGAGTTTAATGGCCCTGTTGACAAGAGTCCAAATAGACCTAGAGATGGCCGAGAAACGCCTGCAATTTTTGAAGCAGGACAAAGTGCAGATCGCGAACGACCTCCAAAACTTCAGTCAGGCTCTAGCGATTCTGTCTACTGCGTGCTGCACTCCTGCCAAATGATGGACTACGGGACTAAGTGGATATGCGAGGGGCCCCCGGCCCATACGGTAGTAAAGGGAGTGTAGATGACTGAAACAGCCACTCCGGTTCACGAACATCGCTGGTCCATTACGGGTGTCTGCATAGATTGCGGCACTCACGATGAGACGGGCTTCGCCGTAAGGTTTCTGAATTGGCTCTTGGGATTCAGAAATACCACAAAGCAGGGAGCGTAGATGCACAGGGCCACATTTATTAAGAAGTCCGACCCAGCAAGAGTTGCTGCGATGGCATGGGACGCTATGGGCCTAGCCTCGACTCACGACCCCGATCTACTCGGGCGCATTGAGATTCTGGAGCGCCAGATGGAACGACTAAAGGCTCCTCAATACAGACTAGTGCGAAAAGGAAAGAAGAATGCCAAGAGCTAACATTCTGCAACTGGCCTGTGATTTCTGCGGCCTGAAAGAAACCTTCGATCAGTCAGTTCCGCAGTCGATGTCTCCGGCTAAAATTCATAAATGGCGACAGGTAAGCTGTGCGGACGATCCAGTTGTGCAGGGAATGGACAACTCCCGCTGGTTCGATTCTCTCGACTGTATGGTTAAAGGGGAAGAACGGGTAGACCGGAAATTCGCCGAAGACCAGCAGCAGACCTCTTTGGCGGCGCGGATTCCGAAACGGAGAATGGCAGTCGTTCCTTCTGAGGCGGCTTTGCCCCCAATTGAGGAAGTAGTGGGAAGGCAGGATTCCTGATGCCCGGCGTTAAAGTTACGCACAGAGTTGCCCTGAGTGGTCTCCGCCGGGTACTTAGCAGCACAACGGCCACTCCTCAAGAAATCATTGACGCCAGCAGACTCTATGCCCAGATTCAAGGGATTTTACCGACACTGGGCCGTCCCCCAAAATCTTCACCGAAGCCGGAGACTGAAGTTGAGGGAATCAATCGCCTGATGGCGCATGTCGAGGAACAGAAGCCGTCGTGAGCGCGTATAACATCACAACTGTGCGCCCCAGGGCCTTCCTGCACTCCTCTGGCTTCCGTGAGGTCATAGACTCGCTATCCTGGGCCTTGGCCGCTCTCGGACATCAGGTAAACGTTACTGAGAACTGGTTTGACGCCAAGGATACCAACATCGTCTTCGGAGCCGAACTGTTAGCGCCGAATCAGCCGCAATCGCTGCCTCCGGGAACAATAATTTACAATTTGGAACAGCCAAGTCACCCGAATCTGGCGAAGGTTCAGCAGATTGTCCTCGGCAGCAAGTGTACGGTCTGGGATTACTCTCTGGTAAACGTCCAAAAATGGAGAAAATTGGGTGCAAATGTGCATCATGTGCCCATCGGCTACACGCCGAACCTGACACGCATCCCGAAAGCTATCGTTCAGGACATTGATGTGCTGTTTTTGGGCTGGATGACGCCGCGCCGGGTCAAGATTGTTGAAGAACTCCGAGCTGCGGGGCTGAATGTCGTCGCCTCTGACAAATGTTATGGCGGCGGTCGGGATAATCTAATCTCCCGCGCCAAAGTTTGCTTGAATGTGCATCACGACGGGCGGAACCTATTTGAGATCGTGCGAGTCTCTTATCTGCTGGCTAATAGGAAGGTAGTCGTTACCGAGAAGAGTGCCGACGACGATGAATACATCGAAGATTTGGATGGTGCGATGTATTGGGTCGATTACGGCGGCATTGTGACGATATGCAAGGAACTCTGTAAACACGGCAACCCCATCCTAGAAGGAGGGACGAGGTGGTTTACGAGGCGCGATTACGTTGCCACAGTGAAAGCCGCGCTCTCCGAACCTACGCCGCAGGAAAAAGTTGCGGCCCGCTATAAACTAGCTTGTGAATCGGGCGACATGAAAGATTTCGCCCCGTTTTTAAAGGATAAAGCCCATGGAACCTGCCTTGAAATTGGAGTCAGAGATGGTGCCTCTACCGCAGCTCTTCTTGGAGGCGTCGAGAAGAACGGCGGACTTGTATTATCAGTCGATGCTCAGGACTGCGGATCTCTATTTGCCGCCCACCCGCAGTGGAAGTTTATTCAAAGCAATTCGCAAAATCCTAAGCTCAAAGTCCCGCCGCTCGATGTTCTCCTCATCGACGGTGACCACACCCGCGAAGGATACCGCGCCGATCTCGAACGATTCTACCCGCTCGTAAAAGACGGCGGCATCATCCTGACCCACGACATCAAACCAGAGCCGGGGATGACACTCGAAGATCATCCGGGCAGCGACTATCCTTCTATCGCAATCAGGGAAGAGTTCTTCAAGTTCGCCGCAGAACACAATCTGGAGCACGAAGAAATTCCCGGCAAATTTGGCATGGGGATGATGATTAAGCGGGCAAACCCCGATGGCCCCTCAGGATCGGCGATTCACGGCGGAAAGGCGGGATGGTTTGACTCACGCCCAGATTCGGATGAGTCTTGGCAGGCCAGCGAAGCCATTCTTCAATCGCAGTGAGGATTCTCTACATCTCAGGCGGGCAGGGCTGCGATTATTTATGCGACATGCTTTACCACGGCTTGCGCTGGCACTTTGGACCGGAGGTCGTTGATGTCAACCGCTTGTCGTATATGTATCAGGGTTCCGAAACAGCCGGGCTCTATGGAAAAGGTTTTACGCTCTATGGCCTTATTCACGAAGGCATGGTGGATCGTTCCGATATCCAATCCAAGATTAGAGCACGATACTTTGACTGGGTGGTATTCGCTTCGATCCAGCGTGAGTACCGAATGCTGGGCGAGGTCCGTGAATCCTATGGACCCGACAAAATCCTCCTGATCGACGGTGAGGACAACCCGCTGATCTACCGCAATGTCCTTGAGCACGGAATTTATTTCAAAAGAGAACTGCACAGCCCGCAAGACAAAGTTTGGCCGATCCAGTTTGCTATCCCCGAAGAGAAATTGCAGCCCGCGAATCGGAAGTCGCATTTCATGGCCGCGCTTGATCCTATGGATGCTCGTACTTACATCTATGACGATGAAGCTTCCTACTACGGGGATTATCGCTCTAGTCTGTTTGGCAAGACGATGAAAAAAGCGGGCTGGGACTGTTTAAGACACTACGAAATTCTGGCCTGTCAATGTCTGCCATACTTTCAGAATATTGACTTCTGTCCTGCAACGATCATGCAGGATTTTCCGAAAGAAGAGTGCCGCTTCATCAATTCACTGCTGGAGTACAAAGGTCTCAATCTCTTCCATCAGGCATCAGGACGAGAGCTGTGGGCCGACATCATGCAGCGATGCGACAAAGTATTGCGCGAGAAGTTGACTACAAAAGCTCTTGCAACAAGGGTTCTCGATACGGTCAGGAGCCTAGCCTAGTTATGGGAGACGGAAAAAACAAGGAGAACAATAAAGTGCCCCAACCCCCAAGCCCCTCAACTGTAAACCCGAAAATCGCCCCCTTCGCCCCGTACACCATCGCCACGCGGGGAGATATTGTTATTGGCGACGGCTTCGGATGGTGGGTCTCCACGCGCACCCACGTCACCGGGCCCGTCTTCACACTTCGTCCCGGCGAGAGTACCGATACCTGGCGCTGGAGCGTAGGGCCTAGCTAATGCTCGATCCGGCAAAGTGTCCCAAGGTTGACGCGGGGTTGGTGAACCTGCTTATAGCGATGCCCTGCTACGGCGGCACTACTTACGTGGCGCACAATCGTTCTCTGCGGGGCTTGATTGACCAGTTGAACTTTCACAAAGTCCGCTTCCAGATTGCGGAAACCTTGAGTGAATCCTTGATCCCGCGCGCAAGGAATTGCTTTGGAAATATCTGCTGCTTCGACAAAAGCGCATCGGGCGATCCGTTTACCCACATTCTGTTTCTCGATGTGGACATAGGATTCAACCCGCTGAACATCCTCGAACTCATTGGATGGGACAAAGACATTGCAGCTCTCCCATATGCCTGCAAATCAACGAACTGGGGTTACGTGGCAGATGCCGTCAAGAGAGGCGTCGAAGACCCCGTAACGCTCTCTCGCATGGGATCGCGGCCCATTGTAAACACAACTGGAATAGTGGACCCATTTGACGTTCATGCCCCGGTGCAGTTTCCCCAACTAGGTACGGGGATACTTCTGATTAAGCGTCATGTCTTCGCCAAGATGGCGGAAGATGAATCCCGCCGCTACCTGTTGATGGATGGCGAGAAGTTCTTCGGACCGCGCGACTGGGCCTATGACTTTTTTCAGATTGGCATCAACAAAGAAACGCGCTACTATGATAGTGAAGATTACCGCTTCTGTCTCGATGCGAGGGCATTAGGCTTCGAGACTTGGCTCCTACCGTGGGCGGTTACATCACATACGGGCGCAACAGAGTTTTGGCTCGATATTCCGGGGCAGGCGCAATATGGAATTCCCGCTTCGGATGCAAGTGTTCCCGTGAACGGTTTTGTACCATTGACGATATGAAGTGGGGCGTATTTGAAGTTTTTGCCAATGACACGCTTCACGTTGCTCCATTGAACGATGATGGAGAAACTACAAACCACTCGCTGAACGAGAAATGCCCGTGTCATCCTTGGTACGATGATAATAGGGGAGCGCAGGGTACAAGGCCTTTCCTGATTCACGAAATTATCCAGTAACGGCCTCCGGGCCGTCCGCACGACCGCCTCTCTAAAACGGATTCCGATCCGCCCCCGCAGTACAAAACACTTTCACAGGTAAATCACAATGCTTATCGTCGCCAATGGTAGCCCCATTCCGGCAACTGTTTCGGGCACCAATCCAACAACGTATGTACCCGGCGGAGCGGCTGGTTCGGGCGCACCTCAGCCCACCAAACTGTTCTCCGCGCTCATCAACGCTCCCGGCTCTCTCCGTATGGATGGTTCGCAAGCCATCGTGCGAGCTTCGGGAAATATCTCAGCGGGCGTAAGCACCAACACTCAGTTCTCGCTGTATGTGAACTACCCGACGCTCGTGACAGGCGCACTTCAGTATCCGGCTGCAAACATCACCGCCGCGAATACGTTCAACACGGCTGGAACCGGCATCGCCTTGTTCAACGCGAATAACAACTTTGTTCTGGGGCAGTATGTCTCCGTGACGAACGTGAATGCCCAGTACAACGCGATCATCGGCCCTCTGTCGCTGGCAAATGCCACGGCCTTCGGCGGATTCATCAATGGCGCTGCGGCAGTGAACGCTTCCGGCGGCGCAACAGTGAATACGTCGGCGGCTGGGTTTGCAACCATGCTTCCGCAACCGCTCTACAGTGGCGCGAATGTTTCCGGCGTCATCAATGTCGGCGGCATCGGGCTGTTCTCTGGAGAGGTCCGGCTTTTGGGCGATCAGGGTTCTGGTCTCCTGACAGCCTACGGTACGGACAACGTGGTGAACGTGAATCTGGTGAGCGCGAGCAATGTCAACGTCTACCAGTCATTCACTTCGACGGGAGTAATCACTCCGGTTCCGGGCGTGAACTTCAAGAACGAACCCCCGTTCACCTTGAGCATCGGGGAAACGTTCGGTGCCAGTAACGCTGGGAACACCGCAACCCTGAAAAGTTTTTACCTCGAGCAGTGATCCAAAGGGACGGCCTTCTCCCGAGGGCCGTCCCACGATTTTCCGAAATCATTCTAGCTAGGTGAATCATGGCGCAACGATTCAATCCCCAAAGCGTAGTCATTACTTCCGCTGCCGCTACGGTGACGGTCATCAAGAACCCGAGCACCACAGCATTTCTCTACGTGTGGGAATTCGTTCTCGTCTGTGGCGGGGCAACGAATCTTACCCTCAACAACGCTTGGGTTGGCGGCGTGTCGCCTATAACCGGGGCAATGGCGATGCTGGCCAACGGCTCAATCATGCGCCAAGACAACAACAACCCTTGGTACACGATTGATCCCGGAGCGAGTTTCACGATCACCAACAGCGGCTCTGTGCAGTTGTCCGGTTCGTGCAAGTACAGCAACTAGCCATGAGGAAAATATTTGCACTCCTCCCAGTTCTCGTTGCATCGTTCTGTTCCGCGCAAATCATCAATCCCAGCGGTGGAACAGGGACCGTAGGAAGTTGCGGAGCCGCAGGCAACGCTTACTACTCAGCCTCCGGCACTTCGATTACTTGCGACACGAGTATCACAGACAATGGCAGTGGAACGCTCACAGCAACGACATTTAGCGGGAACGCAACCGGACTGACTGGAACCCCGAACCTCACGATTGGGACATTGAATGAGTCGGGAGCGTTAACGCTTTCTGGCGCGGCGGGGGCGGCCACCACGATCTCTACCTCGACCACGAATGCCAGCATCAGTATTCTTCCGAATGGCACCGGCCCGGTAATCTTCAATGTGGGCACGGCGACCAACCCAACGCTTCAGGCGACCGGCTCCGCGTCCAACACGGGCGCGATGTTCACGACTACAGCTTTCATGTGGACCGCGACCGGGACTGGCGTAGCATCGCTGAATAATCTGGGCGCAACTGTCTCGAACAATAAAGTTCTAGGTTTCAGCTCAACCGCGACCGCAAACGGATCGTTGGATACTGGACTCAGTCGCACTGCCGCCAATGTTGTGGCCGTAGGGAATGGAACCGCAGCCGACGAATCGGCACTACTGCGCTCGGGAAGCACCTGCCGGATTACCGCAGACGTATCCCTCACCGTAAATACCCCGAATAGTTTCTGTTCATTTAACTTGCCGGCAGTCGCCAAGGCGTGGGCGTTTCAGTGCAACATTCTCTGGGCGATTACGGCGGGAAGCGGAACCAACACCTTTGCCGTGGGGGTCAATGCGGCCCAAACGCCAACCGGAGCAACGAATGCCCTAGCGGTAGTCACAACAACTACCACTGGAACCCTGACCAACGGCAGCGCAGCTATCAGCGCCTCTGGCGCGACCAACATCCTAACGGGCGCGACCTACACACCCGCAGCCACGGTGCTGCCAGCATCCATTTCAGGAACGATTCTTGCCAGCGCGACCGCCGGGACATTTGCAATTACCGCAGCGGCGAACGGAACGACAGCAACCGCGTCCGTCAAAGCGGGATCGTTCTGTACGGCTCAGTAAATGGCGTCCATCGACCAAATCCAGGGTGGATCGTTTCAAGACCCGGCGGGGAACGCCGTCAATGGCGGGTCAATCTCCTTTACGCTGTCTGCACCAGCGCAAACATTGAACGACGGGCAGGCCGTACAAGATTCCACAGTCACCTTTCCGCTTAACTCGACAGGCAGTGTAGCGCTTACTAATCTATGGGGAAACGATCAGCTTACTCCAGTCGGAACGTACTACATCATAAAGATATACAACGCCAACGGAGCGTTGGTGCGAGGCCCGGAGAACTGGGCCATTATCGGCAACTCTCCCATTGATCTCGGAACCATCGTCGCATTTACTCCCATGATCTCTTATCCAGTACAAGCGCCCAGTGAACTCGCCATTGTAAGTCTCACAGGACAGTCAGCGGCTATTACCCAAGCATCGCTGGTTGCGGTACTGGGGCTGACTGGCCGCATCCGCATCTCGTGGAATGCCAAAGTGACGACTGCGGCATCGACGAACTCCAGCCTTGGCCCGCTGACAATCTTCTACACAGATGCCGATGGCACCGCAACCTCAGTCCAGATGGCGGAGTTCCATGTGTTCTCTGGGAACCTTGTGTCGGGCGGGGCCGCCAGAGTGGGCAATGGATTGACCACGGGCATGATCGGAATCCCGGCCATGCTGAACTGTCTTGCGAGCAGCGCCCTAACGTATTCCTTCGGCTACGGCTCGAATGGCGGGACGGCCATGCAGTATGAACTTCTTATCGTTGTCGAGCAGATGTAGTGCCTACAGAAATCACATTTCGCAAGACCGCAGAAAGTCTCGACCGCGACATACTTTACGACTGGATTGCCGCCGACCCAGAACACAGCGCGAAAGGCATGACGCCTGACTTCTTTTATGCCCCAGACATCTTCGCCGTGGCGCTTGATAACGGAACCACGCCGGGCTTGTACGTGCGGCTCGATCCAGAAACGGCGGGAACGGTTCGCCTGCACATTCAATTCGGAACCAACCGCAGAGTGAGCGCAATCACAATGGTCAAGGCATGGCCCACATTTCTGCAAACAGTAAAGGCTGCGGGAAAGGTGTCGCGCCTGATTTTTGAATCAGTATCTCCTCCGCTGATCGCTTTCTGCAAGCGGAGATTTGGATTTACGCAAGTGGGCACAACCAATGATTACGAATTGCTTTTAGAAAACTAGTGTCCACTCAAACACAATTCACGGCGGAACAGTGGGCGAAGCTGAAGTACCGTTCCCAGACTGACCTCTATTTCCTTGCGAAGGAAGTGCTGCAAAAGCCCCTGGTCATCGGGGCGCACAATCTAATGTGCGAGTTTTACGTGCAGAAGAACCCCGCCATGAGGTTCATGGAGTTCGCCAAGAGCTATCAAGGCGCTCACACCCGGATGCAGTTGGTTCCGCGATGCACCTACAAGTCGAATATCAAGGTCATCGACAGCGTTCAGTGGATCATCAACTACCCAGAAATTAGAATTATGACAGTGACGGCGGAAGTGGATTTAGCGACCGCTTTCATCGACTACCTCACGTCTTATTTCACGATCAAGGGCAAGGCAGAACGGAATCCTCAAACGAATCGAGTAGAAGGCGGTCGGCCCACAGACTTTCAGCTTCTATTCCCAGAGCACTGCATTACGGAGAGTGAA
The DNA here is from genome assembly GCA_025462865.1 of Candidatus Sulfotelmatobacter sp. Classification (GTDB taxonomy): domain Bacteria; phylum Acidobacteriota; class Terriglobia; order Terriglobales; family Acidobacteriaceae; genus Sulfotelmatobacter. Next base: position 47,414 of record JAOAPI010000182.1, on the reverse strand, counting down.
GCGAGAAAGGGCGAATACATCACTCCGGCCAGATTGTCACTCCCCGCCAACCTGATCGAGAAAGATCCCACCGCAGGAACGATTTCAATGTCGGGAACATCGTCAGGATGGCATTGCGACATCCTGGACTATGACGATCCGGTCAGCGACAAAAACTCCGAGAGCGGGAACCAATTAGAAAAACTGCGAGACCGCATGGACATGATCGGCGAACTGGTTGTGTCCTACGGCTTTCGTCATACCGTCGCCACTCGTTACAACCCACTCGATCCCTACGGCGTGCAGGCGGAAGCCAGCGGTATTCCTGAACTATACGGAGACTTCGAGCGCGATGGCTTGAAATATATGTGCCGCCCGTGCCTATGGCTGAAGGGTCAACCTTACAAACAGCCTGATTACAAGATGAATGGCTTTCCGGCGGAGGATGAGATTGAGTTATTCATCCCAGACTGGGCACCGCACAAAGTTCTAAAGAACAAGTTCAAGAACCGGAAGATTTTCTTCTCCCAGCAATTGAATGATCCGGTCGAAGCCGCCGAGATGCCATTCACGGAGGACATGATCCGCGCCTGCATCTGCGATCATACTGCGCTTCCGAAACAGGGGACCACATTCACCGCATGGGATTTGGCATGGTCTACGAAGAATGCCAGAGACTACAGCGTAGGCATTGTAGGGATGATTGATGATCGCCGCGAGTGGTGGATCACGAATATTGTTCGAGGGCGATACGACTTTTCCGAGAAGTGCTTCCAGATCGTAAATACGCTGCGTAATCATCGTCCACAGCGTTCTGCCATTGAAGATGCAGCCGGAGCGCAGAGTTCCATGACGGAGACTCTCTGGCGACTTGCCAAGGGATTGAATGTTGAATTGGCGATTGACTGGATTACGGTCGGACGAGGTTCTGATGATGCGAAGTATTTGCGGATGTGTACTCTTCACCCGTGGGTAAAAGATCGCCGAATCCATTTCCTGAATACGATTGAATGTATCGACGACCTCATCAGGGAATTCAAAAACATTGGCAACAAACGCTCTCACAACGACATCCCTGACGCGATGGCCCGTTTGGTAGCGCAGTATTCCGGCACGGCCATTCTTACCATGAGCGCGGATCAGGCTAGACAGCAATGGCAGGAATTGCGCGAGAGTGAAATGGAGCGCCTGATCTTCCGGCGCGGCAAGTATGCCCCCGGCGGGCCGTGGGATCAAGGGCTGTGGAATGCGGACGCGCCGAGGCCAGAAGAGAGAGTAGAAGTTGATTTGTTCCTCGACCCCATGACGGGGTTGCCTAGCCCATACCCTTTATAAATGGCGATCCTAGAATCTGACGCAGTAACAGGCAAACAAATCACCACTGCCGATGTTCCGTCTCCTGAAGAGATTGAACTGGCAGCGGCGTTGGAGCTTGTGAAAAACGATGCGTCTACCGCCCAGTCCTGGCTGGAAGGAAATCAGTGGAACGAGAACTGGCGGCAGATTGATATTCTCTACGACTCCCCAAGGGTGTTCTCTGTATGGGAGGGAGGAACGCCGAAGCCGTCAGTTGTTCGCTACACGTTGGCGCAGCACGTAAACTCCATCCACCCCACTCTCATTGAAGGACTCTTCTATAACGACGAATGCTTTGTCGCCGATCCGCGACCGGGAACTGAGGCTGAAGTGGTACGCGCCCGCTCCACCGTCATCAAGGTGCAGATGGATCAGATGGAATTCGCCAACGAAGTCTCTATGGGCTTATTTCAGACGATTCTCCACGGGACGGGGATTTACAAATGGGGCCTGCAAACGGTCGAAGAGGACTATTACACCTACGAGCAGGCAGGTGCGCCACTAAGCCAGACTAATTCACTAGGGCAAAACATCACCGCCGATACAGCCGCTTCGCGGAAGTGGAAAGAAATAAAAAAGACTCGCACGGTCATTAAGCCGTTCTTCGAGAACCGCGAAATCAGGAATGTTCTGGTCGATCCGAAACTGAAGATCCCAGACATTCGCCGCGCGGGATTCGTGATTGACAAATTCTACCTCACGCTCGTAGACATCCTCGACCTGAAGGCTGACCCAAACTATGCCGAGTACTTGACCGAGACCGAAGATGAAATCAAAGCATGGTTCGACACTCCCAAAGAACAGCCAGCCCAACTCGGAAATCTGGACACAAATCCCGGCACCCCGGCCATTGCAGGACAAGGCCAGCCGGACTGGATGGAGACTTCGCAAGACCCTTACGAACAGGGCTTGATGTGCTTGGAACGATGGGACGCGCACAAGGTAATTACCGTTCTGAATAACAAGAAGGTGATTCAGAGCCGCCCTAATCCTTATGGAGTGATCCCGTTCTATTCGTCGAATTGGTACAACCGCATCAAGGCGTTCTACGGCTTAGGCGTTGGGAAGATGGTGGGTACGGATCAGAGGCTCCAGCAAGGTTTGGAGAATGCCGGATTAGAACTTCTACAACTCATCATGGACCCGCCGTTCGCGGTCTCGGATGATGCGAATGTTCCAACCCAGAATGTCAGATTCCGCAAAGGCGGGATGATTAAGATTAAGGGTGACGTTCGATCCGCCATCGCGCCCCTTGAAATGCCCCGCCTTCCATTGGCGGAAATGTTCGGCTTCTTGCAGAATTCTCAGTCGAAAGCCGAAGCCGCTTCGGGAGCGAATGAGTTATTCAGTCAAGGAGCGATGCCGGGGCCGGGAACCGCTGGACGATCTTCCGCGACCCGAAACGCCACGGGTGCCGCAGGGGTCATTGGAGCGCAAGCGGGACGGATGCAGGGCCCACTCGAACACTTTATTAACCAGGTGTTTGTGCCGTGGGTCTACCAACTCGATCTGTTGAACCGCAGATTTGTAATGACCACGCCCGATGGGGCGGCGATGGTCAGGGATATTCTCTCGGATGAACTGGGGAACGACTACAAGTTTGATGAATCCGGATTCCTTTCCGGGCGCGTGAAGTATGGAGTGAAAGCGGGAGCGCATCTTGCAGCGCGAAAACTTGCAGCTCAGATGCTTCCGGTCATCACACAAATCTTCGACAACCCACAAATCCAGAAGCAGTTGAATGAAGTGAACGAAGAGTACGTAGACATCAAGGAATTACTGCTGCTCTGGCTGGAGACTATAGGTCTGCACAACCGCCGCTCACTTATCAAGCCGATGACGGATCAGATGAAGCAAGCCCAGAAACAGCAAGGCGAACAGGCCAAACTTCAGGCGGCAATGGCGCTGGACGATCACAAAGCCGGAAACAAATCGGAACTTCAGCAACAGAAAAGTAAAGAGGGCATCGTGCGGGACGTGATTAACCGCTCCCTCGATCAGGGCGGGGATTATCTCTTGCGGAAAGAATTTGAAGACTCTCCCGGCCAGTTAGCGAGTCAGCCATGATCGCCCTCCGCGATCCCGCAGTTGGCAAACGTGCTGCCCTGTCGAGCATTTACGAGTCTGGTGGACTTCAGGTCGTTTTCGATCTTATGGAAGATCAATGCACGGCAACGGAAAACGAACTTATCGGAGAAGTGCCGTGGTCTGAATCTATCGTGGCAAGACAGGCCATCGCCCATGCTCAACGAGCATTCTTCATTGCCATCGCGGAAGCCATTGATTTTCACGTAGCAGAAGCTCGCCAGACAGAAGTACAAAGTTCAACAGAAAAGCGTGAAGCAGCAAAGAAGTGATGCCGTGGACTACGGCAATGGAGAATAAATGTCAACGCAGCCAGTAGTGGAAGAAGTTGTCGCACCCCCAGTACCTCCGGTAGTGGAAGCGCCGGACCCCAAGAAATTCTCGCGTACCATTCAACCCAAGGATTCTGAAGGCAAGTCCATAGGAGCCCCGCACGTTTACCACGGAGCGACGGAACAAGAAGTCGCCGACAAGATGGCCGACGCCATTTCCAACGGCACGCTGAAGATTCACGAATTAACCCGCAAGGCAACCGTAGAGCAAACAGCACTCGCTGTCCCGGAAGGGGCGGAAATGTATGAAGAACTTCCCCAGCCGCACACGCGCGATCTTTCGTTAGATGAGCGCACGGCATTAGCAGCCAAGTTTTCCAAGCCGGAAACCGTAGTCGAAGCCTATCGAGAACTTGTCCATGCCGTTACGGGATTGTCGCCGGAAGAAGATGCGAGGCTCAAAGTAAGTCAGGCACAGGATGCCCGCCGCACGGCGGTTGTGGCCGAAGCGCAGAAGTTTGATCGAGCGCACCGGGATTATCTGAACGAAACTCCCGCCGGACTCGCCAACGGAAAGACCATCATGCAATACGTGCAATCGAGGAAGATGGCCCTCACGGAGAAGAATTTTGAATTAGCTTTCAGGGAACTCAATGCCAACGGACTGTTGACAGTGGCAACCCCGGAAGTTGTACCACCACCTGTACCAGCAGTGCCCGTAGAAGAGGTTCGGACTGAACCTGTCGAGGAGCCTGCCCAGTCGGTTATTCCTTCTGCGCTAAAGCGTTCCGATGCCTCCGGAGGCGGAGCGCCCGCACGCAAGAAGGGGCCGACCCCAAAAGAACTAGCGATGATGACTCCCGCGCAACTGAGGGCCCATTACGAAGCCACTGGCCAGTGGCCGACGAAGTGACCATTGGTTCGCAGTAGTCATTGCGCTAGTTCCCAGCTAAATCACTCCCGCAGGTAATTAGTCATGTCTGGATACAATCCAGCCTCAACCACAGCTAATGCTCTACCACAGGCGACGGTCACTTTTTATGACCGGAACTTTGTTCAGAACTTGAAACTCTGGACGCTGTTCCTTCGCATGTCAGAGCGGCGTCCGCTGCCCATGAACTCCGGTAACAAACTGGAACTGTTCATGTACGCACCGTTCGCTGCAAACATCGCTCAAATCTCTGAAGGCGTTGTCGGCTCCGGTTTTACTCCGACCGTCCTCACCACAACCTCAACCATGGGCGCGTATGGCGACTATGTATCTCTGTCGGACTATGCGCTGCAAACCGCGATTGACGATGCTCTCGGCAACCTCCGCGAGGAAATTGCCTACCGCGCCGCGCTGTCGCTGAATACCGTCCACCGCAATGTGGTGGATACGGGCGCTTCGATTGACAGTTCGGTAAGCGCGCTGTCTCTGGCCTACAACGTCACCATGACGAAGACCACCTTCGTCGCAATGGTGCAATCAATGCAAGGCCGTGGCATCAAGCCGTTCGATCAGGCCGCCAACCGCTTCGCGATGCTGGTTCACCCGTTTGTGGTTGGGGATGCGCTGAACGATACCGCCGTGGGCGGAATCACAGACATCGCCAAGTATGGCGCAGTTCGCGGCACGTCGGATCGCGATGCGCTGTACGACTTGCCCGGAGAAGAAGCGCCCATTCTGGACATTGCTGGCATCCGTGCCTACCAGTGCCAGATGGTTACCCAGACTCCGAACTACACAGGTCACGCTGGCGTCACTGCCTACCGCACCTATGTATTCGGTCAGAACGCAACCTTCGGCATCGCACTTGGAGCGAAGGAAGGCGCGAAGATCGGCGAGGGCGAGTGGCGGAATATCTCCACTGAACTGGTCAAGAACCCCGCTACCTCTGCGGCTGATCCCGTAGGCGTAATAGGGGGCTGGACGTCCTATAATTTGAAATACGCCGCCAGCTTAGGACCGGATACCACGATTCGCTTTCGGTATTCGGATGCACCCAGCAACATCTCCTAGCCCCTCTCAGGGTTGGGAACAGCAATCCGAAGAGGGGGTGATGGTGGACTACCGCGCCCCCACATTCCCCACACATTCAAGGAGAACTTATGTCAGAACCAACCAAGCACCGCAATATCGAAGAACTGCTCGTTGCCGACATCAATACGTTGACGGTCGATGAAATGACGCGCCGCCAGTCGGTTGTAACGTTGATGAAGGCGGAGCGGGAACTGGAAGTCGTTAACGAACAGAACCGCCGCTTTCAGGATGACAAGGAAACTCGCCAGCGTCAGGTATCCTCAAACCTAGAAAACATCAGGAAACAGGACGAGGAGAATGCCCGCGTCCAGAAGATGTGCCGCCACAAAACTGGCGGAAAAGATCGCCAAGGGTTTTTCATGGGCGATGGAGATGTCTATGGATTCGCCGTGTCGAAGCAGATTCTTCCGACCGGGGAAATCTATGGGCTTTGCTTCCGCTGTCAGAAGGAATGGCATAACCCCATCTGGACTGGCGGAAAGCGGAAAGTCGTCAATGGCGAAATGACTCTGGCGCAGTATGTCCAACAGGAGCGCGAATACAAGGAGATGCTTTCGTGGACGTGCAAAACGTTTGAAGGACAACAGGGCGAACTTCCCGGCGGCCACATGTTCCTAATCCCGAATCTCCAACGGCAGCAGCAGAAGGATCAGGCAGACTTTGAAGTCTACCTGAAAACCCTAAACCCAACAGAGATTGCGATGTCCGGCTACCAACTCTCCGCCTAACGAGACATCATGCCATCCTCTAGTATCAGCATACAATTATGCGTTGACGATGCCCTGCGGTTTGGGGACATCAAGCCCGTACTCCAGGCTGGGGGCAGCAGCATGGAGCCTGCTTTGACGATTGCGAATATCGTTATGGCGGAGATTTGCTCGAAGCAATTCAACTGGCCGTGGAACTCCTTCAACGTAACGCCGTTCTGTACGAACGGATGGCAGAACGATTACTGCTCTGGAGGAGTTCAGTTACCCAATGGCCAGTGGATCAATAACCCCTGCAACCTGAACAACCTTGGCTGGATTGAGTCTGGCGTCATCATCGACATCAACTCCAGTTCAATTCCGAAGCGAAAGTTCCCCTTAGAGGTTGGCGGAGCCATGCTACCAACATCCAGTTCCTACGGGCGGCCCTATCAGGTTGCGTGGATGAACAACTCCAATCTTCTATTCGGCAGTTGGGGTAGTGGGGTGACAGTCCCAAATACAAATGCCACAGGCCAGTTGAATCCGGGGCCGGGCACGGTGTATGGAAATCCAGTGGGCGTAACGGTTACTCCACAAAATCCAATCACTCAAATCATTGACCCGAACGGAAACTATCAGGTACTCACGCGCTATGGAACCTGTGGTGGGGGACCGACATGGCCTGCTGCGAATGCTGCGGTGGGAACGGTCACGACGGATGGGTCGGTACAATGGACTGTTGCCGATCCTTACGGGCAAGGTTTCCGATTACAACCGATTGAGGCCAGCGGCGGGGTGATCTGGCTCGTGCTTTTAGTCGGACAGACCAAGCCGACACGCTTTACTTCTCTGAAACAGTTCATCAATCCAATCCCGGATGACTTCTCGCAATACTTCATGCAGGGATTCAGGACGTACTGTTACCAGCGAGCGCCAGAGCAGAAAGTTCGCGCGAGATTTCAGGAAGAATATTCACTGTGGCAGAAAGCTCTCATGGATGCGGAAGGACAGGCTGACCGGGAACCGAATCTTTATGGAGCCTATCCGTCCACCGACATTATGGGTGGATACGACTGTCCTTACCCATCGGCGTCATGGCCCTACGGCCCGACTTACTAACTTATGGGTTCCTCAAACACACGCAAGATTCAGGACAGCATTGACTTCGCAGCCTTCTATTTAGGCCGGAGACCGCTCGCCATTGGTGGAGCGAATGGAATGGAACCAGCTCTGACCGCCGCGAATATCGTGCAGCAAACGATTCTGGCACCGCCGTTTAAGTTCCCTTGGAATCGCGCTACCTTCTCATTTACCCAGCCAGCCACGGATACGCCACAGGCCATAGCAGACTTCGGGTTCATCGAGAAAGCCTACGTCACCGATTCGCAGAATGTAGTGACGGAGATCCCAAACATCAAACTGGAATTAACGCTTGACGCAGGCAGCGGACGCCCCACTGCGATTGGGGTGTTTCTCGACGATAACAACGGCAATATCACTTTCCGGTTCATGCCGGGCGTGCCCGATGACCCAGCCAACCAAATCACCGTCATCTACCAAAAGCGCGCTCCAACTCTTTCTGCCATCAAGAGCACATGGAGCATTCCAAACTGCTTCAGCCATGTCTACGATTATGGTTTTACTGCCTTAATGCAGTTGTTTGCCGACGATCCGCGATTTGGAACCTTCAACTCCAAGTTCATTGGAAGCCTCCTAGCCGTTTCCGAAGGCTTGAGTGAGCAGGACAAGGCAATCTTCATGGAGCAGTGGAGTTACGTGTTGGCGGCATCGACCTATGCCGGAAACAAGGCAACGCAGGGGTATGCAGGTAGAGGTCAGTAATGCCTAGCGCACTACAACAGGCCGGGGCGCAACTCGACAGGCCATCGAAAAACGGATGCCTCCACATCAATCGGTTTTTCTCTGGCCTGTGGTCGAATAGATCGCCGTTACGGGAAGCTGGGGTTCCGTACACATACGAGAAATTTTATTCGGGAGCACGCTTTGATTCTGTACTGGATGGGCAGAATACCGAACTCACAACGCGGCTGACATGGGCACGAAGGCCGGGACACAGCGTCTATAATTCGCAGACCTTCAGCGCCGTCAATACGTTCTATGCCTTCCGAGTCACAAACCAGACAACCGGAGTGCCATCCATCCGAGTCATCGCAGATACTCCGACCGCAGTGTATGACGCGACCGGGCCGAACACTAAAACTCTGCTCTTTAATAAGAGTGCGAATGCAGGCCAGACTTCATTTCAGGGTGTAGGTAACACGCTCTACATGGGTGATGGAGCCGAAACCAAGAAGTGGATTTACCTCTTTCCGTGGCAGGCAAACGCAACGTACAGCACAGGCAATGCGATTGTGGATGCGAATGGAAACATCCAAGTCGTAACTTCCACTAGTATCCCAGTGACCGGAACCGGTTCAGGCGTGCAGGTATTATCTAACGTAGTATTCGTGGGATTTAGCGGCCCCGTGAAATGGACTACCGCTCAACTACAGAGCCTGCCAGGAAGCCCCGCCACCTTCAGCGGATTTGTTGGCGCGGCATTTCTCAATAGCCTCATGCTTACGATTGTATCGGCGGTGAATGTTAATTTCCCCGTAGCGGGCCATCCCAGCCATTGGATCACATTTTCGTATACTCACGCCGATTATCCCTACACCGCAGACGGTGCTGGGCTAGTATTGCTGACCTCTGGCTCTGGGGTAAGTAGCGGTTCCGCCCCATCATGGAATACTAACCTGGGAGGAACCACTTCCGACGGCACTGCGATCTGGACTAACAAAGGCTCACAAGTTCAGGACTGGGGAACCTTCGGGCCCCAAGGCGCTCCAATCGTATCAAACGTCCTCAGTATTGCAGGATCAGCATGGGCAGCATCCACCTACTACTGGCCCCAGAACAACGCAATTATTCTTGATTCCAACGGAAACATTCAGCAACTCACGACAGATGGAACTACGGGCACCGTTCCAGTATGGTCGTCTACTCCCGGAGTAACAACGACCGATGGTTCGGCAGTATGGACGTGCGGGGGTTCTGGAACCCGAGCGACGACACATGCCTATGCTGTTGGCGCGTGGATCGCAGTCACCTCAGTCCAAACCTTTCAGGAACCGAGTGGTTACGATCCGTATAGTCATCAATTCACATACCAGACGATTACCCTCACAAGCCTTTATTTCTTTGTATGTACTGTTGCCGGAACAACCTCATCTATCGCGACTGGTAACATATCGTGGCCTTCTGGAGGTTCTGTATTTGATGGGTCGGTGACATGGGCCAATGCTGGTTATCAGGTAAAACGAGCTAATGCTTCTGCAACGTCTCCTACCTCGGCAGTCGCGGGCAATGTCGCCAATTCGCTGCTGGTGACTCAGGTGGGAAGCATTGTAGACAACGCCGGATCGGGTGGTGGAGCTGGCTTCACGCAAAATGTGACAATTCCCGGCAAGAGTGGGGCTGCGGCACCGACATGGAAAATCTCCGGCGGCGTAGAGCAAACAGGGCTGGTTACCGCAGAAACTGGAGGGTTGCAGTGGGCGAACGCGGGTCCGGTAGGGGCTGCGAATACCGGGACGTGGGTCTACGCCGCCAGTTTTGGCAACAGTGTGACAGGAGATGAATCCACGGCATCTTCATTGTCTACGCCGATTACGCTTGCGGCGCAGAGTGTAATTTCAGTAAGCGGCAATGGCGATCCCAACTGGCAGACCGACGGAACAGATACCATCTACATTTACCGCAGCGTTCAGGGAACTTCAGTGCCGTTTCGGTTGGCCCAAATTCCGGCTCCATTGAATGGCGCGCCGTGGTCCTATCTCGACGCTTCACCCGACCCGCCGAATCCCGGTTCTACGCTTAATCAATTTATCAGCCCTGATCTCACGGGAATAAACGCCCCCCCGCCCAGCAATCTGATTGGCCTGTCTTATCACCTCAGCCGGGTATGGGGAATCTCGAATGAGTTTGTGCGCTATTCGCAAGTAGGCGGGGCTGGCGTAGGAGTTGGTGCGGACAACTGGGCTGCTGGGAACTATTTCCAGATGCCATCGACTCCCATAGTCTTGTGGCCGTCCGCTGCGGGAATATTCTTCTGGACAAACTCGAATATCTGGTTAAGTTCGGGGCTTGATGGAAACGGGAACCCGCTAAAGCCGACATTGTTTCTCGACCAGACTGGCCTGCTTTCACCAAATGCCTTCACTGTGAATGGAAGTATCCCGGCAATCTTCGCGTCAGACTCTACAGCACAAGTTCTCGACCCAAGCGCCGGAGTGCAGTTCATCGGCCTACCGATTGCTGACCTGCTGGCTAAGTTCAATCCCGCATCAGCCTACGTGACATGGCACAGCTACGGAACCGATCAAGGCTATTACGTTGCAGATGGTTCAACAGGATGGTATCGCCTGACTCCCTTGTCTCCGCCGGAATCAGGGTTCGCGTGGAGCACGAAAGCGAACATTGTTGGCGGATGCAAGTGTGTGAAATCCATTGAGACCTCCCCAGGTATCCGGAGTCTATTGATTGGCCCGGCCATAAGCGGCCCGATTCTAAAACGCGATCTAACGACCCACGCAGACAATGGGACATCGTATCTGGCGAATCTGGTCATCGGCAGCATCGTGCTGGCTCAACCAAATCAGTGCGCGGAAGTAGTTTCTATTACTACCGAATGTGTGGCGACAGGTTCGCGGCCCACGATAGGAATTCTTGGCGACGAGATCAGTGGAGCCTTTGAGAACCTTGTTCAGGGAGTTCCAGATCCTCCATTCTTGTATCCCTCGCAATCACTCTATGCCGACCGCTGGTATTTCAACCAACTTCAGCAGCCCGCGTGGATGAGGCACCTCCAGATCAATATTCAATGGGAAGCCGAAAACGCGGCCAACGAACTGCTGACCTATTCGCTGTTCGGTTCTCTGCATACCGAGGGCTAACCGTGCCGCCTATCTCACATTTGATGAGACAGCCAACCAACGAAGACGGAACGCCAAAGGAATGGGCGCGATCAGAACCGCTGTCGAATCTGCGTCAGATCATCGACCACGCTATGCCAACTCCAGTAGAAGCGCCGTATCGCCCAACCCCTGGACTGCGCTGCCCTTTACCGCCAATGTCTCCACAATATCCAGATAACATCCGCCAACTGCATCAACCCGGTGTCAGCACCGCTCGAATGATAACTCCGAAGGTAGCGAGTTAATTTCATGTGCGGAGCAAGTTCAGCGCAAGTAGGTCTTCAGAATTCCCAGATCGCGTTCTACAACCAGCTTACGTCTCAGTATTCAACGATCTTCGGCCAGAGCCAAGGAATTCTAAGTGCGCTGACGAAAGCCTTTGAACCCATTTTGGCGAAGGGGCCAAATCAGGAAGGGTTCTCTGCTGCCGAAAAGACTGCCCTCGAATCTCAGGCCACGACAGGCGTAGGCGAAAACTATTCCAAAGCTCAAGCAGCCCTAGCGACTCAACAAGGCGCGGAAGGTGGAGGGAATTCCTTCATCCCTGCTGGGGCGCAAGAACAGCAGAAAGCGCAGTTGGCTCAGTCTGCCGCACAACTTCAATCGTCAGAAGACCTCGGAATTACGCAGGCCAATTACGCACAAGGCAGACAAAACTATCAGTTCGCCGCAGGAGAACTTGGGGGAGTCGCGGCGCAGCTGAACCCAACTGGATTTGCCAACAGTGCGACTGGAGCCGGGGGCGCTGCCTCGACTACAGCCAACGAAGTCTCGCAAGCCAATAATTCATGGATGCAGTTGGTCAGTGGAGCTATTGGGAGTGCTGCTGGGGCCTACGCCGGACATTAAGTGAAAAGACTTGAGGCCCTAGCGATGGCAATTGCCCGCGAACACGAAGCGTTTGAGCCGGGCAGTGAAGCCTTTCAGACTTTGAATCCAGGCTTGCTTCGTTCTTATGCCGTAGATCGAGTGGATCGGGTGAACAGTGACGGCATTCGACTATTCGCCAACTTCCAGGCAGGGTGGCAGGTATTGCTCAACAATCTACAAGCTAAATGCGAAGGCCATACCAAGGCACGCGGATATGACGGACTGTTAACTCCTGATTCATCATTGATGGATTTGACGAAGACCTTCCGCTACCTCAATGTCCGCAGAGTTGTAGAGTTTCTGAAAGACGCACTGGACGACCACGCAATTACGGAATTGACAAAGCTATCGTTCTTCATCATAGCGGGCGAGGAATAATCCTATGACTCCAGCCGTAACCCCACAAGCGCCCACAGATTCCGCTTTTCCTCCAATTGCGGGCGGAACTCAAGCAGCCGTTACCGCTCCGCCAGTTGCCCAGCCAGAACCAGTATCCGAGCATCATGGGTTTCTCTCTGACCTCCTTCACGCGGTTGGAGACGTGTTCGGCGGACCTAAGAATGTGCAGAGGGTGAATCCGCAGACGGGAGCGATTGAGAGTGTGCCTGCCAGCACAAGACAACGGATTGCGGGAGGTGTTGCTAGCGCAGTGCGAGGCGCGGCAGCGGGCGCAGCGGAACGCGGCCCCGGAGCGGTAGGACGTGCCGCTTTAGCAGGAGTACAGAGCGCAGATCAGGCAAGAGCGATTCAACAGCAAGCTCTCTCGCGCCAGTCAGAGAACGTACGGCAGACCAACGCCGCCGAAATGGAGAAGCAACAGGTGCAGGCGAATCTCGCCAAGATGTCGCAGGATCAGGCGCGTGGCGCGCTCGACCTGAAAATCGAAGGCAAGAAGCTGGACGAGCACCAGACCGCGTTAGCCAATTCCATGCAGGAGATTCTGAACATCCCAGGCGCAAAACTGTTGCAGCACTTCGACTCAAATGATGAGATCAATTCTCATTTGGAGACCGTTGGGCCGCTACTCTCGAAACAGTATGCCATTGACCTTGCGAAGAACAATATCCGGCTCGTCCAGAATCCAAAGGGCGGCTTTGATGCTGTGGAAGTTCCGAAGACAGCCGGAGAACAGCCGATTGGCGAAGGCAAGAAACTGCTTACTCCAATCATCGACCCGAAGACAAATAAGCTCACGTTGAAATCGGATACAGCAGACCCGTCAATGACGTGGGACAAGTTCCAACAGTGGAATGGGAATTCGTTCTCTGCCTACAATGCCGCGCAGGAGCAGGCGCAGAAGATTAAAGACCAAGAACAGCAGCGCTTGACCGCAAAAGCGGCAGCGACCAAGGATTATGCGGAAGCGGGTAAGGCAACGATTGAGGGAAAGGTGGCCGCCCAGAATGCTGGACTGGATGTAAACGGCGGTTCGTTGGGCACCGGAGCAACCGTCTCAGTGCCAACGGCGAACGGCGCAACTACTGGCGTTAATCAGGAATACCTGAAGACATTGGCACCAGGGGCGCAATCACTGGTAACGGAAATTGGCACCGGGAAGATGGCCCTTGATCGCATGACGTACTTATTATCGCGCAATCCGGGATTAGCTATTCAGGTAGCGCGCGCGTTCCCCGACTTTGATTCTTCCAAGGTGCAGAGCTACAGCAAAACGTATAACGACTTCACGTCCGGCAAGGCGAGCACTGCGCTGAATGCTGGCGGGACGGCCCTATCGCACTTGCACGAGTTGAGCAACCTGAATACCGTATCGAGCCATATCCCCGGAAGCCCCGACTACGCCCGCTACAAGAACAAGGCGGTAACGCTGGCAACGGAACTCGCCAAATTCTATGGCGATTCCACGATCCCAGCTATTCAGAAAATTGAGGACTCGCTCACTTCGCAATTGCCGGGAACGAGACAGGCTGCCATCGAGACGCAAGCGCAATCAATGGGGGACAAGTTCGATTCATTTGAGCAGCAGTGGAAGAATGCTGCTCCCAGTGCTGCCTACCAAGCGCCGATGCCCAATGTGACGCTGAGGGCATTACAAGCTCGCGCAGCACTAGACCCAGCATTCAAGGGGAGATTTGCCACATCGACTAACCCGCAGACAGGTGAACGAAGAATGACTACAGACGGAGGGCAAACGTGGCACCCGGCACCAGCGCAATAGCAGCCATCACGCCGCCCCCCGGTTTCCAGTTGGACGGGCAAGCGCCGCCCCAAGGTGTTGCGCCTCCACAGGCCCAAGCCCAGTCTGGAATTACTCCGCCCCCAGGATTTCAGCTTGAATCGCAACCCGCACAGGCCCAGCCAACCCGCCCCGACGACATGCTCTCGAAGGCTGAGGATGCCATCGGAAAAGTAGGCCACGTCGCCGCCGCTGCCTACAACGACATCGGCCAATCGGCACAAGGATTGTCAGACTTCGTGAATCACTTAGTTGGATATGGGGCGTCGGAGAATGCGAAGACGGAATTAGCTCGTGGGTGGTCTGCCCTGAAAAGCGGTGGGGTAGCCGAAGCCCAACTGCATCTCCGCAAAGCCTCTGAAGACATTGTTGCGAATCATCCTTTATCGCAAATGCTGACGGAGCAATGGGACTCCAGCGCCCGCAACAAACAAGCCGTAGAAGAAGACATGAAGAAGGGCGATCACTTGGCTGTGGTGCAACATGCAGCCGGGATTCTCCCCATAGCCAATATCGTCAGCGATGCCTTTGATAAAGCAATCAAGGAACCGACAGCAGAAAATGTGACTCATGCGGCGATTACGGGTGCGATGGCATTATCCCCCGCCATTATAAGAGGCGTTAATGCACTCCCTGAGGCGGCAGAAGGTGCTGAGGCGGCGGAAACGACCCCCGCCGAAGCTGTAAAGGCAGAGCCTAAGCCGGGCTTCGTGCAAAACGTTCGTAAGGGTAAGGAAGTAGCCCAGCCGCAAGCACAAGGAGCACTGCGATCTGCGGGAGAATCCATCAGCAAAGAGACTGGGGCGACTACGGTTGCCCCTAAGAGCTTACGAGAAACCCTGACCGATCCTATCAATGCGAATGAAGAACAGGCGCAGGAACTATATAAACAAATCGACGAAGCCGCTGGAACGGATTTCAAGGGACTCGGAGCCAAACTGAAGAACACAAATCGGGCACTCAGTCAATCAGTGGACAGCACCGAGGAAGCGAAACTAGCGGAGCGGCGGGATAACATCGAAGCCACGATTGAGCAGGCGAAACAGACGGCTCGTGAAAAAGGTATTGATCCGGCTGTGATTGATCAGGCGGACGCCCACTTCAAGCGAATGTCAGCACTGTCAGACGTAGAAGCCAAGGTCTTCAAAAACCCGAGCATCGTGTCTGGCAATGTGGCCCACGGAACAGAGGAAACGGTCAATATTGATTCCGCCATAAAAGCATTACAGAAACTTCAGGACAGTGAAGCATATGGCGCTCCAAGGCTAGAGCAGGCCTTCGGCAAAGAAGGCGCTAAGCAACTACTCGATCACATGTATTCCTCCCAGAGACAGGGTGTTCATGCCATGAAGGTACAAAAGGTAGTTAAGTGGTTGGCGGCAGCGGCGGGAGCCTCAGTCACCGTAAAAGGCGGCGCTAGTCTTCTTTCTGGCGGCCACTAATGGCCCAGAAAATCAGTAGCGCCCCAATGAAGACCAGCCACATCCCTAAATCCTAGACCCCAAGCCTTAAAAAGGAAAGCGAATGGATCAGAAGACACAAGAATGGATAGCCGCCGCCAAAGCTAGAGGCGCAATTCAAATAGACGACTCTCAGCCGGGGCAGGGCTTTGAGGATGATGAAACGGAAATACCTCTTACCCCAGAACTCGCAAAGCAGGTAGAGGAAATCGAAGACCGGATCGCCAACCGGAAGGTCGCGTCTTCGGCAGATGAACTGGCCTCAGCCTACAAAGAAGAGAACGTCAACGCAGTCAGAAAACAGAGGCTTCCATTTCAGGCTGATCTCTCCGACTGGCACCCGGGTAGAATTTTGTGGATGGGTGAATTTCTCGCCAAGTTGCAACTGATTAGACCCGACGCCTTTCTCGCCGAAGTCTCTCATCTGGGATTGCGCGGCCTTGGTTTCGCCATCGGCGGAGTCGCAACGTATTCAGGAGTCTCGATTCAGAACGGGAACGCGCCAGAGTGGAGCGAGTTTCGCTTCGACGCTCACGGCATCCCGACTTCAGAAAAGAAACGTGGTTGGCGGGCTGTTTTGCTAGCCCTGATTCGCAACGACTTTATTACCGTGGAGGATTCTGACCGGATATTCGGCAAGGCTGAAATGTCGATTCGCTCTCGCTCTTGGTGGCGGGCGCTGTATTCAATCAGGAACAACAAATGCCCCGAGTGTCAAAAACAGTTGTGCGTGTGTGGAGATGGGTACGAGTCTCTCAGGGCGGATAACTACGCTTATGGCGTACCGTCCCAAATCGTAAAAGGCCAGCGGCAGACAATTGAGAACCCGGCTGACAGCCGCATCTGGACTCCGTGACCATCTCTGACTTCGTAGTTTCGCAACTGTGTTTAGTGAGTTGGCGTGAGGCCCAGAGGCTTGCACCCGGAAACAGAGATGCAATGATCGGGATCGCCCACTGCATTCACAACAGGATTGTCGCGGGTTGGCATTCTGGAGACTGGCTGAAGGTGATTAGCGAATACCCTCTGCACAGCGCCGATCTGATCGAAGACATCGACTTTCGCTCGCTCCCAGAATTGCGCGACCCGAATTTTAACTGGCTCGTTCCACAGGTAGAGCGGCTGTACTCTGGCACGTTGCGTGACACGGTAACCGCTTCGCCCAGCATAGCGTTTGCCATGCCAAGAGCGGATGCTTTGGGAAAACGGGCGATTGCTCCTCCGCCTCACGGCGCATTGTTTTGGTGCGATCTGAATCGCGTTACACGGAAATGGTTTAAGGACAACATTCTCGCAGTTAGGGATCAGCACCCGATCCTCTCCCATTCGTTCCCACTTACTTTCATCGGATAACCCCCTCAAATGAAGCGTATCTTTCAGGCACTTGCCGTGCTTTGGCTGCTGTCCATTGTGTCAGTAGCCCAACTCAATCCGCCCCAATTAACGCCGTTCCAGCCCTTCCAGATGCCGCCTTATCCGCAACTGGCTGGGTTTCGCGTGCAGGTTGCCACGGGAAAAATCAATATTGGTTCGACTACGACCGTCATCCCGGCCACGACGATCTACGTCAACCCGAACAGTGTCACTTATATTTTCCTGAACGTCACAACGGGAATCGTGCAAAGCAACAATGGAGGATTTGGAGCGGGAATTTATCCGATTGCGGTAGCTACGAGCAACTCTACGTATGTGTACTCGCTGGTGGATTCCCGCCCAGACGTATTCAACAATGGCGGATCTGGGGGCGGAGGAACTGGGACTGTCACTGGCCCGCTAAGCGCAGTTGTTCCCAACATTGTTTGCTGGACAAGCCCTGCGGGGATCACGATTGGAGACTGCGGATACGCCTTCCCGCTGTCAAATGCCGCGCTCGCCAACAGCACCCTAACGCTCAATACTGGATCAGGGTTAACCGGAGGCAATGCGGTTTCGCTTGGCGGCACACTCACATTCAGCCTGCTTACAACCTGCTCGAATGGGCAAGTATTGCAGTGGAACGGTTCGGCGTGGGTGTGCGCGACCAACGGAACTATCACCGGAGTAACGGCTGGCTTGGGACTGACAGGCGGCGGCTCCAGTGGCAGTCCGACATTGAGTCTGTTGACCTCGTGCGGCAGTGGGCAGGTTCTTCAATGGAACGGTTCCACGTGGGTATGCGCGTCGATCACAGCTACCCCGGGCGGAGCCACGACTCAGGTGCAGTACAACAACGCCGGAGCCTTGGCCGGAGACTCTACATTCCTCTTTAATTCCTCTACGCACACTCTTACGGTTCAGAACTTCGTTTTCACCGGCACATTTTCAGCGGCGCAGCCCTACCAGATGGTGACGAGTATTCCGGTCAGTCCTTTGTCAACTGGCAGCGTTGGCTCCTCTGGAATCAACATCAACACAGACGGCTTCTTCTGTATGTGGGTCAATGGGGGGGCGTGTAACGACTTATCGACTACGGGCGGATCGTCAATCGTCCCATCTCCCGCAGGCGCACAGAGCATTACCCAGCCCGGAGGTACAACCTTTTCCAGCAATGACTTCGCAGGGATTAAATATGCAGTCAACAGCTATAACTGGCTGCAAAACCCTGCCGGAACGATTACTGTAGGCGCGAACACAATAACCCTGACCCCGTGCCCAATTGGAATCTTCGTCAACACACCGATTTTCTACGGTGGTAGCACAACGCCGACCTATGTCTATATCTCCGCCGTAGGCACTCCAGAAACCGCACTAATTACTTCCACGACTTGCACTCAAGCTGGCGGCGCTAACGGAACCATTACCTTCACCGCAGCCAACACTCATGCGGCTGGATATGCCATCGGGTCCGCATCCCAAGGGCTTCAGGAAACGATCAATGCCGCTCCCTATACCGGGATCTACGGGACTGGCGGAATGGAGCTTGGGGCGACTGTTATTCCTCCAGGAGCCTACACGTTACGGGCAAGAGTCACAGTTACATCGCCCGGTCAAGTCGTTGACTTCAGCGGATCGAATGTCACCTGTCTGATGGCAGACTCCTGCCTCTTCGTTGGAAGCACGACCTTTCCTAACTACGCGTGGGACATCAAGATCAGTAACTTCATGGGCATTCCGGGATGCAATAACTGCAATTTCCCGATGATCGAAGATGCTGGCCAGCACACTCAGTTTCTCAATATCAAATCAGCGAATCCTAACCCGGTTGGAAGCAAAACCAGCGGCCTGTCCTTCGGCTCCCTGATTCAGGTAGATAACGATCAATCGACGGTGATTGACGCTCTCGATACCGGGAATGCGCGGTGGTCACACTGCGACACAACGTTCTGCTCTGTAGCTGTAAAAGGGGCGGGCGGCGGCGGAAACTCAGGAATCATCTATCTCAAAAACAGTGCCATGAACTTAGGGTGCTCAGCGAATGGGGTAGACAACCAGAACGGCAACACAATGCGGATTTCCGATACTGTCATTCAATCGCAAACCCAGTTTGGGGTGCGCTCCACGGCAACTTATGGAAATATCCCCAACGTGGAACTGGACAACGTTTACTGGGAAGTGGCGGGATGCGCGAATACTAATCCTCTACATGTCGGGATCGCCGGGTTGATTGTTGTAGGAGGGTTCTCTTCGGTAAAGAACAATGTGGGACCAACCGGAAGTTTGGAAGTGTTCGTCAACAGCGGAACCACGGGGTCTACTCAATACAACTACTACATCATCGCCCACAGCACATCAAGCGGCGGGATTGTCAGCCCAGCCTACCTGATCGGCATCTGCCTGACCAACGGCACGGCAGGGACTTGTACGGTGAAATGGCCGCAGTTCGGAAGTTCAGGGACGGTGACTTACGACGTAGTTAGAACTTCTGGTCAGGCAAATAACCCCGCTCCGTATCTAGCGATTTGCGGCGGGGGTTCTCCGACTGCCTGCGGCACCGTGGCCACGGCCTTGACCACGGGCGCAGCTTGTTCCACGGTAGGCACGGCGCATATTTGCAGTTTCGCGGATTCGATGACCGCAAACACGGTGGCAGCCACGAGTGGCAGTTTCCCAGCTTCGCCTACTTATTATCCTTCTTTTGGGGATGGATCGGGTGCGGGAGTATTCTGGCCGGGAGCAGTCATCAACGCGAATGGCGCGGACGGTCTTCCCGGAACTGCGCCGGGGCCATCCGGCGTCCACTTTGACCAGATTGGAAAGAATGTAGGTAATTCCGCCCTCAATCCCGTCAATCAACTGGTGGATGTATATGGTCCGCTACTGCCTCACTTCTTCGCACAACATTGCGACGGAGGCATTTACGGCGGAGCGTGGGTGAGTTGTGTGGAAACCAGCACGGGAGCGGCGGCAGGGACGGCGGTGAATGGTGCGACTCTGCTTGAGTCCGGCCTCTATAACGGGGCAGAAGCGTTCGGATATAAAGGCCGCCTGATCTTTGAGCAGGGATTGGCGAACCTGGTGAATGGTGGGCACAAGGTTACATTGGTCGATTCCAACCCGATCAAAACCTTGAATACGATTACGATGCGGGCTGCCTATGATGCCAACGATACCTACATCGGTTTAGACAATGTTTCCGGGGCAGTCGCACCTACCCTCGCTCAATTAGCCTTCGGCGCTCCAGTCTCAATCTCCAACTACATCGGAAACGCGGGAGACAACACATCTTGGCTGGAACGCCTGACTGCCTCGCTGAAGACCTTCACGGTACCAGTGACGCTGTTAGGCGCAGGAGCTAATCTGACCGTAGGTGGAACCTCTCTCCACACCGGGGCCGCTACGTTCAACGGCACGGTGCAGATGAATGCCGCCCTGGCCTCGATTTCCTCCGTGGGCATTCAAGGCAATCTCACAGCCTATCGTCAGGCACTCGCTAAAACAACAAACTTCAGTGTCACCAACGCTTTTTCGGGAACATTCTTCACGAATAACGGCGCGGCCGGGACGGTGATTTTTACCCTGCCAGTCTGCTCCACGAATGGGTTGAATTATTCGTTCTACATTGACGCGGCCCAGACGCTAGAAATTCTGGCGGTCAGCGGAGCGAAATTCAGAAACCTCGCAACGCTCGGAGCGGCGAATGGAAACATTCAAGCCTCCACGCAAGGCAATGCGATCCACATTCAGTGTATCGGGACATCCACGGCTGACGGGGTGGCGGAGTGGGTCGTGGACACAATAAACGGTACGTGGTCAATCAACTAAGGAGAAACTCTATGAAGAAACTTTGTCTTTTAGCCGCACTTTCAGTTTGGTTGGCTTTGCCAGCCGTAGCCCAATCCTCCACCACCCAGGGTCAATTTAACTGGTCAGTGCTCGGATTTGCGCCGGTGGGCACTCCTGCCTGTCAACCTGGGCCCGCTCCTACGTTTCCAGCCTGCGCCCTACCAGCGCCGAGCCTAGGAAGCCCGTACAACGTCGTTCTGGGTACGGTAGGCCTCATAGCCCCAATAACCTGCAAAGTCGCGTCTGGGAGCCTCCCTGCGTGGGCAACGCTCACTTCTCAGGGCACTACCTGCACGATAGCGGGTACGCCTACGGGTACAGCGGTCAGCAACTTCACTTTGAGCGCAACGGGGAGCTAGTCGACGCGGCGTCGCTATCTCGGGCATGGCGTCACAATTAGTGGTGGATGTGCGAACAATTAAAGCCCAAAAGCGCAATATCTTGTGTCGACTTGGCGTCGCGGCCCTCGGGTTGGCGTCAATGGTGGGCTGCGCCCACTCCCCGGCTCCCACTCCAGCCCTACCGCCTCCGCCCACTGTCTTTCCGATCACGATAGCCCCCAGCATGGTCGGGCAGCGGGTCATGGTGCAACTCGGAATCGCCCCTCCTACGTTCTACGTAACCTGCTGTCTGCCAAAAGGCATGAAAGTGGAAGCCGTAAACGGGAAATTATGGTTAGACGGCATCCCGCTCCAAGCTGGAGAATTCCGCTTCCGCGTGACCACCACTCCGCCACCAGTAGGAACTACCATAAGATGAAACGTTTTCTCATCCTCGCCTTACTCTGTCTCCCTGCCTCAGCGCAGATCTACGTCAACTTGGACGATACCCTTACCCAAGCTGGCGGATGGCAGTTCTGCAACTTGTGCGCCGGGGGAACAGGAACGTCCAGTGGAGTCACGCAGACCATCAATAATACCTCTCCCGTATTAGACGACGGCAAAGCGATGCTGGTCAGTATGACCGGGCCAACTTTGTCCGCAGGCCAGACTACCAACGAACTCTGGTACTGGAAAGCTGGCGCTTCCGGGAGCGTGAATACTTTTAGCGCAACGTGGGACGTAAATATTCCGTCAGTCTCGAACGTCACAGCCTTGGAATACGATTTGTTTCACTTCACCAACGGCACCCGCTTTATGATCGGCTCGCAATGTATCACTGGAGGAGTCTGGCAAATCTGGAACTCCTGTGGTGGATCGTGGCTCAATACCTCGCCCTCAGTGTCTTGCAACCTCACCGCGAACACGAAACACACTATCGTATGGAACGCGCACCACGACCCAATCACAAGCGTGGCCTGTGCGGGAAAAGCCTGCGAATATTACGACTCCCTCATCGTGGACGGAGTGAAGTACGGCCCATTCGCCGCGCAGCCTGCTTGTGCGAGTGGAGATGCGGACAATGTAGGAACCCAGTTTCAGATTGATGTGAACTCTTCTGGCGGAACGGCCACAGAATATTTGGACAATGTAAGCCTGACCGCTTCGGTCGCGGGATTTCCTGGCGGACAGGGATTGATTCCCGTGGTCTTTCCTCCAGAAAGCGGTACTGCGAATGCTCATTTTAAGCAGTATGTCATGCCGCAACCTGCCATCTGGGGCGTAACTGATCAATTCCTTTGGAAACTTCAAGAGACCACCACCACAAGTTCATTGAGTACAGACTGTACGGCCAATCCGCCCGACCAATGCCAGCAGGATTCCGTCGGGCTTTTTCATACCTACAACTTCGCCAATGCTGACGGGATTCTGGCGCAGTGGTTTGATCCGAACGCAGGATGGGGGCAGAAGAAAGTAAACGTTTTCGCTACCGAACAAACCAATGGCCCAAACTCCGCAACTCCCTACTACATGACGCAATCGGCGTGGACGAGCGTGGCCGGGACGCAGCACTACATCAACGCCGCGAAAGATGCGTGCTCTCAAGATGTAGGTGCGACGATTACGACCCTGACCCGCACATCGCCATCCTTCAATGCGACAGCCACCATCAACAACACCTATCACGCTGGCGATATTGTTTGGATTTATGGCGCATCTGATTCGAGCTTCAACATTGTCACGGAGGCGGGGACGCCAATCCTCACAGCATCTGCCACTCAGTTTACTTATGCAACGAGCGCTAATACAACAGTCACTCCAACTGGGGCGAAAGCCGAGACTCAGGTTCAATCATGGTTTGTTCCGACGGACCCAAGTTACACAGTGGCTGCCAAAGCCTATATAGCGGCAGTAATTTATCACTTCAACAATTCCGCCAATCTCGCAAACATCGGCTACTCCAGAATCGGCCCCACGGTGCGCGGCGCGGAAATCGTTATGCTCTGCCCGGATCAGATGGTCTCAAACGGCTATCCCGGATACGCTTCTCAGGCGCAGGCGAAGACTACATGGCTGGCTTGGTATACAGACATGGTGAACTACGTCGCCAGCCAGAACCCGTTATTTCAGGTCATGGACCCAATCAATCCGGGCTGGACAGGATCTGCGCCAGACTTTACTTACGATGCGCCGATGGCCGCCGCCGCGATAGCAGTTTCAAACGCAAACGGGTTAAGAAATGGGTTCGGCTCTCAGGGTCTTCAGCAGACTGACATCACGAATTACCATATTCCCTCACCGCCCTACTGCGCTGCGGACTGGTGCAATCAGGTAAACAATTACTCGCTTCAGGGGTTTTTGAATCCGGGCACACAGCCAAACGAAGGCCAGCAGATTGACTGCTCTGATCCTACGGCAACATGGACGAATGGATCGTGGGTCAGTGGGCTTCAGGGTGTCAGTTGTTTCCAGCTTGGCTCTGGAGGTACATCTAAATCGAAGACAGGAGACTTGCGAGTACTTCTGCCATTCGACAAAGCGAAACACATTACCATTCTCGAACTCTACAACATTGATGCGCTCTTAGCTTTCGATCCCACGTACTGTGCCAATCCTTCAGGCTCGGCTTGCGGATCGGGAAGCGTTCCGGCAGCGGTCTTTGGGATGCGATGTGTCGGCCCGACAACGTTCCTTGATGCGACTTGCCCGAATGGAGTAGGCGGAGATGGAACCTATGCACAAGCCTTCAATACCTTCGCAGGATTCGGCTATCAAGTAGGCTGCACAGATATTCCCGCCAATTGTGCCACGGGATTATTCACTATCGGCAAAGCTCAAGTTGGCGGGCCTCCGAATTATCCCTTGACCAGCGTCAGCACAGCTACCCTCGGGACACTGGTTCCACCGTGGTCACCGTCTACGCTTTTCAACTCGACATTTTATTCGCCGCTGAATCCAACCTCGGATTGCTATACCCGACTCACCGATCAGAACGTTACCGGGCCGGGAGGACTGACCGCTACCACCTTGGGACAAGCTGCGTTTAGCGGGTCGGGCGGCGGAAACGATATTGATGTCTCGCTGAATTCCACTTACTTTGGGGCAACGCACAACAGCGCACATCTCGCCATTTTTCACTTGGATACCTCAGGGCCATGCGCCCGAAACATTACCAACGGCGGGGAGAATCCGGTATTTGAACTGCCCGCACCTTTTGCCTTCAGCCGGGTTTCCGACCCCGTATTTTATTATCTGACGAACAGCCACATCCTGAATCAGGCGACGATCACCAGCGATTCAACCTACACCATTACCAGCAACGCGAATTTTCCCTTCGACTTCGACAACTGCCCCGGCCCGGTGGGAACGGGAAGCGCCTCATCCGCAAGTATTTTGAATGTGGCCTTCTCGGACAGCGTATTTTCCACCGACATTTCATGGACAGGCGGACAGGGGACAGCGCGAAACATTGTGGCCTACAAACCTGGCTCCGGCTGTTCCACTCTGGATGTGGGTACGGGCAACTGGTATCACTACTGCTCGGTAAACTGTTCCTCGATGGCTCCTTCAGGAACGGAAACCGCCTGCCTGTCAACGGGATGGTCTACAGGCAGCGGGGTTCATGGTACGCAGATGACGACGGACGGACTGGTCGCGGTCGCTTCAGGAGGATGTTTTACTCTGGGAGCCAATAACCTAGCCTACTGGCAAATTGATTCTGGCAACGTTTTGGGAATGCAGGATACCTCAACTACGTGGGATGGGAGTTTAGGCACAGGCGGGCATGATACGGTCGGCGCAACCCACTTCTGGAACACCCACGCCCCCACCCCGAAGATCAGAGTCACCAGCCCCTTAACCACTGCCAATCTTACAGCCTATACGACCCTGCAAACCTTCAGCAACGTTACGGCCTTGGGAGACGCTTTTCACGGCGGGGAACCTCATCCCACAGGAGACGATTCCTATCCGTGGATTCTCGAAACCGGAAGCACAGCGTCCAATTACCTGACTCCACTGGCCTACCAGAACGAGATTTTTGCCATCCCGCCAACCGCCAATGCACCGATACCGCGTTTTGGATCAACCTACAATTCCGGCACATTAAATCAGGGCACGCACTTTGGTTGCGGAGCTGCCATTCCCATCGTCTCGCAAGATGGCAACTGGGCATTCATCCTGAGTGACGGCGACCTACTGTTAGGCAACGGAACAGATGGAGTCCCCCTGTGCTCCATCATTGCGGTGCATCTCCAGTAGGCTAGCCCTTCTTCTGTACTTTCTTCTTCGGCAACTCCCCCACGTCATCCGCAAGCCAGACCGTAATGTCTCTGGCGTCGATATTTGTCAGTCGGCCCGGCGGAGAATATTCATAAAGCTTCTGTGTGCGATTCGGCTGCACTAGAGCTTGCTTGATGGCCTGCGTTAACTTTTCCTGTGGAGTCTGATTTTCTGAATGCCCGTCTCCGGGATCGACTCCTCCAATCAATAAATCGCTAACAATCTGCTGGAGAGAAAGTTGCTTCCCCGCTCTTTGGCTCATGTAGTGTTTCAAAGCTGCGGGGCGTGGTACATGCTTGTATTCGTCTTTGACTACAGAATTTTAACGTGACAAGGCCGCAAACTGTCCGGTACTATGGATACATGCGTATTATTGAATTGACAAACACGTGCGCCTGTGCTTCAGAAGTCAAGGACGCTTCACAGAGCGATTATGTGTTCTATACGGGCGGAGTGGCCGGTATTAGCGATACGTTGGTCCTAGAGAGTCACTCCAAATCCGTCCAGCGTCGCCCTGACGAAGTCGAGCTTGTACGCGACTGAATAGACGGCAGACAGACTCTCGACATACTGATTAGAGACTCCAAGCGGCAACTGTGGGATCATTGTGGCCGTAGCTATACTCTCCCTGATTTTAACCGCACGATAACCTCGAACGAACCCCAGCGCCCGGCCTGTTTTGGCAGAAAATACGGGTCCTCCGCTGTTGCCGGGAACAAAAAGAAAATTTACTTCGATGCACGGTACGTTTTGCAATTGGTTGTCGTTAGTCGTGTATCGCGCCGTCACGGACCCGCGAGCCGCCCTGTATATCACGGAATTAAATGTGATGTTTCCATTTATCACCTGCAATACGGGCAGTGGATAGCCCACAACACCAATGCCCTCGCCTTCGTAAACGTCCCCATACTCCAACGGGGCAAAGGGCTGGTCTTGCGGAGTGTTTGGAACTCGCAGCACTGCCATATCCAAGTTGGGAAAAAGATTGATTTCCTTGCCGATTTGGGGGTTGGGCAGGATATGCATTTTCCCGCTTGTTCCGGTAAGGTTCGCCACCAGTAGATAGGAATCGCCTGGTTGGTGCGGATCTTCGGGATTATTCATCACGTGGTCGCATGTGATGAACACATCCCGCGAGACGAAAAACCCTGTTCCTAGCGCCTTGGCTCCGTGTCCACCGGGCTGTGGCCTCTGTCGAACTACGCTGCATACGACGTGGCGATAATCGGCCACGATCTCGTGAAATTGTTTTCCCTTCACTGCCTTCGTTGCGTTCGTAAATCCGCTCGATCTCTACTTCTACATCTTTCATTTGGCGAACACCTCTAGCCGTTGTTGGGTCCAAGTTCCGCCGCAACTCGCAGCAGAACGCCGCAACTTTAACGCCGATTTATCAGTTAGGGAGTGATTGGCGCTAGGTAAGTACCGTAGAATCAATAGGCACTTTTCTAGGCTGACGGGTTCAAATCCCGTCGGGGACGCCAACCACTCAGTTTAGTTTCAATCACTTGCCAGCCAGTTCCGCCGCAGAACGCAGCAAATCCACGTCTCGCGGGGGCTAGAGGCGATGCACCTCGCACCATGTCCAGCAATCGGGGTCGTCTGTGATGACCTGTAAACGGTACAGCGTGCCGTGGATGTCAACCACGTAAGGCCTGTCGTGAACCCTAAAACAAGTCAACACAGGCTCTCCGCAGGGAGTAAACTCTGGCCTGAACTCCAAGTCAAACATCCGCCCCGTCTGCACACTCAATTTACCAACCCCGTCATTCTCGCCGCCGACCTCTCCAAGAACACGTTCGTAGAGCGGTCTACAGCGTCTCGTTGATCTTGAGGAACGACATGCGCGTATCGCTGAAGCATTCTCAAATCGGAATGCCCTAGCTGATTTTGTACCACACGCGGATTCGCTCCTGCCTGCATTAACGCTGTCCCTAAACCGTGTCGGAAAGCGTGAAACGCTCCTCTGGGGATGCCAAGACTTTCCCGCACTGGATGCAGGATATCCCTGCGAACGTAACAGCTTGTGATGGGCTGGCCCTTGGCATTTGCAAAGAGTAAGCCTTCCACGTTCGGCTTCCATCGCATTCTAAAATCCGTCAGCATGGAAATCAGGACGGCTGGTAAAGGCAAGTCTCTGACACTCGATTTCGATTTGAGCGTTAAGACCTGACCTCGCCAGTTGTTTTGCCGGATCATCAAGACTCCAGTTTCCAGATCCACATGCTGCCACGCAATCCCGACTGCTTCACTTGCGCGGACACCCAAATAGGCCATGATCGCGAAGCACAGGTTCCACGGCTCTGGGCTGGCTTCTATTATTCTCTGAGACTCTTCAGGAGTAAAGAAGCGTTGCGGTTTCTCCAGTTCGGCTCCCGGAAGTTCCAGTATCTTCCAGTCGATCTGGCAGCTTAAATACTGCCATCCATGAGCGACCTTGAGCATCTTCGACAAAACGCTCATCGCATTCAGAATGGTCTTTCGTCCCAGCCCCTTCCGTGCCATCGAGTTGATGAGCATTTGCGGAGCCGGGCCATTGATCTGATCTAATCGGTGCATCCCTAGGAGCGGATTGATGTAGATACGGCAGATTCCCCGCGCCGCCTCTTGATAACTTGGCTTGCGATGAATCAGAACATCCCTGCAAAATATCTCCGAAAACGCTTCCACGGTACAGACCCGCCCCGGTCGATAGTTTGGCTGGTTAACGTGATCGACTAAACGGGTTGCTGCTTTCCTTGCTAGTGATTTGGTTGGAAGGTCTTTAATGAGGCCCACATCGGCAAATTGTTCCCGCCTCTCAATGACCCCATATTGATTGACTACATCTTCGCGCCAGCACACAATCCATACATCCTTGCGCCGACGCAACCATCCGCGCTGATACCTTCTCCTCGCCAATTTCTCTACCTCCTTCAGAGAATCGACTGAGGTGTTCGCCGAAAATGTTATAGGCGAGGCGGATTGGATTGGCAAGGACAAAGTGTTCTCAGTTTCCTCAGACTTTGATCCATAAAATAATGGCTGTTCCCCCGGACGATCCGCCGACTGCGATTAAGCCGCATAGAAGTCCGTACCAGTACCAGAAATGCGGCATGTCGTCCATTTTGCGAAACACGATCCATTCCGCCGCGAAGAGGCAGGAAAGGAAAATGGCCCCCAGCAGGACAGTGAGCGCGATCTTCATCTTTCTTCTCCTTGGGTATCACGGTATCGGGCCTATTTCTTCTCCTTGGAACTCTCAAGCTCCCGCTCGGTTCAAAATCCCTTCAGGTTCACGACTCTCGCAGCGATTTGGCAGCCAGCGCAGGTTTCCGGCTTGTATTCGTGATTCCGTCGCATCTGGTGAAGTAATGCATGTACTGCCGTGCAGGGGAAGCACATCGGCGATTTAATCGCTAAGCAGGCCTTGTTCTCGCAGTCTGCCGTGCGGCAGTTCGGCCACTCGTCGAGAGTACCCGCCAACTCTTCACAGGTCGGCCCATCCTCGGCAAACAATTTCTCGCTCATCCGCGCCCTCCCTTTTGCTTGGGGAACTATATACTTAACTCCCTAAGTACAGCAATTAGGCCATGATGCCTTCGACCAAAACCTCGATCCAAGATGAATCGCCGTGGGTGCAAGTTGCCGCGTGCTCTATCGTCCCACCACGCGATGCGACGGCGCGACAGTCGCAGCATCGTTTCAATCCCCATTGCTGGATGCTCTTCATAACCTGCCACGCCTTGTACGGGCCGCGATACAGGTCTCCGTGGGGCGAACGCCAGAGATCGAGACGAACGGCTGTCCAACCTGCATCCCGCAATTCCTGTTCCCAGTTATCAGGCATCGGCCTTTCTCCACTCTGGGAACGGCGCTTCGCTTTCCCGATTCCACCATCGAAGCCGAAGGCCGCGAAATCCAGGTATCGGTTCCGCGATGGTGCAAGCCACTCCCCCACCGTGCCGGATAATCGCGTAGCTCTTGCCATCGCCGCCAACATCTACGCGCACGACAGGTGCCCAGCCGCGCAACTTGCCGTGTGCCACAACGTAGAAGCGGTCTCCGGGCTGAATGCTACGGGCCTTGCGGTCGCCCGTGTACCATCCCCATTCTTCCCCGGAGTAGGGTTCTCCAGCCGCATCGCCTTCGGCAATCCACTCTTCCCAGAAGTCTTTCGGGCAAGTTCCAACGAGATCAGCCACGCTTCACCCGCTTTGCTTTCTTCCGTTTGCGTGGCTTGGGTTGCTTCGATGCGGGACGGTACGAGAGAACAATATCGGCAATTTGCTCAAGAGCCTTCGGGGGTTTCATAGTGCAGGCTCCCTCATCCCCCAACGCGCTCCCCAGCACGAGAAATGCAGCGGGAGCATCGGCAGTAGGCAGACCCACAGGTCAAGGCAGTTGCCCTCGCGCCGCCAGAACGCGCCGATCCAGCAATCTTGCGGCTTCCATTCAACTTGCAGGTTCCAATCGCGTGTTCGCCTCATGCCGTCAACCCCGCATAGGTCAGCCGCTTGCCGCTGACCGCTTCGATCATGCTGTCCAGCCGTTCAAGAGAGTGCCGTTTGACATTGCCTTCGTTCAGCCGGAAGGTGAACTCGTCCAGATAGCGGCGAAGATGCTTGCCGCTCATGCTGTGGTAAACGCCGTAGTAGCCGCGTTTCAGGACAGCCCAGACGCTTTCAATCGAGTTCGTGTGGGCAGGGCCAGCCGCGTACTCGCCAGCCGAATGGTTTACGGCATCGTGACGGAAGAACAGGCCGTCAAGATCGGTGAACATCAAGTGCTCGTCCGTGTAGAGTTGGGAGCCGAGTTCAATGTTTTCGTGGATGCGCTTCGTCGCTTCTTGCAAGGTGCGCTCATCCATCGGAGCGGCAATCGTGCGTCCGCCGCGCTCACGCAGCCCCACCACGGCAGTCTTGCCCACGGAGCCGCGTCCAGCTTTGAGCTTCTTGTGCTCGTGCTTGTTGCGCTCTTTCCCGCCGATGAAGCACTCGTCTATCTCGACCATGCCGCGCAACTTGTCCAGCTTCCCGCCACATGCCTCACGGAGCCGATGGAGAACAAACCATGCCGACTTTTGGGTAATGCCGATCTCCTTGGCCAGTTGCATCGAACTGATACCCTTCCGAGCGGTCACCAGCAAGTACATGGCATAGAGCCACTTGTGCAAGGGAACATGCGACCGCTCGAAAATAGTCCCGGTGCGGATCGTGAAGTCGAGGTTGCAGGCGTTGCAACGGTAGAAGCCGCCTTTGCGCGTGGTGATGTTCTCTTTGGCCTTGCAGGACGGGCAGGTAACGCCCTCAGACCAAATACGGGATTCCAGAAAGAGCCGAGCAGATTCCGCGTCGGGGAACATCTCGAAAAGCTGGAAGGTCGATATTGTGCTTTTGCTCATGGCTTAAATGTACTTTACTCCCGCACGCTTGTCAAGGGATTTAAGTATATAGTTCCCTTTGCTTGGTCATGTCCTCAACTGGTTCGGGCGGGAATGGAAGGTCGGAAATTCTCCTATACAAAAGTTCGGCGTAAGCCTTGCTCGGACTGTTGCACATAGTTATTGTTTGAGGCTCCATCTGCACTTCCTGACCGGTCCACTCCCCAACGTATAACCCAATAGAAAATGTCACGGTTACTGTGTAGCGCGGTTCAGCCATTGCCATCTTCTTTCTTTAGGGTACGCACATGAATTTCCAAACCTGCACTTTTAAGGACAGAAAGTACTGTCTTCCAGCTTGGATTTCCTTTCTTGGATAGTGAATGGTAAAGACCTTCTCGCCCTACTCCTGCTTTCTTCGCAACGGCGGCCATCTGATGGGCTTGAGCCACATCCTTAACCGCTTCGAGAAACATTTCAGTTGAGTCTTTGAGAGCGGCATTAACGTAGTGCTGGGCCTCAGATGGAATTGCCAGCTGTTCCATGAGGCGAGGGCGGTACTGCTTAAGCATTGTCTGACCCATCTGATTTCACCTTTAGGGTACGCGGGTTAAGAAGTTCCTCAGCACGGAGCATAAGTGCTGCCCAAGCGGTAACTGCGGCGTCTACTTCTGCTCGTCCAGACCAGCCTCCAGACGAATTGTGTTCCATCCTTTTAGCCGCGCCTGCCACTCGCTCGCCAACCGTCCGCAGTTCTCCTACCAGAGCTTCCGCCACCGAAAGTTCGCCTCGGAGTCTCTCCGTCGCTCTTCGCCAAGAGTTCTTGCCTTCTTGGAGTTTCTCGTTGTCCCGTTGTGCCGCCGACAGTTGCACTTGCAAGGCGAGGCTGTCCTCAAGGATATTGGAATGTTCCGTGCGAACATCGGCGAGTTCCCGTTGCGCCGCTTTGAGTTGCGAGGCTAAGTCCTCGGAACGCAATTCAGTCTCTTCAGCGCGTCTGGTTTGATCGAGAATCAGTTGCCCTTCGGCGGTATCAACCCTGAAGTAGTCGCTGTCAGTGGGAAGCGCCCGAGGTGGCAGAATGGCGATAATCTGATTTTCCTCTTCCTCTGACAACTTGACCGCGTGGCCGAGAAATCCGCCGCAATCCTCAGGATCTTCGTAGCACTGCGTCCCTTCTTCCCAGCGGTCGTACATCAACGCTAAGAGGCGAATTGCTTCGGCCCATCCCGTACCCTGAGAAGAGGCCGCTAACTTTGAGATCGAAGAAAGAAGTTCTTCAGCCATTCGCCTGACAGCGTGTGACCCCAGAGGCTCCACGGCGATTTTCTCCAGACCTTCACGCAAGCGGATAAACTCAAGCCGTTGTGTCTCAATTAGGCGATTAAGAATGTCGTCACTCATGTCCTGTGGTGGCGTGCCCTGAGAGCTAGCCCTAGCTTTGCTATATTTGTCCCAAGAGAAAGGCTTGTTCTCGTCCTTATTGCGATGAGTCATTGGATTCTCCTAGCGGCCCCGTGCCTTCAGTAAACTCAGCAAGTTCCCAGCAGTCCCGGCAAATTGTCACGTTGTCAGTAGCATCAAGGGCGCAATTTGCACATACTTTTGGCGTGCCCTGAGAGCTAGGAACGCCCCGCGCTGCATCGTACAGAGCTTTCATTTCCGCACAATACTTCTCAGCTTCTTCTTGGGATTCGCACGGAAACCAGCCTAGAACCTCGTAATGGCCGTCCGCACAGAGCATTAAAGTGTCCGCAGACCACTCCGTCTCGCTGTCCCGGTCAATCTGAAATTTAAGGCGCGTTGTTTCTGTGGCGGGTACTGAAGGTTGGGAAGCCGCGTAGTGCTCAAGTTCGTAACTGGTGGCGAAAATGTCAGGTTTGCACGGGTAGAATTCGCCCTTAATGCCCTTGATGATCCAATCCCCCGCGCTTATTTCCATCATGCCTTCAAGCGTGTGGATGTGTGGGCGATGCGGGATAGATAAGTTATCGCCGCACAGGTGGATACACACATGACTAGACCATTCTGGCGGAAGTGTCTCTATGGTAGAGAATTGGACGGCCTGCTTGCGTACAGGCTTCGTGACGAACCATTGCGGTTGCGGCTCCGGCTTGCTCTGCTCAGTCTCGCTCATCAAAATCCTCTTTCCCAAACAATGAAGTACGTTCTGCATTTCTCACATTTCACATTCCAGACATGTTGTCGCTCATCGATGGGCGGGAGCTTCGGCCGATTCCCGCAAGCAGGGCAGAATTTGACTGCAATCCTCTTGTGGCGTGTCGGCTTCTCCTTGGATAAATCAGTCACAATTCCTCTTTCAGTTCGGCAAGTGTCCGTTCATGTGCTGCGATTCGGGGGTCAGCGTAGGCAGTGATATTAGAGGCCTGATCTTCGCGCCGCGCACGGTAGAGCCAGTCCTCTTCAAATTCTATAGCCCGCTGAATAGCTTCACGTTGAGTCTTGTTCATTATAATTTCCCTTTCGCCAGCAGTAGCATTTCCAAAAACGCAATCTGATCCGCCAATTCCGGCTCTGGGCCAGATTCGTACTTCGCTACCAGTTCGTCATGGTGAGAGATCATGGCCTGGGTTGGGGATACCTGGTTAGCGGTCATCGCAGAGCTCCTTTTGAAGCAAATGCTTCCCGCTCCCGGCGATTTTTACGAATTCCCAGCCCGCCATCTTGTAGCAATAGCCGGGATTGGCGCTCACTTCTTCTGGGTCAACGTAGGTATATGCGCGATTTGGCCCCCACTCCGCAATAACGGCTTGCTCTGCCGCGAGGATAATGTCGCTGGCGCGTTCCACGCATCGGTCGGAGCGATGGAACATTGTGTTGTTGAACCCGCTCTGCTTGTCGGCGCGAAACTCCACCTTCGGCCACTGCCATGCGAATACGAACGTCCGCCCCGGATCAGAAAACACTAAGAGCTTCGCATTCGACCACCACGTCTTGCTCGTTTTCTCAGTTCGCGGACGGGCGGCCACGTTAGAGCGATGCGAATAGTGATTCCGCACCATTTCCAGCACAGCATCTTCTGTCGGCTTCACGCGCTCTAGCTTCATAACTTCCCTTTCGCCAGCAGCAGCATTTCCAAAAACGCAATCTGATCCAACAAGTCAGGATCTTCGCCAGATTCGTACTTCGCTACCAGTTCGTCATGGTGAGAGATCATGGCCTGGGTTGGGGATACCTGGTTAGCGGTCATCTCTCAATTCTCCGTCCATGAAGTCCGGCGAAACAATGTGGTACTCCGTGTTGCCATTGGCAGTTTGCGGTGGGGCAGATATGGCCTGTTGGATCACGCCTCAACTTCGCCCCGCAATACTTACAGTAGAGTGGGCAGTCACATGTCGGGGATTTCCGTCCCTCTTTAGCCATCACGATTTCTCCAGTTGATTTGCGATCTCCAAAAGTACGTCGGCATGACAGAGTTGATCGAGTGGGCACCAGCAGGCTAGATTTTTGCCGCGAAGCTCACCTGCAACGTCTCCGACCGGATAGCCATTTCCGCGATGCTGGAAAAACTTCTCCCGATTATCGAGCGGCTCACTCGGTTCAATGCCAAATAGCGCCTCAAAGAGGACAATGGCACTCTCGCGGCACAGTAGGCGGCCTACAGGGAACGGATTTCCCCACTTCGTCGGCCTGCCCACATAGACCGTATTCGGCGGCATCTTCCAGCCCTTAGTCCGCTTGCGCTGAATCCGTTTCGCCATGACCCCCTCCTAAACTCCCCACTCACCCAAAGCATTTACTTCGACAATTCTTCTTCCGATCCACTCACTGATTTGAGGGACAACGGCGTTTCCGAGAGCGGTAAGGCGCTCCAGTCGTTCGGGAATCCCATTAACCACTCGCTCACATGGGGGTTCATATTCCGCCCAATGTAAGTCCCCAGACGTTTCGCCTTCTTTCGCGCATTCGATCCGCCGCAGTTGTCCCGGTCGCTGGCCCGAGGGGTAGGCCAAAATGAACACACGGTTCCGTGGATGTGGCGCACCAAAGGAACATGCCGAAAGCATTGTCCATTCCGCATCGAACCCGTCCGCGGCCATCTCCCCGAGAACGCGCTCCATCCCCCGGTCAAGCAGCCCTGAAGTGTTTTCCACGATTGTGAAGCTGGGTCGTAGTTCGCGAATAATGCGCCGCATCTCCCGCCAGAGTCCGCTTCTGGACCCGTCAATACCGACCCTTCTGCCGGCGTGGGACACGTCCTGGCAGGGAAATCCCCCGGTGACCACATCCACGGCCGCGAGATTATCCCTGCCACACTCACGTATGTCTGAGAATCGCCGCGCTCCGGGAAAGTGTCGCTCAAGAACCCTCCTGCAAAATGGGTCAATCTCTACCTGCCAAACTGTCTTGATTCCCGCTCTCTCAAAGCCCAGATCGAATCCGCCGATCCCCGCAAATAACGAACCGTGGGTTAAAACTCGCACCCTAAACTCCCTTCAGACTTGAGACTTCGGATTTGCTCGAATCAGGTTCGTCAGGCGCGATGTAGTGGCCAAGTTCATCCAACTTCCCACCTGACAGCCAATGATTGATATCGCGGCGAAGCTCCGAACCGCCGAAGACCAGCAATTGGATAATGATTTCTCGCACCTCGCGCCCACTCAGCCGCGACAAGTGCTGATCCTCGACCCAGATGTCAGTCTGATCTTTTCTGAAGTTGCAGCGAATCATATTTACCTTTCCTTTCTTCTTGGGGCTCTGGGGCAGGGGGGACAAAACCCTTTAATCCCACGATTCAAACTTGTTTGCTAAGTTGTGGCCGAAGTGATTCGCGCCGGGGCCGTCGTTTGCGTGACCGAGCGGACGATCACACTGCGTCCCTGCATTCATACCTCCTGGATTCCGCGATTCGCACCGGGCAGAACTCTTCTCCGCCAGCACGTAATCTTCCCGCTCCATTTGGTTCGCTTGTTCCTTCGTTGGTTCGGTGGTCATTGGTTACCCCCCTTTCAAAAACTTATTTTCTAAGCTTTCATGCTCCGTGTTTAGGGCGTTCGGGGTCCCTGCCCACCGTCAGTTGGCTGCTGGTTAACTCTCGACTTCTTGAGGCGTCCGCCAAGTTGCTCTCGTCGCAGTCGTTTCGCGGCTTCCATATAGGCCGTAGCGTCTGCCTCATGTGCATCCTCGCGCCATGCGCCTTGCTCGATGAAGTCGGCCAACTCGACGTTTGTCATTTCGGCGCACGCTTTTGTAGGTAACGCTGTTTCCATCTCTTCCCACCGTTTCTCCCGTGTCTTGGGTACGGGACCCCGAATACTCTCTTTCGTGCGACAACGTTTAGAAAATCAGGCTTTCAGGGACTCCTTTTGTGTTCCTTCCTTCAAAACTTTACGCAGTGTTTCTTACCATCTTCAGAAGTGAGCAGGACTCTGGATTTGTCGGCGCACATCCAAAATGGAGACAGGGCCTCGGCTTCAGTACAAGTCGCTTGATGTTTGCACGACTTCAAAACTGCGGGAACGTCTCTCGGCTCTGGCGCGGGCGGACACTCCCACTGGATTGCCCCTTTGAATTTCAGCTTCTCAGCCATGCAATCAGGCGGCGGATCGCCCCATGAATGCGATTCCAGTTTCGCCCCGCACTCTTCTGGGAAGATGTCCTTGATGAGCTTTGAGGATTTGCCGAAACGCACCCTACGCCCACAGTTGCCCGGAGTGACTACGAGGTCGCGCCCCTCCAACACAATAGCGGTGCTGATGGACAGATCGGGCGATTCCTGCCCCTGAGCCATTCCAATTCCCAACCCCAGAGTCAGTAAAAGTAAAGGCTTCACAGAGAATCTCCTTTGCAATGCGACGGCTTCCAATACGAGGCCATATAGATTTCAAAAGTAAGACTGCCTTGTGCGCGATTTGCGGATTTGTGCATCAAAACTAAATTGGATTCGGAATCATCCCTCTTCCAAGCTCCGGCACCTTTACTCTCAAGGTGGGCGAGTTCTACTTCCCTCATGTCGTCGAAAGATTCTTGACACGCCTGACAGCCATCTCCCCGGCGAAGTAGTTTCTCTTTGTGCCGTGCCATTGCTGCTGGCGTTCTTTCAATGTGCCCATCGGGATACTGGCGAATTCCTGGGCCGATATATTTCCAGCGGGGCGCACTCTTCTTGCCTCGTTCTGGCGCTTCGCCGCGACCACAACAAGTAGTCGAGTTCTTGTGCGCCGGAATTGGGCAGGGCTTCGAGTTCACAATTCCTCAATTTCTATCTGGTGAAAGAACTTCATCAATTTGCGTTTGACCACATACAACTGGGTCTGTTTTCCCTTCGCATCTACGACGTGCAGTTTGCCGTCTGGCGCGTCCCGGTAAGTGAAGTCGCATACATATGCCAACTCCCGCTCGTGTCTCAGGACTCCTTTTTGCGCCGGGACTAGAACAAACCGAACCTGCTTCTGGAGATCGAATATCTTGTTCCGCCCCGCCAAAATATCCAGCCCTGCTCCTACGTTCGCTTCACGTTTTGACGCGTACCCGTTAGTTGGAATGTTTGAATATTTCCGCCCGTACAAAGCACGATTAATTTCAGCCTTGGTGGAGCGCGGGAGTGGAGAGCGAACTGTCATCAATCAATTCCTTTTAGTCAGTGAAGCAATCTTGAATCGCAGCCAGCTATTGACTTTCTTCCACCGCTCTTTTGTCGTGGCCGATGGCGGTATAGAGTCATTCACCGCTGCAACCTCGTCGATGAGGGAGGAGTGCAGCGTAACTTTCGGGTTGTCCGCCCAGAACGCTCCGATAGCGCAATGGTTGCCGTGGACAGTCATGCAACGCCCCATAGATCAACTCGCGCCGCTTGGCCACAGATTGGCGTATCAGGAACAAGGCCGTGTCATCGGGCATGGCTGCTCTAGTACTAGTTCCACATTCAGGCCGCAAGTTGCTCACAGCTTCCCCCGTTTCAGCGCATCCAGCAGGACATGCTTTTCCTTGATCCGCTTTTCGACTTCGGCCACAGCTTCCTCAGCATCGGCCCGGATGCCACGGATGTTCTCTTTCATTCGCGCAATTGATCGCTCTCGGAGATAAATGCTCTTCTCCAGTGGGTCGGTCGGCATCTTCCGTTTCTGCATTGTGATTCCTCCGTAGAATGCTGTTTCCCGCTATTCCTAGCCCTTCTGAGACCACCTTTTACCCCTCGGTAAATTTCTTCCACCGCCCCAAAGCCTTCAATTCCTCGCGCAGTACCCGGTAGAACTTGCTCCGAGGACTCATCGTTCGCAGCAATCGCCGCAAAGAACCTTCGTCAAATGTCTTTCGCCTACCCATAGCGTGTTACTTTAGCGGCGCTAACATACTCGTGTTCCAACTGGAACGTTTTTACTTTCGGGGCGAAAGGACCAGCCATCCTCTCGCCCCATTTCCTGCCCCTAATCTGAGGAGGTAGTAGCCAGTGGGGCAGAAACTCCTAAATATTCGAGCGGTATGCAAATGCTCTCTCGCAAGTTCCGGATGATCTCGTCCACCTCGGCGAGGAAGAATCGGACTTGCTGTTCCATGCAGGCGATTTTCTTCTCGTCCCGCTCGAATCGGCGCACAAATAACTGATGCTCTTTGGGTAGGCGCGGGTCGAAGCTTACGAAGTCACAGAACTGCCGGCCCGTACAGGCCATCTGCGCCAACATTTGCGGCTGATATTCTTCCGGGACGATACTCCCCAAGATGTAACTGATGTGCGTTGCTGTGGCTGGAACCTTGACTTCCAGCAGCCCGTCTAGGCCAATGAGGCCATCGGGAGAGGCCCCAAATCGCTCTACGGAGTCATGGACGACGAAACCGACCGTATCCACTGTTGCGTCACAGATCAACTCGTAGGCGGCGCGAGCAAATTGCTCCGTCTCCGACCGCCACTCCAATTCCTTACCCTTGTATCGCTGATCGGCGGGCTTTCCAGTCATGGTTTCGGCTACCAGTTCAGCCCGGTAGTTTTTCCGTGGTGCGCCTTCGCCTGTCTTGGTTCGGGCCAGTACGTCACACACGCGAGAAGCTGTAACCTTGCCGCATCTGGCGGCATACCATTCGGTGCTGCGTTGGATGCAGTTGATAATCGGCATTAGAACTCCCGCTTCCTCGCATCCTTGGCGGCAATCAGGCTGCGCTGGGCATTTGTATCGTTGACCTTGCTGGCCTCTGCATAGGCGGCCTTGAACAACTTGTCTAGTTCGGCTGCATTGCGGGCATTGGCGAACCACTCCCGGCGCTCATTCACCCAATCAACTCCCATGCCCGCACGTCCACTCACAACCCCAGCGCCATTGCCATCATCGTCAACATTCACCGTTCCGTCTGTCGAAGCCAGTCCACAGACTGACTCAAACGTGCAGTTCTTCGCGTAGGTGATTGAGGACTTGATCTGCTGGATAACATTCTTCGCGCCGGACGTATCAGGTGGGACGGTCATGCTGGCGCTCTCTTCGTGACCGAGAATGTGGCGGAGAACGCAAGTCACCTTGATTCCGGCAGACTGGTCAATCTTCCAGCTTGCGTTCAAATCGCACTGCGCCAAATATGGCGTGACAGTGTTTACCAAGTTCCCAAGGGACGTGTAGCGAGAATCGTACTGTCCATTCGTCTTGTCCTTGGTCACCTTAACCGCGAAGGCGCTGAACTTCGCTTTGGCTTCGTCAAACGCCTTCCGCGCCTGGAGCGCCTCCCATTCCTGTTGGACCTTCAGCATGGCCTGCAACTTCTCAACACTGAAGTTGGGATCGAGAACGCACCGCTCGATAACAGACAAGAATGGATTCCCGTTGCCATTGTGCGCAATCGCTTCTTCGCCGCTAACCGTAGAGGCTGACGGCTTCTTCGGTATCAGTAACTCTGTTTGCGTCTCCATAGCTACTCGTCTCCTTGTTGCGAATTCAAACAGTTACTTAAATAAGCCTTCGGGCTGCGATTCGATGATGTCCGCGATCTTCGCGAACGACACGCCTGCATCGTTAGTTGAGGTCAAATACTTGGTCACGCGGCTCCGCGTTACAAACCCCCCCGCATTGTCCGCGAGTCCTACCCACCGCATCACGGTTTCGCTCAGCGTTCCCAGGCTCCCGGTAAATCGCGATATCACCTTTTCTTTGACCGCTAACTCGCAAAGTACACCGAGGCAACAGTAGTGGCCTTCTCTCTTGAGCGCGCCAACGCCCTGCTTATACTTCCCGCTCCGCAGCGCCCGGACCCAAGCCTTTGCAACCTTGTTGAGTGCTTTCTTCTTCATTCGTCCTCTCCTTGTCCTGCATTCAATCTGCTGGCAAATCGGTCTTCCATAACCGCATAGTTCCACGTTCTCTCCGACATCTCGCCAGTGCTGCGCTTCGTCAAATACTTGGTAGTGCAGCCGTCACAAAACCGTAATGTGCTCGTCGATACCTGTAAGTCATGGATCTGAAAATCCAAAACGCACATGGCGTTTGTCATATCGAATCCGCACAGCACTTCGATATCTTTGGGATGAACCCAAGAGATAGGCAGTGGAGCTATGACCAGATGGGCTTCTTTCTTCACTGGTGCGCCCCGTTCGGCAAAAGAACTTTCGCGTGACAGTGTGGGCACTGCAAGTCGGCGGCATTCTTTTCCTCCAGTGTGCTCGGCATGAGCAGAAATCTCGGCTGCTTGATCTTGCGCAATGGCGCTGCGAGGAAGACCGGAGCCATTCTGTACTCTCGCCTCTTGCGGTAGATGGTTGTCTTGCCAATTCCAAGGAGTGCAGCAGCCTGTCTCCAGTCGCCATTACATTCGCCAACCGCGTCAACGATATGGTCGTGTTCCAGTTCTGCTAAGGTCTTCATGCTCGCGCCGCCATTCTCTTCACGCTAACCGGACGAAACTTATCTGGCACACTCAACTTCACTTCGCAACTTTTGCAGAATCTTTTCCCGCGCTGCGCCTCGAATTTGCAGACCGTAAAGAATGTCGTATCTTGCCGGTGCACTTCGACTATGTTGGCGCAGCGCATCAGAGCTTCTTCCCTGAGAGAATCCGCGCTGGAGCCGACAACCAACGCTCTATTTGTGCCCAGATACGATCATTGCGATTTGCTTTGTCGATCAGCATGTCCACTACTTTGTTCGGGCTGAGAACGTACAGTTGGCCACGATGCCAGCGCGTCTGAAGATAGAGTTCGGATTGGCGGTCAAGAATCATTTCTTCTTCCTCAGCAACAGGTAGATCGTGTAAGAGAAAATCGCAATTACAAACGCAGCCAACAGTAAGCGGTTCATACATCCCCGCCATTTAGGATTGAGAAGCCTCTCGATAGCCGACAACCGACCGGATATTTGGCCTGCTCCGCCGCGTCTCGTTGCGGAATCACGGGGTCAGTGAACTTAGGCTGCGGCTTGACGGGCTGGCAGTGCGCCCCGACATTGCGCGATTCGCACCACGGGCAGCGCGGCACAATCGGCAGAACGGCTGAATTGTCAAACTGCCATTGCGCCAACTGCTCATCCGTAAATGTGTGGTGACAATCCCGACAGTAGTTCATCGCAGCGCCTTGTCCAGCAGATGCACCCAGCGATTCACAATAGGGGCACCGTAGAGATACAGCCAGATAATTCCGTACCAGATGCACATCAATCCGCACCAGGCTACGATAGGCCAAGCATTCAAGAGCGGTCGCGGTGTGTAATTGGCGCTTCGCATCTCAGTTCCATTTCCGCTCGGGAGGCATCATCTTTGCCCACTCCCGCGCTTGCAGTTCAGAAGTAATTGCTTCCAGACACGCCCGGTTAAGTTCTGGCATCTCTGATGATTCGCCAATGGCACTGACCATCATCAACAGGTCGTACTCTGTGTACGCTGTTAGTTCGGGAGGTAGCGGTTGCGGAGTGCAGGGATCAAGCATCACAGCAGTCCTCGCACTTTCTTTCCATCCCGCGTGAGCACCCAAACTATCTTTCCGCCGAGGAGACTCGTGGTCTGCTCAATCAACTTCATGGACTTCAGGTAGTCAACTGTCGCTTCAGCGATTCCATCCATGTCTACACGGCCCAACTTAACCAGCACTTCCCGCGCCGTAATCGGCAACATGTCCGCCAGCAGCCCTGCTTGAGTTTTAGTCATCGCGTCCTAACTTTGTAGGCGGCATCTTCAAGAGCCCCAGCTAAACTGTCTCCGATTCCGTCAGGCGCGTCGAACACCTTGCTCCAAGGCAGCCAGACTCCAATCCGCCCATCGCGCTGTTTTGATACCTGCATGCCTCCCGGCCTTCTCTCGTCGGTCAGTGCGGCGGTTAAGATCAAGTTCGCCTCGGGGGTCAGCATCGCTACTCCTCCCGCTCTTCCGGCTCTCCGGGGTGCAAAAATTGAAACCACTCCGACCCTGTAATTTCGTCGCGCACATCTGGATTCAGGGCTTCGCGTGTTATATCCAGTACTGCTTTGACTTCTTCTTGTGATCGTGTTGGGAAAGAGTGAGTCTTCATAAAGAATCCTCGACACTGGCTGATGCAAGACGATCATTGGGCAGCAACCCTCTCTCGGGCTTTTCTGATTACTTCCAGCCCTAGCCCGCGCTCGATTAGCACCCGAATCATCTCGGTACGTTCGCTGCGGCGCTCCGTCTCTGCCTGTTTGTCCACTAGGTCCGCGAG
Source organism: Candidatus Sulfotelmatobacter sp. (assembly GCA_025462865.1). Taxonomy (GTDB): domain Bacteria; phylum Acidobacteriota; class Terriglobia; order Terriglobales; family Acidobacteriaceae; genus Sulfotelmatobacter. Next base: position 4,740 of record JAOAPI010000182.1, on the reverse strand, counting down.
TTGCGTTCCGAGCCACAAATGAACCTTTATTCTTTCAGGGGCCTTTGGGGTACGCTTGGGTCTCTTCGCCATGCCTAGCGACTATAGTCACGGCGTAGCGCAAAGTCAAGTAATTTACGCTTGTCCTACGATTTATTTTCATGCCTCCAGAACCCGCGCCAGTAAAGGGTTCTACTCCGCTACGTATATAGTGTTGCACCGCTTTTGCACAGGGTAGTGCCGCAACCTGTAGTAATTTGTTGGCAACGTCCACATGGTAGACAAAGTGAAGAAAAGCGCCCGAGAGGCGCGGTATCGTCGCGCGCACCGGGCCGCTGGCCTTTGTTCACGCTGTCCTAAGAAGGGATTCAGGGGCGGCGCTCTCTGCCGAAAGTGCCGAGACAGCGAGAACGAGCGTAGGCGGATAGTAGGTGGTTACCGTCCTTGGCGTAGGGGTGGAAGAGGACGCCCGCCACGAAGGATTAGCCCATGATCTGCGAATACTGCCATCAGGCGGAAGCTGTAATCGTTGAAGGGTGCCCCTATCGCGTCTGCGACCAGTGCTGGGCCTATCTGGGGATTGCGCGAGTGAAACGATTGACCACATTCGGGAAAGTACTGGAGACTCTCCGGCTGGCGAGATTGTTTTGCCAAATCGTGTGGCGGGAGGACCAGACAGGCTTGAGGATGTCGGCCCAAACCGCCTTCTCAGTGTGCAGCGGATTACGCGAAGGGGATATCTGAGATGAGGGAGTCCTTCCAGCCCAGTTCACAAAATGTATGAGCAAAGCGTGGATGCCACTTTATATCGGGGATTATCTGGGCGACACTGGCCATCTTAACCAGGGTCAGCACGGGGCTTATTTGCTCTTTCTGATGCACTATTGGCAGCGCGGCTCCATCCCGACTAACCCTGATGACTGCCACCAAATAGCCCGTGCATTGGATGACCAAAGCAGAAGCAATGCAGATTCAGTGTTGCGTCAGTACTTTTACGTGACGGGCGACTCCTACAGGCAAGATCGGGCCGACAATGAGCTTGCGAGGTCAAAATCGGCTTTTGAGAGGCGTTCTGGGGCTTCTAAGCGTCGATGGGATAAGCAAAGCACATCCAATGCATCTGCTTTGAATGAACAAAGGATAAGCAACCCCTGTGACTCTGATTGTATAGATTTAGAACCTAAGGTCTTAGAAGTCGCAAAACTTTATCCAGACATCGCTGACCCGTTCCATCTCTCGCGGGAACATGCAGGTTTGATCGTGGATGCCATTGTCCGGCATGGCGACAAGGTTCTGGATGGGGCGAAGCGGTTTCGTGAATGCTACGACCGCTGGCCCCACGACGCCTACAAATTCCTTCCCAGTACGAGAACGTTTTTCTCTCAGTCTCAGTACATGTTTGAGACCACAAAGTGGGAAAAGGGCAAAAAAAAGCAGGTTGCGATGGTAGACGCCATGTCAATCAAACGTCAGCAACAGTTAGACGAAGGCATGGTTTTGGTGGACGGCAAGATGCAGTGGCCGGAGACGAAATGAACTACACCGCAGAGAACTCCCTGATCACCTCCCTATTTTTCGATGACCCCACTCACGGAACGCAAGTAGACGAAGCGGCGCTGCTGCTGACCGTAGACGACTTCATGGACGAAGGCTGTCGGAGAACGTTCCAAGGAATGCTCCGCGTACGGCGAGACAACCTGCCAATGGATTTGCTGCACGTTGCGGACGCCATGATTGCCGACGGCCTACCCGCAGACCGCGCTATTCCGCTATTGAACGATGCCACTTCGGGCGCTCCGATTCCGGGGTGTATTCAGCGTTACGCCGCCGAGATCAAAGAATTCTTCCGAGCACACAAGACGCGGCGAACCATTGCCCTAGCTGGCGAACGCTTGCAAGAAGGCGAAGACGTGCAATGGGTGAAATCAAACCTGCTCTCCGAGATGGAACAGATTGAAGAAACCCGCCACAGCAACGAAGACCAGCTAATCGGCGAGATGGCAAATCCGGTCCTGAATGCAATGGCCGACCGGATCGCCGGAGACGATTCCAAGCGTGGTTTACGAACAGGCCTGTCTGACCTTGACGGCCTGACCACGGGAATCAATGCCGGAGAACTCTGGATCTTGGGCGCGATGCCTGGGCGCGGCAAAACTGCCTTCGCTTTACAGGTCGCAATGAACCTCGCCGGGGAAGGTGTCCCGGTCTACATGCTTTCGATGGAGATGAGCAAGTCGGCCATCTTCCGGCGCTTGCTCAAAATGAAATTCGGTTCGGTCGTAGTCGAGAATGCCGAACCGCATTGGGGGCCGATTACCCAATACGCCGCTGATTTGGAATCGCTCCCGCTCTATGTGAACGACTCATCCTCGCTCGAAGCTGCGGACCTCGCCGCCAAAGCTCGTGTACGCATTGCGCGTTCGGGAATCAAGTTGGTCATCGTGGATTATCTGCAACTGATTCGTGGGCCAGGAAGAGACCGCAGAGAGCGAACGGGAGACGCCGCTGACACGTTACGTCGCTTGGCGAAAGATACTGGCGTACCCGTTCTTGCTCTCTCGCAACTTCGCCGCCCAGACAACCTGAACGACCGCCCGTCCATGATCGAACTTAAAGAGTCTGGCGACTTGGAAGCTCATGCCCACGTAATTCTTTTGAACTACATGCCGATGGCGGAGGACGGAAGTTTCAAAGGGGATGAAGCGGAAATCATTTTAGGCAAGCAGCGCGAAGGGCCGACCGGATCAATCTCCGTGGCGTTCGATAAATCGAAAGTCAAATTCTTCCCGAGGTCGATGTTTCGATGAATGTAGAGCAGTACTTCCGCGTCTGGCTTGTGCGGGAACGCCGCCTAACGGGCCGGGAATGTGAGGTCGCCCGGCTGCTGATGGATTACCTCAGCTACAACCAAATCGCCCGAAGGTTATTGGTTGGAAGGGGAACAATCGGTTCCCATCGCAGAAACATCTTTTCCAAGTTGGACGTACATAGCCGCGCCGAACTGTTGCAGTACTTATGGCTGAAGTTTGCCGAAGATTATCGGAGGAAGCATGAACAAAGACGAACGGAAATTAGCAACGGAATTAGGTCAAGCGAAACTTCTGCTGCGCCGATACGAGCACGAAGCCAAGGGACTGAATAAAGCTGTCGCACTAGTTTTAGAAAGCGTTTGTGAACTTTTGCAGATCGCTATTGACACGCTGGGGCTGAAGTGAAGCCGTATTATTCCCACGCGGGGATCACGATTTACCACGGAGACTGTAGAGAGATTTTGCCGCAGTTGCCGAAGGGTTGGTGCTCCACGTGTGGGTGCGAATTGGCCGACGAAATGATTGTAGCGATTCACTTAGCCTCGAAGCATGAAGTTGGGCCGCGTTTTGAACTGTTGCTGACTGATCCGCCGTATGGAATCGGGCGGGATGGCTCGAAGGAAAGTACAGGCAGTCACGGCGGGCGGAAGGCTTATGAGTTTATGGGTTGGGATTCGGAGCGACCGGACGCAGACACATTTCGAATGATTCTCGGCGCGGCGGAGCGGCAGATCATCTGGGGAGCCAACTACTTCACAGAGTACTTGCCACCAAGCATGGGATGGCTTGTGTGGGACAAAGGGCAACGGATCGACCAATCGGACGGCGAACTCGCATTTAGTTCCCACGATAGGGCGCTACGCATCTTCACGCTCAATCGCGTGGCCATAATGCTCGACGGTGCCGCGCATCCAGCCCAGAAGCCTGTAGCCCTGATGAAGTGGTGTATCCGGCAAGACGGCGTAACGCGCTCAATTCTCGACCCGTTCGCCGGATCATTCACAACTCTGAAAGCCGCGAAAGACTGCGGAATTCCCGCCATCGGAATAGAGATCGAAGAGAAGTACTGCGAGATCGCCGCCAAACGTTTATCCCAAGAGGTCTTTGACTTCAAATGAAGCCCACTGAACTCATCTGCGGAAGTTGCGGGCCCAAGTTTATAGGATTTTTCTCGCCCGCCAACAAGCGTATGACCTGTGACAAATCCAGACGTTGTTTTACCTGTGCCTTAGCAGACTCAAGAAAGCACCATCGAGGGGATTGGATGCGGAGAAAAACTTCAGGATGGCACGGCTCGGATCGCATTCTTTTGCCGGGGAGTCACTAACTGAACGGCGTGACTATCCATTGCGGCGATGTGCGGGAGATTTTGCCGCGCCTTGAAGCCGAGAGCGTGCATTGCGTGGTGACGAGTCCGCCCTATTGGGGATTGAGAGATTACGGGTGCGAGGGGCAGTTAGGTTTGGAATCGACGCCTGATTTGTACATAGCGAACATGGTCGGCGTGTTTCGGGAAGTAAAACGAGTGCTCAGGGCAGACGGAACGCTGTGGCTCAATATGGGAGATTCGTATGCCAGCAACGGTACTGGCGGAAACGGAGCTACTGGCGGGCGAGATAAAAGTACCCTGCAATCGGCGATGCCGCCCATCGGCACAACTCCAGTTGAGCGACATATTCCCGCTGGACTCAAAGCAAAAGACCTCTGCGGAATCCCTTGGCTCTTAGCTTTCGCTCTCCGTGCCGATGGCTGGTACTTGAGGCAGGACATCATCTGGTCAAAGCCGAACCCGATGCCGGAGTCAGTAACCGACCGCTGCACCAAGGCGCATGAGTATATTTTCCTGCTGTCGAAGAGTGAGCGGTACTACTACAACGCAGAAGCCGTGATGGAGCCTTATGCGCGGCTCTGGGATGCAAGCAAGCCCAATGGCTCAACGGGTCGCGATGGT
>JAOAPI010000171.1 GCA_025462865.1 Candidatus Sulfotelmatobacter sp. | reverse complement strand
GACGGACTTTTCATCCATCGTCCGTCCCACTCAACTTGTTGCTAGACGCCGATCTGGTCGAAAATCGTCTCAAGATCCTCAACGCGAGGTTTTCGCGCTAAGTAATTCATTCGCGATAAGAAATACTTCTACCTATTATGCCATCGCTCTCCGGCAAATGCTGTATTGCGACATCGCGACCCAGAAGCCGACAATTTTCCAATACACATTCGTTAACTCTAACTAGAGATCGCTTAACTAAAGAAAAAGATCGCCGAGTAGTTCAATAAAGTTCTACTCCGGTGGTCTTAATCATCTCGAAAAAATCGGAGGTTCCTCATGCGACATTTAATGTTGTTTACAGTGCTGCTGCTCGGCACGTCCTGGGCGGCCGCACAGAGTTATCCCAAGCAGGAAACGGCCGGTAACAACGACGCACAGAAGACCGTCACCGGTTGTTTGAGCAGCTCGGCCGGCACCTATACCCTGACCGACAAGAGCGGCAAGACCTATCAGTTGGCCGGAGACACTGCGAAGTTAAGTGAGCACGTCGGCCACCAGATAAAAGTGACCGGCACAATGAGCTCGGCAACCGCATCCTCGAGCGACGCCACGACCGGACAAACCGGCGCCGGGCCTACGCTCGAAATTAATTCCGTTAAACACGTCTCGAAGAGCTGCGAGGGCAAAGGTTCTTCCTCGTACTAGGTCTCGGTAGATTTGTCTGTGTTAAAAAATCAGCCTCACTTCTCGCGGACTTTGCGAAGAAGTGGGGCTTTTTCAATGAGGCTTGTTGAACGAGCTTTTGCGACAAAGATTTTTGGCAAGGTCACTGAGATTCGTATCAGGATGCGGCTTCAGCCGCGCACGCCCGATGTTGAGATCAGCGGCTGCGCCGCAGCAGCAAACATCCACCGATGAAGGCCAAAACCTCCACCGTCAAGCCGACCGCCATCCCCGCCCAAAACAGCGGACTGTCGTGAGGCATCTCAACAAAGAAGTGGTGCAGCACGTGGACAAAGTGCAACATCAGCAGTAGTACCGCAATCCCGCTCAAGATTTGCAGAACTCGCATCGTGGTTTCCGTTGTGATAGACAGTCTCCCACATAATTGTCATTCTGAGGAAGGCGTCTCTTGCCCGGCGAAGAACCCCGTACCCGCCCAATACCACCAGCCCGGGAAGGGAAGAGGTCGCGAAGGGCACGACTTCAGTCGTGCCATAAGAGTTTGGAGTGGAGCAGCGCTTCAGCGTTGCATTAACGGTAAGGAGTCTACTTACAGAATCGGGCCTCAGCCCCCTGCCCTTGCAGAACTCCGACGAACCTGGGATTTCCTCCCACCACTTCGCCGGCAAAAACTCAACCTTCACGCCGCGCACTCTTGAAGTCAAAATCAGCCGTCGTTTTCGACGAGTGTGTGCGCGAGCGATGCACCACAATGGTGTATACTGGTGTATCATGCCACTGACGAAGAGAGCCCGCGCAAAATCAGATCGTGCAAAGCACGTCCGGCGCAGCGTAACTTTGCCACCCAAAATTGCCAAACAGGTCGAAACCTTGGCAAGAGAGCGCGCACTCAGCGATAACCGTGTTTTGGTGGAACTGATCGAGCAGGGAATCGAAGCCCGCCAACAGAAGGAAAAAGCATTCTTCCAGCTAGCCGAACGCTTCCGCGCCGCCGATGATCCCGATCAGGTCAAGCAACTAGGCAACCAGTTGGGCCGCTTCGTCTTTGGGGAGTAACGCCGGGTGAGTGATGGCGCAGACCGAGAGATGGTCAGGGCTCCCCGCTGCCATTCGTGACCATCTGGTCGAGCGCATGCACGACCGCAACATCAATCTCGATGACCTGAACCGACTTCGGCTTTGGATGGAATCGAAGCCCGAAGTGCCTGACGGAGCGTGGTACAAGGACTTTGGCTCGTTCAAACTCTGCGGCGAGGGCCAGTATCCGAAAACCTTCCTTTTGTCCGGTCAGCTTGCGCGGGGACAAGCGCTTTAGCTCATCCCGCTGAGCCTCCCGCGTTATACTGAGTTCATCTATGTCGCCCGATCCACAAAAAACTTTCTACCTCGAAACCTTTGGCTGCCAGATGAATGTGCATGACTCGGAAAAGGTCATTGGCACGCTGGTGCATGAGGGCTACCGGCAGGTGCAGACGGTGGAAGACGCCGGGCTGGTGCTTTACAACACGTGCTCCATACGGGACAAGGCGGAGCAGAAGGTTTTCAACCGGCTCAACGATTACAAGAAGTATCAGAAGCAGGGCAAGAAGTTTGCCGTGCTGGGCTGCGTTGCCCAACAGGAAGGCGAAAAGATTTTCGAGCGCGCGCCTTATGTATCGATGGTGTGCGGATCGGCTTCGTATAAGAACCTGCCGCAGATGCTAGTGCAAATCGAGGCAGGGAATCAGCGCGTCACGGGGTTGGATGATCGCGAGACCGAAGACTGTTTCGAAACCGAATTCACCGCACGCACTAACCCGCATCGTGGATACATAACCATCATCGAAGGCTGCGACAAGTTCTGCTCCTACTGCGTGGTGCCGTTTACGCGCGGCAAGGAGCGCAGCCGGACGACAGAATCGGTGCTCGCCGAGGCGCGCCAGATGGCCGATCTTGGCTATACCGAAATTCAACTGCTGGGCCAGAACGTCAATTCGTATAAAGATCCAGCAGGGAAGCGAACCTTCGCGGAATTGCTGGCCGCAGTAGGCGAAGTGCCGGGAATTCGGCGAGTACGGTTCACGACTTCGCATCCGCGCGATTTTGGCCGAGACATCATCGATGCAATCGACGCGGTGCCGACGCTCTGCGATCATGTGCATCTGCCCGTGCAGAGCGGATCAGACCGCATACTGAATGCGATGCAGCGTCTCTACACGCGCGAACAATATCTCGATCGCATTGCATGGATGAAATCGGCGAAGCGCGAGATCAGCATCACCAGCGACATCATCGTCGGCTTTCCCGGGGAAACCCAAGAAGATTTCGCTGATACTTTGTCGTTGCTGGATGAAGTTGGCTACGACGCAGTCTTCGCCTTCAAATATTCACCCCGGCCGAACACGCCATCGCTGGCGCTGGAAGACGCGATCCCGGATGAAGAGAAAATCCGGCGACTCGAAGTGGTGAATACGCGACAGAGAGCTATCCAGACCGCCAATTACAAAAAGTATATAGGAGCTATCTCTGAAGTAATGGTTGAGGGCAGGAACGAAGCCCGCGCTCAATGGATGGGCCGCACCAGCCAGAACAAAACGTTAAACTTTACCGCCCCGGCCGATGCACCTCCTACGATAGGAAGCTACGTCCAAGTAAGGGCTACTGCCAGTTTTCCCAACAGCTTGCTGGGCGAATTGGTGGTATAAGAAGCAAAAGCAGCACCATTCGAAGGCATTTTGGTATCCAAGAAGTAGGCATAGAAATTGAAGGAGTCTGATATGGAAGTAGAGATGACGATCCGTGGACTACTTATGGATCCGGTTTCGAATATGCCGATTGTGATCTTGAAGGATGTGGGGGGAGAATCGGTGCTGCCGATTTGGGTTGGGGTTTATGAGGCGAATGCAATTGCGCTGGAGATGGAGAAAGTGAGCACGCCGCGTCCGATGACGCATGATCTGATCAAGAATGTGCTGACCGGGCTGGAGGCGCAGGTGCATAAGGTTGTTGTCACAGAGCTGCGCGAGGATACGTTTTATGCGGTGATCTGGCTGGAACGCGGCGGCGAAGTGGTAAGTGTGGATTCGCGTCCGTCGGACGCGCTCGCGCTGGCTCTGCGCGTGGATTGCCCGATCTTCGTGGATGAGATTGTGCTGAAGAATTCCAAGCAGGCGGCGAACATGTCGGATCGAGCGACCGCGGACGAATTGCGGAAATACCTGGACGGGCTGAACGACGAGGATCTGGGGAAGTACAAGATGTGACAGCTGTCAGCTGTCAGCTCTCAGCTGTCAGTAAGAACAACAAGCATCCTTAACTGCAAGCCGCTAGACCAGCCGCAGCATTACGATCAACTTTACATAATACCTGTTATCGGACATTAGCGAAGTGGGCCTGGAGCGTCCTCCCAGGCCCGTTCGCTTCAGGTACTCGGCCTTAGCGCTTGGAAACGGAGTTGCTGCCTGCATTCGCTATCCAGACATTCGCTCCGTCGAAGGCGATGCCTTCGGGAAATTGCTCTGTGGGAAACGTGCCGATCAGGGCGCCGTCGCTGGCTCTTAGTTTGGTGACGGTGTTGCTGCTGAAATTTGTCACCCAGATGTTGGCGCCATCGAACGCCACTCCCTGAGGCAGGCTTCCGACTGGGAAACTCCCTTGAACAGTGCCGTCGCTGGCCCGCAGCTTGGTTACGTTGTTGCTTCCCTGATTGACCACCCACATATTCGCTCCATCGAAAGCCAGGCTAACTGGACCAACGCCTGCGGTGAAGGTGCCGACCACCGCGCCGTCAGCGGCACGAAGCTTAGTCACTGTGCTGTCACCGGTATTCGCCACCCAGATGTTGAATCCGTCGAAGGCAATTCCTTGAGGCGAGGCCCCGACGGGAAAAGTGCCGAGCACTTTGCCGGTGCGGGCGAGGAGCTTAGTGACGTTGTTGCTGCCTAGATTTACTACCCAAATATTGGCGCCGTCGAAGGCTACCGCGAAAGGAGAAAAGCCCACGGCAAAGTTCCCTGCTGGAGTTCCGTCGCTGGCTCGCAACTCGGTAACGCTGCGGCTGCTCTGGTCGGCTACCCAAATATTTGCGCCATCAAACGCTATTCCGCTGGGCGATGATCCTGTAGCGAAATTTCCGAGCACCGTGCCGTCGCTGGCCTGCAGTTTTGTCACTGTGTTGGAGCTGGAATTTGTTACCCAGATATTGCTGCCGTCAAAAGCCACCTGGCCGGGTCCGTTGCCAACCGCGAAACGAGCTGTCTGGTTGGCGCGATACCAGCGGAGAATTGCAATCTGGTTTGGATTGGACGCTGGGATTGTGCTCGGACTCGAACTACTTTGCTGAGCCAACAAAGACGATGAAAGAAAGAGAAGACAGATTAGGAGGTTTTTTGGTGAGTTGACGTTTTCGAAACGGATTCGCATGACTGGGTCCTTTCCCAAGGTGACGTTTTGGTGCCTACTTTGTTAACAACAAAGCGAGCGGGCTTTGTCAACGCGGTGTAAAAACAGCGGTCTAAAAGGTGAAGCGGACTCGCCGACGGGTGGCCCAAAGAGGGCCGCCCACCTCGAGGGAGATCAAATAGTTAAGGAGTTACGGTTAAATCGGTGATTCTGAGCGTTGTGCCCTGAGCCGCGGAGATGGTCACCAGAGTCGATTTTTGCACCGCCTGCGTTTGTATCCGCACGGTTGCTGCTTTGGAGCCTGCTGGAATTGTCACAGTGGCAGGAAGTCGCGCCACGGCCGGCTTGCTGCTCATTAGTTTCACAACCAATCCCCCGGCTGGCGCCGGCGCCGTCAAAGTAACCCGCGCTGCGGTAATGGTGCCGCCTTGTACCGAAGTGGATTTCAGAGTGATATTCGCTAGTGTCGGAGCCTGCGCTGTCCCGCTCAGCTGCAGGTAAAAAGAAGCGCTTGCATCCCCGCTGAAATTGATGACCTGGTCGGTGGTCACGTCGTAAAAATCGTCAAGACTCGCGCCCGTGGCTTCGTACCACCCAGTCTGGTGATCGGGGCCGGTAAATTGGAAGCTGACAAAGCCACCCGTTACGTTGGACAGGTTGTAAATGCCAGGCGTGGCAGTCCAGTCAAACTGTTGTGCGGCGGGAAGATTGACAGTCACGAGTTGGAACGATCCAGGAGTGAGGTTGTGCAGCGGAATCGTGGCCACAAGATCCCCAACGTGTCCTGTGCCTGGGTTTACGGTATAAAAACGCACGGTCGCATCGACCGGAAAAGAATTTAGATTCTCGTAGTCAAAAGTGAATGAGGCAACGTGCTGCGTTCCGCTGAAAGGAGTGTCATCGGCGATCTCGTCGGAAGACTTGAAGGATGCGACGACGTTTTGCGTCCCCGTGTTGTTGTAAAAGATTTGGGCATGTACGAGAGACGTGCTAGCCAACGCCAGTAAGAGTGCTGCTACGTAGCGAAACATATTTATTTAGTTTCCTTAGAATGGATTTGTAGTTTCTTTTAAGCGGTCAAGTTCCGGTTTCAGCAATGGCCTCTGAAGGCCGTCCAGATACGTCGGCGTCCGCCGCGGAGAGTGCCGGAAGGCGGTATCGGTTTCCTAAAGACAGTTAATCCCTAGAGGGTATGCGCGAACGGAATACCTTGGTGCACGGCGAACAGATTGGCAGAACTCAATGAGCAGCTTTTGGGATTTGCTTTCGAATCCGGCAGCAGGGCCCCGAGGACAGCAACTACTTGAAGATAATTATGCACGAATCGAAAGTGACAGTTGTCACGGGCATGTAAATTATCTCCTGTTGAGCACGTATTAAAAGTATGTCAACCCAGCAGATTCCTGTATCAGACGCCCCTTCTGGCCACTTCGACTCAATCTATTTATCTGGTCCGAAGGTCGCTCGCCTCCGCGTTCACCTCAAGCCGACGACGCATCTTCCGCACAAAAAAAGGGGGCGACTCCAATGTCGCCCCCAATCTCAAGCGTTTCTACTTCTGTTGTACGGATCCGACCGCCACGCCTCCGACGCTGCTTTGCACTGCAACTGAGGTGAATGGCCCGCCAACCGCGACCTGCCCGGAGAACTTGCCAACATTCACCAGCGGAATGCTTCCGACCAGTTGACCTGTTTTGGGGTTGAATAGTTGCAGGGTGGCGACGCGGTCAGAACTCGTGGCCTCAACCAGGAGAGTGGATTTGCTGACGGTGTATTCCGCCTTTGTGATGGTGACCGTCGGCGTTTCCTTCCGCACCGTCACGGTTCCGGCGCGCGTTGCTCCTTGCAGGGTGGCGGAGATTACTACGGATGTATCCGCGGCGACATTAAATGCGCTGATCGAAAATGTTGCAGTTTTCGCTCCAGCCTTTAAAGAGACACTTGCCGGTACGGAAACGACGGCGGGTATGGAGCTGCTCAAATTGACCACAGTGCCATCTGAGGCAGGGCCGCTCAGTGTTACGGTACCGGTTGCCGGAGCACCTCCGTAAAGTCCGATGAGACTGAAAGGAGAAAACGAAACGGACGAAAGAGAGAAGGGCGGCACGATGGTGAAGCGGCCGTTCTGTCTGAGGGAATGGTAGGTTCCCGTGATTATTACGGCTGTGGGCTTGGTAATAGCCGAGGTGGAAATGGTGAACGTGGCAGTTTGCGATTTTGCGGGAATGAGGACCGTATTCCCGTTGGGGAACGTCGCACTGGGACTGCTGCTGGTCAATGAGACCAGAGCGCCGCCGGCCGGAGCAGGACCGCCCAGAGAAACTGTGCCCGTCACCGTGGTTCCTCCAATCACGTCCGTCGCGGTGGTCGTGAGCTGCGCCAGCAGTGGAGGCGTGCCCCTGGTGTTCAGCGAGACTTGAACGCCAGTGCCAACCGCCATCGCAATGTCCGGCGATCCATTATGGTCAAGATCGCCTGCCGCGGAAAATGCCGGGAACGAAACACCCGCGCCGCCGTCGATCGTGAAGCCGAACCCTGTCACGGCCAGGGTAAAGAACCCATCGCCGTTCCCCAGGAATAATCCGCCGACAGATGGATCAAGTCCTTGCGCTGGTTTGCCCGCGCCGAACAAGTCCGTCTTCGTATCGCTGTCGAATTTGCCGGCCACGATGTTGCCATCACTATTGAAGTTGGAAATGAATGAAGGGTTCCAGGTTCCATCGGGTAATCCGAAAGCGGCTTCACCCGTGAAGATGTTCTTGAAGACAGACTGCCCCACCAGGTCGAGAATGCCGTCGCCGTTCAAATCAGCCACGGTTTGCAGGCCGGTCACGGGCAGCGCCTGTCCAAGGGTGAATGTGCCATCGCCATTCCCCAGCATTTGCCATCCACCGGCAAGGAGATCCTGCTTCCCGTCGTGATTGAAATCGCCGGTGAAGATAGAGCCTGACAGACCACTCACGGAGGTGCCGTTAACGGTGAAGGTTCCGTCGCCATTGCCCAGCAAAATTTGAACGGGCCCGTTCACTCCGGTAATTGCCAGATCGAGTTTCCCGTCGCCGTTGAAGTCTGCGGCGGCCATCGTCAGGGCTCCGAGAGTCGGGGTCTCGATCGAGGGCGAGAAAGTTCCATCCCCTTTGCCGAGAAGGATGCTGACATCGGTAACCGTGGGACCGCCCACGGGCGGAGGAAGGTTGGGGTTGGGCTGATTGCCCACAGCGATATCGAGCTTTCCGTCGTTATTGAAATCACCGACCAAAACCCAATTCGGGTTGCCGGCAGCGACGATGGTTGTGGCTGGCTGAAACGCCCCATTCCTTTTTCCCAATAGCACGCTGACGCCGCTGCCGTTGAATACAAACCCGTTTGCCGTAACGATGTCGAGGACGCCGTCGCCATTCAGATCGGCCAGTACCGTCATCGATGCTCCGGGAACGGAATAACTGACGGGATTCAGGAAGCGCGGAATTTGGGCAGACGCGGTGAACACGTGCCCAGCAACCAGGAGTAGAAGCACAAAACACCAAGTGCGTGAAAGTAATGACAAGATAGACTCCCCTTCAAATGATTTATTTAGAGTTGTGAGATTTGTTCTGTCGTTTTATTGCGTTGATCGTGATGCTTTACTCAGGCGCATTTCGGCTGAGCAAAGCCGCGTTATTGGAAATGCAACGCGGATCTGCAACAGTCGAATAATGTCGCTTTTACCGAGACCCGTCGATCACGGTCACATTGGCCGATTGAGAGTTCGCTACGAAGACTCGATGAGTACGAGGGTCAGCGCGAAGAGCATACGGGGCCTTTGCTTTGGGATCTGCCACCGTGGCGCTGACCTGGTTGGTTGTGCCGTCGACGACTGTGACGTTATTGGATAGAAAATTTGCGACGTAGATCTTATTCACCAAGGAATCCAGTGCAATCGCTTGTCCTTGATTAGCCAGCGGGTTTGTGACGGTTGTAGTTTGGTTGGTTGCGCCGTCAATTACCGTAACGTTGGCGGGAAACTGAGCCACGGCGTAGATCTTGTTGGTAAGCGGATTTACGACAATCCCAACGGGATTAAAAGATTTCGGATCCGTGACGGTTGTTGTGTTGTCGGTTGTGGCGTCGAGCACGGTAACGTTGCTGGAGCCAAAGTTCGCGAAATACACTCTGTTAGTGACGGGATTCACATCCACCGCGAAGGGACCCGATGCATTGGGATCCGCAACTGTAGAAGTCGTGCGTGTAAGACCATCGATGATCGTGATATTGCCGGTCTGGTCGTTTCCAACATAGACCATGTGAGTTATTGGATTCACGGCGATGCACCGTGGACCCTTGGCATTGGGATCCGCCACCGTAGTGGTGCTGTTGTTTGTGCCGTCAATAACTGTGATGTTGTTCGTCGTGTAATTTGCCACATAAATCTTATTCAGCACCTGATCAACGGCGACGGCGAGAGGGAAACCTCCGTTTGGATCGGTAACCTCGGTCTGGTGGTTGGTTGCACCGTCGATCACCAGAATGTTTCCACTTCCAGTATTCGCCACGTAAGTTTTATTGGTGACAGAATTCACGGCGATCGCATTCGGGAATGAGCCACCGACATCGGCGACAGTCTTCGAGGTTTTAGTTCTTTCGTCGATTACGGTCACGCTGGGCGAGCTGTTATTCGGCACATAGACTTTGCTCGTCCGAGAATTAACGCCGACTGCGACGGGAAAATCTCCCGCGGGAACAGTAGCATCGAGCTTGGCACCGGCGTTACCCTGAGCCGCAGCGGGTAACGTCGCGGCAATCACTAACAGGGCCAGGAAGAGAAATAGCAAATGAGTGAGATGTCGAGAATGCATGTTGCTCCTATATATGTATGGTTTGAGCGAACGACTTCCTCTTTTAGCAATGGCCACTGAAGGCCATCCAGACAAATCAGAGTTCGCCGCGGAGAATGGCGGAACCGGAATCGGTTTTTTGTTTTCGGTTTTCGGTTTCCCCCGGAGACAGTTAATCCCCAGAGGATATGACGACTGGGAGTACTTTTAACGTATCGCGAACAGTTGGCAGAACTCAATGCGCAGCTTTTGGGATCTTCTTTCGAATCCGACAGCAGGGCCCCGAGGACGAGCAATTACTTGAAAATAATTATGCACGACTTGAGCAAGACAATTGTCATGGGTTTGTAAATTATTTTCCAGGGTAAAAGCTGGAAAATGGCCGTCCATGGCTGGATTCGGGCTAGTCGATGGGAAAGACAATCTTTGGATGGAAGAGAGTGCCGGCGACGCGGGTGGCAATGGCGATCAGGTCGCGCTGGCCGTGGAAAACTTTGACTTGGCGCGCGCGGGAGAGTTCGGGGAGGTTAATGGGGCGTCCGCTGCGGATGCGGGCGGCGGTAGGCTCGTCGGCGGTGACGGAGGGAAAGTGCGGCAAGAGTTGACGAGGGTGAACGAATAGAGACTCGATGGTATGCTCAGGAGTTTTGAGTGAATCGTCGGCGACATTGCCGTTGATAGTGGCGGGTTCCCTTTCGTCGATTTTCGTGCCGGCAAGCTTCATGCTTTCGATTTGCTGCAACGTGTACGCCTGGGCGATTTCAAATTCAGCGGCGGCGGTGCGGCGAAGAGATTCGAGATGCGCGCCGCAGCCGAGGCGCTGTCCCATTTCGTGAGCGACCGATCGCATGTAGGTTCCCGAGGCTACGCGAGCGCGAAAGTGGGCGCGGTCGGCGTCGACGGAGAGGATCAGGAATTCTTTGATCTCGACTTCTACCGGCTTGAGTACGACGTCCTGTTGTTTTCTCGCCAGTTTATACGCGGGAACGCCGTGTATTTTTTTGGCGGAGAATGGCGGCGGGACTTGTTGGATCAGGCCGAGAAATTCAGTGGCCAGTTTCTGGAGTTGTTCGAGAGTCGGAGCGACAGAGGTTTGTTCTCCCACGGGATCGCCATCGGCATCGTAGGTATTGGTGGCGAAGCCGAACCGAATCACTCCTTCGTATGTTTTTTCAGAAGCTGTGTAGAACTGAGCCAGGCGTGTGAGGCTGCCCGTGACCAGAGGCAGCACGCCTGTGGCGAGTGGGTCGAGCGTGCCGAGATGTCCGACGGAGCGCTGACCTAAAATGCGGCGGACGCGGTTGACGACGTCGTGCGAGGTCCAGCCGGCGGGCTTGTCGAGGATGATGACGCCATTCATGAGAAGATTTAGTAATTCGGTAATCGGGTGATTGGGTAATTGAAAATCTCACGCTTGCCGCGCGTCAATTTTCAGCTGCAAAATTACCAATTACCAAGTTACCAGATTTTTTATGCTTCCTCTTCGTGACGACCAACCTTCGTATAGCACTCCATGGGTAACGCGCTTCCTGATTGCGCTGAATCTCCTGATATTTCTTTTTGAAGCCACTCTCGATTCTCAAAGTCTTAACGCATTGATTTTTCAGTTTGGGGTCGTGCCTTCACACTTGGCGGCATTCCTGGCGGGTTCGCCAAGATACGC
This sequence comes from Candidatus Sulfotelmatobacter sp., assembly GCA_025462865.1. Taxonomy (GTDB): domain Bacteria; phylum Acidobacteriota; class Terriglobia; order Terriglobales; family Acidobacteriaceae; genus Sulfotelmatobacter. The sequence goes on along the minus strand of JAOAPI010000171.1, from coordinate 195,161 downwards.
GCTGGCGGGAATCGCGATTCCTTTCTTGACGTCGCTTTTCTTGCACGGGTCATGGATGCACGTGATCGGCAACATGTGGTTCCTGTATATCTTTGGCGACAATGTTGAAGACTACCTGGGTCACTTCAAGTATCTGGTGTTTTACCTGCTGACCGGCGTGCTTGCAATGAGCACGCACGTAGTGGTCAATCTGAGTTCGACGGCGCCTGCTCTGGGAGCGAGCGGCGCGATTGCGGGCGTGCTGGGAGCTTATTTTGTTTTGTACCCGAGAGCGCGGGTGCTGACGTGGTTTTTTGTGTTCGTGGTGTGGGTTCCTGCGTGGATCATCCTGGGATATTGGTTCGTCCTGAATTTCTTGAGCGGAACAGCCACAGCACTTGCCGTCCAGAGGCAAAGCATAGGAGGCGTGGCGTTCTGGGCCCACGTGGGTGGATTCATTTCCGGGGCGCTGCTGGTGAAAGTTTTTGGAGAGCGCGAGATGAGGCATCCGTATGGGGAGAGGTGAGGGGTCCAGCTGCGTGCGCGTGGACCGCAGCAGCGCCGGGGGCTGCAAGCAAGTCGGATAGGTCCTTCGGCCCGCAAACTACGCGGGCCGAAGGGTGATAGCAGGTGTATGTTGATTATTTTTTCGGTCGCGATTCCGGGGGGACCAGGCCAGCGAGGCGATAGTAGGTGACAAGCTGTCCGTAGTGTTCGCCGGAGTGCTCGATGAAACCGTAGGCCATGTCGGAAACGCGCATCTGCTGGTGGCCGAACGGGTCGACCACCATATCGGACATGCCTTTGTCGCCCTTGGCTTTGATGGCGGCGGCGCCGTCGGCAAAGGATTTTTTCACGAAGGCCACAACATCGGCCTTGGTTTTGTATTGGTCGCGCTTGGGATCTTCTTCAGCGGGCGCTGCCTTGCCCATGGCAAGGTTGGTGAAGAAATAATTTGCTCCGGCGGCATGGAGCAGTTGGTCGGCGAAGGCGCGCTGGGCGGGCGTGGGCTTGAAGTCGTATTTATCCTCGGGAAAATCTTCGGCCATAGCGATGAGCTTGCGGCCAACATCGTTCCAGGCTTCCAGCACCGCCTGCGACGGGCTAAGGGCGGGCTTTACAGCGGCTTCTTTCTTGCTGGTGTCTTGCGCATGGACAGGGAAACTTAGAACTGCGGCGGCCAGAATTACGGCCGCAAGAAATGGGACTTTGAGCATCGCTTATTCCTCCGTAGGTTTTCGGTCGGGCGCAATCTTAGCTGGAAAGTTGGCACAAGTAAAATCGCGCCTGCGTTTCTGGCGAGCGTTTGAATTCATCAACCACCAAGGTCAGGAAGGTACACGAAGGTGATTTTACAGAAGGCCGACGGTGGGGAGAATCTCGAGAGTTTCGACGGTGGCATTGAGGGGAAGCATGAGCGCGTGGAGAAGAGCTTCGGCAATGGTGGCGGGGGACATCATCTTTTTGCGCGGGGCTTGCGGCCAGAAGGTGTTCCAGATTGCAGTGTCGGTGGCGCCAGGCATCAGGGCGATGACGCGGATTTCTTTCTGGCGCAATTCTTCGCGGAGCGTGTTGGTGAAGCCGAGGGCGCCGTGTTTGGAGGCGACGTAGGCGGCTGATCCCGCGAATACACGATTGGCGACGATGGAGAGATTATTCACGATGGTGCCTCCGCCCTTCATCAGGACAAGTGCCGAGTGAGTGATCAGGAACATGCCCGTCAGGTTTGTATCGATGACGTCTTTCCAGACATTCGGAGGAAGTTTGTCGACGGTGAAGTTCGGATGGGCGATGCCTGCGTTGTTTATGACTATGTCGAGGCGATGGAATTTCTGCCGGATAGCTCGGAACAGATCGTCGATCGATTGAGGATCGCGAACATCGCAGGGCCGCGCGAGGATCTTGATTTCTTGTGACGCGAGTTCCCTGCTGACGCGGCGCAGAGCTCCTTCGTCGCGGCCGGTAAGAATAAGATTGCAGCCTTCGGAGGCGAGGGCGTGAGCGATGGCAAGTCCGATGCCTCGGGTCGAGCCGGTGACGAGGGCGACCTGGTTGTGCAAGGGTGGTCGTGCGGAGTTTTTCTTCGTCAAGGATTTTGACAATGCGACGTGCTCCAGTGCGAGCTGTATCTTACCGCACCGCAGCCCACCTCTCTCAAAGGCGACGAGAAAAGAGTACTCCCATTAGAAACGAACAACATTCAAAGACAACGTCAAAGGCGACAGACAGGAGTGTCCGTCCCAAACGAGCCGTGCCGGGCGCTAAATTCCGTTGGGGCGCTGACGGATCAGTGAGAGGAATTCTGAGCGCGTTTCTTGCTCATTGCGGAAGCAGCCGAGCATGGAAGAAGTGACGGCGGCGGAATGCTGCTTCTCGACGCCACGCATCATCATGCACAAGTGGCGGGCCTCGATGACGACGCCGACGCCTTGGGGTTCGATCACCTTCTGAATGGTTTCGGCGATCTGGGTGGTGAGGCGCTCCTGGATTTGCAGACGGCGCGAGAAAAGTTCGATCAGGCGCGGAACTTTGCTGAGGCCGATTACTTTTCCGTTGGGAATGTAGGCCACGTGCACTTTGCCGAAAAATGGCAGCATGTGGTGCTCGCAGAGGCTGAACATTTCAATGTCTTTGACGATGACCATTTCGTCGTAAGTGACGGTGAAGAGCGCGCCTTTCAGCAACGCCTCAGGATCTTCGGCGTAGCCGCGGGTAAGAAATTGCATCGACTTGCGAACGCGTTCGGGCGTGAGCAGAAGGCCTTCGCGTTGCGGATCTTCGCCAAGGCGAACGATCATCTCCTGAACCAGATCTTCGAAGCTGGCGCTGGTGAGGGTGGCGGATTCGGTTGTCGGTTTCGTCGTCATATCGAATTGGTAATCGGGCAATTTTGCAACTTGAAACAAGCTTATCCGGCGTACTCGAAAGAATTCATCATGGTTTCTTCGAGGCGCACTCTTTCAAGATGCGCGAAGTGGAAGCCGCGGTGCACTATTTCGTAGATCTGGATACAGAGGTTCTCGGTGGTGGGAACCTCCTGGGCGAATTCCGGCAGCATGTTCAAGTTTTCGTGGCCGTAGCGGGCAAGGACTTCCCTTTTGATGAAGCCATCGAGATCGGTGAGATTGCAGACCATGCCGGTGTTCTCGTCGACGGGGCCGCTGACCGTCACTTCGACAGTGTAGTTGTGGCCGTGTCCGTAGGGGTTGTTGCACTTGCCGTAGGTGGATTGATTCTCTTCTGGCGACATCGCTTCGCTGTGCAGGCGGTGCGAGGCGGAGAAGAGATATCGACGGGAGAGGTGGGCTTTCATGATTTCAGCTTTTAGCTCCTAGCTCATCCCTCATTTCTCCCCGTAGAAGTCGACGAAGAGGTCGGGGGTCTCGTAGAGCCGCACGCGGTGCAGTTTGGCGGCTGTGAGCTTGGTATGGAGGCGCTGCCAGATGGCGATGGCGATGTTTTCCGTGGTCGGAATTTTGTGCAGGAATTCGGAAACCTCTTTGTTGAGGAAGCGGTGGTCCATGGCATCGAGCACTTCGCGGTGCATGATTTCTTTCAGTTGCTTGAGGTCGACGACGAAGCCGGAGCGCGGATCGACTTCACCTTTCACCGTGACTTCGAGCATGTAGTTGTGGCCGTGGCCGTTTGGATTATTGCATTTGCCGAAGATGCGACGGTTCTCTTCCGGAGTGAAGTCCGGATTGTGGTAGAGGTGCGATGCGGAAAATTCAGCTTTGCGCGTGAGATAAACCATAGAGAATGAGCGGCCAGTTGTCAGTGGCCGGTGGCTAGTAAGTACCTTTCGTCGGAATATGTGCGTCCCTTCCAGGCCACACTGCCAGCCGCATGCGCTTTAGCCGAGCGCAGTAGTAAATATGAGAACAGCGGAAGGCCGAACACGGCGAGGATATTTGCGTTCCAGGAAAAGTGAGCGCGGCGGATTCGCGTGAGAAACAATGTGTAGACGATCAGGCATAGGAACGCGGTGATGGCCGCGGACTGCCGATGGCCGCGAAGGACGCTGCTTACGGCAACCGCCAAGCTGCTGACGATCAGTACGAACTCAATTGCGCGGAGAGCGGCCAGGCGGGTGGATGATGGAAACAACAGCGCAAGATTTTTTGTCCAGCCTTCACGCAGTTGGGCGAAGCTGCGGTACATGCGGGTACGAACGGCATCTTTACCGTAGCGGAAGAATATTTTTCGTCCAGATTGCTTCACGGCGCGAGCCAGGGCCACGTCTTCGAGGAGGCTGGATGCGATTGCGGCGTGGCCTCCGACGGCGTTGTAGGCCTCGCGGGTGATGAGGATGTACTGACCGTTGGCGGCGGCTGCCGGAGATTTGGGATTGCTCACCTGCGAGGGACGAAAGCTCGCAGCGAGCTCGGCGAAGATCACGGGCATGATCGCTTTCTCCCAAAAAGTTTTCACTTCCTGCTCTGGGGAGTAAGAGAGCATGGCTGCATTTTGAAGTTTCGCTTCTTTGAGGCTTCGCGAGAGAGAACCCGGCAGATGGACGGTGTCGGCGTCGGTGAAGAGCAGCCATTCGCCGCGAGCGGTTTTGGTCCCGGCGGTGACCGCGTTGTTTTTGCCTGTCCAGCCCGGTGGGAGTGAGGGGGCTTCGATGACGCGAACGTTTTGGTCCGCAAATGAGTTGGCGATTTCACGAGTGCGGTCGGTGGAGTGATCGTCGATCACGACGATTTCAAACGAAACGTCTGTCTGCGATACAAGAGAACGGAGGGAGGCGCCCAGGCTGGCCTCTTCGTTGCGCGCCGGCACAATCACTGTGACTGCGGGTTGAGCGCTCGCTGTGTGTATCGCAGGCATACGCCGAATCCATTATTATAGCTGGGTGCGACGCATCTTTTATTATCCCGCCTCCATTGTCTGCGCTTTGATTTTGTCAACGCTTTGTGGCTGCTACAGCGGGACGCGGCCGCCGCGGATTGGCAAAGCCGCTCCGGACTTTACGGTGCGCGATTCCGAGCACGCGGTTACGCTGAGCCAACTCAAGGGACAGGTGGTGGTGTTGAATTTTTGGGCGACGTGGTGCGCGCCTTGCGTCGAGGAAGTGCCGTCGCTGGTGCGGATGCAACAGCGTTTGAAGGCGAAGGGCGTGACCGTGCTGGCCGTGAGCGTCGATGCGGATGAGAAGGACTACCGCCGGTTCGTAAGGGACCACTCGGTCAATCTGCTCACAGTGCGTGATCCCGATCAGAAGAGCAATGCCCTGTATGGGACCTCCAAGTTTCCGGAGACGTACATTATTGATCGCAATGGAGTGGTGCAGCGGAAATTTATTGGGGCGGTGGATTGGACGGAGCCGGAGATTATTGATTTTTTGGGGAAGCTGTAAGGCTGAGAAAGATATTGGGGCCGTCCCTTCGGGACTCATTCTAGATTTCACTTCGACCCGGCACTTCCGTGCTGGGCTTTCACATGCCGCCCTTCGGGCTAAGGCATGCCGACCCTTTTTGCAAAACCCAGAGTCAAAGGCGTCGGACAGGAGTGTCCGACCCACACGAGCAGTGTCGACCCAGGCAGTGTTCGACCCGCACGGGCAGAGCTAAACGATTACAGCTTTGCGTTGCGGAGACGGAGAGCGTTGGTGATTACGGAGACGGAACTGAAGCTCATGGCGGCGGCGGCGAAGATGGGGCTGAGAAGCAGTCCGAAGAATGGATAGAGCACTCCGGCGGCGATGGGCACGCCGATGGCGTTGTAGATAAAGGCGAAGAAAAGATTCTGGCGGATGTTGCGCATGGTGGCCTGGCTTAGTTTGCGGGCGCGCAAGATTGCGGAGAGATCGCCCTTCACCAAAGTGATGCCGCCACTTTCTATGGCGACGTCGGTCCCGGTGCCCATGGCGATGCCGACATCGGCCTGGGCCAGAGCCGGGGCGTCATTGACGCCGTCGCCAGCCATTGCGACGACTCTTCCCTGCCCTTGCAGTTTCCGGATGATTTCTAATTTCTGTTCCGGCAAGATCTCGGCTTCGAATTCCTCGATGCCTAGTTTTTTAGCGATGGACTCCGCGACGATTCGATTGTCGCCGGTGAGCATCACGATGTGAATGCCCTGGGCTTTGAGGTCGCGTAGGGCGTCAGGCGTGGATTGTTTTAATCGATCGGCCACTCCAATATTTCCGACATACTTGCCATCGACTGCTACGCAGAGCGCGGTGCCGTCCGGCGGAACGGCGGCCAGGATAGCTGGCTTTTTCAAAGCTCCGATTTCGACCATGAGCGCCGGGTTGCCGACTGCGATTTTTTTACCGTCAACGATGCCGGTAACGCCCTTTCCTGCAGTCGAGTGGACCTCTTGCGGTTGGGAGAGAGTCAGTCCGCGCGTGAGGGCAGCCTCAACCACCGCAGTGGCCAGCGGATGTTCGCTGGCACGTTCAAGGCTCGCGGCAAGCCGCAGCAATTCTGGATTGTCTACGAACGCTTGGGACATGCTCGTCACTTGCGGCTTGCCTTCGGTCAGTGTGCCGGTCTTGTCGACGACGAGTGTGTCGACCTTTTCCAGAATTTCCAACGCCTCGGCGTTCTTGATGAGCACTCCGGCGCGGGCGCCACGACCTACGCCGACCATAATCGCCATCGGCGTAGCGAGTCCCAAGGCGCAAGGGCACGCGATGATGAGAACGGCGACGGCGTTCACGAGAGCGTGCGCGAACCGCGGCTGTGGACCGAGCAACAGCCAGGCAAAGAAAGTAATGATGGCGATTGCAACAACGAGAGGCACGAACCAGGTGGACACACGGTCGGCGAGACGCTGGATGGGAGCGCGGCTGCGTTGCGCCTGGCCCACTAGCTGCACGATTCGCGCCAGCAAAGTTTCGCTGCCGACACGCTCGGCGCGGATCACAAACGAGCCGGTACCGTTGATGGTTGCTCCGATGACTTTGCTGCCGGGCGATTTCCCGATCGGCATGGATTCACCGGTGATCATGGATTCGTCGATCGAACTGTGGCCTTCGAGCACAATGCCGTCGACAGGAATTTTTTCTCCCGGACGCACGCGCAAACGATCTCCGGGCTTTACTTGTTCAAGTTGAACATCTTTTTCATTTCCGTCGGCCGTGAGCAGGCGCGCAGTTTTGGGGCTGAGGTCAAGCAGGGCGCGGATGGCAGCGCTGGTGCGGCTGCGGGCGCGCAGTTCCATGACCTGCCCGAGTAAGACAAGAGTTGTAATCGCCGCGGCTGCTTCGAAATAAACATCGGGATATCCGTACATAGTACGGAGCGACGCGGGAAAAATCTGGGGAGCCACCGTCGCGATGAAGCTGTATCCGTAGGCGACGCCGGTCCCCATGCCGATCAGCGTGAACATGTTTGGACTGCGATTGACGAGCGAGGTCCAGAAGCGCTGGAAGAATGGCCATCCGCCCCAGAGGACGACGGGCGAAGCCAGCGCGAGTTCCAGCCATGGGAGCGCCGCGCCCGGCAGAATGCGGTGCAGGGGCATCTGCCATAACATGGCGGCCATCGCGATCACCATGAGCGGCGCGGTGAGAGCCAGGCTTATCCAGAAACGCCGAGTCATGTCGCGGAGTTCAGGATTTTCTTCGGCAGCCGCGGTGACCGTGCGAGGTTCGAGCGCCATGCCGCAGATCGGGCATGAACCCGGCGCCGGGCGGACGATCTCCGGATGCATGGGGCAGGTATATTCGGTGCGCGTGGAAGCGACGGGAGTTTCGGATTCAAGCGCCATTCCGCATGAGGGACACGGCCCTGGTTTGTTTGCGCGTACCTCGGGGCACATGGGGCAGACGTAAGCTGGCGGCGTAGCCTGCGTCGCTTGCGCGGTCGGCTTCGGGGCGGCGCCGAGCATTACCAGTGCTGAGGATTCTTGACTCAGATATTTCGAGGGATCGGCCTTAAATTTTTCCACGCAGGGCGCGCAACAGAAGTAGTAATTTTTTCCGTCGTGGTCGTAGCTATGTTTGGTGGTCGCGGGATTTACGTTCATTCCGCAGACAGGATCGCGTTCGAGGGATGAGGCCGGATTAGAGAGACGCGTGGACATCAATTCATGACTAGATGCAATCGCAGGGGATGAAGAGACAGCAGAAAAATCGTGCCGTCCCTAAGGACTCGCTCCATGTTTTCATTTTCTACCTAGCATTCCGTGCCGGGCTTTCATTTCCCGTGCAAGGGCTGCAACACGTGTTCGATGGGCTATGCTTTATATTGGATTCAGGTCAATGCTTACTGGGCGTCTGTGTTGATCTGCGACATCCTGATCTGGAAGCAAGGATTATCCCATGACTTATTTGGAAGTGGTTTTTCGCTACGGGGCAGCGCCGGGCGAAAGTGCGCTGCGCGCCATCGACGGCATGCGTGAGGTTTACGGAGTGAGGCGTGTGCAGTTTAACGAGCGGGAGCGCACCGTGCTGGTGGAGTTCGATGCTTCCCGGCTGAAGGCGGAGGCTGTGGCTCGATTGCTGCGCCAAGCGGGAGTAGATGTACGGGAACCTTTGGCGCTGGCTTAACCTGAAATGCTGTTGTGTAAGGGGATGGGGGAGGGCTGGCTCAGCGGCTGCGCGAAATGCAAAGGGGCGCCCAAGAAAACCTCTGGCCGAAGTCCTTCTTGGAGCGCCCCGTTGCGCGCCACTTCGTCTGTTATTTGTTATGCAAACAGGGTGCCGTTCCGTAACTTGCTCATAATAGGAAGATATTTGCGCGATGGCACGGTAGGAATTGCTCAGGGCGGGAAAGATTTACGCCGGGCAGCGAAAGATTTGCGGATTGCCAGAAGGGCTGTGGAAAAAAATTAATTGGAATGTTTCTTTCTTCTGTTCGACGCCTAGGTCAAAGACCTTAGCGAAGCGCGTCAACTTGCAACGGGGCGACGAACGGTAGTTCGACAACGAACGTTCGCAGCGAGTGAAAACATCCGCTATAATTCTTGAGCAAGTTCCTGCCGAAACTGCAAATTGCGCCCTTAGCTCAGCTGGATAGAGCGTCTGGCTACGAACCAGAAGGTCGGGAGTTCGAATCTCTCAGGGCGCACCATTCTCCTCTCGATCACTTCCCAATCACTTTGCTACCTCGTGATTTTCCCTTCGAAAAGTACTGTACTGGGAATTGACGAGAATCGCCCAATTAAAGCGGGAGATTTTGTTGCTTGAGAAGAAACTCTGATGGACCGTCACTGAATTGTGACGAAATCAAGGCCACCTCACTCAAAACTCCCTGCGGCGCACGATGAGCGTAATGGCGATTTATCGCCAACTGACCAGCCCGATGATCGTGAACTACAATCATTCGTAGCGTGGACGCCAGTCTCAGAGTCGTGACCCATCTACCGCTTCGAGAGCTGTGGCGAAGTGACGGATTTTCTACCACGAGACGCGGGAAAGCCCTGACCCAAGAGGACATCCGGCACGTCCTTACATCAGGCCCCGTTCAGTTTGTCATTGCCGATGCAGGTATGGCACTTCGCTGGATTCCAGCGGGGGAATGCTTCGATTTCTGGAAGAATGAGGCAAAGCCGCACCTGGCTGGTGGGGCGAGAGCATCTCTGAACGAGTTTTCCGGTGGATACTGCTATTTCGCTTCGCAATGGGAGGGAAAAGAACAAGAACTACCCATTGTCGTGCTAGAGAAACAGCACTGACGAGTCTGCCGATGAGTGAAATGGCGATATTAGAACAATCGTACCAACCTCTCCCCGCCGCAGCGCGAACGTCCATGTACTCGCGTTTGATGTTGTCCACAGTTGAATATGGTAATAACCGAGAATGCAGGAACCTGAGGTCGACTCCCAATACACGCTCCCAATCGGCTCCCAGAAACGGGCCCTTGCGCGCCTGCTTGCATTACTCACGCTCTGGATTGCGATGCTCGGTCTTCTCTACCACGTGCTCGCGGAGTATACGGGAGACTTCGTCCTCTTTCTATTTGTGATGATTGTTATTCTTACGGTCATGCGCCGCGCAATGTCGCCTGCGTGGCAGGGCTGGGCGCTTTATTTCATGAAAGATGGCGCCTATGGTTCGATAAAAGAGGGAGGTATCGAATATCGCACCGTGTTTCGGAAGAAGAACTTTGTCCGCTGGTCACAAATAAATCAGTCAGACTATTCGCCCAGCGACGGCCGGGTGAGGATATATCTCTATAACAAGACGTTGCCTATTCAATTTGGTCGTTGCGCTGAGGAAAACGAGTCCAATACCCACGAATTTGCCTTTCTGCATTTCTTAAAGGAGAAAATACAATCGTCAGGTGGTTCATTTGTTGAACTGCCGTCGCTTCCATGGTGGGACGTCCGAGTTCGATGAAGGGAGCGGCAATGCGGAGGCTGTTGCTAACAGGCCTTTACACTCAAAACCGCAATTAGCAGTGAAAGTACTCTCCGTGTAGTGTACGCGTCTCTAGCTGGTGCGGCCCCCGAGTTGCTGCTCTTTTTTAGCGCGTCCAAGGCTCAGGTGCTCGATTGCTGTTGCCATGCTGTTACGAGCATCCTTCGCATAGTCTTTCAAAAGATCATCTGTCTGGAGCGGTAGAACCTCACCTAGACACTCTTCCAATCGCCCCACTAACCAGTCAATCAGTTGTATTGCACGGTCACCGTGCTGGACCGTGGGATCATCATTAGGAAACGCCATTCTCTATGTCCTCTCCTGCAACGATAGCACCCAAGGCCTATCTTTTGCCCCAACGACAACACTACAGAGTCGCAAGGGCGCGGATCACTAGGGAGGTGGCCGTCTGGATTGCGCGCACCACTGATACAGGCGCTCAACTGATGTTTGATCAGGCGATTACACTCAAAACTCCCTCAATCAAAAGGAGGTAGGAGACCTAACCGTCTGTCGCTGTCAGCTTAAGCCGTGCTGATGCTCGCCCTGCCGCTGCGCGCCACTTCTCTTCAAGGTCCATTTGAGACAACTACTTTTCCTCGATTCACTCAAGGCTGACAGTCTCCACCAGAGAACTATTCCTGCCAGACAGAGCGTCTGTTCGATTTCTTTGTTTCGCTTGCCCATATCTGCCGCGTCTCGCCGCATCATGTGCTGATCTCACGAAAGCGGGAACGACTAAGGAGTGTGATGTCTCTCGTGGTGCGGGACGGCTGCGATCGTCGAATTTTCTGCTAGTCTTGCTCCACTCTGTTGTTGGTGTGAATTGCTGTTTCTGTCATTGACTGGAGCCTGCTCTCTCCGGGATCGGGGCGCGTGCGCATGTCGAAGTCAAGTGAACAGGAAGTCCTTGTACTCTCTTCGTCGAAACATGGACTGGTATATCTGACGTCCAACGACTGGGCTTTGGTGGCAGACAAGGCGAGCCGGCTGCAGTTCAAAGAAGGCACCGTCCTGATTCAAAAAGGCAAGCGGGCAAACGGCGTTTATCTGCTGCTGAAAGGTTCCGCGCGAGTCGTAATTCCCTCGCAGGCTTCGCGGATATTGGGGCCGGGCGAAATTTGCGGCGAAATGTCGTTCCTGGAGGACTCCCCGGCGAGCGCCAGTGTGATTGCCGAGGGAGATGTGGAAGCGTATCACCTGGACCGCTCCGCGCTGCAGAGTCTGTTCGAACTCTATCCTCACCTGGGCTCGCGCTTTTACCGGTCGCTGGCGACCAGTCTCTCTCATCGTCTGAGGGAGGTGATTGGAACGAGCGCCCCACCGCCCGCAGCGGTGCCAAAACCTTCATCGGGATAAGTTGGTCGGCTCCGTTCGTCTACAAAGTCGTTATCGCAGCCGAGGAACCAAGCGAAACAACTTGCTGTCCGAAGCGTTGTGAACTACACTTCTCTGCCATGAATTTCCAGGTGCCGAGGGACCTCTTTGAGAACTGCGGCTGCGCCCCCGTCAAGCTCCGCGAAGTCGATGGACGCAAAAGGACTGTACTAGTGTGCATCGCTTTGCAGTTTCATTGTACTAGTGGGCTTGAAGATCTTATGTAAGTAGTTTTGAATCAGCAAGTTGTATTTTGACAATATTTGGCACCAAGGGTGCTCTTAAGAAGCACGCGGATGCAAGCGCGCGGCAACCGTCGGAGGAGGCCTGAAGCCTCCAACACACTTCGAACTGGGTTCTGAGCAATATCAGGAGGATCGGATTATGAAGCGGATAGTACTATTGGCTTTGCTGGCTTTGGCTTTGCCACTGGCAGCTTTTGCAGGAAACATAGATTTCACAAACAGCGGCGGCACCCTTACCGGAAGTTCCGCTAGCTTGACTCTTACCGGCTCTCAAGTTATCCAGATTGTCGGCCTCGGAAATGGAATGCCAGGCATTGATGGCACCATGAGCTTCTCTACGGGCTCGTATGTGGGCACCGTAGGAAATGTATCGACTTTCAACGGTGGCGGGAGCTTCTTGATCGTGGGCAACGGCAACAACGGCGTTCCTACGGGCAATATCTTCGTTGGCTCATTCACCAGCCCGGTTCTTTTGACCAACACGGGAGTGTCGGTTAACGGTGGAACGGGTTATACCGTGTTCGGTCTTATTTCGGGCACCTTGTACAACGGCCAGACCGCGATTGGCTTCACCAATCAAAGCTGGGTCGGAAACTTCACAACCGGCGAAGACGGATTTATGGGATCGGCCACGTTCGGCAGCGGCGACACGATTGTCGGCACTGTTCCCGAGCCGGGCACTCTCGGACTGCTCGGAACCGGGTTGGTTGGTCTGGCTGGCGTCCTTCGTAAAAAGCTAAAGGCCTAAGCTTAATCTATCCGCCTCTTCGAAAGCCCCGCCGCTCGCGGGGCTTTCGTTTTGCCCGTTCCGGGTGCAGTTTCCCAACCGCAAGTTTGTTGGCCCTTCCAATTACCGCAGTAACCCTCGATCAGCGATTACCGTTGACCCCTACAAGTGCGCCTCCTTACATTCTCCACAGGGGGTCGTATGAAAGACATCCATGAGGTATTGAGACAGAAGCAGACAAAATACGCCCAGCTGGGCAAGCAGATCGAAATGCTCCAGCAGGCGGCGGAGAAGCTGCGGGAAGTGGCTCCCTTGCTGGCAGAAAATGACGACGAAGATAATACAGTATTAATGGAAGGCGACGAAGCTCCCCCTAATTCCGACAATATGGCGGCAAAGGCAGGTGCGGGTTCGGGCACCTCGGCATCGAAGGCCGGTCGTTCGACCGCGCCTCGTTGGCCATAGTCTCGCCATGCTTTGGCGGGGACTCTAGTTATGACCCTTCTGGCATTGCTGGTTACCACTGACGATAGCGCATCGGAAATTCTAGGCCAGGTCCTGCCGGCCTCTGGGATTGCGGTGGAGCGTTTCAGCGACCTAGCGACGGCCATTGATCGTTGTCATCAGCAGAGATTCGATCTTCTTGTGGTCGATTTTGAGGATCCCAAGGCCGCTACCGAGGTCCTGGAAGAATCCCGCCGGCTGAGTTCGGGGAATCCGACGGTCACGGTGGCTTTGGTTGCAGAGCGTGCCACCGCGCGCGATATTCTCAGCAACGGCGCGCATTTCGTGTTGTACAAACCTCTTTCCGAACAGAAAGCCAGGGCCGGCCTGCGGGCCGTAGCCGCGTTGTTAAATCGAGAACGCCGCAGGGCTCACCGCGTTCCAGTACAAGCGCCAGTGGAACTGAAGCTGCCTGACGATCGTCCAGCCGATGGGATTCTGCTTGATCTTAGTGAAACAGGAATGGAAGTACTCACCGCCGAACCTCAGACGCCGGGAACTCTGCTGCACTTTCGCTTTCAGTTGACGGACGGAAGCGTCACCGTTGACGCACACGGACAGGTGGCATGGGCCAATCCTAATGGTCAAACGGGCGTGCATTTTCTTGACCTGGACGAACCAACCAAGACTCAACTAAAGACCTGGGTGCAGGCCGCGTCAGGTCCCAGTGGCGCGATGGCGGAGGAGAACATTCCGCACTGCAAGCTTACCGACCTTAGCTTAGGGGGCTGCTACCTGGAAAGCGAGTCGCCTTTTCCAGAACACGCTCTGATCGATCTTTGCCTGAAAACTGAAGAGATTGCAGTGCATACCGAAGGCTTGGTGCGGGTGGCACATCCTGGTCACGGCATGGGGATTGAATTCCCTTCCCGCACGCCGGAGCAACGTGCTCGAGTGGGAGAACTGATCGCGTTGCTACGCAGCTGCCCACAATCAATGCTGCAGATGATCGTTTCTCCTCGCGCTCTGACCGCGGACTTGAGCCAATTTGAGCATGCGGCCGAACTCGCCGACGCAACTGCGGACGATGTGGAAGATCCTTTGCTCGAACTGTTGCGACGAGGGACCGCGCTCGATCAGGATGACTTCCTCGCAGAACTTCGCTTACAGCGCTCTGGCGAAAGCGTAGCTACGTAGAGATTCCTGCCGGCCAGCTTTCAGGTTATTTCTGTTTTCGATCCTCACATTCAATGAAGGCGCTTGCCGAAGAGGCAGGAACTATTTATGCAGCATTGCCTCCCTTATGCGAACATGTACAGCGATAAGAGTGACGTCTCGGCGTGGAGTTGGTGGGAGCAAAGCTGGCGGCAACAACAAAACCCGGGCAGGCTGACGGTTCATTTCTTCCCCTTGCCAGACACAACGCCCGGCGGGGCGGGCTGCTCTGGCGGCCGCTTCTTTCGATTGCCGCGGCGGCATTTGCGGTTGAAGTCCCTTTCTTCTTTTTGGGCACGCCTTCCGGACACGACGTGGAATTCCATCTGTACACATGGTTGGAAGTTGTGGCGCAATGGAAGCAGGCGATCATTTATCCACGTTGGGCGGCGCTGGCGCACTTCGCGTATGGCGAGCCGCGTTTTATTTTTTATCCTCCGGCATCCTGGACTCTTGGATCGGCTCTGAGCACGATACTCCCATGGAGCCTCGTTCCCAGCATTTACATTTGGCTGGTTCTGCTAACTGCGGGCGCGTCTATGTTCCTGCTGGCGCGGCAATGGCTTGAACGGCGCGACGCAACTTATGCGGCGGTGCTGTATGCGGTCAATCCTTATCATTTGGTGACCGTGTACTGGCGCAGCGCCTTCGCAGAACTTTTGGCCAGTTCGTTGTTGCCTCTGTTGCTGTTGCTATTGCTACGTGCGGACCAACAGCGCCGCAGAGTGACCGTATATTTGGCGCTGGTTCTCGCTTGTGCATGGCTGATCAATGCTCCCGCGGCGGTCATGATTCATTACTCACTGGCTTTGTTGATGATCGTGATCGCGTGGCAGCGGCGTTCCCCCCGGATTCTGTTGTTTGGAGCCGCTGCAGTATTTCTCGGCGCAGCTCTAGCTGCCTTTTATCTGTTGCCCGCCGTCTACGAACAGCGATGGATCAACATTGCACAAGCGGTATCGGCTGGTTCGCGTCCGCTGGATAATTTTTTGTTTGTTCATACCACCGACGCAGACCACGACGCTTTCAACCGGCTGATTTCCTGGGTCGCGGTGGCGGAGATCCTGCTGACCATGGCAGCCGCGGCACTGGCACGGAACTGGAGGAAAACCAATCCCGCGCTTTGGTGGTCGCTGGTGGTGTGGGCCGCAGCGTGTAGTGTGCTCATGTTCTCGCCTTCCAACGTGCTATGGGATGTCTTACCGAAGCTGCGCTTCATGCAGTTTCCCTGGCGATGGCTGCTGTGTATGGGCATTCCATTTACTTTGCTGACCGCACTGGGAGTGCGGAGATGGACAGCGAGACTCGCGCTTTATGCCGCGACACTGTGCTTGCTCGGTTTTGTTTGGCAACACTTCCAGGCGCCGTGGTGGGACACGGTCGCCGATCTGCGTGAGATGCAGGACAATGTGGTGACTGGCGCAGGATACGAAGGCACCGATGAATATGCCCCGCTAGGCGTCGACCCATCGGTGATCGACAAGGAGGCACGGCGTGTGAAGGTTGATGGGAACGCGCACGCCGTGATTCGAGTAATCAAATGGAACGTGGAGGACAGGATTCTCACTGCAGAAATGTCCCGGCCGGACAATCTCGCATTGCGCTTGTTCAACTATCCGGCATGGCGAGTAGAAGTAAATGGACGCCAGGTGCAGGCGGGTACGCGCGAAGGCACGGGACAGATGCTGGTTCCTGTTGAAACTGGAGCGAATCGCGTGGAGATTACTTTCATTCGCACATGGGATCGTAGGGTGGGTGCATGGACGTCGGGCATCGCGCTCTTGTTGACGTTAATGTATTGCGTAAAGATTCGTTGCCAGCTACCGCTTGATTATCAGGCTTGAAATTACTATGCGACAGGTTCTCATCGCGACTTCCAATCCGGGCAAGCTGCGAGATTTCGCCGGGGCGGCCCTGCGGCACGGGATAGAAATCACCGGAATTCCTGGCTTCTCTTCCCTTCCGCCCGTCGTTGAAGATGGGTTGACATTCGAAGCGAATGCCCGCAAGAAGGCGGAGGAATATAGCCACTACGTTCCTGGAAAGATTGTCGTCGCCGACGACTCGGGATTGGAAGTTGACGCCTTGAGCGGTGCTCCTGGAGTGCATTCAGCGCGCTACGCTGCTCCCGAACTGCAAAACAAGGAACCGCACGAAGCTGACGCGAACACGGACGACGAGGCGAATAATGCGCGGCTGCTGCGCGAACTAAAGAGTGTTCCTCCAGCGAAACGAAGCGGAAGATTTGTGTGTGTGCTGGCGGCAGCTCGCGAAGGAGAGACGCTGGCTACGTTTCGGGGGACGGCGGAGGGAATTATTCTTGAGGCTCCGCAGGGAACGAATGGTTTCGGTTACGATCCCTTGTTTTATTTTCCGCAGATTAAGAAAACATTTGCCGAATTATCTTCCGAAGAAAAGGCTAACTACAGCCATCGGGGTGCGGCATTTCGGCAGTTTCTACGTTGGTGTGATGCGGACGAGAACGTCTACAGTGGGTCGACGCCCGCCCAGATCTAAAGCACCGGGAGGGATGCAAGGACGCCGAGTTTCGGGATGAGGCCTTCTGAATGAAAGTCGCAAGGTCACATTGCACGATTACTAGATGCTGACTAGACGCCGCCTTTCCTTGACTTCGCTTCTCTCGCCGCCGGATAATGAAAAGTTCTTTTGTCATCATTTTGCGAATAAGCGGACCAGTCTGCGGAACTTATACGAATTCCTAAGGAGCTTTTTTTGGCGTCAGCAGCCAGTTCTACTGCTCCACGCGTAAGTCAGGGCACGAAGCACGGGGTGGCGCCGTTGCGCGCCGGCCAGGGAACGTCGTTTTTCTTACGACGCCTCCACTCACTTTCGGGCATCGTGCCGGTAGGCGCGTTTTTGTTGGAACACATTCTTGTTTCCAATGCTACTGCCATCAGCGGACCAGACTCTTATGCCCGGCAGGTAAGTTTTCTGGGCAATCTTCCGCTTGTATTTTTTCTTGAGCTCTTCGGGATATGGCTGCCGATCGCGTTTCACGCGCTCTATGGCTTTTACATCTGGTATCGCGGCGAGGGAAATACCATCTCTTATCCCTGGACCGGCAATTGGATGTACACGGCGCAGCGCTGGACCGGAGCCATCGCTTTCATCTACATCGTATGGCACACCTGGACCATGCGTTTCAGTGGAATTGACCTGCACGCATATCCAAGTGCCTCGTTCGGCAAGGTGCAGTCGGAAGTGCTGCAGCCAGCATTGTTCTTGTTTTATGTTGCGGGGCTGATCGCGGCCTCCTGGCATTTTGCCTATGGCATTTGGCTGTTCTGCGCGAAGTGGGGGATTGTTTCCGGCGAGAAGGCGCGGAAACGCTTTCTGGTGGCTTGTTTGGTATTTTTCTTCCTGCTGACCGGCGTGGGACTGGCCAGCCTGGCTACATTCCGCAAATATCCGCGACAGACGAACGAGCCGGGAGTGGTAGTCACGAACGGCAGACAAGTTACAGAAAGCCGATAAGGGGACGATGGCAGCTCCGAAAATTATCGTTATAGGCGGTGGGCTGGCGGGACTTTCCGCCGTCATCAAGATCGCCGAGATGGGCGCGAATGTCGATCTATTCTCCATCGTTCCGGTGAAGCGTTCGCACTCCGTGTGCGCACAGGGCGGTATCAATGCTGCCAAGAACCTCAAGGGCGAAGGCGATTCGACGTGGCAGCACTTCGATGACACAGTTTACGGCGGCGATTTTCTCGCCAACCAGCCTCCGGTGAAGGACATGTGCGAGGCCGCGCCCGGCATCATCGATTTGCTCGACCGCATGGGAGTCCCCTTCAATCGCACGCCTGAGGGCCTGCTCGATTTTCGTCGGTTTGGTGGCACCTTATACAACCGAACGGCGTTTGCCGGCGCGACGACCGGCCAGCAACTCCTCTATGCGCTTGACGAGCAGGTGCGGCGCCACGAATCCGAAGGCAAGGTAAAGAAGTACGAGCACTGGGAATTCCTCTCGGCCGTCCTCGATGGAAGTCGCGTATGCCGCGGCATCTGTGCCATGGACTTGCGCAGCATGGAAGAGCGTACTTTTCCCGCCGACGCCATCATCATTGCTACCGGCGGCATTGGGGCGATCTTCGGGAAGTCGACTAATTCTGTCGTTTGCACAGGGTCGGCGCAGTCCGCGCTCTATCAGCAGGGATGCTACTACGCCAACGGCGAGTTCATTCAGGTTCATCCCACTTCTATTCCTGGTAACGACAAGCTGCGGCTGATGTCGGAATCGGCTCGTGGTGAGGGTGGACGCGTATGGGTTCCGAAGACACCGGGCGATAAGCGGGATCCGAAATCGATTCCGCAAAGTGAGCGCTGGTATTTCCTCGAAGAGTGGTATCCGAAGTACGGCAATCTGGTGCCACGCGATGTGGCTACCCGGGCGATCTTCAAGGTTGTGTACGAGCACAACCTCGGCATCGACGGCAAGCCGATGGTTTATCTCGACCTGACGCATATCGACCGCAAGATTCTCGACCGCAAGCTGGAAGGCATTCTCGAAATCTACGAGAAATTCGTGGGGGACGATCCCCGCGACACCCCGATGAAGATTTTCCCTGGCATGCATTACACCATGGGCGGCCTGTGGGTGGATTTCAAGCAGGCTACGAATATCCCTGGCGTGTTTGCCGCGGGTGAGTGCGAGTATCAGTATCACGGCGCGAATCGGCTGGGAGCGAACTCGCTCGTATCGTGCATTTATGGCGGAGGCATTGCTGGACCGAATGCGGTTAAGTATGCGCGCGGGCTGCAGGCTCTGCCCGATGGCAATGGAGTCTTCGACGCTGAAAAGAAGAAACAGGAAGAAAGCAATGCCACGTTGATGAACAATTCGGGCACAGAGAATCCGTTTCGGCTGTGGCGCGAAATGGGCGAACTGATGACCAAGGATTGCACCGTCATCCGGTACAACAAGAACCTGGTGCAGACGGATGCGAAACTGGTGGAGATGTTGGAGCGATTCCGCAAGGTGAATCTCAGCGACCGAACGCAGTGGGCGAACACCAGCGTGGTCTTTACTCGGCAGCTTTACAACATGCTGCAACTGTCAAGAGTTGTGGCGCAAGGCGCGCGACTGCGCGATGAATCCCGCGGGGCGCATTACAAGCCGGACTTTCCCGAGCGCGACGACAAGAATTTCCTGAAGACGACAAAGGCATATTTCGCTCCGGATGCGGATGAGCCCAGGTTTGAGTTCGAGCCGGTGGATACGTCGCTGATTCCGCCGCGGCCAAGGAAGTATGACGCTGCAAAGTAGGAGCACTTTAAGATTTTAAACTGGCACGAGTGGAACTCGCGCTCTTCCGGGAACAAGACATAATGGCTAATAAAACCGTCATCATCAAGATCAAGCGTCAGAACACTCCTACTTCCAAGTCGTACTGGGAGGAGTTTGAACTCGCCTGGCATCCGGGGATGAATGTGATCTCCTCGTTGATGGAGATCGCCGCGAACCCTGTGACTCGCGACGGCAAGGCGACCACGCCAATCACTTACGACTCGAATTGTCTGGAGGAAGTTTGCGGATCCTGCGCCATGCTCGTCAACGGAAAAGCTCGCATGGCTTGTTCCGCTTTGATTGATAATCTTGATCAGCCGGTTAAACTTGAGCCGTTCTCAAAGTTCCCCATCGTCCGCGATCTGGCCACCGACCGCAGCGTGCTGTTCGAAAATCTGAAAGCCGTTAAGGCATGGGTTCCGATCGACGGCACTTACGATCTCGGTCCGGGGCCGCGCATTACGCCGCAAGAGCAGGAGCACGCCTATCCTCTTTCACGCTGCATTTCGTGCTGCTGTTGCATGGAGGCGTGCCCGCAGTTCAACGAAGATACGGGCTTCGTGGGCGCGGCAACGATCGCGCAGGTGCGGCTATTCAATACGCATCCCACAGGCAAGGAGCTGCAGCACGATCGCTTGGCGGCGCTGATGGGCGATGGCGGCATTCAGGAATGCGGCTACGCACAGAACTGCGTCGAGGTCTGCCCCAAGGATATTCCGCTGACCCGCTCCATCTCCGAGGTAAGCGGCGCAGTGATGAAACAGGCTCTCGGTGACCTTTTCCGGCGCTGATTTTTGTCACTACCACCGCAACTTGGCAAGGCTGTTCGGTATCTAACAATCGCAAAGGCTTGTTCTGCGGGCGTATGAGTGAGACGCCAGACCCGCGCTGGAATGGCGTTTCGCGTGCTTCTATCCCTGGTGAAGCGCGTTAGGAAGTTGAGCAGGTAACCGACGGGTAACCAATAGGATGGTCACCTGGCCTGATAACCGCCGTAATGAAGGGCCTGCATTCATTCTTAGGATCGCTTGACGGCATGGCATAGAATGACCGAACAGTTGCAGGCTGGGCCTGCGGCAGACTTCGAGAAATAATTTTTGAGATTCAAATCACAGCGCCAACTGGCTCTTATTTCGTTGCTGGCTTTCGCCTGCTGCCCGCTGTTTGCGGCGACTACCACCAGCGTGCATCACCATGCTACCCATCATCGATTGCACCGTCTGCACTGGACACGGTGGCATCCGATGTTCCGGCCTTCGCACGAATCGCTTTTACTGCAGAATGCGGAAGTTGACCGGCTGGAATTACCTCGAATTCAAGATGATGATGAATTGGAAGCGCTGAAATTCAGCGGCGCTTTGCTCCCCATTATTTCGGGCGAGACGTTGCGGTTTGATCCGCGGCTGGATCCTTCGCGCCGGTACTGCCGTCCGTGGACGCGTGATTTTGTGCAGGACCTTTCACAAGCTTATTACCACCGGTTTCATGAGCAGATTCAGGTGAACTCGGCGGTGCGTACGGTGAAGATCCAGAAAAAACTGCGCCGGCACAATCGCAATGCGGCTCCGGCTGAGGGCGATACAGCTTCGTCCCATCTCGCCGGTCTTACCGTGGATTTGCAACGACGCGGCATGACCCCGGAGCAGATTCACTGGATGCAGCACTACCTCTTCTACATGAAGTCTATCGGCCTGGTTGAGCCGGAAGAAGAGCGGCATCAATGGGTATTCCACATCATGGTTTCGGGCCGTTACGCCGACTGGCGCGAGACTCAGGATATCGTTCCCATGGAGCGGCCGGAACGTACGACCTTTACAGCTGACGCCGTCCCGACGAATTAGTCCTCGTATAATTTCATTCCAATCATGATTGCGCTGATGGCCGGCCTTCCCGGCACTGGCAAGAGTACGCTCGCCCGCGAATTGGCTCTCCGCACTGGAGGGCGCGTAATCAGCAAGGACGAAATCCGGCACTCATTGTTCTCGAACGAGGAGATTGAATATTCTTCACGGCAGGACGACTTCTGCCAGCAGGTCATGCTGGAGACTGCTGCCGAACTTTTGCGGAGCAATTGCAGTCGCATCATCTTTCTGGATGGACGTCCGTTCTCGCGGCGCTACCAGATCGACAATGTGGTGAACGCAGCCGCTTCCATGCATCAAAGCTGGCGCATCCTCGAGTGTGTGTGCTACGAAGAGACCGCGAGGAAGAGGCTCGAACAGCAGTCGGCGTTGGGCTCTCATCTCGCGGGCAATCGTAATTTCCAACTTTATCTGGACGTGCGATTGCGCTTCGAAGCGATCACCTTGCCTAAGGTCGTGATCGACACGGAGAAACCGCTGATGGAGTGCGTCGAACAAGCTCTGCTGGCACTGCGCTAGTCACTTGGGCGCGCCTGCGCTTTCTTCTTGAGGCCTCGCCCTATACAATCTGTGACTTGCTCGCGCCGAATGCTGGCAAATAACCTATGGTTCATTTCCGAACTTTCCTGCTCTCATGTCTGGTCCTGGCCGCGTCTTTGGCGGCGGCCCAATCCTCGAACGCCCCGAATACACAGGTCAGCGCGAAAGCTCGCGCAATTCATGATTCGGCGATTGTCGTCGACACCCATGCCGACACGCCTCAGCGCTTTCTCGACGAAGGCTTCGACATTGGCTCAACCGATGCTCACGATATCGGACACATGAGTCTCGACAAAGCCCGCCGCGGCAATCTGGGCGCGGAGTTTTTCTCGATCTGGGTCGACCCCGAAACCAACCAGGGACACTTCGCGCAACACACCTTCGATCTGATCGATTCCGTCTACGAGCAGGCTGCACGCCATCCTGACCGGATGATGATGGCGTTCTCTGTGGCCGATATCCAGCGGGCCCACCGCGAGCACAAGCTGGCCGCGCTGATGGGCATTGAGGGCGGCCACTCCATCGAGAACGATATGCACCTGTTGCGCGACTACTACCGTCTCGGCGTGCGCTACATGACGCTGTCGTGGTCGAACACGAACGAGTGGGCGGACTCTTCTGGCGACATTAACGATTCGAAGGTTCAGCATCACAATGGCCTTACCGACTTTGGCATGCAGGTGGTTCGGGAGATGAATCGCCTGGGCATGATGGTGGATATTTCTCACGTTGCCGACAAGACATTTTTTGACACGATCGCCACTACAAAGGCGCCGGTCATCGCTTCGCACTCCTCGGCACGTGCGCTGGTGAATCATCCGCGCGACATGACGGATGACATGCTGCGCGCAATGGCGACAAATGGAGGCGTGGTGCAGGTAAACTTTTTCTCGGGCTTTATCGACGAAGATTATCGAAAAGCGATGGAGGCGCAGAGTAAGGATCAGGCGGCGGCCATTCAGAAATACGTCGATTCATTGAAGGTGCAGGGCAAGCCGGTCAACTACATTGAAATCGACCGCATGGGGCGCGAGTGGATGGCAAAGATTCCACGCCCGCCGCTGAAGTCACTGATCGATCATATTGATCACATTGCCAAAGTCGCGGGCGTGGATCATGTTGGCCTGGGATCGGATTTCGATGGAGTGAGCGGCGCAACTCCGCAGGGGATCGATTCGGCAGCCGACTTGCCTAAAATTACGCAGGCCTTGCTCGATCGCGGATATAGCGCCGACGACATCCGCAAGATTCTTGGCGGAAATGTGCTCCGCGTCTTTACCCAGGTTGAGCGAGTAAGCCGCGAGATGCAGGCTCAGACGGCGTTCCACTGAATGCGGTGCTGTCGTACAATGCTACGTCCGTAGGGCGAAACGGTAGAAGTGCAAGGCTGGGCGGAATGCAACGTTGCGAATAAAATACTGACCAATGTTTGTGCCAACAGGAGCAATCATGCGTACTGGATTTTTAGCTTGCTTTTTGATTTCTGCATTTTCACTTTCAGTTTGGGCGCAGTCGAAAGCGCAGACCGCACCTGCGGCCAAAGCTCCGGTACACCATTCCGCTCCGGCGATGACTACCGCGATCATCCAGACGACCGCCGGGAATATGACGTGCACGCTATTCCCTGACAAGGCGCCAATCGGGGTGGAGAATTTCATCGGCCTCGCTACCGGGAAAAAAGACTGGAAGAATCCGGTTAGCGGAACTACTAAGCACAACACACCTCTCTATGATGGAACCATTTTTCATCGCGTGATTCCCGGCTTCATGATTCAAGGTGGCGACCCCAAGGGGGACGGGACGGGCGACGCGGGTTACAAATTCAAGAACGAGATTTCCTCCGATCTTCCGTTCGACAGGCCCGGCCGTCTCGCCTACGCCAACTCCGGACCGGATACAAACGGCTCGCAATTCTTCATCACCGAAGTCGCTACGCCGCATCTAAATGGAAAGTACACGCTGTTCGGGCAGTGCGACGACGCAACTGTGGCTCTGGTCAAGCAGATTACGCATATGGCCACCGACCCCAGCAATGATCGGCCCTTTCGTCCAATAAAAATTATTCACGTCAAAATAGAACGCGGCGGGTCCACAACCCCGGCGGCCAAATCGGCCACACCGGCGAAAAAGCCCGCAGCAACTGCAACGAAGCCGCCATCAACCCCGAACTGAAACGCACGGGCCAACGACGAACGACCAACAGCTAACGACGATTCTGAAAGGACTCCATGACCCGCCAACCCGGACTGTACGCCACGTTTGAAACCAGCGAAGGCAACATCGTGTGCCGCCTCTTCGATAAAGATGCGCCTAAGACTGTAGCGAACTTCGTAGAACTCGCGGAAGGCAAGCGCGAGTGGACGCATCCTTCGACGCGTAAGAAATCAAAAGACCCGCTTTATGATGGAACGATTTTTCATCGTGTGATCCCTGACTTCATGATTCAGGGGGGCGATCCTCAAGGCACCGGCATGGGCGGCCCGGGGTATCAGTTCGAAGATGAAACCAAAGGCTCGCCTCACAAACTCGATAAGGCGGGGAAACTGGCCATGGCCAATGCCGGCCCCAATACCAACGGGTCGCAGTTCTTCATTACGGTTGCGCCGACGACCTGGCTGACGGGCAAGCACACGATTTTCGGCGAGGTGCTGGAAGGGCAGGATGTGGTGAAAAAGATTTCTGAAGTTCCTCGCGGCCGGCAGGATAAGCCGAACAAGGATGTGGTGGTGAAGAAGGTAACGGTGGAGAGAACTTAGCCTGAAATCGCGGACCTGATTAGACCGATCCCGAGCAGCAGCACTCCGACGGCGAGGACTACGGCACCGGCATAGATGAGTCCCACCGCACTGCTCGGCTGACTAGCGGCGGGCGAGAGCATCGACAAGAAGAATCCCGCTGGAATCAGGATGGCAGCCAGAGGTACCGCAATTCGGGCCGTCCAGAGCAGCGAGGGTGGAAGAAGCGCTGCATCCGCCAAGATTTGGCACACCAGGGAGAGAATGACAATTACGCCGGCCTGCGCGTGACCCGCGCGGAAGAAGTTTTGGCGCAGCGCGGGTTGTCCATATAGCCGCTGGTTTTGTCCGGCTTTGGCCTCACTGCGAGAGCGAGCCTCAGCGGCCGATAGCCGACGCCACCCAATCAGCTTAGGCGGCACGAATAAAAACTCGTGCCCTTCCCGATCAGACCAAAATCACACTAATTTTGACCTGTACATCAGACTCCAATTACTCCCACCAACTCCTTCACCGCGGCCGCGCTCTTATCCAGTCCGGCCTTCTCTTCCGCGGTGAGCTTGATCTCGATGATCTGCTCGATGCCCTTCGCGCCAAGTTTCACCGGAACCCCAACGTAGAGTCCGTTGATTCCGTACTCGCCTTGTAGATACGCTGCGCAGGGCAGAATTTTTTTCTTGTCTTTCAGGATTGCCTCGACCATCTCGGTTGCTGCTGCAGAAGGCGCGTAGTAAGCGGAACCGGTTTTCAGATACTTCACGATTTCCGCGCCGCCATCGCGGGTGCGCTGGACGATGGCTTCGAGGCGAGACTTCTCGATCAACTCGGTAATGGGGATGCCTGCGACTGTGGAATAGCGCGGCAGCGGGACCATTGTGTCACCGTGTCCTCCGAGGACGAATGCGGTGACGTTCTCCACACTGACTTTCAGTTCGTCGGCGATGAATGCACGGAAGCGGGCGGAGTCGAGTACTCCCGCCATGCCGATCACGCGCTCGCGCGGGAATCCGCTGAGCTTGTAGGCCGCTTGCGCCATGGCATCGAGCGGGTTCGAAACGATAATCAAGATGCAGTCCGGGGAATGCTTCACTACTTCGCCAACTACTGCCTTCATGATGTTGTAGTTCGTGTTGAGTAGATCATCGCGGCTCATGCCCGGCTTGCGCGGGATTCCGGCAGTAATCACAACAATGTCGGATTTTGCGGTGTCTTTGTAGTCGTTGGTTCCGGTGATGTAGGAATCGCGTTTTTCGATGGGCATGGCTTCGAGGAGGTCCAAGCCCTTGCCTTGCGGGACACCTTCGATGATATCGATGAGAACAACATCGGCTAGTTCTTTCGAAGCAATCCAGTGCGCGGCGGTGGCTCCCACGTTTCCTGAACCGACGATGGTTACTTTCTTACGCATGTATGAGTCCTTTCCAAAAAAGTCTAAATCTTTACCACAGAGGA
Organism: Candidatus Sulfotelmatobacter sp.; assembly: GCA_025462865.1. Lineage (GTDB taxonomy): Bacteria > Acidobacteriota > Terriglobia > Terriglobales > Acidobacteriaceae > Sulfotelmatobacter. The sequence continues at coordinate 168,968 of JAOAPI010000171.1, read as the reverse complement.
CACGGGGTAGCACAGGGTAAAACCTCGGTGAGCAAGAAGTTTGCCTCGCGCTCCTCCGTGTACCCTGTTTAACGTTTCATCTTGTCTCTGCTAGCACTGCGGCACCCATGTTTTCGACAATGCAATCGGCGAACTGGCTGGTTTTCACTTTGGTCGCGCCTTCCATCAGGCGCTCGAAGTCGTAGGTAACTTTTTTCTGGAGGATGGTCCGCTCCATCGCTCCTTCGATCAAGTCGGCGGCTTCGTTCCAACCCAAGAAGCGAAACATCATCACGCCAGAGAGCATCACCGAGCCTGGATTGATCACATCTTTATCGGCATATTTTGGGGCGGTGCCGTGAGTGGCTTCGAAGATAGCGTATCCGTCTCCGATGTTCGCGCCAGGTGCGATACCGAGGCCGCCGACCTGGGCCGCGCATGCGTCGGAGATGTAGTCGCCATTCAGGTTCGGAGTCGCAAGAACCGAGTATTCATCCGCTCGCGTGACCACCTGCTGGAATATCGAATCCGCAATTCGATCGTTGATCATGATCTTCTTCTTCCACTGGCCTTTGCCGTGGGTGGCGTAGATGCGGTCGAGAACTTCTTTTACTTCCTGTTCAACAGCCTGGCGAAATGCAGGCGGAGCGAACTCCATGCCGGGCTCGACGAGTTCTGCGTTCTGAGCAACCGTGAGGTCTGGATTTTTGTCTTTGTTGTCGATGATCCAGCTCTCGCGCTCGGTGATTACCTGGTCGCGAAATTCTTCGGTGGCCAGTTCGTATCCCCACTTCCGGAACGCACCCTCGGTAAACTTCTGGATGTTCCCCTTGTGCACGAGCGTCACGGTCTTTCGTCCGGTTTCGAGCGCATGAAGAATCGACATGCGCACCAGGCGCTTCGTCCCGGTGACTGAGATCGGTTTGATGCCCACTCCTGAATCCAGGCGAACCTGTTTCTTTCCACCCTTCAGCATGTCTTTGTTGAGGAACTCGATCAGCTTGGCGCACTCAGCAGTTCCCTGTTCCCACTCAATGCCAGCGTAGACGTCCTCGGTATTCTCACGGTAGATGACGACATCCATGCGTTCGGGATTTTTCACTGGCGAAGGTACGCCCTTGTAATACTTCACGGGACGCACGCAGCAATAGAGATCCAAAATCTGACGCAGAGCGACATTGAGCGACCGGATGCCGCCGCCGACCGGTGTAGTCAGCGGACCCTTGATGGCGACTCGAAATTCACGAATGGCATCGACCGTGTCATCCGGCAGCCAGTTGTCGAACTTTGCCTTAGCCTTTTCGCCGGCAAAAACTTCGTACCATGCGACACGCCGCTTGCCCTTATAGGCTTTGTCTACGGCCGCGTCGAACACACGCAAAGACGCCTTCCAGATATCGCGGCCAGTTCCGTCACCCTCGATAAAAGGAATGATCGGATTATCGGGCACGTCGTACTTTCCTTGAGCATAGCCAATTTTCTTACCGTCGGACGGTATAGACACCCCGTTATAAGAGCCTGCCATCGACTGCCTCCCTAAACAAATTCCTCTTATGTGAGAAACCCCCTATTATAGAGAAAGCTTTGCCGCAGCACACCTCCTTATTCCCTCGGGATGTTGTGGCATAATCCCATTCCGGAGCTTGTTTCGAACGGAGGTTCGTCATGGGTACCTCAGTTGGCGACCATCGATTTAGAATGCTCGGAGCACTAACGCTGCTTTGCCTGGCGCTCTCGAGTGCCGCGGTCGCGAAGAACAATTCCAGCTACACGCAGTTCGGTCATAACATCAATATTGGTCCGAACCAAGCGGTCGGGGAGCTCACCTGCTTTGCCTGCAGCATCCGAGTGCGTGGCAAGGTGACGGGCGATGTGACGGCATTCGGTGGCAGCATTGTTATCGAAGATCAGGGAGAAGTGGCCGGAGACGTCACAACTTTTGGCGGCGACGTCCGGCTGGATCGAGGAGCAAAAATAGCCGCCGATGCGACCGTATTCGGCGGTCAGATCCGGCGTGACTCGGCAGCTACAATCTCAGGCGATGTAACTTCCATGGGCGGCCACGGCTGGCTCGTGCCGATCGTGCTTACGCCCTTCGTAGTGCTGGGGCTGCTGATTGCTTTCGTGATCTGGCTGGTTCAGCGGATGCGCGGGCGGTCGGCGCCGGCAGTGGTTGCATGATCTGTCACCAGCGTCGGGTGCCAAAAGACTTGTGCACTCCTACGGTCATGTAGCGTCCCCAGGGGCCGTTGGTCCCCAGATCAGCCACTCCCAGATTCTTATCCCGAGCGCCTAAACGATCGAACAAGAAATGTTGGGTGACGCGAAATTCGAATCCTTTGGCAATGAATATTCCCACTCCCCATGAATGCTCGATCCCAATGGCATCCGGCGACCAGGTGTAGAGAGTCTTGGGGATAGTCTTGCCGAACAAGAAAGCGGGCGCTCCAAACACCATGAAGCGACGCAGCGGCCCCCTGCCAAACGGGCGCACTTCCAGCATCCCAGACAACATGTAACGCGCAAACAGGCTGCAAGGCGCGTTCACGCCGCCATACTGCCCAGCGTTTCCGGCGCAAAGGTTGGGGTCGATTTCATTATGGGGCGGCGCCAGGTCAAATTGCGCCCATCCCCAAAACATGTCGCTGGGAAAGAACACACGGTTCTGGGCTTCAGTCTGTGAAACACTCGCAGCCGGCGCGTCCTGCGCGATGCTCAAGACCGAAATCAACATGGGAAATGCAAGAATCCAAGCCACCTTTTTCATCTAGCCTCCAAGATTTGTCGCTGCTGCATGGGAATTTTGAGTTTTTGTGGCACCTGCTCACGTCCGGTCCCGGCAAGGCTCGCTTGGAAGTATGAGGCATTGCGGTTCAGGGTGGCGGAACATTGTACCCTGCGGTGGTAACAGAGCGGATCAGAGAGGCGTCTAACATCGGCCTGAGGCAGAGCCTTGATAAGATCAAGTGACGCCGCAGTCTGGATCCACAACTTCCAGAATCCATATTCCACATTCTGTTTTATCCCATTCGCAGGATTCTCATAAGCCTTCGCGGTCAAAAGGCTTGCACTGCAACCGTCGAGGTTTGGCTGGCGGATTGCTAGTGCCCACATCAGTTAGTTCGGAGACCCCACATGCCCCAGGAGATATCTGTCTCGTATCAGGCGATCAAGAGCAAACTCTACCGGCTAATCGATGCCCTGGTGGTGGGGGAAAAGACAGAAACCGAAGTACAAGAATCGATTCGCCGCTGGTGGGAATTGATTCATCCTGCAGATCGTCCCATCGCCCAGAAATATCTCCTCACCGTTCTGGAACGCTCGAGGCTGGCCCTCGAGGCAGTTGAGGGGGGCCTGATGGAAGCGACTCAAAATGAGGAAATCCGCACCCCCGAGCCTTCAAAAGTGCTGAAAATGGTCGGCAGAGTTGTGAAGCAGGCCACGTTCAGCAGCCCAACAATCTAATTTCGTTTTAATCCGAACTAAGGCTTTGTCACGTCCAGGCCTGATCCATCAGGACGAACCGATATCATCCCCCCGCCAGGCCACCCTCTGAGTAAAATGAAATCAGCTTCTGTATGAGACTTGGCCATTATCCCCTTGTCTTTGTGAAAGCTGGGCATACCCGCGAAGGTTGGGACGAAGAACTGTTTCGCGAGCGCTTGACGACGAATTACAGTATGGAACTTGACTCCAGCGAACTTCTGAAATGCTTCGCTGCCAAGAAGCATAAAACAACTGCCAGATCGAAGTAGATGAAGAGACCTCCTTCACGCTTATTAACGCGCTTGCTACTGAGTTCCCTGCTGGTCGGCATGGGATGCTTCGCCAAAGCTCAAACGCAACCCACAAATGCACGGGCGATGCCTGCCTCAGCCTATAAGCTGATCGCGGTGAAGGTCACCGGCACGAAGCGCTTTACGTCGGATGAGATTGCGGCCGCCAGTGGATTGCCGATGGGTACCATCGCCCACGAAGACGATTTCCGCAAGGCCGCGCGCCAACTCGGCGAAAGCGGAGCCTTCAATAACATCGCATTTTCCTATACCTACTCGTCCGCGGGCACCAAGCTCGAGTTTCAGGTGACCGATGCCGATAAGTTTGTCCCCGCCCGCTTTACCGACTTCGTCTGGTTCACCGATGAAGAACTGCGCCGCAAAGTGCACGAGCACATCCCTCTTTTCAGCGGAGAATTACCAACGACCGGACACTTGTCCGACGAAGTCTCAGATGTGCTGCAGGCGGTGCTCGTGGAAAACAGTATTCCCGGCCACGTCGAATATCAGCGCAAAACGGACAGCGGCGGACATCTGCAGACGATCGATTACAACATCGCAGGGGTGAGCATTCGGATCCGGCAAGTCGAGTTTCCCGGCGCAGGCGACGGAGAGTTAGCTGCTCTCCAAACTGCGGCGGAAAAATTAATCGATCGGGAATACTCCCGGGAGTTCATGGATTCGTTTATCGAGCATGCCTTGCTGCCAACCTTCCATCAGCGTGGATACCTTAAAGCAACTTGTTCGGCGCCCCAACCTAAGGCCGTAAGATCAGCTGCTTCCGAGTCCAATGGCGACAGGCCAAAACCGACCTTCGTCGATGTGGTGTTTCCTGTTACGGCTGGCAAGCAATACAAGCTCGGCGGGTGGGATTGGGCTGGAAACAAAGAATTTCCTGCCGAAGCTCTGAACCCGCTCCTTCGTGCGCGCGTGGGACAGCCGGCCAACACGGTACAACTGGAAGATGACTTGAAGGCTGTGCGAGACCTCTACGGTTCCCGCGGATATATTCTCGCCAGTATTAAGGTTGACGCTCAGTTCGATGATGCCGCTGGGACGGTGGGGCTTCGCCTTGCCGTGGACGAAGGTTCTGTTTACCGGATGGGAGATCTCGAATTCCGCGGCATCGACAATAATCTGACGGCCAGATTGCGGGCCGCCTGGAAAATTCGTCCCGGCGATGTGTTCGACGCCACCTACCTGAAACAGTTCTTGCCGCAAGCCAGGAATCTTCTTCCCGCAAATCTCGACTGGGAGGTCGATCCCCACGTTACCGCGATCACCCGCGACAAGACTGTCGATGTGGACCTGCAATACACGGCCAAAGCTCCCCAGTGAAGGGATACACGCCAAGGGATCTCTGGCCCGGGCTGCACATTAGAGCTTCTTTGCAACTACACTAAGAACAGGGCATTCCCGCGGCTGACCGTCTTTATTTTTTATCCCGAGCCGCGATAAACCGATAGGAGAACATGGATGAATTGTCGTTCGCGCTACTTCGCGGCCATGGCCGTGGTTGTCCTTTCCCTGGCCGCATTTTCCAACCTTCACGCTTTGGCGGGGTCTAAGCAAACTTTCACCGGAGAGGTCGGCGACGCCATGTGCGGTAGAAAACACATGGATGGAACGGCAGCCGAATGCACTCGGACGTGCGTGGCTCATGGCTCCAACTTCGCATTGATCGTGGGCGAAAAGATTTACGTTTTGCAAACCACAGACAAGGCGGCACTGGCTACTCTGGACAAACAGGCGGGCAAGAATGTGACGGTCACGGGTATTTTGAAAGACGATACGATAGAAGTCAGTTCGGTTGCAGCCAAGTGACAAGGAGCTGTCGTTCGGAAAATCGAACAGTGTCTGGGTTTGTCGTTGACCACCACCAATCGTGTGGTAGAGTGAATCGGTTTTGCCCGGGCCCTCCCCCGAAGAATCCGGGCATCGTGGCGGGAACCCGCGCCTGCGGGTTCCCGCCATTTTTTTGCCTTCGACGTGAAATTCATCTTTCCTTTACGAAGCATTATGTTAAATTGTGCATCTCAATGTGATTATTTTTTCGTGGGGGAGGCTACAGAATTGGGCAAAGACATGGTTCCCAAGCGGATGTTCTTCACCAAGGGAGTGGGAAAACACCGCGAGAGGTTGACATCATTTGAACTGGCTTTGCGCGACGCCGGAATCGCCGCCCAGAACCTGGTGCGCGTCTCTTCGATTTTCCCGCCGAATTGCAAAATGCTGGCCCGGAAAGAAGGCGTGAAGTATCTCAGTCCCGGCGAAGTGGTTTTTGCCGTTGTAGCCGAAAACTCTACTCATGAAGCCCACCGCCTGCTTGCCTCCTCCATCGGCGTAGCCATTCCCGCCGACAAAAACACTTACGGATATCTCAGCGAGCACCACTCGTTTGGTGAGACCGAAGATGCCGCCGGAGAATACGCTGAAGAACTTGCTGCAGAGATGCTCGCCACGACGCTGAATGTGGAGTTCGATCCCGACCGCTCCTGGGACGAGAAAAAGCAGATCTACCGGCTGTCGAACAAAATCGTCCGGACCGCCAACGTCACGCAGTCCGCTGTTGGCGACAAGCGCGGGTTGTGGACTACGGTGATTGCCTCGGCGGTGCTGATTTTTGATTAGAGCTAGTCTAGATAACGTCTATCTTGAGCGTAGGGAACGCCGCACGGTAGAGCCGTTCGTCCAGTGACAACAGGCGATAGCCGCGAATGTGGGCATGGGCGCCGATCAGGAAATCCGCAAGAATGCGGCGCGTACCGTGATCGCGTTGCTGGCGACGCCGTTCCGCATAGGCTTGGAACGCTCGACCGGCCGCCCTCCAGATTGGCTCATTGAAGTTCCAATCGATTACGATTCCGTTTTCTTCCAGCAGAGAACTCACAAAAACTTCGGTGCGTTCGGGAGCAGCGATGAGTTCGGCAAATACCGGGGCGGCGACGACCAGACTCCCTCGACGGAACGCCGCTTCTAGAGCTGTTTGTGCGGCCAGACTCAGAGCAGGGTCATTTGCCCACAACGCGACGATCACGTTGGCATCAATGGCTGTGGTCATTCTAAGGTCGCTGCCGAGGTTGCTGCGGCGTCATTCCCCGCGCATTTCTCGTAGCCAGCGGGCGATGCCCTTCCGCCCTGGGGCAATGCCTGGATTGCCTATTCCTCGATACTTGGAGAACGTGCTTTGACTGCGCACAGGGCGCACACGGACACCGGTTTCGTCATCCTCGAACATCAGCTTGTCGCCGGCGCGGACGCCAAGAATCTTCCGCACCTCCAGCGGAACCGTGATCTGCCCCTTGCTGGTAATGGTGGCCTGCTTCTGCATGGGTGAGCCTCGATTCCTTACTTTACCACATCATCCTTACCAAGGGAACAATGGAGTGGATCATATCGCTAGCGAAGCCTTCTAGCGCCGCTTGTTGCTAACGAGCGCCAGTGTCTTTTGTCCTGGAACCAATGAGTTAGCTGATTATTGCGACTGCCGGGGGGAGCCGGGCATCTAAACATGAGGTGCTAGTACTTTAGTAACCTCCCGCGCTACAGAATGTAATCTTCCGTTAACAGCATTCCCGTATCATGGAACTGTAGGAAAATACCTGTTCAAGCAAGAGGAATAGTTTTGGATAACGATACCCGAAGACAGAAGCAGCAGGCGCTCATGACCGAGTTGCTTGAAAGGAAGATTCGGCTCCACGCACAGCACCTCTACGACCAGCGTGGTCAGGCCGAAGGCCTTGCTCTGCAAGACTGGGTGGAAGCGGAAAATCGTGTGCTCGAAAACAGCATTTTGGCACCGCTCTACCGCAAGACGCGAGCGGAGGCAGTACCGTCGAATGACGTTGAGGACACAAACGAGGGGCAGTTCGCGGTGAGCGGGTCATCCACCTCGGAGGCGGGCGCGTAGAGTCTCACGCTGGCTGTCATGACTGAAGCCGCTGTTATTTCTTCTTTGGCTCTTACGGCGCGACTAGAAGTCGCTCCCTTTCGAAACACCAGCGACCTTATTTCCTCGCTGCCGCGGTTTTTCCCTTGTTAGCCTTGCTCCCCTTCTTATCCAACCGCTCCAGCACCGCCGCCACAATCAGCGGTAATCCCACCGTAGCATCCACAAACACTTCGCCGAATCTGCCGCCTTCCGCCGGGGGTACAAACTTTCCCCATGAAATCGCCTCGCTGTAGGGACTGCCCGACAGTCCTCCCCAGTAAACCGGCTCTGGACAAATCCGCAGGCCGTAGTGATAACGCTTCAGCGGAACATTCTCTCCCAGGCGGCGGTGGCGCAATTCGCAGAATGGACCGAACTGCTGCGACCAATTGCGCGGCACTCCGCCGCCGATGGTCATGATGCCCAATTTTTTTTGTCGCAATAACGTTGCTGCGAAATGCTCGAGATCCTCAAAGGGATCAAACCTTATTTTGTGTCTGCCGGTCGATTCCCGCAGACGATTGTTCAGCGCAGTGTCCAGCCCCATCTCGGAATCGCTGAACGCCGGCACAAATACCGGTACGCCCATCTGATGGGCAGATTTCAGAATGCCACGCTGATCTCCAACAGTTTTCGCCAGATACGCTCCAATGGCGTGATTCAGTTTGTAGGAGCACATCGTTTCGTTGTGATCCCAGCCCTCGAGCACCGCCGACATCACTTCTTCGACGTCGTCCAGATTCTGCTCAGGCTCCAGCGTGTCATAGACGCGGTTGTACCCCTGCTCGTAAAGTTCTTCATCCGTTACTTCAGGGTTGTGGCGAAAATGAGCGCGGCCGGTCGCCTCGACTAGTCCATGCGCCATCAGCGCGCCGGTTGAAACTACGGCGTTCACGATACCGCGGTCGATCAACTCGGTCACGATCAGTCCTTGCTTCGCCACCGTCATAGCGCCCGACAGCGTCATCACGACAAAACAATCTTCGTCGCGAGCCATTGCCTCAAGCACGTCCGCAGCCTCTCCCAGCTGGCGCCCGGTAAAAGCCGTTTTCGACATCGCCCTCACCAGGTCATCGATCGACTTTACTTTTCGCAGATCGAGCGGCTCCAGCGGAATCAGCCGGTCTGCAATGGGATTGTGCAAATGACGCTCCACACCCTCGCCTCCGTGCGACTTTCCCGCAGAATGCCCGCTGCTATGATTGCCTTGTTTCAAGATAACTCCTCCAGTTCCAAATCCAATCTCCCGACCAACTACTTTACAGGAACAGCGTGAAAGGATGCCACGAGTGAAGGATTCGGCGAAGTCAAAACCTTCGTGAACCTTAGTGTCCTTCGTGGTTAAAATGCTCTTTGCCTGCGCCGAACACGAGACTTGAGATCGCGTCCCGCACACGCGGCGTTACACTCTCCCCTATGCCCGGGAAGCGCAAGTTCGAAGAACAACTCGCTGCTCTGGACGAACTTCGCCAGCAACCGCCAGAGGTCTCCATCGAAGCGCTGCGCAAAGCACTGGCTCATCGCAACAACTTCGTCGTTGCTAAAGCGGCTGATCTGGTCCGCACGCTGCAACTGCCTCAACTGATTCCGGAGCTGCTACTTGCATTCGACCGTTTCTTCTCCGATGCCATCAAGAGCGATCCGCAATGCTGGGCCAAGAATGCGTTGAGCCGCGCTCTCGCTGGCTTCGAACATCAGGACGCCGCGGTCTTTCTTCGCGGCATGCGCCATATCCAGCTCGAGCCCGTGTGGGGCGGCAGTTCCGATACCGCCGGAACTCTTCGGGCAACCTGCGCTCTAGCTCTCGTGCAGTGCCGCAGCCTCTCCGAGCCCGACTTGCTCGCACACTTAGTCGAGCTGCTAGCGGACAAAGACAAGTCCGTTCGTGTAGAGGCGGTTCGCGCCATCGAGCAGGTGGCGTCGCCCTCCGCTGCACTCTTGCTGCGCCTCAGAGCCACTCTCGGTTCCGATGAACCAGAAGTCCTTGCCGCATGCTACAGCGGTATCCTTCGGACCGAAGGCCCCACCGCCATTTCCTGGGTGAGCCGTTTCCTCGCCTCTGCCGACGATGCGGCCGCAGAAGCAGCCCTGGCCATTGCCGGCACGCATTCCGCGCAAGGTTTCGAAACGCTGCGAGAACGCTTCGCTAAAGAGGCTGACCCTTGGTTTTGTTCCGTAGTGCTTTCCGCCATCGCTCTCACTCGCCAGGATGAAGCGCTCGAATTCCTCTTGGATCTGGTGCGCACAGAATCCCTGCATGCCGAAACTGCCATCGAAGCCATCCTCCGCGCCATGCCCTCCGCCGAGATCGTGAAGCGGCTGGAAGAGATTGTAGCCGGCAACCAGCGCCTGGCCCGCGCGTTCGCAACTCACCGCCCACAATCACAACGAAAGCCCTAGTTCGAGGTTTGGCGAACGACGAACCGCCAACGACCTGCGACCAACGACCAACGACGCGAACCAAATGCTATATTGATCCCCAGAGAGGAATCCGCGCGTGCCCCCTGATAAATTTCGCGTAGCCCTGGTGCAGATGTCCTGCGGCCCGGAGCCCGAACAGAATTTGCAAAAAGCTTTGGAACGCGTAGCCGATGCCGCGGGTCGCGGAGCGCAAGTGGTCTGCCTGCCCGAATTGTTTCAGACCCAATATTTTTGCCAGCGCGAAGATCATTCCCTGTTCGATTTGGCTGAACCGATTCCCGGCCCCGCCAGCGAAAAGCTGGCAGCTGCAGCTCGCCAGCATAGTGTGGTGCTGATTGGATCGCTGTTTGAGAAGCGCGCTCCCGGCATCTACCACAATACCGCTGCCATTTTTGATTCCGATGGATCGCTGCGTGGGCTCTACCGCAAGATGCACATCCCCGACGATCCGCTCTATTACGAAAAGTTCTACTTCACTCCGGGCGATCTAGGATTCCGCGCCCTCGATACCAGCGCAGGACGCCTGGGCACGCTGGTCTGCTGGGACCAGTGGTTTCCCGAGGGCGCCCGCCTGACCGCGCTGCAGGGCGCGTCTGTACTCTTCTATCCGACGGCGATTGGTTGGCATCCTTCGGAGAAAGCTGAGTTCGGCGAGGCGCAGCACGATGCGTGGCGCACCATCCAGCGTGCCCATGCCATCGCCAATGGCGTGTACGTCGCGGTCATCAACCGCGTGGGTTTCGAAACCGGCAACGTGCGTGGCAAGTCCAGTCCGGGCCAGGGATTGGAATTCTGGGGTGGATCATTTTTCTGCGATCCGTTTGGTCGCGTCATAGCGGAAGCGTCTAATGACCGCGAAGAAATTCTGATCGGCGATGTCGACCTGAAAGCTCTGGAAGACATCCGCCGCAACTGGCCCTTTCTGCGCGATCGGCGAATTGATGCCTATGCCCCCATCTCCAGCCGTTTGCTGGATGGACGGTAAACGCCGCCGTGACGAAGCGTTCTCGCGCTACTTCAAGTAACACTTTAAGTCTCATATCGGCGTCCGAGACTCCCGCTTCCCTCGGTTACCGGATGCCCGCCGAGTGGGAGCCGCACGAAGCGACCTGGCTGGCTTGGCCACATTACCACGGAGATTGGCCTGGCAAGTTCGATCCGATCCCGTGGGTCTACGCCGAAATCATCCGCAATCTAGCGCGCCATGAGCGTGTCGAACTGATCGTCAACAGCGCTGCCGTCCAACGCCAAGCCCGCAAGCTACTCGATCGCGCAAACGCACTTTTCGCAAACGTCCACTTCCACCGGTGGCCGAGCAACCGCGTCTGGTTGCGCGACTCAGGCTGCATCTTCGTCACCTGTAGCGCGGACGCCCCCGCCCGCGAAAGCCGACAGCACCGCAACCCCAGCCTCCTCGCCACAAAGTTCCGCTTCAATGCCTGGGCCAAATATTCGAACTGGCGGCTTGACGAAAAGATCGGCAGCTTGATGTCCCACGCCGCCAAGTGTCGTGAAATACGTCCGCTGCATCGCAACACTCGCGTCGTCCTCGAAGGCGGCTCCATTGACGTCAACGGACGCGGCACCATTCTCACCACCGAAGAATGCCTGCTCAGCAAAATCCAGCAACGGAACCCGAGCATGTCGCGCCCCAATTACGAAAAGCTCTTCGCCGACTACCTGGGCGCGCCGCATGTGATCTGGCTGGGCCGCGGCATTGTTGGCGACGACACTCACGGTCACGTCGACGATCTCACCCGCTTCGTTTCTCGAGACACGGTCATCACAATGGTCGAGAACAATTCTCGGGACGCAAATCACCAGCCCTTGCGCGCCAATCTTCGCCGCCTGCAAGCCGCGCGCGATCAGGACGGAAAACCACTGAACATCGTGGAAATTCCCATGCCCGCACCCGTAATCTTCGAACAGCGGCGCCTTCCCGCGAGCTACGCAAACTTCTACATTGCCAATGGCATTGTGCTGGTGCCTGTCTTCAACGATCCCAACGATCGCGTCGCGCTTAACTCACTAACACAGCTCTTCCCCAAGCGCGAGATCGTTCCCATTTTTTCGGGAGACCTCGTCTGGGGACTGGGCACCATGCATTGCATGACTCAACAGCAGCCGTCAGCTATCAGCTCTCAGCCATCAGTGAAAGCTTAGCCCGTAAGGTGTAGATTGTCCCCTGACGGACGCGAGTGGTGTCGAGAGCTATAGATTTCACTGACAGCTGAAAGCTTATGTCCGAAATGAGTACAAACCGCCTCTAAGCTTTCAGCGACGGCGTGATCGCCATCATTATCACGATCATGGTGCTCGAACTGCGCGCGCCGGCGCAGCCGACACTTGCAGCGGTCCTTAAAGTTGCGCCCGTATTCGTCAGCTACGCGCTCAGCTTCCTGGTGGCGGCGATCATGTGGGTAAACCATCACCATCTCATCCACGCGGTGCACTCCGTCACGGCGCGTCTTTTGTGGTCGAATCTCTACCTGCTCTTTTGGATGTCGCTGGTCCCCTTCGTCACCGATTTCATCGGCAAGAATTACCGCGAGCCGATGGCGGTCGCGCTCTACGGGCTCGACCTCTGCCTGTGCGCGTCGGGATTTTATCTTCTCCGCTTGGAGTTGATCCACCAGAGCCGCCACGATTTCGCCATGACCGAATATCACGAGCGCATCCAGCGCAAAAATGTTCTCTCCGGCGCGCTCTACCTGCTATCCGCTCCGCTGGCCTACTTCTCGATCTATGTATCCTTCTTCATCTTCGCCTTGATCCCCGCAATGTATTTCCTGCCGGAAACAAAGCTCGTCGATGCCGGAGAGACAATTTAGCTCAGGACTGTCCCGCGAATTCGCTGGTATTCGGGATCGCCGCACAGCTTGCGTAGTTCTTGTCTTTCTCCTTAGGCAAAAACGTTACAAGAAATTTACAGGCCAATGACATTGACTGGGAATATGTTGCTCATCATTGCGGGGTCGGTGGCAGCCTTCTTTTAGCGAGCCCTGGGAAGACTCCCTCCCTACTTCTACTTCAAATACTTCAAAGGAGAACACCGTGAAGGACCTACTGAATGGAACCAAGAAACCCTCTGACCGCCGCTCGTTCATGAAGAAGAGTCTCGTCGTAGCCGGAGCCGCAACAGTTGGTTCAGCTCTGTTAGGCCACGACCTACCCGCTTTTGCCGAAGAGAAAAGCGGCCAGCTAACCAAGGGAGATGCCGCGATCCTCAGATTTCTGGCGGCAGCGGAAATCCTGGAGACCGATCTCTGGCAGCAGTACAACGAACTTGGAGGTATCCAGGACCAGGAGGTGCCCGGCGGAACTGGCAATCCCGTATACACAGCGGCGCTCTCGTTCCTCGACGGGGACATGGCGCAATACATTCACGACAATACTGAAGACGAGTTCACTCACCAGAACTTTATCAATGCCTATCTGGCTTTCAAGGGCGCGGACACAGTCAGTTTCGATCAGTTCCGCACCTTGCCCAGCAGCAAGGCGACAGGCGCCCAGCAAATCGGACGACTCACTAACTTGATGCAGCTCACGGTGGACACTAGTTGGTGGACTCGCTATCGCGCTCGCACCAAGAATCCTGATCTAGACCCGAACTTCAAATTTCCCCAAGCCATTCCGGGTCTGGCTGCTGGACAATTTCCCGCAATTCCAAGGACTGACGCAGACCTGACTCCGGACGACCACATTCAGGCCATCGCAAACACCGCGGGCTTTCACTTTGGAACCATTGAGCAAGGCGGTACCAGCCTCTACCCTTCGCTCGCTCAGAGAGTCACCAACCCGCAAGTGTTGCGCATCCTGCTGAGCATCGGACCCACTGAGGCTTTCCACTTTCAGACTTGGCAGGACAAGGCTGGCAATTACAAGCGTCTGACCGATCCCACCAACGGCTTGGTTTTCCCCGAGCTGAACAGCGCGCCCTTCGGTGGAGAGAACTTTCAGACCAACCTGATCATGCCCGAGCCAGCGCCCTTCCTCAGCCGGAAGTTTCCGGTCTGTTCCATCATTCGTCCCACCGAAACAAGGGGAGCTGCCATGGGCGCTGTAAAAGCTCTCACAAATGACGGGCTCTTTATCGGCCAGTCACCACAGTTCTTCGCGCTCCTGCACGATCTGGCAGAGGACGCGGATGCGGCCCGTCCTGAACGTGATTGAGGTTTTGTAGTATCGATGAATGTTATTTCTTGCCCGCCGAGGAGAAATTTTCGGCGGGCTTTTTCTGGTGCAGGGTTTGGAAGAATGAGGGGAACTACCGCAAGACAACAGCGCCGCGCCCCAGCGAGGAAATTGTGTGGGGAACATCAGGCTGAACTGATTTGCCCTCGGGCTGCGCCGCCACAATCCAGGCCTTCGACAGAGTCTCGCCGGCCGTCATCTTCGTCAGAAGATTATCCAGGAATAACGACGTGTTCGAACCCAGCCGGCGCAGGGTCAGCACGACATTGATCTTCAGACCCTTGGTCTTGAAGCCCGTGTCATAAGCCTGCTGTACATTATCGTTGCCGATCCACAGGAGCTTCACATTCGAATCGATAGCGGACTTGAGAAGCTCAGTCCCGGTGATGCGATCGCCGGAAGCATCGCTGATGATGCCGCTTTCGCTTACATCGCAAAACAGATGAAGAATGTCATATCCATGGCCAACCGCGCCGCGCAGTTCTGCGACGGAAGTAAACATGGCGCTGGAGGCAGAGGGATAAAAGCGCTGGTAGACCCGAAGATCGGACTTCACCTGCTCATCGAACTTAGGCCGAAGATCAGGTCCAAACTGGCACACCAAGACTTTCGTGCCAGTCACTTCATCTTTGCGAAAAGCATCGAAAATGCCCATGGAGTTCGGCGATGAAGCAATGGCAAACGAGCAAGGCTATTTCCCGGACAAAGTGGGAGGATGCGGCTACTTTCGGTATTGCGTGGGCTGCGGACCTTTTTCCAGCGTTTCGCGATCCCATATCCAGCCTTCACGAGTGTAGCTGGCAAGTTCGAAATCCTGCGTGAGTTCAAGCGCGTCCACGGGACATGCGTCTTCACACAGGCCGCAGAACATGCACCGGCTCAGGTCGTAGGTGAAGTTGGTAAGTTCCTTGCGGCGGGTTTGCTCGTTGCGCGCGCTGGAGACCACGATCAGATTTTCCGGGCATGCCAGCGCGCACAGATCGCAGGCGATGCACATGGTCTCGTCAGTATCTGGGTTGACGTTCAACCGCGGCGCGCCCCGGTAGCGCTCTGCCACCTGCGGCCGCTCCATTGGATACTGCTCAGTGTAAATTTCCTTCGGATCTTGATAGCGAAAGGTAACCCTCAACCCCTGAAGAAGGTCGATGAGAAAGACTTTGCGCAGCAGGCTTTGCATCCCCATAACGAGGTAAGCATAACACTCAGCCGTTGCCGCTTGCCAGTAGCCGGCTTGGGCAAGCCATCTTTGGAAATCAGTCCCACGGAACTTCTATGCATGCCCTTCCGTATCTAAAAACAGAGAATGCGATGCGAACCTATTTCTCCAATTTAAGTCCAAAAACCCGCATGATGCTGGCGGTGCCACTCCTGGTTCTTGCTTATCCGGTGATCACGGTCGTGTTGCCCGCTTTAGTTCGAGCCTTGCTGCCCGATGCCGTACGCTCAGTGCTCAGCGTGATGTGAGTGCAGGAACCGCTGCCCTCAGCCTGAATCCCGGAGCCACGCACACCATGCAACTGGAAGCTGGGTGATACTCTGCTGCGTGGGAGCGTTCCTTGCCAACAACCAACGAGCAGCCACTAACAGCCGAGCCTGATGAACTCTGGATGGAGGAAGCCCTGCGGGCCGCGCAACGCGCTCTCGAGGCAGGCGAGGTTCCGGTTGGGGCTATAGTCGTGTGCGGCGGACGCATCGTGGGCCGGGGATGGAACCGCAACATCGACGACTCTGATCCCACTGCGCACGCTGAGATTGTGGCGCTGCGCGAAGCGGGCGCTGCTATCGGTAACCACCGGCTCGCCGAGTGTGAGCTGTTTGCGACGATCGAGCCTTGCCCAATGTGTGCCGGAGCGCTGGTGCATGCCCGAATCAGTCGGTTAGTTTATGGCGCGGACGATCCTAAAGCGGGTGCGGTGCAATCAGTGATGCAGGTGCTGAACCATCCTCAACTGAATCATCGGATGGAAGTCCGCAGCGGAGTGTTGGCCGGCCGTTGCGTCGAACTGCTGCAAACGTTCTTTAAGAGCCGCCGCTGAGGGTCTTCTTCGCGACACTTAACACCCGTACGCTGTCGTCAAAAACGAGTATGAAGACGGCCATCTATAGACACTCCACCGACCTGGTCGCGAGTTGTGCTTACCGACCAGCGCTTGTTGAGTTGATATTCGCCTTGAACCACTTCGCTTCCGGGTTCCGAAACATCGGTCGAGAAAGTGAACAGGAAATTCTTGGTGACGCGCTGCTGTATGGCGATGCGGGCAGAGGGATTCGGATTGTTGCCGCCAATCAGTGGATCGATCTGTAGACTCGAAATGCCCGCGAGTCTCTGCACGCTGCCGGTGAACTGACTGGCGGCTTGCGAGGCAATCATCGAGTCGGTGCTCTGGCTGGAGGCAGCGGATTCCTGCGTGGTCTTGCCGCGCGCAATCAGATTGATGATGTCGGCTGTCGGCAAAGGGGGATCCGAAACGTATGCCGTAGTCAGCTTGTCGAACGGTCCACGCATATTCAGTGTGAGGTTATATTGCTCAACGGTGGTACTGACCGAGACATCGAGCGTGGGGTTGGTCTGGTTGGGATCGTTGAAAGCGATAATGCCGCGCTGCAACTGATAGCGAACATTGCGATAGAAAAGTTCCCCGGAAGTCAGATCGGTTCGTCCGGTGATGACAGGGTCGGCGGCGGTGCCCCCAACTTTCAGATTGACGTTGCCTTCAAGGCTCACTTGCGAACTGTAAGCGCTGAGGTTGTCTTTGGATTGCACTGCGATCGCAAGGTTGATGGTATCGGCAAAGCCCGGCTGGGCGGGCGTCGCGGTGGTGGCGCTAAATTGGTCCGCGAAGCTGGCGAGATCGAAATCGGGAGTAAAAGACAAAGAGCCGATCAGCACGCGTCCGCCAAGCGTGGACGATTCTTTATTTCCGGTAAACGCAAGGCTGCCGTCGAGCGACGTTCTGGTGCCGTCCGGGTAGCGCAGGCGGATGGACTTGCCTTGCAGCGCAAGATCGAATTGCAGGCTGGGACGGTAGGCGATCGATCCTCCCACGGAAATATCTCCTCCGTTCACCAACCCTGTGAGCTTTGTAATTTGGACTCTCTGCTGGTTCAGGTCGAGCGTGCCATTCAGCTTCTCCATTCCCACCGGAGCTCCGGGGTAGACGATCGCGACATCCTGCAATCGAAGCTGGCCATTTACGCTGGGATTCTGCGCGGTTCCTGTTGCGCGAATATCAAATGTCACTGTGCCGGAACTTCGTGTGTCGGGTGAGACGATTCGCAGGATGCGCACATCCATGGTGCCTTCCGCGGTCAGGCTGGGAGCGGTGTTTCCGGCGAACGGAACGCTACCCTGCAGGCGAAGCGAGGTTCCGGTGCCCCGAATTTCCGCGGGTTGCAAAGTAAAGACGGAATGGGCGTAGTCAGCATGGATGGGTGACGCAATACCAATCTGCAAGGATTGGTAAGTGGCACTCAGCGTGGGAATCGTGAGGTGGGCTTCAAGCTGAGTCTTGTCTTTTAGCGGGCCTTTCAGGGTCGCGTGAAATTCAGTTTGACCCTGAAAGCCCTGCGGCACGCTCGGGAGATAAGTGGCCATCAGCACGTCGAGAGGGATGGCAGTAGTCTCGAGGGATGCCTCGGCATAGTAGTTGCCAGTGAGATTGATGCTGCCTCGCGCCTGCACGGACGAATCGATAACTTTCGAATTTAGCGCGAGGTTCCCTTTGTGATTAACGACCTGGAGTTCGGCGTTAATGTTTGAAATGGATTTATCGCGAATCGCGAGTTGCGGCAACTGTAGCGTCGCGCTCAGTTGAGGATCATCCACAGTCCCGTGCCCATTGACTGTGGCCGTAAGAGTTCCCGAGAGCGCCATGTTTTTTTCTTGCACGCTGTGCAGCTTTTGTAAGACCAGCGCGGGCGCGTTGAGGCTGACTGTGTATGCCTTTGTCTTAGGAGTGTAAGAAAGGTTCGCATTGGCGGAGCCCGCAGGTAATGCGACATTGAGAGACGACACAATCGACGCGTGCTCGGTGTGAAATTGTGCTGCGAAAGTCTGGAACGTTTCACCATAGGCGCGAGCGTTCGCGATCTGCAGCTTGCCAGAACCTTGCGGGTCTAGTTGAGAGCCGGTGATCGAGACATCGGCGTCAAGATCTCCGCTTACCGGATATTGCACATTGGCCAAGCGTTCGAGCCCGGCGATTGAAATCTGTTGGACGGAGACATTCGCCTTCACGGAATTAGCGGGGAGATATGACCAGTCATTGAGTGCGACCGTCGCGTTAAAGGATGCACGACCACGTTGCGCGCTTACCAGCGAGCCGTTTGTAATGATGATCTGGGAGAAATTCGCGGCAAGATTCGCTTGGGCGCTGCTCCACTGGCTGCCTTGGACATTTAGATCGTGCGCAGAGACCTGCGCGGCGATTTGGGGCTTAGTCAATGTGCCGTGTACAGTCGCGCTTAACGTCGCAGATCCTGAAACCGGTGGCAGCGTGGAATCGTTATTTCGAAAGACGGAGGCGAGTGATTCCAGCTGATGTAGATCCGTGGTATTTGCCCCCACGCGCAAGTTGGATCGATTGCTAAGTTCGCCGTCCGCGGTCAGAGTTGCTGACGGAATACGCAGGTTGGACTGCCGGAGTGTAAGCGCGTTGCGAGCCCCATCGTAAGTAGCGTGAATAACGCCGTCGACCGGAATCTGGTTAGCGGACGGTCGTGCGCCATTTTTGGCCGCACCGCTCACGGTGAGATCGGAGCGGACCTGAACGTTGCTCACGCTGCCGGTCCATGATGCATCGGTAGTGCCGTTGAGAGCTCCGGAGACGGCAACCTGCTTTAGCTCCGGACGAAAGGTTTGCTGGGCGGAGTGCAGCGAAACATTATGCAAAGCTGCTTTCAGGCGGCCAGACGGAGTGGTGTCGAAATCGCGGACGTTGAGGTTTGCATTGACGTGTCCGCCCAGGGAATCGAATTCGATGCCGTTCGCTTGCAGGGCCCCATTCGCGAGCTGATACTTCCCTTTTAACTTGTTGACCGAGACACGTCCACTCGGAGTTGCAGAAGAAAGTGCTTCACTGGCAATCTCGCCCTCAACAACCAAACTGCGCAACATGGACTGCTGAGGGAGATTCCGGTAGTGAATTTGTCCAATGAATGAGAGCTCTCCGGAGGGCTTATAGGCCGGCGCCATGGAGGCAAAGTCTTGCGTGTTGAGGCGGATGTTGTAGTCGCCCGCAACCTTGGGATTGGCATAGTTGCTTAGAGTCGCCCTAACGGAAGCGATGGAGTTTCCCACGTTCATCACAGCGGATTCAATCGACAGGTCGGAGGGCGTAGCGCCGAACTTCGCCTGGAAACTGTGAGGCAGAGGTGCATATTGCCCGTAATGCAGGTGGCCGCTGTCATATGAAATCGAGCCGGCGTAGCGTGTCGCAAGAATGTCAAAGTGGACGTCGGCAGCAAGATTGTAGAGATCAGCATCCATCGGGGTTTTTTTATCGTTATAACTAACTTCGCCCTGGATTATTTGGGCATGCCGGACTGCAAGATCGAAGATGTTCGAATGCGAACTGCTTTGAGTTGGAGCAGCGGTGGGTAGATTGCTGCGGCCTGCATTGTCGACGCGCAGGTTCACAACCGGGTGCTCAACAATGAGTTCTCGCAGGTTCACTTGCCGGTGAAGAGCAGATTGAATTTTGAGAACCACTGTTAATTTATCGATTTTCAGGAGCGGGGGCTCGCCCGCAGATTCCGTGCCGTGCACAGTGATGTTGTAAAGATGCGCGGTGAGACTGGAGAGGTTGAAGTCGAGGGCGCGGATCGTGGTTTTTCCGCCAGTGGCCTGTTGAGTTGCATCCACGATCTTGCGCAATGCGTACCGCTGGAAAGCGCTGCTTTTCAAATACAAATATCCGCCAATACCAACGACCGCGATTAACGCGACAAGCGCGGCGAGGACCCATCCAACAATTTTCCGCGATTGCATGACTTCTCCTAAAAAGCCTGCCCCAGGGTAATGTAATACTGCGTGGGGTTGATGCCGGGAACGGGATTGAGGTTGTGGCCTATGTCGACTCTGATGGGGCCGATTGGGGTTGAATAGCGGAGACCGAATCCAACGGTGTTGGTGTAATTGTTAAAGGTGTTGGGCAGATTGATCGCGCTATAAACGTTGCCTCCGTCATAGAACACGACACTACCAAGTGCTTTCATAATGCGAAGGGGAAAACGTACTTCCGAATTCAGGATGAAAAGCTCGCGTCCTCCCACTGGGACAGTGACATTGACGCACCCCGTCTGGTTTTGCAGACCGCTGCAGAAAGGCACAATGCGCTGCGGTCCGGCCTCATCGATCGGAAAGCTGCGGAGAGATGTGCCTCCACCCGAAAAGTAAAGCTGGCTTGTAGGAATGAAGCTACTGGCGAAAGATTTCGCGAGACCGAGACGAATGCTATTCGCGAAGACGACAGAGTGCAACTGCTTGTAAGTGGCGAACTGCCCGAAGAGCCGGCCGAAGTTTGCGCTGGAGCCGAGTGCCGTCGGCGTGATCCCCAGGTTGAGGGTTCCGAACATGCCCCGATGCGCATCCAGAGGCTTGTCGCGCGTATCGCGAATCAGCGTACCCGAAAAAGTGGAAAGGTGGACATTGCGGTCCTGTTGCAACACGAGAGCTGGAATCAATAACTGCGACAGCGACGTTCTGTTGAAGTCATAGCGAATTTGCAGGCGTGTATTGCTCTTGCGACTGATAAGGCGTTCCACCTGAAACGAGACATCGCCAAGTCGGGCGGCGAACAGAGGATTTTCAGTTGTACGTTCAATGGAAAGGCTGCTGAGTGAGCTCCATTGCGAACCAATGAAATGCGGCTGCGCGTAGGTGGTAAGGGCGCGCTGATCGAGACGCGAGAGCAGAAGAGTTGCGCTTATGGTTTCACCGAGTCCGCGCATATTGCGCCGGTTGAACTCGATGGAACCGCGCGGGCTGGCAAAAGTTGACTGGCTGGGCGCAATCTTGTTGCCGCCTAGATTGACGGGCGGCAAGCCGGGGACGGCAACCGTGCCGGAAGGAACATTGCCGCCGCGATGAGATACTTCGAAGCCGAAACCATAAATGATTTCATTGCGTTTCATCTCATGCACTTTGACCAGCGCAGCCTCCTCGTCTTGATCCGTAATGGGCTTTCGCGGTGCTACGCTTGACCAGTCGAAGATGTTCAAGTCGTAGAGACGCGTTTCCGCGGCGAGCATTTGCACGCGTTGCATGGGAGCTTTGCTGGGCAATTGTGCAGTCTTTTCGATGAGAGACCGCCGAGTTTGCTTTTCTCCGAGGTAAACAACTTCCCCAATACTCACGAGCTGATGTTCGGTGATGGCATAGGTCACGTCGACCCGGTGAGGATCGTCGGCATGGCGTTTCACGCTTGCCTTCACTTCGGCGTTGAGATAGCCACGATTCAGATAAGTAGCGGAGATGCGGTTGCGATCTTCTGAGAGCAGACGCGGAGAATAGGGCGCGCCCGAACGCAATGCGAGTTTCTTGGAAGGCGTCAGCTGATCCTGCGGAATGTTATTGTTGCCCGCGACATTGACATCTCCGACGATGGTCTGCGGACCCTCTACGATTTCGAAGGCGATATCGAGTTTGGGCTCGTGGTCAATGACGCGAGAATTGATCTTGACGTCCTCATATCCCTTGTCACGGTAGAGCGCCTCCAGGTTCGAGACGCTCTGTTTCAAAAGTTTCTGGCTGATGCTGCCATGGGTTAGGATGTGGGCTTTCTTCACGACGACTTGGGCGAGCAGATCCTGAGCGGAGATTTGATTATTACCGTGGAATAAGATGTCGCTAACCTTGTGTTTCTTGCCGCGGTCGATTTCGTAGACGAGTGTGATCTGATCGGGTTGCCGGCTGAAGTTGATCTTCACTCCAACGTCGAAATATCCCTTTTTCTGGAAGTAGTCGATCAGGTTCTGCTGTCCTTCTTCAACCAGATCGCGGTCGATGGCTCGTTCAGAGTAAATAGGAATCAGCTTCTTGATCTGCCGCCCCGAGAGAAAAGGTAGAAATGACAGCTTGGCGCCGGTGGTGCGGACTGTCACGATGGGTCCAAGCTCAACTTTGAACGAAACCTCGACCCGGTTGGTGGCGGCAATGTACTGCGGGGGATTTTCTTGCACATTGCTTGCCAGGCGATGCTGCCGTGAGAGTTCCCCCCTGATGAGGGCAGTAGCTGCCTTTATGCGTTCCGGGGTGTAGGGCTTGCCGGACTTGAGCAGGCCTCCGGTAAGACGGGCCCGCAGGGTGCGAGTTGAATGGAGCAGGCGGGAAGCCTCGCCGCCGCCCGCTTTTTGAATATCATCCCCGGCAATCGTAACTTCAGCGATCTTGGCACGTTTACCAAGTTTTACATTGAAGCTGACATTCACCAGTTGGTGAGCATCGTCGATCTGATTGTCGGTTCGTATTGTTGCCTGAAAGTAGCCGTTGCGTTTGAGGAATTCCTGCAGTGCTTGCTGCGCGAGCTCGACGCGGGCGGAATCGTAGGGATCTTCGTCCGCGAAGTTCGCTACCTGCAGCAATCGCGTATATGGAAAAGCCTTGTCGGCTCCGGGAAACTCGACTATTCCAAGGTAATAGGCGGGCTCGAGCAGGAAACTAACTCGAACTCCGGACAGCTCCGGGACAACGTTCACCGTGACCTTGGGGAAGCCTCCGGCTTTCTGAAGTGCCTGGATGCTCGCATCAACTTTCGCCTGTGAATAAGGCTCTCCTGCTTTCTGCAGCGCCACTCCGCGAAGGGGCTCAAGGTTGCGATGGGGATTGCTGATCAGGTCGACCGCAGTCACGGTCTGACCTTCGTACACGGCGGGAGACCCATTCCCCCCAAGCTGGGCTTGGGTAAGAGTCGCCAAACAGAGCACAATCAATCTGCAAAAACGCATAGAAGGCCAGGGGTGTGGGCCAAGCGAGCATCGACTCGCGGTCCGTTCGGTCGAGCGAGATGCCGATCCTCAAAGCCTCAAACGTTCGAACTTTGATGCCCGAAAGAGGCAGCGCGTTGGTTCGGGGTGAATGGAAGGCAGATCAGTCGGTCATTTTCCGGACTATGAGTCAGCGGAACCTGACGAAGGGATGCTGCCTTATGTGGCCTGTACGGCTTCAATTCTCGACGGGGATGCTCCGCATCTCGGCTTGTTGTGGCAAATCAAGAGCCGGACGGTAGCCACGGGCCGCGAAATACAGCACATAAAGGTGGCAGAAGAACGGAACCCAAAACGCATTGCGAATGGTGCTCACATCAGAGATATAGCCCATAAGCGCCGGAAAGACGGCGCCGCCGATAATGGACATGACTAATAAAGACGAACCCAGCTTTGTATGGGGGCCGAGGTGCTTAAGGCTCAGGGCGAAAATTGTTGGGAACATGATCGAATGAAAGAATCCGAGCAGAACCAGAGCCCACATCGGAGCCACTCCTGTGCCAAGCAGCACGACCGTAAGGCAAAGCAAGGCCGACATTCCGAACAGCGATAACATGCGGGACGCTGGGATGCGTTTCATCATCGCCGAACCGGCGAATCTGCCGATCATAAATCCAAGCAGATGCAGCTTCAGATAATTTGCCGCCTGCTTCTCGGGTAATCCCGGCATGCTGTACTGCGCAAAACGAATTACGAAACTGGCCACGCCCACCTGCGCCCCTACGTAGAAAAACTGGGCGAGCACACCCTTCAGTAGATGTTTATACGGCCACAATCCCCGCAAGCCCTCAGCAGCATTCGGTATTGGTTCGGCGTCGCCTTCCTCGCGAACTTCCGGCAACTGGGAAAAGAAGATCAGCGCGGCCACCGCAAGAAAGAGTGCCGCGATCACCAGATAAGGCCCTTTTACAGTGTTCGCCTCGGCTATCTCGTAAGCTTGCAGCTGAGCGGGAGTCATGCCGGCTAGCTGCGTACGCGAATACTCGACCCCGGAGAGGATGAAGGCAGCGCCAAAGATTGGCGTGACGACAGCTCCGACGGAGTTGAAAGATTGGGCAAAATTCAGGCGACGCTCCGAGCTCTCAGGAGGGCCGAGGATCGTCACGTAGGGATTGGCCGCCACTTCCAGAACTCCCTGACCACACGCCATAACAAACAATGCGAATAGGAAAAATCCGTACAGTCTGACCGACGCTGCGGGAATGAACAACAGAGACCCCGTGGCGCAGGTCAGCAAACCGACCAGGATCCCTCGCTTGTAGCCGATCTTCTCCATCAACCAGCCAGCCGGCAGGGCCGCTAGAAAATATCCTCCGAAAAATGCCGTCTGGATCAGCGAGGACCGAAAGTCCGAAAGGTGGAATCCCTTCTTGAGATGAGGAATCAGAATGTCGTTAAGATTGACGCCGAACGCCCACAGAAAAAACAGGCTGGTGACCAGAATAAATGGCAAAATATAGCGGCGCTCCGTAATCGGCACGGACGGTTTCGTCATATCCCTCCTGTTAGGTCAAGGCGCGGTCCAGATGCACGTACCCTCCGTCTACAAATAAGTGCTGGCCGGTGATGTGCCCAGCCTTCGTCGAAAGAAGAAAAACCACCATTGCCGCAATTTCATCGGGAGTGGTCATTCGTTGATCGAGAGGAATCTTGGCGACAACGCTCTTCAATTTCTCCTCGGGATCGGGAAAGCCATCGAGCCACGTTCGATACAGAGGAGTCATCACTTCGGCAGGAATGACAGCGTTGACCCGAATACCGCAGGGCAGCAGTTCTGCCGCCCACTCGCGGGTCAAGCCTAAGATCGCGCCTTTTGAGGCAACGTATCCCGACGTTCCGCCCTGGCCGGTGACAGCGGTTTTCGAACTGATGTTCACAATGGAGCCGCGGGTTCGCTTCAAATGTGGAAGCGTGTAGTGCGCCATATTGTAATAATGCAGAAGATTGCGCTCCAGCGAAGAAAGAAACTGCTCAGGATCGCCGTGTTCGAGGCCAACCTTATCATTGATGCCCGCATTATTCACGAGCGCATCAATGTGGTCGAGAGTTGAAATCGCCTGCTGGACAATTTTCTTGCAGTTCGCGGCCGGCGAAAGATCCATGGCAATGAAATTGATTTTCAGACCCTGCGCGCTGAGCTCATCCTGCAATCTCCGGCACGCCGCCTCGTCGCGGTCTATGGCAACCGCGATAGCGCCTTCCTGCGCGCAGGTTCGGGTGATGGCCTCGCCAATGCCTTTTGCGCCACCCGTCACCAGCACAACTTTATCTTTGAGTTGTAGATCCATGAAGTGCGGATCGATGAGTTACAGACCGGTGATGAAAGTTTGTTCCGAGATCCGGCTCATCCCTCTCGCGGCACTGATCAAAGACTTCAGCCGCGCAGATTCAGGAAACCTCCGTCAATCGGATAGTCCGACCCCGTGATGAATGCCGCTTCCTCCGAGCAAAGATAAAGAGCCAGCGCTGCGATCTCCTCCGGCTCCGCCATTCTGCCGATAGGCTGCGATTGTTCCAGCTTTTTAAACATCTCTTCTTCTTTACCGGGGTAATTACGGTGCAGGTAACCGTCGACAAATGGAGTATGCACCCTGGCGGGCGAAATGCAATTGCAGCGGATGTTGTGGGCCAGGTAGTCCTTGGCCACGGAATATGTCATCGCCACCACCGCGCCCTTACTCATGGAATAAGCAAAACGATCGGAGAGGCCCGATGTTCCGGCGATAGACGCCATATTCAGGATGATGCCGCCGCCGTTGGCTTTCATGTGGGCCACGGAGGCGTGCATGCAGTTGTACATGCCCTTTACATTGACGCAAAAAACTTTGTCAAAATCGGACTCTGGAGTGCCTTCAAGATTGCCTACGTGAGAGATTCCGGCATTGTTCACCAGGATGTCGACCTGTCCGTCTTGAAATACCTGGTGAAAAGCGGCCTCAACGCTGTCCTGCTGGGCGACGTCGCAGCTGTACGCTTTCGCGTTGCCGCCACTGGACGCGATTTCGTTCGCAACCGTTTTGGCGGCGTTCTCGTCAATATCGAGCACGCGGACGCTGGCCCCGCTGCTGGCAAATCTTTGAGCGACGGCACGGCCGATGCCGCTAGCCCCTCCCGTAACCACGGCAAGCTTGCCGTCAAGTCGAAAAGAATGCGAATTACCCCTCAAACAAAACCTCCCATTCGATCAATGCTAAAACCTACTTCACTTGCTCCTCATGCGTTCGCTCAAGCATGGCTAGCGCATTCTGAGCATCCGCGTCGTTAGGCTCCAGTTGCAGTGCGGTGCGCAACTCCTTCTTTGCCTCGCCGATGTTTCCGGTTCTCCCGTAAAACAATCCCAGGTTTTTGTGCAGGTGCGCGCTTTGCGGGCAGCTGCCGCAAAGCTGGATAGCCTCATTCATTTGCGCCACCGCCTGGGGCCAATTTTGCGCGTTGGCGGCCTCCAGCGCGAAGTTCCCCAGTTCCGACACGCGGTCGGCGATCTGCTGGCTCTTCTGCAGCGCATCGAAGCGATCCTGATACCGCTTCGCTTCGGGATCGTGCATCTTGTTTAGAGCCTTCGCCAGATTGAACAACGCCTGGGAATGATTGGGATCGGCTCGCACCGCCGCTTTCCAATGGCGAATGGCCGCCGCATTGTCGCCCGCGTGCTCCAGGTTCTGGCCAAGTAGATATTGCGCGTCGGCATTGTCCGGCTGCGCAGCAACTACTTTCTCCAAGAGCGTTGTTGACCTCTCCACCTGGTTTTCCTGTTTTGCCGTGAGAGCCAGGAAATAAAGAGCACCAGGGTCATCCGGCCGTAAACGAATTGCCGTTTGCAGTTCTCTGTCCGCGTCCTCGTACTTTCCGGTTTCGAAGAAAAATCGGCCCAGATTGTAGTGGGCGGCGGCGAGTTTGGGATCCAGCCTGGCCGCTTCAGAAAACTCCTTGAATCCACCGGTGCGGTCGAACTGATCGACTAGCGCAATGCCCAAATTCAGGTGAGCCAGCGCGGAGGCCGGTTCAAGCGTCACTGCCTTCTCAAAACTCTTCACTGCTTCAGCGCCGCGCCCAGTCTTGGCTTGAAGCATTCCTAATGCGGCATAAGCATCAGGGTAGTTTGCGTCCACTCCAATAGCGGTTCGGAATTGTTGTTCGGCTTCGGAGAGCGCTCCTTGTTGCGCCATGAGCAATCCGAGGTTGACATAAGCCTTGATGTATTTTGGATCGTTCTGAATGGCTTGCTGAAACAACGATGCCGCCTCGCGATTTTTACCTTGCTGGCTGTAGAGCACCCCCAGGCTGCTCTGCGCTTCGGCAAATTTGGGATCGATGGAAAGAGCCTTCTTGAAGCGCTGCTCCGCCTCAGCTTGCTGTCCTCCTCGCAAGAACAGAAGGCCTAACTGATTTTGTGCGACCGCAAGATTGGGATTCAAGTCGATCGCTCTGGTAAGCTCTTTCCGTTCGGACGCAAAGTCTCCCATCCTGTCTAACGCGAGCGAAAGGTTGTAACGGAGTTTGGCGTCGCGGGGATTGAGCACTAAGGCCTTTCGATAACTTTCAGCAGCTGCCGTCGCGTTGCCCGCCGAGAGATACTCACCTGCCTTCTCATTGAATCCAGCTATTGCACTTTCTTTGTCACCGTTTGATTCCAGCGCAACCAGCTTGGTCCTCTCGACACGAGCCCGTTCTTTATCGCCAGCTTTTTCAAATAGCAAAGCAAGTTCTTTGTGAACTGCACTGTTAGATGGATTGATCCGCTCGGCGGCTTCCAACTGCTGGAGGGCTGCATTGGTTTGTCCCGTGCTCGCCAATAGCATTCCGAGATCAAGGCGGATGGCCGCATCTCTTGGATCAAGAATCGTCGCGCGCTCGAGCGCTTTGACCGCCGCGTCGGAACGCTTGAGTCCCTCATAGGCCTGACCCAGAGCATAGAAACCCTGAGCGTCGCTCGGTTGCCGGCGCGTGTACTCGAGAGCAACCACCGCCGCATCTGAATACTTCTGCAAGGAAATCAGAACTCGTCCCAGAGCGAGCCTGCCGGAATTTAAGCCTTGATCCAGCCTCAGGGCTTCCCGAAACTCTGATACAGCAGCTTCTTTATCATTCAGCGGGCTCTGCCCTGCATAGACCAATCCCAGATCAAGGTGGGCGTCCGCGGAATCGGGGTGGGCGGCGACAAGATCCTTAAGCGTCGCTAGAGCCTTCTCCATCTCACCGTTTGCGGCATACGCCATGCCCAGCGCCGCCCGCACCGGCTCAGCCTGCTCCGAAGGCGCCTGGTTAACAGCTTCCTCCAAAGAAGCAACTGCCGCCCGGGAATTGCCTTCGGCGATCAACACTTCGCTGAGCTTAATAGCGGCGGGCGTGAAATGTGGATCGATCTTCAGGGCGGCGCGAAATTCATCTTCCGCGCTTCCTGACTTCTTCTCTTCTTCGAGAACACTTCCCAGGGCGAAATGCGAACTCACGGAGTCCGGCTTTTGCTGAATTGCAGTTTGGAGCTCACGCGTGGCCCGCGCCCGGTCTCCTTTTCTAAGAAGCGCCAGCGCCAGATTGTAATGAGCTTCCCAGTTCTGGTTTTCCAGTTTGAGAGCAGCTTCGAAGGCGGCGATGCCGCACGATGCCTGATCCGCCTGCGCAAATAAAACTCCCAGGGTGTTATAGGCGCCAGCCGTGGGATGATCGTGAACGGTCTCCAATAAGGCGGTTATCTTGTCGGAAGGCTCGCTATGCCCCAGACATGATTTGGGCAATGCGGTGGAATGGGTTGTAGGAACTGCCTGGCGCGGCGAAACAGTTTGTCCAGCGACGGAGAGTGTGGCCGCCAGTATCATTAGGACGCTCACCTTCAGAAGCGAATACCTTCCAGGTCGAGCGCGTTCTGTACGAGCTGCCAACATCTCCAATGGCCTTCAGGCTTGCAGTCACTCCCGTTCAGTGTAGCGCCTGAGCGAGTTATTCTCGCGGTCAAAGTGGAAAGTGGAACGCGCGATCTGCTCGAGAAATGCGGCGCCTTCCGCCTTTCCCTTACTTGAGATACTCCTGAACGTTTGCCTCCTTATAACGTGCAATCACGAGCAGTAGGCATCCCTCAGAAATAGAACTTAAGTCCGAACTGCAACTGCCGAGGTGTACTCGCAGTGTGCGTGACCGCGCCAAAGTTTGGAGCCTCGATGCTCGAGACTGGAACGGCCCAGATCGGGGTGTTCGTTACGTTGAAGGCCTCGAAACGAAATTCCATTCGGAATCGTTCTGTAATTGGGAATTGGCGGAACAGCGAGAGATCTAAATTCTTATTCCAGTCCGACCGAAGCGAATCCCGGCCCAGATTTCCAAATGTATTCAACGCGGGCACTTGAAAAGATCCTACGTTAATCCACTCCGCTGGCGTCTTGCTGCTGGGATAGAAACTTCCCGCAACATTCGCCCGCTCATAGCCATAGCCGTTGCCATAGTTGTAGTTTCCAGTCTGCGCGATGTCCTTTCCGCTTCCGACATCGAACGGGGTGCCCGAATTGAGTGAGAGAACGCCGTTTAGGTTCCAGCCCCCAATCAACGCATTCACAACGGAATTGCCTGTGGAGAACTTGTCGCCTCTGCCGAAGGGCAATGCATATACCCATGCGGCAGAAAAAATTTGCGGAAGATCGGTCGCAGATGGACCCTTATCAGCTTTCAGATTGTACGGATTTTGAATGGAGCAGCCTTCCACTCCGTACCACCCTGTGCAGCCCAGATCCAGACTCTTCGACCACGTGTAGGAGATCAAGTAGGTAAGGCCATGTTCCTGCCTGCCGTTCATTGAGACCTGCAGGGCGTTGTAAGTGCTCTTCCCCTGGTTTCGGTCATAGGCGGTGGCGCCGATGTAGGGAAAAGGCGCTCCGCAATTAAAGTTGTTCGGGTCTGCGGCAAAGGTCGGACAGCCAACGTTGCCGCCCGGAGCCATCGCGACGTTATAGGCTCCGCCAATATCCAGACGCCTGCCGACGGAGCCGACGTAATTGACCGTCAGCACATCTTTGGAAGTTACTTGTTGCTGGACGCCGAAGTTCCACTGATCGGCATAAGGCCGCTTCAGATAAGGATCGGCAAACCAGGTTGACTGAGTGAATGGTGTTGGGCCGGTGATTGGAGCTCCAACGCCCTGGTTGAAAGGATCTTCCGCCGTCGTAGTGGGCGGCCCTGCGGTTACCGCATTAATGTTACTGGCTCCAAGTTGATCCAGGCTGGGCCACGTGCCTTCGTAGTTTTGCGCAGTTTGGGTGATCGCCGCCCAGTTATCAAAAAATCTTCCGTACCCCGCGCGCAGCACCGTGTTGGGAAGCAGTTGATAAATCACACCGACTCGCGGTTGTATGTCGTTGTAATCGGTATGGTATATCGCTCCACCGCCGAGGGGCGTCACCAGCACATGCGGAGGAAGCACTCCTCCGGGTATGCAGGGCGCGGCATTGGTCTGGGCGCACGAGGGAGCATTGTGAGCCAGAATGTAGGTTCCGTCGCGGAAATTCATGTCGCCAACGAAAAAGTTGTCGTTGGGATTGTTGCCATAGATTGGCACATATGTGACGTCATAGCGCAAACCGATATTCACATTCAGCCTGCTGGTCACCTTCCATTGATCCATGGCATAAAATCCATCGACCCAGCCGCCGTGAGTGGTTTCGACTACATTTCGCCGTGAGGCATTGTTCGGATCACCCAAAAGAAACGATGCAATCGCGTTGCCGCCCGATAAATCCAGCGGGTTGGCTGTGTTGGCCGCCGCAAACTGAACGCTCGAGTTCAGATACAGTGCGTTGGTGTTGTTGCTGGCAAAATTTGCTCCGGCTTTGAACGTGTGGCGTCCAATAGTTTTTGTGAAATCACCGCCGTATTCCCAGATGTCCGAGACATGCGTATTGTCAGTCTGAGCGGCGCCGTGCGCGCTGGGATTTGGGTTTCCGATGTAACCCTGGATTACGATCTCCGGGACCATCGAAACGCCACCTTTGAACCCCCCGGCGAAGTTCTGGTTGAACAGTTGTGTGCCAAAACTTCCGCCTGCCTTCGCAAACTGGGAGCCCTGATCGATATTCACGTTGTTTCGTCCAAAATGAAATTCGGCGAGCATATTCCCTGAAAATATATGCATGTAGTTAAGGCCTATGTTGTAGCCGTTGGTTACCTGCTCGTGCAACAGTCCGGCGAAACCACCCGATCCTGAAACCGGCTGCCGGAAGCTGCTGTAACGTGCCCACACGCTGTCATGCTGGCTGAACTGATGGTCCAGTCGTCCGCTGCCCTCGTCCTGACGAATGATCGTTTTCGTAGTGTCCAGCCCATTATTCGGGTCAGAGGCAGTGGGGGTGAGGTTAGGGGTCGGGAACAATGTTTGTGCGTACGTGACCATGTTCTGGTCAATCATGCTCGAAGGAATTTTGTTGCAAGGCGTGCCCGGGCCCTGAATGTTTCCGGGTGCCGCGAGTGGATTACCTGCGCCGTCGCACATGAAGGCCTGTCCACTGAACGGATTGTAGATCTGCCCGCTGATGCCGGTCAGATCCCCACCCAGTTGCGTCGCGGTGGGTATCAGGTACTGATTCGAGGCGGCGGCATGCTTCCGATAGCCTTCGTAGCTCAGGAAGAAAAATGTCTTCCTTGGATGTTCGCCGGGGATCGGAAGTGGACCGCCAAAAGTTGCGCCAAACTGATTCTGCTGGAACCCGGGCTGGTTGCTCGCCTGGGTCTGCTCGGCGGTCGTGAATCCCGGATAGACGATGTTGGCATCGAGCGCCCTGTTTCGGATGAACTCCCAGCCGGACCCGTGGAACCGCGACGTGCCGGACTTGGTGACCACATTGACTACTCCGCCCATCACGCCGCCAAACGATGCGTCGTCATTGTGGGTTTGAACTTTGAATTCCTGGATGTCATCGACAATCGGAGCAATGGCGTATGTGCTCCCGAATGACCCTTCATTGTTTACGCCGTCCAGCAAGAATAAGTTGCTGCGGTTCGACTGGCCATTCACCGACGGGTACGAAAATGTGCCAATGGGATTCGACCAGACGCCGCCGCTGGTGGCGCTGTTTTGTGAAACGTTCACGGTGCTCACGCCCGGGGTGAGAGTCAGCAATTGGGTGAAGTTCCGTCCGTTCAAGGGCAAGTCGTTTACTTGCTCTCTTACCACGGCAACTCCCAGTTCGGCAGTGGAGGTTTCCAGCGCAACCGAGTTAACCTGCACCTCCACGAGTTCACTCACCGCTCCGGCCTTCAGTGCGAAATCGTAAGTCGCAGTTTGATTAACGAGCAGGATAATTCCCGATTTGACTGCCACGGCGAAGCCAGCCTTCGTCACTTTCAAATCGTAATTTCCAGGTTGTACGTCAGGCATGACATAGTCGCCCACGCCGTTCGTAGTCGCTGTGCGGTCCAGATTGGTATCGCGGTTATGCAACACGACCGCGGCGTCGGTCACAACCGCGCCGCCCGAGTCGCGCACCGTGCCATTGACGGCTCCGGTGGCTTGCCCCCATGCGCGCGCGGGAGAGAGTGCACCTAAAAATCCTCCCGCCAATATCAACAGCAACGACACAACCCATCGCTCTTGCATTTTCAAAGAAAACTGGCGTGTCATCGTATTTCCTCCTGGGCGGCCAACAACGACGAGCGAAAGAAAGCCCACGGCACAAACTTCTAGCACTGCTTTTGGAATGTTGTCAATCAAAAAATTTCATAGATGTGAATCTTGTTCCATTAGATGAAACAATTAACTAGCTTATCGCGGGACGGCCGTGGTAATGTTCCGAAAGATGAAACGGTATCTCGCTCCCGGGACGCCGTAGATCTGGCCGTCGGATCTTGCATTCACCACCTAGAAGCTATTAGAGGACGTCATGCCGCGTGTCACAAAATCCAGTCCAAGTGCAGCGCCGGTCGGCGTGATTTCCAAAGTGTTGTTAATTCTTGAAGCCTTGCAGGGCTCATCCGCGGGCTTGGGATTGAAGGCGATCTGCGATCTGACTGGCATTCACAAGAGCACGGCGCACCGCTTTTTGAAACATCTGGAGCGCGAGCGCTATCTCATTCGAACCGAGGCAGGAGCGTATCTGATTGGTCCACGGCTCTCGCAAATGTCGGCTCGCGGGAACCATGGCGCGACCCTGCAAGCAGTGGCCCGGCCGATACTTTGGGAATTGTGGAAGTCCACTCAGGAGACTGTGAACCTCGCTGTCCTTGACCAGGGGACCGTGCTCTATGTAGACGTGATTGAGAGCCCGCACGAATTCCGGCTTTCATCGCGTGTGGGCGCGCGCCGTTCGTTACACGTCACGGCACTGGGCAAAGCCCTGGCGGCTTTTTTGCCAGCCGACGCACGCGAAAATATTTTAGGCACAATTACATTTCAGGCTGCGACGCCGAGAACCATCATGAACTTGCTGCAGTTCCGGCAGGAGCTCGAGAAGATTCAACGACAAGGCTACGCAGTGGATGACGAAGAGGCTGTTCAGGGTGCTCGTTGCGTGAGCGCCCCCATACTCAACTCTAATGGCGAACCAATCGCTGCTGTAAGCGTGTCCGCACCCGTAACTAGAGTGAGTCCCAACCAGGTCGCCATATTTGCCGGCGCAGTTACGGGGGCAGCTCGGGCGATTGCCGCGGCCATGGGATTTTCACAACGTGAACCGGTTCCTGTGGACCGCCGAGCCAAGAAAATCGTTCCAGCTGCAAATTAACTTAGCATCATTCACGCTCGAGTTTATTTGCCCATTCCACCTGAAGCGGCCTGACAGCGGCTCATGACACCCCGGATCGCATCGTCTTGCGGAAATTTCTGCATTCCTTTGGCTGCGACGTCGCAGGCCTCGTGCATTTTGTTAAGAGCCACATAGATTTTTGTACTGAGGCGGTAGAGTTCAGCATCGTAGGGATCCAGTTGGATTCCCTGGCGCAAAACAATCACGGCCTCGGCCCGACGGTTCGCCGCGACCAGCAATTGGGCTAGTTCCTCGAAGTCCGCAGGATTCGTCGCGCCATGCAGAATGGCGTCTTGAAGATATTGAATCACGCGTGCCGAGCCCTCGGCATTCTTATTCTGCAATGCTTCATCGGCCAGCGCTTCGAGCACTTGAACATTGTCGGGTTGACTGGCCTTGAGCTGCTCCGCCACCGCCCAGTAGCGCGGGCGATATTCCGGATGCGACAGGATGACCTGGCTATACGCCTGTAATAGAGTCAGCGGCGACGGCACATTCTTCTTCGCGGGATTCGCGCTGAGCTGAACCAGATCGGGAAGCTGTGGGGTTGTCATGTGGAACGCAACCTCGGGGAAAGGCTCCTCGGCCTGTGCAACAATGCGGTGGTTGGTGAGAACAGAATGAGAGATTACGGTGACGTCGCGCTTGGGCATGTGGCAGCCCGCGCAATCGTCGGGAGGCGTCTTGTGCTGCCGCAGAGCCAGCGGCACTGCACAACTTTTTTCGGTGTGACAGGCCATACACTTCCCGCGAAAGTACGCGGGAGCTTCCTGTTGCGAAGGTTGGACGTGAGGATCGTGGCAACTGATGCAGCCGAGCCGCCCGCTCTTCAAATAACATTTGCTGAGGCGCATGGAGAGGTAATGCTCCAGCAAATCATCTTTAGGCGCAGACTCGCGACTGAAAGGGACCAGGAAAATACTCAGCGTGTCGTCCAGCTCAGTGCCCGGGCGAAAGTCGCGATATGTTTTTCCCGCCTGCAAGACGCGCGCATCGCCGGTTTGATGACACGACATGCAGATGTTGTCCGCAAGCCACGGCGAAAGTTTGGCCGGATTTGCAATTGAGCCGCCAGGATCTCCCATATGCGCCGCCGCGACGTGTGACAGTCCAGGACCGTGGCAGTTCTCGCAACCGATTGCCAATTCCGCAAATGGCGGATTTTGAAAACGGCCGTTCCCATCCAGCACGACCCGTGGCTGTCCACTGTGGCAGGAAATGCACCCGGGAAGAATGGGACGATTGAAACCGTAATCGCCAAACTCGTATCCCGGCGACAGTGCCCAGCGATGCGGCTTCGCATAGAACGAAAGGGGCGCCTCGAACAGGTAATCTTCCTGCTTCACGATTGCCCCCCTACCGTTCGCGCCCGAGCCAATGATCCACTCGATCTTGCGCGTATCACGAAAAATGTCTTTGCCGTCGACTGTAGTTTCGAACTCGCTTTGGAAAAGATTGTTATCGCGGACAAAGGTTTCGAAATGGCGATTAAGCTTAGGATCAAAAATGGTTGCTGATATCGGAATCTTTTTCAAAAGATCCGGACTGATTTCCGACATCGACCGGCCCATGTCGGTGCGCGAGAAAGACTCGTAGATGCTCGCGTGACATTGGGAACAGGCCTTGGAACCAACATAGCCAGTAGTCGCCGCTGAACTCTGATCGGCCACCGCGCTTGTTCCTGGCGCCTTGCTCTGAAAACTCAGACACATCAAAAGCAGAAACGCTCCACCCATTAACCCCAAACCCCGCGCCATCGCTCGCCACCGGCTTCTTCCGAGAAGCACAAGGGGACAAATCAGAATCCCGATCGGCAGCACCCACTTCGACATGAAGCGCACTCTAGCCCAAACGCCATTCTGCTGGCAACCAGACTTTGCTTGCTTCCCGTCCGCTTGACGAGCAGGACACGCGTAGTCCATGCTCCAAGCCTTTACATCGGGGCGTTGAATGAATCAGACATTGCTGTTGGGAATTGGATTGGTCGTGCTCGCAGGCATTCTCCAGGGAAGCTTTGCCGCCCCCATGAAGCGTATGTCCGCATGGCGTTGGGAGAATAGCTGGTTGCTCTTCGCACTGTCTGGCTTGCTCGTGCTTCCGTGGATTATTAATTTCGCGACCGTGCCGAATGTCATTAGCGTTTACGCATCGGCATCGCCCTCCACCCTCATCAAAGTGGTTCTGTTTGGATTGCTTTGGGGCGTGGGCTCCACGCTGTTTGGTCTCGCCATCAATCGTGTGGGGATGGCGCTCGGCTTCGCGCTGATCCTCGGTATTACGTCATCGTTTGGTTCGCTGATTCCGATGGCGATTCTTCACTCTGAGCAACTTCTGGCCAAACGCGGGCTGGCTTTAATTGCCGGCAGCGTGGTAATGGTGTTGGGTCTCGTCTTTCTCGCCCTCGCAGGCCGCGCTCGTGAACGCGATTTGGGTGCGGGCAACGGTGTGCGCTCCGGCTTCGCCTTCGGGCTAGTACTCTGCATATTTTCCGGAATCTTTTCTTCTTTGCTGAATTTCAGTTTCGTGTTCGGCGATGAGCTGCGAGTTCGCGCTCTTCAGTCTGGAGCGAGCAACACCATGGCCGCGAATCCGATCTGGGCGCTCACGGTCACCGGCGGCTTTGTCGTGAATTTTCTGTACTGTGTATATCTGCTGAACAAGAACCAGACGTGGTCTGTATTCCACGAGGGAAGTCCCTCCCGCTATTGGCTGCTGGGACTGTTGACGGGATTGCTGTGGTTCGGCGGAATTGTTCTCTACGGAATGGGCGCGGCTTACATGGGAGCGCTCGGCGCGATCGTCGGTTGGCCCATCTTCATGACCATCGACATCATCGGGGCTCTTTTCTGGGGCGCCGTATCGGGTGAATGGCGTGGCGCGAGCCGTCGCGCGTTGGCCTACAACTGGGCAGGAGTCGGGATTCTGCTGCTTGCAATTGCCATCATCTCCGCTGGCAACGCAACGTAGTTCGTCCGGCTGAACTGCTACTTTGCAACCGCTCCCGGCACGTTAATCCGGACCGAACTCACGCCGTGGGTCCTGCTCTGATCAACTCCGCTGCCTTCTCGAACCATGTAGTACTGATTCGCAGGAAGGTCGGTAAGCGTCTCCACCAATCCACTCGGCCAGCGAATCACAATCTTCTCCGCCCTGCTGGATTTTCCTAATCCGAAGTGCAGCCGCAGATCGCTCTGCGAGATGTAGCCGCCTCCGCTGCGTACTTCCATTTCGCGCCTATCGTTTTCGTGCTTATCCCCGCCCTGCTCCAGAGTCACAACCGCGCCTAGAGCTGCGCGATTCGACTTCACGCCAATCAGTTGCAAGCTGATCCAGTTTCCAATCGGCGAAGTGTTGTAGTAGAGCGATGGTTTCTCGTTCATGTTATTCACCAAAGCTTCCTCGTGACCGTCGTTAAATAAATCGCCGAGCGCCATGCCGCGGCCGGAGTGTGCCTGGCCAAGAACAGCCCCCGCATCCGAGGTGATGTTCGCAAATGTTCCGTCGTGCAGGTTGTAATAGGCGACCTTGGGTTCACGATAGCTGGTGCCAAGCCCCTTGCCATCTACTTCCGGATACACATGCCCGTTGCCGATCAGAATTCCCGGCCACCCGCTATTGTCGAAGTCATAGAATTGCACTCCCCATCCCAGCCAGTTTTTTATCTTTCCCAAACTCGCCCGGTAGGTTACGTCGTCAAAATCATTGTCACCGCGATTCAAGTAGAGCGTGGGAGTGTCGTCGCTGAAATTAGTTTTGACGATATCCTGATGCCCGCTGTGCCTGAAGTCATCGGCCGAAAGCCCCATGCCTGCCTGCTCTGATCCGTCTTCGTTGTATGCCACTCCAGCTTTCTTTCCGATGTCGGTGAACGCCCCGTTCTGATTGTTGTGATACAGAATGCTGGCTGTAGAGTCGCAGGCCACGTAGATGTCTGGCCATCCGTCATGATCAAAATCGGCCGTCAGCGATGTGAATCCGTAACAAGGCGTTGTATTCAGAATGCCGGATTTCTGCGAGACGTCGGTAAATGTGCCATCGCCGCTGTTGTGGTATAGGGCATTGAGCGCCGCCTTGAGCCCGCGCGGCCCGCACATTACATTGATTCCCTTCCACTGGCACCAGCGCCCTTGTCCCGGCCGGGGAACGGAGTCGTAACTAAATTCCACATAACGCGTCACGAAAATATCTGCCTTGCCGTCGTGGTCGTAATCGACAAAACTGCAGCCGGTGCTCCACTCGTCTTTCGAAGTCTTGAGTCCGGACTTGGCAGTCACATCGGTAAAAGTCCCGTCGCCGTTGTTGCGATACAGAACATTCTGTCCCCAATACGTGACGAACAAATCAAGATAGCCGTCATTGTCGTAGTCGCCGACGCAACCGCCCTGCCCCCAGCCCGCGCGCGCAAGTCCCGCCTGCAACGTCACGTCGGTAAACGTCCCGTCGCGGTTGTTGTGATACAGGTGTCCGGTCGGGGCTTTGTCTTTCTCTTTCGCAAATCCCTCTACCGTCGAACCATTGGGAAGGAAAATGTCAGGCCAGCTATCGTTGTCGTAGTCGAAAATGATCGCGCCGTTGCCTGTCGTTTCGATGATGTATTCCTTGTGACTATCGCTGCCATATACGTTGAGCGCGTTGAGTCCCGCCTGCGAAGCAATATCTTCGAAGTGAACGTCGCCAGGTTTGACTCTTTCGGTTTTCGGTTTGATGGAATGCGCGGCTGGCACCGCCTGCGCTACAGACTGGCCTGCCGGCAGTGAAAACAACGCGAGAAGAACAACGAAGCGTGCCCCTTTGATTTGCGTGAGCGAGTTCACCCTGACATCTTAAAGCAGAAGCGCAACCCATCTCGACAGCGCTATCTCCCGGGACGGGAACCAACTTCCTCCGCGGATGCTGGTTGCCATGCCACCACCGACTGCCGCGACTCGCCCAGGTGGTCGATCCCCAACTCAACCACGTCGCCCTCCTCCAAATACTGTGGCGGCTTCATCCCCAAACCCACTCCAGCGGGCGTTCCGGTGCTAATAACATCTCCGGGGAGCAGTGTCATGAATTGGCTCACGTAGCTCACAAGACTCGGAACATCAAAAATCATTTCGCTTGTGGAACTGCGCTGCCGGAAGACACCGTTGACTTTCAGCCACATTCCCAAATTCCCTGTGTCCGGAATCTCGTCACACGTCGAGAGAAACGGTCCCAGCGGCGCAAACGTATCCGCACTCTTGCCCTTAACCCATTGCCCGGCACGCTCCAGTTGAAACACACGTTCGGAATAATCATTGTGCAGAGCATAGCCGGCTACATATTCGAGAGCCTCGTCCCTCTCGATATAGCTGCATTTCTTTCCCATCACAACGGCCAGTTCGACCTCCCAATCGACCTTGCGCGCATTCTTCGGCATGACGAGATCATCGTTCGGGCCCACCAGCGAGGTGGTGGCTTTGAAAAATATCACCGGCTCTTCCGGGATCTCCATTTTGCTTTCCCGGGCATGATCGCGAAAGTTCAACCCGATGCAGACAATCTTGCTGGGACGCGCGATCGGCGATCCTAACCGGACAGCTTGCGCAACGCGCGGCGCTGAAGCCGTGTTCTCTTTCAACCATTGCTTCAGTCCTACAAGTCCATCATCTGCGAAAAACGCCTCGTCGTAATCCTGCACAAAAGCAGAAACATCCAGACGAGTTTCATCCTGGGTGAGAACTCCCGGCGTTTCTTCGCCGGGTTCGCCAAATCGGATCAGCTTCATTTCTTTCTCTCCGTCTGCTGCGGCACTGCGCCGCATCACAAATTGTTGTCGAGTCCTTACCTGGAAAAGGCTGGATCGTAATTCAACAGATTCGCGAGCGCAAGTCCGCGATGAAGTTTTTTGCCAACAACTTGAACGAACAACGAGAAATGTTTCACGGAGTGAAACATATCTTTACATCTTGGGCGCCACGAAAAAGAATAATTCTGTCCCGCAACGCTGGTTGCTGCTAAAGTTTGCGTTGCCCAGACGCATCCGCGACCAATGATTATGAAAAACGACTCAGCACCCACTGATGTTTTCCCTCATCTCGATTACAAACCCAAATTGCCGCAGCGCATGGACCGCGGTATCGGCATTGTCGGCGCCGGAGGGATCGTCAACTATGCACACCTTCCCGCCTATAAAAAAGCAGGCTTCAAAGTTCTCGGCATCACCGACCGCAATCGTGAGCAGGCTGATCGTACCGCCAAAGAACACGGGATCGCGAAAGTTTGTGCCAGCGTCGACGAGCTTTTGCGTCAACCTGAAATCGAGATCGTCGACATCGCCGTCTATCCCGCCGAGCAAGTCCATATCGTCGAGCAGGCCACGGCTGCCGGCAAACATCTGCTATGTCAGAAACCTTTCGCCGACGAGTATTCAAAAGCCGTTCGCAGCGTCGAACTCGCCGAACGCGCGAAGGTGAAGATTGCGGTCAATCAGCAGATGCGTTGGGACGCCGGAATCCGTTGCTCCCGGCTTCTGATCGACGACGGCTGGCTGGGAGCGCCCACCTACGGCGCCATTCAGGTCCATTGCAAAACCGATTGGAGTCTCTGGCCCTGGATTTATCAGGGCAAACATTTGGAGATCATGTTCCATAGCATCCACTACATCGACTCGCTTCGTTATCTCCTCGGCGATCCCGACCATGTGTTTACCAGCGGCAGCCGCGCTCCCGGTGAGACTACGAAAGCCGAAACCAAAACTCTGACCACTTGGGAATACAAATCCGGCCTGCAAGTGCTCATCGATGTCTGCCACACGACTTGGCAGGACGACGCCTACGCAATTTTTCGTTTCGAAGGCACGGAAGGCGTGATCAAAGGAACGATCGGCCTGATGTACAACTATCCCACTGGCCGCCCCGATACTCTCGAGTTCATGTCGAAGCGTAATCCCGGTTATTGGTTCTCCGCCCGCCTTGATAGCATGTGGATTCCGGACGCATTCGTGGGTCCGATGGCTTCACTCATGCGTGCTATCGAGAGTGACTCGGTGCCGGAAACCAGCGGACGCGACAACCTGCGCACGCTGCAAGTCATGTTCGCCGAATACCGTTCCATGGCCGAGAAGCGCGCAGTCCGCCCGGAAGAAATCACGTCGTGAGGTTGCGCGTCAAATATCAACGCGTCAAGTCCGCTATTTCCCCGGCCGCACACCTTTCAGATCGGAGGAGGAACCCGGCGCTTGCGGCGTCACATATACGCCATTTTCTATGCGAGCCGGATTAACAAAATGCGGCTGGAGATGCGGGATGCACTCGAGGAATACAGCTTCGTGTCCCATGGCAATGTGATTGAACAGCACCAGATGTTGGTGAATTTGTCCCATGTCGCCCACGTGAGGAACTACGCGCAGTCCAAATTTGCGCGCCAGCAGGCTCACCGTGAGGAACTCGGATATCCCTGCAACCCGCGTGCAGTCTACCTGCACGACCTGCACCGCCTCCGCCTGCATAAAGTTCTTAAACATGATCCGGTTTGGAACATGCTCGCCTAATGCAATCGGGATCGGCTTGATCGCTTCGGCGATGGTGCGGTGCGCTCGAATATCGTCAGGATGTGTTGGCTCTTCCACGAAGTAAGGTGACATTCCCCTAAGCTTGCCGCACATCTCCAACGCTCGCGGAAGCGTCCACTGTTGGTTCGCGTCGAGCATGATCAGCGCATCCGCGCCGGCAAGTTCACGAAGCATGAAGGCACGCCGGACATCGCGCTCGCCCTTATGCGATCCAACCTTCAGCTTGAATGCGTTAAATCCCTTGTCCATGGCCTGACGCGCCAGTTCGTTCACCTGACTGTCGTCGTACTGAAACCAGCCGACGGATGTGTCATAGCCGGGATATCCACGCTGTAAGATGTCTTCCCGATCCTTCCGGGAAGGCGCGTGCTTTCGCAGAATCTCTTCAGCTTCATCCCGCGTGAGCACGTCTTCGAAATAACTCAAGTCCAGCAGGTCGACGATTTGTTTTGCATCGAGATCCAGAAGCAGCCGCCACAGTGGTACGCCGCGACTCTTGGCCCACAAATCGAAACACGCGTTGGTGAGCGAGGCAAGCGCCAGATGCACCACTCCTTTTTGAGGACCAAGCCAGCGAAGCTGAGGATGTTGAGCTAGTTTCTGTGCTACCGTTCCGAAATCCGCCATCAACCCATCAATTTCCCGTCCAATTAATTCCTTGCCCAGCCATTCGATCGCTTGACAGACCAACTGGTTCCCCAATCCGAGGGTGAGGACGATGCCGGTACCGAACACCTTTCCGTTGCAACCGAGCAGCGTTGTGGCAAATGCGTACTCTGCTCCCGAATGCACGGCATCGCTGCCCGCGCCCGCCTCCAGAGGGAAGCGTACGTCGCGTGTTTCCAAGGAAGTAATCCGATGTTGTGTCATATTCATTTCGTGCGATTTAGTTCTCGCAAACGATAGCCATTTTTCAAAGGCATCGAATATAGTAGAGCGGCTTTGCGGAGTGCAACCCGGAGGATGACATGAAGCGTTACGGTTCTGTGATCAAAGTAAGGCCGGAGTCTCTTGCTGCCTACAAGAAATATCATGCGGCGGTGTGGCCGGAAGTGCTCGCCATGATTCGCCGCTGCAATATTCGGAACTACTCCATTTTCCTAAAAGATGATTTCCTCTTCGGATACTTTGAATATCACGGCGCGGATTACGCAGCCGACATGTCGAAAATGGCGGCGGACCCGAAGACTCAAGAATGGTGGGCCCTCATGAAGCCGATGCAGCAGCCTCTGGAAACCCGCGCCTCTGGCGAGTGGTGGGCCAACATGGAAGAAGTCTTTCACGCCGATTGAGTTGATCTCTTTGCAAGTTGGCAGTTAGAGTTTCCGCCCGGTCACTGAATATGAAGATCGTAGACACACATCAGCACCTCTGGGATCCCGATCTGTTTCGCTACTCCTGGCTCGATTCCCTTCCAGCACTGAACCGTTCTTTCCGGATGCCCGACTATCTCGCGGCTGCCGACGGGCTGAACGTCGTAAAGTCAGTTCATCTGGAAGCCGACGTCGATGAACCGTACATGCTCGATGAGACCCGCCATCTGCTGGCGCTGGCCGATCAACCCGACAATCCACTTGAAGGAATCGTGGCTTGCGCTCGGCCCGAGAGCAAGGATTTCATCTCCTATCTCGATCAGATCGCAGGCCATCCTAAACTCAAAGGAATTCGTCGCGTCCTCCACACTCAACCCGACGAATTGGGCCAGGGTGCAACTTTCATTAAGAACGTGGCCGCACTCGCACCTTACCGCCTTTCATTCGACATCTGCGTTCTAGCTCGGCAGTTGCCCATCGCCATCAAATTAGTTTCAAAGTGTCCCGATGTAGTTTTCATTCTGGACCACTGCGGCGTGCCCCAAGTGAAGGAAAAAAACCTCGATCCGTGGCGTGCACACATGACAGAAATCGCGCAGTTTCCGAATGTCTCATGCAAGATCTCCGGTCTAGTGGCCTACGCTGATCCGCAAAAATGGACTGCGGATGATTTGCGGCCGTTCATCGAACATGCAATCTCTAGCTTCGGATGGGATCGTGTACTCTTCGGCAGCGACTGGCCCGTCTGCACGCTCTCCGCCAGCTTCCGACAGTGGGTGGAGGCATTGCAGTTGATCACGCGGGATGCAGGCGAGGTCAATCAGGGAAAGTTGTTTTACGACAACGCCGTCCGCGTCTACCGGTTAAGCTAAAGGCCGAACTCTCTCTGGATTGTTTCGGTGTGTTGTCCCACTCGAGGAGCAAGCCGCTCGCTGGTCAGCGTGTTGCCATCCATTCGAATGGGAATCCGCGTGGTCAGAATTTCGATTCCGTTTCCATCCCTTAGAGTCTGTAGCATGGCAAGCTGCTGAAACGCCTGACTGGCGCAGAGCTTGGGCCAATCCAGAACTTCGGCACACCAGATGTCGGCGGGGTTCAGAATGTCGAGCCAGTGCTCTGTGCTGTGCTGCTTAAGACGCTGGGCGATGATTTGTTTGATCTCGTCACGGCGGCGAAATCCGTCGGCGCGATCCGAAATCTCCTGGAGCGCCGGCAACTCCAGCAACTTCCCCAATGTCGGAAGGTGCGTCATGGCCAGCGCCAGATAACTATCGGCCGTATCGTAAACTCCGTAAGGCGCTGCGAGGTAGGCGTGCGCATTGCGGAAGGCACCTCTCCGCGGTGGTCTTCGCCCGTCATTCAAGTGCGTGGTCAGCACTTCAAATTGGAAGTCCAACAACGCCTCTATCAAACTGGTTTCCACCAATCCACCACG
The DNA here is from genome assembly GCA_025462865.1 of Candidatus Sulfotelmatobacter sp. GTDB lineage: Bacteria > Acidobacteriota > Terriglobia > Terriglobales > Acidobacteriaceae > Sulfotelmatobacter. The sequence continues at coordinate 124,679 of JAOAPI010000171.1, read as the reverse complement.
ACCAGTCACGCCGCGCCGCACCAGACACGCCAGAATTCCCTCGCAGAGGTTATGCCCAGCAAGCATGTCAGCGATCGCCAACGTCATCGGCGTCGGAGGGTCCCCCTCGTCCCCGCTCAGCCACATGATTCCCGACCGCGCTTGCGCCAGCAAATCCTGCCCCGGACGATCACGCCACGCTTCAGCATTTCCATATCCCGAGACAATTCCATACACCAAACGACTATTGATCTGCGAAACCTTGTCGTAGCCGAAACCCAGCCGTTCCATCACTCCCGGACGAAAATTCTGCACCATCACATCAGCCCGCGCAATTAGCTGGCGCAGTCTATCCAGGTCAGAGGGATTCTTCAGGTCGGCCGCGTAACTTTCTTTGTTGCGATTGATGGCGTGGAAAAGCGTGTTTTCGCCATGCACGTCGGTATCGCTCAAATATAGTGAGCGGCCGAGATCCCCGCTCCCAGGCCGCTCGATCTTGATCACGCGCGCGCCCATATCCGCGAGCCGAAGTGTTGCCAATGGCCCCGAAAGAAACTGACTGAAGTCCACTACCAGAATGCCCTGGAGCGGCCTTTCTGGCATTTTATTGATGCCATTGGCGAAAACGGGATCTGTGGAGGGTGGCACTTAGAACTCCTGGTCTGCTGCAATGCGATTCTACCAGTGAAATACTCTTTTCATTAGAGAAATTAACGAGTAAACTGATTTAAGTTGCTGAACATGACCGCCCGGCACGCTCTCTCAACTCGAAGACAAGTGACTTCCAGAAGAAGCCGCTACACAGCTCCCGCCCTCGACAAGGGTCTGGACATCCTGGAGCTTCTGGCTTCAGTTTCAGAGGCTCTGACCCATAGTGAAATCGCCAGCCGCCTCGGCCGTACCGTCACTGAGATTTTCCGGATGTTGGTGTGCCTTGAAGAACGCGGCTACATTTCCCGTACAGGCTCGGACGAGCGCTACCAGCTCACTCTCAAGCTGTTTGAAATTGTCCACCACCATCATCCGCTGCAACGACTAATTGCACAGGCCCGCCCGTTGGTGCAGCAGGTCGCAAGCGACACCGGCCAGTCCTGCCATCTGGCGATGCTGAACCACGCTGAGGTCGTGGTCGTAGCGCAGTTCGACGCGCCCGGGATCACGGGTTTCTCCGTGCGGCTGGGAGCAAATATCGATCTTTTAAATACAGCTTCGGGGCACGTGATCCTGGCTTTTCAAAATGACGAAGTGCGCGCCCGCGCTCTCGGCGCATGGCACTTCCGCTCCAGAAAGCCAATTCCAACCGGCATCTACCGTCACCTGAACCAGATTCGCCGTCGCGGCCACGAAGAACTGGCCAGCTACCAGGTGCACGGCGTGGTGAACATCAGTTACCCGGTTTTGAATCAGCACGGCGAAGCGATCGCGGCCATGACGGTCCCCTTCATTGCGCGGATCGGAGACAGCATCGGTCCACATCAGGTTAAAGAAGCCTTGAGCAGGGCTGCCCGCGCGCTTTCCTCGGCCATCGGCGGGAAGCGGCTAAAACTCTCTTCGGGCGCGGTGCGCTCATGACGCAAACCGAGTACTTCGAAGATTATGTTGTCGGCGCGCAGCGAGTCTCCTCAGGACGCACCATTACCGAAACCGACATCGTAATCCACGCCGGGCACACCGGAGATTATTTTCCTCATCACGTCGACGCCGAGTTTGCCCGGCAGACTCAATTTGGTCAGCGCATCGCGCACGGCACGATGACCTTTGCCATCGGCATCGGTCTCACCGCGAATCAAATCAATCCCGCAGCCTTCACCTACGGATATGACAAGTTGCGTTTTCCCAAGCCAGTTTTTATTGGAGACACGCTGCGGACTCGCGTCACCGTCAAAGAAAAACAGGAAGACCCGAAGCGTAGGAGTTTGGGCCGCGTTGTGGAAGCTTGTGAAGTGCTGAACCAGCGCGACGAAGTGGTCCTGTATTGCGAGCACATTTTGCTGGCCGAGAAGCGTCCGGCAGCTTAAACACGGTATAAGAACTGTTTCCGCGAGGCAGAATCGTAATGGGAATCAACTTGAAAGGGCTCACTTGGGATCACCCTCGTGGTTATGCCCCTTTGCTTGCAGGCATTCCCGAATACGAAGCGCAACATCGAGAAATCACAATCCAGTGGGACCGGCGAACTCTGCGCGAGTTTGGCGAAGCGCCCATCGAGCAATATCTGGATCGTTATGATCTACTCATCGTCGATCATCCATTCGTCGGTTTTGCCGCGGCTCATGATGCCTTGGTTGATCTCGCACCCTTCATCAACGAAGCGGAGAAACTTCGTTTTGCTGCGGACTCCGTAGGCCCTTCCTGGCAATCGTATTGGTACGGCACCGGCCTTTGGGCTTTCCCCATCGATGCAGCAACCCAGGTCGCGTCCTATCGACCGGATCTGTTGCGAGCGCTGTCTCCCACGGTTCCCGATACCCTGAACGACGTTTTGGAGTTGGGAGAAAAAGCACGCAGGGCCGGAAAATATATCGTGGTCCCTGCTTGTCCCACGGATGCGATCAGCCTCTTCTTCACCCTGAGCGCGAATCTCGGACATCCCATCCACGAAGACGCTGAGGTTTTCGTCAACGACTCCGTCGCCGCCGAAGTCTTGGATCGACTGCACGCGCTCATCGAACTATCCCATCCCCGCTCAGTAGAGTGGAATCCGATCCAGGTCTACGATTTTATGATCGGTGCTTCTGAAGCAGTCTACTGTCCATACGGTTTCGGTTATTCCAATTACTCGCGAGTCGGCAATCCGGTGCGATTGAAATTCACCAACGCTCCAGCTGCGGGTAATCGCGGATGTGCTGGGACAATGCTAGGAGGAACGGGCGTTGCCGTCAGCAAACTCAGTTCCCATCCGTCGGAAGCGATCGCCTACGCCAAATGGCTGGTGAGCCCCGAACATCAGCGTGGCACTTATTTTCGCGATGGAGGCCAGCCCGCGAGCCTGACCGCATGGACCGATTCTTCAGTCAACGCCATGGCCGACGGCTTTTTTTCCGGCACACTACAAACCTTGCAGACAGCCTATTTGCGTCCCCGCTTCGACGGCTTTGTTCGTTTCTTTGAAGCCGCGGGAATAGAAATCAATCGCTGCTTGCGCGGAGAACTCGACGACGCCGCTCTCATCCGATGGCTGAACGACCGCTATGCCATGCAGCGGGGTGCAGCGCGGCGCATCGCGTAACGAAAGGAACCAGTGAAGAATCCAAACCCTGATCCCGCCAAACATAAAGAAATTTCCGTCTGGAATGCCGAAAACTGGTTGTACGAAGACTTCGAAGTCGGCAAGCTTGCGCGTTCGATTCGCCGCACAATTTCCGAAGGGGAAAGCATGCTGTTCAATTCCATCGTTCTCGACATGCATCCCTATGTCGCGGACGATGTCTTCGCCAAGGAAGAAGGAGTCTTCGGCAAGCGGCTGATCGCGGGCGCAATGGTATTCAGCCTGGGCTTGGGCCTGATGGCGCACAACAATATTCACACCTTTAGCTACGGATACGATAAGTTGCGTTTCATTAAACCGGTGTTCGTCGGCGACACCATCTACACCATTCGCACCCAGCTTGAAAAATGGCCCAAGTACCCAGAGATGGGAATGGTAAAAGTCTCTTACGAAGTGTTTAAAATGCCGGGAGATCTGGTTCTCTACTGCGAACATCTACAGACAGTCAAGTACCGAGATCCTTCGAAGTTCAAAGGCCAATAGAAGTAATAGCAAAGAAGTAAAGTGAAACGCGATGACCCCATCCATCACGCTCGGTGACCGGTTGAGAAACTGCTACAGCGGAGCCGTGTATGACGTGCTGAGGGCCAGTGGATTTCCCCGGCAGGCGCTGCCGCATTACATCCGGCCTCTGAATTTACAGCACAAACTCGCCGGCCCTATTTTCACAATCCAGGGCAAGCGCCACGATTCTTTGGATGCACATCAAAGTCTGCTCAGGTGGTGTGAGCTCTTGTCCAACGCGCCGGCGGACATGGTGCTCGTCTGTCAGCCCAACGACCATACCCTCGCGCACATGGGAGAATTATCTGCGGAGACGTTGGCCTACAAGAAGGTGCTAGGCTACATCGTGGATGGCGGTTGCCGGGACTCTGCCTTCATCGAAACTCTCGGGTTCCCGGTGTTTTGTAAATACTTCACCCCGGTGGATGTGGTTGGCAAGTGGGCGTCCACGGCCTTAGGAGAGCCGATTCAGATCGGTGAAGTTAGGATCAACACCGGCGATTACGCGCTTGCTGATCGCGACGGAATCGTAATCATTCCGGCAGAGATCGCCTCGGATGTAGTCCAGCAGACCGAAGAAGTTTTACGCACGGAAAATATGGTTCGCAAAGCAATTCTGCAGGGGGTCGACCCCGTGGCGGCTTACTTGCAGCATGGAAAATTCTGATGCAACCCGAAGGCAAGTCACGAAAGCTGTTGCGAATTCATCGCGATGACAATGTCCTCATCGTGGTTGCGCCAGTAAGGCCCGGGGACCGCGACGTCATCGATGGCTGCGAAGTCGTGTTCACGCAAAACATCGGCATCGGCCACAAAGTTGCCGCCCGCGATATCAGGGCCGGAGAAAAAGTATACAAGTGTGGTGTACCGATCGGATCCGCGAAAGAGCCAATTCCCGCGGGAGCCCACATGCACCTGCATAATCTAAAGAGCGACTACATCGCCACTTACACACTGGACAAAGATCATGTCTTCGTCAAATAAGTTGTCGTCAACCAACTCGCCCACGCTGCAAGGTTTTCTTCGCTCCGACGGAAGAAAAGGAATTCGCAACTGCATCGTTGTCGCGTACCTCGTGGAATGCGCTCACCACGTGGCCCGCGAGATCGTGGATTCCTTCCGAGGCCAACCCGTTCATCTGATCGGTTTTGGCGGATGCTATCCCAATGCTTACGCCGATCGCATGATGAACAAACTGTGCACACATCCGAATGTCGGTGGAGCGCTCCTGCTCTCCCTTGGATGCGAGAGTTTCAATCGCCATCGCCTCGCAGAAGAAATTGCGAAGACTGGCCGGCCCGTCAGCACCGTAGTGATTCAGCAAACCGGCGGAACAAGGAAATCGATCGACTCGGGAAAGCTCTGGGTTGAGCAGGCGCTGAAACAGATTGCAGAAGTTCCGCGAGCGCCTCTCAGCGTGAATGAACTCGTGGTCGGAACAGTCTGTGGCGGTTCCGATGCGACCAGCGGAATCTCCGCCAACCCCGCAGTGGGACGCGCCTTCGACATGCTGGTGGAGCAAGGCGCGGCGACCATCTTCGAAGAAACTGGCGAGATGATCGGGCTTGAAGATGTCATGTCGGCCCGAGCCGTCACGCCCGAACTTGGCCACGAGTTGAAAGCGTCCGTTGAAAAAGCTGCGTATTACTACAAACAGATGGGCCATGCCAGCTTTGCTCCCGGAAACGCCGAAGGCGGCCTGACCACGATTGAAGAAAAATCGATTGGAGCATATTGCAAGAGTGGCGATTCGCCAATCTCAGGCCTGATCAAACCGGGCGACGTCCCTCGAAAAGGTGGCTTGTATCTGTTGGACGTCGTTCCCGACGGCGAACCGCGCTTCGGCTTTCCCAACATCAACGACAACGCAGAAATTGCGGAACTGATCGCCTGCGGCTCCCACGTGATTTTGTTCACCACCGGACGTGGCTCGGTCGTGGGCTCGGCGATTTCTCCCGTAATTAAAATTTGCGCGAATCCCGAAACCTACGAGCGCATGAGCGATGACATGGACGTCAACGCCGGGAAAATCTTGCGTCTGGAAGCCAGCGTCGATGAAGTTGGCGAGGAGATCTACGAGAAGGTGCTGGACGTCGCTTCCGGAACGCAAAGTTGCTCGGAGAGCTTGGGACACCAGGAGTTCGTGCTTACCTATAAATCTTTTGAACCCATCGGCCCGTCGTGTTTGCCTATGTAGAGTTCGTTAGCGCGAATCGGGCGCAGCCAGTATCGTGAATGTGCCCGACCTCACTCGCGGAGTCTTTTTCATGAAAAGAAATAGTCGATTCTTGAATTAAATTTCTCGAAGTGCGGCGCTGGCTCCATCGTCCGCAAAGACCGGCATTAGCGGGAGTTCCACACGGAAGCTGCTGCCTCGGCCCTCCTGGCTCGAGACTTTGATATCTGCGTTATGGGCGGCACAGATGGCTTTGACAATGGAGAGCCCCAGTCCAGCTCCACCAGTGGCGCGGGAGCGGGCCTTGTCGGCGCGATAGAAGCGTTCGAACACGTGGGGCAAAGCATGAGCCGGAATGCCAAGGCCGTTATCGGAGACTTCGAGGACCGCGTTGTTCCCCTCTTCCCCAACGCGGAGCTCGATCTTGCCACCAACCTGCGTGTATTTGATCGAGTTATCAATGAGGTTCACAATTATCTGTTGCAGGCGAACCCGGTCCCCCACGACGTGAACTCCGGTTTCAGCGTGCACATGAAGGCCAATCGATTTCTCCTCCGCCAGTAGCTTCATTTCGGCGGCGGTCGATGCCGCCAGTTCTCCGAGATCCAATCGCGCCTTATCCATCTTCACTTCTCCGGCGTCGAGACGGGAGATAGCCAGCAAGCTTTCGACGATCCTGGACATCCTGTGCGTCTCTTCGAGTGCGCTGCCGATTTGATCCCCCAGTGCTCCATCCCAGCGATGGTTCTGGGCGATACCTTCAAGTTCCAATTGCAAGATGGTTAGAGGCGTTCGCAACTCGTGGGAAGCGTCGGCGGAGAAACGATTGATGTGCTCGAAGGCATTATCGAGACGTTCGATCATGCGGTTCAGGGACATGGAGAGCCGCTCTAACTCGTCGCCGGAACGTATGACCGGCAGGCGCTCACTCAAGTTCGTAGAAGTGATTCCCTCCGCCCTTTTCGTGATCTCGTCCACCGGTTGCAAGGAACGTCTCATCAGCCAATATCCGCCCGCAACGGCGAGAGAGACTACGAAGGGCATGTAGATCGCGAGGGTCAATAGAAGTCCATGAAGCACGACTTCAATTTGATGGTACGGGGCGCCACTTTCGACGGTAAACCGATTTCCGGCGGGCGTCACCACAGTCATCGAATTGATCAGCAAGCGATTGCCGGATTCGAATTGGAGTTTCCGCGCCCCATCCATTTCCTTGTCCCTGGGAAACGGAATCTGCCACGGCTCAAAGGTGCCGTCCTTGGGCGTCCCCGAAAGGTAGACCACGCCCGTGTTCTGATGGACAACGCGAATAAACAGACCATTGACCTCGGGGGCGTAAGCCTCGTCGATTTCAGTAGCCAGCCATGCTGTGTCCTTGGCCGGTAATTGCGAAAGCAGTTGGGTGGCGATAGTGCGACACTCCGCCACCAGCGTTCTCTGCAAAGTCCAATCGAGATAGCGCTCGAGGCCGAGGTATACGGAAGCGCCGAACACCATCAGCGTTCCGGCCAGCAGGCCGGCATACCAAGCCGTGATGCGAAAGCGCAACGACCGGGTATTCATCATGGCTGCGCACCGTGACCAATGCTGTAGCCCACGCCGCGCACTGTGCGAATTAACTTGGGATCAAAGGCATCGTCTACCTTGCCGCGCAGGTGCCGGACGTAGACGTCGACAATGTTGGTGATGCCGTCGAAGCTGTGATCCCAGACGTGCTCGATGATCATGGTTCGCGACAGAACTCTGCCGGCGTTGGACATAAGATATTCCAGCAGCGAAAATTCCTTGGCGGTGAGGTCGATCCGCTTTCCGGCGCGCCTGACCTGCTGCGCCAGACGATCGAGTTCAAGATCGGCGACGCGCACCACACTGCTGCGACTCACGGGGCCGCGGCGCAGCAAAGCTTTTATTCGCACCAGCAGTTCGGCAAAGGCGAAAGGCTTGGTCAAGTAGTCATCCGCGCCCGCTTCGAAATTGCCGACTTTGTCGGCCACCGCGTCGCGCGCCGTCAGAATCAAGACCGGAACCTGAACGTTGTCGGTGCGCAGCCGGCGAAGAACCTGGCTGCCATCCAGGACAGGCAGCATCAGATCAAGAATTATCAGATCGTAGTGGTAGGTTGTCGCCAGATCGAGGCCCGATTTGCCGTCCGCGGCAACATCCACCGCAAACCTTTCCTCGGTCAATCCACGCGCTACGAAATTCGATACCTTAGCCTCGTCTTCGACCAGCAGAATACGCATCTGATTTCTCGCCCAGCAAGTATATGGCGATTCGTAGCGGAACGGTCAGAGAAGTCAGATGAAAATTCGTTCAGAAACATAAACTCGTTCCCGCTGATTGTTGGTCGGCCGAATCTCTTATCTCTTATCTCCGCGATCATGAATAATGTTTCATCTGGCTTTCATAGAGTCTTAATGTATACCCGCCACGATGGGTGTCCCGCCATGCTGAAAACAAGTGGTGCCGGGTGGCTGCTGTTTATCTACGCGCTCGTTCCCCTTTCTGCCCCAGCCCAATCGACTCAATCTGCGTCGCCCGCAGATCACTGGATTGCAGTCCGTGCGGGCCGGCTGTTTGACGGTAGCGAAAAGCTTGCCGTCAATCAGGTGATATTGATCAAAGGGAATCGCATTGCCAAAGTTGGTCCGGCAGAGCAAGTGCAGATTCCCGCAGACGCTGAAGTTCTGGATCTGAGTCACGCCACGGTTCTTCCCGGGCTGATCGACGCCCACACTCACGTCTTCGGCAATGGACCCGACTTCGATAATCAAATCCTGCGCGAGTCTTACCAGTACCGCACGCTGACTGCGTTGGCCAACGCGCAGAAAGATTTGATGGCCGGTTTCACTACGTTGCGCGATCTCAAGACGCTGGGTGCGATGTACAGCGACGTTGACTTGCGCAACGCGATTGACCGCGGCATTGTCACGGGGCCTCGCATGCAAGTGGCGACCAGGGGATTACAAACTACGGGCGGCTTCATCATGCGCGGCTTTTCTCCCGAGGTCCCAGTTCCCTCCGCGCTGCAGGTGGTGGACTCGCCTTGGGCAGCCCGTGAGGCGGTGCGGGACCAGGTCGCGCACGGCGCCGATCTGATCAAGCTGTACGCGGCCTATGACTTCCATTTCACGGATGATGGCAAGCTCGTTAGTCCGCCGACCTTCACACCGGAGGAAGTGAATGCCATCGTGGACGAGGCTCACAAGAAGGGACGTAAAGTTTCCTGTCACGCCTTCGCCGGAGAAGGGGTGCGCAACTGCTTGAACGCAGGTGTCGAGTCGCTTGAGCACGGCGCCGACCTCGATGATGGCGACATCAAGCTGATGGTGCAAAAAGGAATTTATCTGGTACCAACTCTCTACCATTATCAGATGGATCGCGAACACGACATGAAGAAGTATGGCGGGCACAATGTCGCGGACGTCTCCGAGCGCAGCTTTCGCAGAGCCCTGGCAGCGGGCGTTAAAATCGCATTCGGTTCCGGCGTCGGACCGTTCCCGCACGGAACTCAGACCAGGGAATTTGAATACCTCGTTAAGTTTGGCATGACGCCGGTGCAGGCGATTCGAGCGGCAACTTCGGAAGCAGCGTTGCTGATGGGGTGGCAGGACCGGGTAGGCTCCGTACAAGCGGGCAAGTTCGCGGACCTGGTCGCGGTTGCCGGGGATCCCCTGGCCGACATCGCAGAGCTGGAGCGCGTGCAGTTCGTCATGAAAGATGGCCACGTATTCAAGAACGAACTGAAATAAATACTGACAATAGGAGCGGCGGAATGAAGAGGCGTGCGTTCTTGAGAAATGCAGCCGGGGCCGGAGCCTCGTTAGGGTTACTGGGAGCTTCTGAGTCCAGGTTTGCTGGCGCGCTGACCGCGCAAGCATCCCCCGCTCAGGGTTCTTGTGAAAAGAGTTTTCCGCAAGTGCAGAAGCTGACGACGCATACGGCTGAGTTTGTGGTGAACCTCAAGTTCACAGACATCCCCGCCGAAGCACTCGAACTCGGAAAGAAGTCCATCCTCGATGGTCTTGGACTCGCTCTCAGCGGTTCCAAGGCCGAGACCTGGACACTGATCCAGGAATATCTCAAACCTTTTGGCTTTCCCCCACGCGGCGGCGCGGCGGTGCTGGGATCCGCAGTCCGGCTTCCAGCCCGCTTTGCCGCTTTTGCGAATGGAGTGGCCATCCACGTCGACGACTACGATGACACTCAACTTGCCGTCGGCAAGGACCGCGTGTACGGTTTGCTGACTCATCCCACGGTCTGCGTGCTTCCCGCGGCTCTCGCGACTGCCGAAGTCGAAGGCAAGAGTGGAAAAGATTTGCTGGTCGCTTACCACAGCGGAATCGAAGTCGAATGCAAGATTGCGGAGGCAATTTCTCCGCGACACTATGAAGATGGATTTCATTCGACCGGCACGTGCGGAGTTTTCGGCGGAGCTGCTGCGTGCGCCAAGCTCAAGGGCCTGAACGTGCTCCATACCTCACGAGCCTTCGGAGTAGCCGCCAGCCACGCCGCCGGCCTGCGGGAAAACTTCGGCACGATGATGAAACCGTTTCATGCGGGCCACGCCACCGAATCGGGCGTGGTCGCAGCCGACTTCGCCGCGATCGGTTGGACTGCCGCCGAGCAGATTCTGGAGGCGCAACGCGGCTTCTTCCATGCCTACGGCGGCACTTACGATCCCGCCGCGATTGTGGATCGACTAGGCAATCCCTGGACACTGCAAAACCCGGGCGTCTCGATCAAGCCCTTCCCTTCCGGTTCCTTGACTCATCCTGGCATGACGGAACTGCTGCGCCTCATCCGTGCCAATTCCATCAAAGCCGCCGATGTGGAACACGTGGAGGTCGGCACCAATCACAACATGCCGAACGCTCTGATCCATCATCATCCTACGACTGGATTGCAGGGAAAGTTCAGCATGGAATTTTGCATGGCCATTCTTTTGCTCGACGGAAAGGCCGATCAGACAAAATACACAGACGCGGTAGTCAACCGTGACGATGTCAAGAAGATGATCGAGCGAGTTCACTTCTACGTCGACCCCGAAGCAGAGAAGGCAGGCTTCGATAAGATGACGACTATCATTAAGATCACACTAAAGGACGGACGCACCATCTCAGGGCGGGCGGATTTTGGCAAAGGGAGCCCCAGCGACCCCATGAGCTACGACGACGTTGCGGAGAAGTTCCGCGGCTGCGCTGCCTTCGCGGAGTGGCCAAGCGGAAAGGCGAACCAGGTGATTGATCTGGTGCGCAAGCTGGAAGACGTCGCGGATGTTCGCACCGTAACGGCGCTCCTGCAGTAAATAAGTGTGGCGGAAAAATTCTGGAACTGCGAGGAATCTTGAAGAACTACAAAATAGCGGTGATCGAAGGCGACGGCATTGGACGAGAAGTAGTTTCCGAAGGCATTCGAGTGATCGAGGCGGCCGGCCGCCATTTTGATTTGGCGTTCTCGTGGGAGCGTTTCGATTGGAGTTGCGAGCGATACGCCAAGACTGGCCGTATGATGCCGGAAGACGGTCTCGAGCAACTGCGCGCGTTTGACGCCATCTACCTGGGCGCGGTCGGCTATCCCGGAGTGCCCGACCATGTTTCGCTATGGGGCTTGCTGATTCCAATTCGCCGAACATTTCAGCAGTACGTCTGCCTTCGCCCGGCGCGCCTGCTGCAAGGCATCACAAGTCCGCTGAGCGGCCGCAAGGCCGGGGACATTGACTTCGTCATCATCCGGGAAAACAACGAGGGGGAATACTCCGAGGTTGGCGGGCGGATGAATCGAAATACCGAGTTCGACATGGCGATACAGCAAAGCATCTTCACCCGACGCGGCTGCGACCGCATCATTACTTATGCCTTCGAACTTGCTCGCACGCGCAAAAAGCATGTTACCTCGGCCACCAAGTCTAACGGCATTGTCTACTCCATGCCCTTTTGGGACGAACGCTTCGCGGCGATTTCAAAAAAGTATCCAGACGTAAAAACTGATCAGTACCACATCGACATTCTGACCGCGCATTTTGTCGCTCATCCCGACTGGTTTGATGTGGTGGTGGGATCGAATCTGTTCGGCGATATTCTTTCTGATCTGGGCGCAGCGGTCGTGGGATCGATGGGACTCGCACCATCGGCCAATATTAATCCTGAAAGGGAATTTCCCTCGACCTTTGAGCCGGTGCATGGTTCTGCCCCCGACATTGCAGGGAAAGGTATCGCTAATCCGGTAGCCCAGATATGGTCGGGCGCGATGATGCTGGAACATCTAGGCGAGAAACAGGCGGCTCATGCCATCGAACAAGCCATCTTCAAAGTGCTGGCGCATTCCGATGTTCGAACCCGCGACATCGGCGGCCATGCGAGCACCAGAGACATGGGAGAGGTCATCGCCGCCGAACTTTCGGCGGTCACCGTCCCTCGATGAAGCCTCCCCCCCTGACTCGTCGTGTAGTTGGCGAAGTTCGTACGTCGCTACGGCAAAACCTCGTACACACGCAATTCTGCCGTCTGTTTCTCGTGGTGCGGAACTGCCAGGTAGAAGCGTTTTAACTCAGGGACCAGGACGCCCGTCTTGGCCCGGAACGCGGTCGGGATGTGCCCGATGCGATCGAAGTGGTCGGCATCGGTTTCGCGGAAGACGTCGAGAAATTCCGTTCCAGCAAAGTAGATGCGCTTGCTCGCGGAGTCGTATGCCATGTCATCGACCATTGCGGCGGCCGGATAACTGGTGACGACCTTGCCCGAGTCAGAATCCAGCACTACCAGTTTTGCTGGAACGCGAGTACCTAAAAACAGACGATGTGCAGACTCGTCGAAGGACATGGACGTGGGGTTCTTTCCCGCCTCGGCAGTCGACCAGGTATTCAACAGGGTGCGGGTCTTACGGTCATATACTTCCACCGCGTTGTTCCCGCGCACATTTACGAACATTCGCGGCCCTGATTTTTCGAAGGCCACCCCCTCAACATCGTTGGAGTCGATCTTGATATCGCCTTCAGTTTTGCCCGCGTCCACGTTGATAATGGTGATGTAGGCATTCGGCAGCTTGGCATCTTTGCCGCCGTTCACGACGTAATACAATTTCGAGGCAGAATCGTAAGCGCTGGCGTCCGCTCCTTCGCGAACTTTAATACTTCCCGCGGGCTTGTAGGAATCGGTGTCGTAAATCTTCACTTCGCCCAGGTCGCTATCGGCCACAAAAAGCTTCTTCAGGTCCTCCCGATAAAGCATTGAGTGCGGCGCCTTCAGATCTGCGATGGTGTGGATGAGCTTGTCGGTCTTCAGATCGAAAACCAGAACTTTAGAGTTTTCCTCCGCGGTGACAAAGAGCCGGTTGCCCGCAACGTCGGCGGTCAAGTGGTCGAAATCACCGTCTTTAAGTTCCGGTATCGGCGTCGCGTGCAAGAGTTTTAATGGAGCTTTCTCCTGCGCCGAAACGCCGATGGCAAAAGCCAGAAGTACTGTCGACAAGAGCGTAGCTTTAGATAAATTCAAGTGGATCCTCCAGTTTTACGATCTCAAACGAACCTTAAACCCGCATTAAAGGGACATTAAAAACAGTTCAGCGGAGCTTGCCACGTGGGACAACAGCAGTCGCCACCGCCAGCCTTTTCGGAACCTTTCCCACCTTCACCCGTGTGACTTCACGTCGCGTTTTCGCGTCAATGATGGAAACATCGTCAGTGTCGGTATTGCTGATGCAGGCATACTTGCCATCGGGGGTGAACACTATCCAGTTTGGACCCGTGCCCGTGCTTACTCTTCCCGTAACTTTTTTCGCCTTGATGTCATAGATATACATGGCGTCATCCAAAAGGCTTGAGACCCAGAGCTCGCTTCCATCCGGAGTAAGCGCCAAACCGTGAGTGAGAGTGTCCTGGCTTTCGTATTCCAACTTTCGTAGAGTCGCGTGTTCGGAAGGTATTTTCACCTGCTCAAGAACTTTATTTTCCGGGATATCGACGATGACAAATCCGTGCAGATCGGCGACCGCGACGTACATCGTATTTCCATCCGACGAAACCACGTAGGGCCGGGGACGGCCGCCGGCGGGAATGTGGGCAACGAAATCCATCTTCTCCAGATCGATCAGGTCGATTTCGTGTGAGCCCATCGAACTCACGTAGATGTAACGGTTGTTGCCTGTGTTCAGCGCATTGTGCGGCTCTTTGATGGCCAAGTTCTTCACAATCTTTTGCTGGTTCACATCCACAATGTCGACGCTGTCTTTATCACGGATCGGAACTACCACATATTTTCCATCCGGAGTCGCGGCGCACTGGTTCGGACGCCCTGACACCTTCACACTGCCAATGGTTTGCTGGCTCGAGGTGTCGATAATTCTCAGAGTCTGGTCCATCTCGACGGTGGCGAACAGCCGCTTGCCGTCGGCCTGAACGCATACTCCATGCACGTGCTCGCCGGCCTTGAGTTCTCCAGTCACTTTCAGAGAGGCAATATCAATAACGCTGATGTCGTCCCCGCGGCTGTTTCCCACGTAAAGTTTGAAGCTTTGTGCTGATGAATTCTCCGCGCTCAAAGCCAGAATGCAACAAACAAACATTCCTGCGAATAAACGGGTTTTTGATGTCAACATTTATGAGCCTTCTTCCCTTCAGCTCGAACTTACTGCCCCATCCGGAACCTGCCTTCCCACCGCCAGCATCAGACAGCCTGACACAAACAGACTCGCCACCAGATACAACAGACCTGCGGAAAAAGAATGCGTGCGGTGGGCCAGATAGCCCATCACCATCGGCCCCACAAATCCGCCTAAATTGCCCACAGCGTTGATCAGCCCAATGGACGCGGCAGCAGCTGACTCGCTCAGAAACAGTGTTGGCACTGCCCAAAACACTGGCTGAAAGCCATAAAACGACCCGCCGGCGATAATAAAAAGTCCAATGGAGACTGCCAGGTTGGTACGGTAGAGAACCGCGAAAGCAAGCGCCACTCCGCACAGGAAGACAGGTATCGCGGCGTGCCAGCGGCGTTCTCGAGTGCGATCGGAGTGCCAGCCATTCACCTGCTGCGTGACGAATGCCGCGATGTAGGGGAGGGCCGCCAGCAGCGTCACCTTCAGATCACTCTTTCCCGAGAGGCGCTTTAAAATAGTCGGCAGCCAAAACGCAATGCCGTAACTGCCGGTCATGGCGCAGAAGTAACATGCCGTCAGCAATATCACGTCTCGATGACGCAGGGCCTGCCACACGCTGTAGGAATGGCGAAGCTTCTTGGCTTCTTTTTCCCGCTCTAACTCGGTGGCGATCCATACTTTTTCGTCGGCGGGAAGCCAATCCGCATCCCGCGGCCAATCCGTTAAATACCAGAGAGTGATTATCCCTACCACGACTGCGGGAATTCCTTCGATGATGAACAACCATCGCCATCCTCTCATTCCCAGCCACGAGAGTCCCAGCAGCAAGCCCGCCACCGGCGAGCCGATCACATAGGAAAGAGGATTAGCAGCGTAGAAAAATGCGACCGCCTTGGCCCGATCCTGATATCGGAACCAATACGTCAGATACACGATCACACCCGGCAGGAAGCCCGCCTCCGCAGCGCCTACCAGGAATCGCACAATATAAAACTGCCGCGAGGTGTGGATGAACGCCATCAACACCGTCATCAATCCCCACGTAATCATGATGCGCGCGATCCAGCGGCGAGCTCCCCATCGCTCAACGATCAGCGCGCCGGGGATCTCTAGCAGGAAATAACCGAGAAAGAAAATCCCAGCTCCCAACCCAATCACACCTTCGCTGAACCCGAGATCATGGGGCATCTGGAGCGCCGCGGCCCCAACGTTCATGCGATCGAGAAACGCGATCACGTAGAGCAGGAATAGAAATGGCAGGAGCCGCCGGCCAATGCGGCGCCTGGCGCGCTGGGCGACGTCAGGAACGGCGGTCGAAAGCCTGCCTTCCGTAGACGCGCCACCAGCGGCCTGTTCTGGACCTTGCTTGACGGACTTTTGCAAATACCCTCCGTGGCTTTTGAATGCGACTACCGCCACTCTTTAGTAGTCACTGTCAGCGCAAAACTAAAGTATTCATGCGCTTCGGCACCTCGCCTACCGGGATGATGGCGACTTCTTTCAAAGTTTTTGTGTCAATGACAGAGACGCACTGAGCGGCGGAATCCGACACGTACACCCGTTTGCTATCGGGCGTGAACGTGATCCACTCCGGCACAGCTCCGCTTCGTGCACGCCCCAGCGGCTGAACCTCTAGCAATTGCGCATGTCCGATCAACTGCAGATCCGGCAATGAGTATTCGAAGACGGCGTTGGCGAGTGTGCTGTTGATCCACAATGATTTACCATCGGGCGCTACTCCGATTCCGTGAGAGGGAACTCCTAACCGTCCCTCAGCGATTCCGAACCCCCCAGGCTCGTCAGGCAACTTGATCTGCGCCACCTGCTCGCGCCGGGCGAAGTCGATCACCGCGAATCCGTGGAATCCCGAGAGTTGGGCGAAGATGCGTCGCGTGGATCCGTCGGCATTTGTCTCAAAGGCCATGGGCCGAACTCCGCTTTGAAATTTGACCGTCCACGCTGCTTTTTGGGTTTGAAGATCGATGATGGTGGCGACCTTGTTTTCGAGGGAGCCGCTGACTGCATATTTGCCGTCCGGCGTGACATATATGTTGTGTACAGGCCCGTCGACGGGAATGGATTTCAGCCGCTTGAACGAGCCTGTGTCGATGACATCGACGAACCCCGGCTGTGCGCGGATGCCCACCAGGACCCGGCTTCCGTCTTTGGTGATGGTGAGGTTATTCGGGTGGCCGCTGAGTGGTACTTTTTGCAGAATGTCTCCACTCTTTCGATCCACCACATCGAGCACGCTCTCAGCTTCGTTGCTGAGGTAGATTCGTGTTCCATCGGGGGAGAACACAATGCCATGTGGTAATTCAATGCCGTGTATCACCTTCACAACCTTGTTTGTTGCCGCGTCGACAACATCGACCGTGTCGGACGCGCTGTTAGTAACGTAGACGTAGACTGAGGGCGCAACCGACGCAGACCGTGACTCCGCAGTGCTCGCATCGCGATTGCGCACCCATTCCGCCATAGCGAGCCAGTCCGGGTCGTTCTGAGATGCGAATTGCCTGCCACCCGAATGAAATGAATCTCCTCCTGCTTCGGGCGCCAGGGGATGGAGCAGAAGTCTGCTTGAACCGGGATCGCCTGGAACAACCTGCTGAAGGGCGCTCTGGAAGTTGTGACGGGACTGTTCCTCAGTCCATTCCGTGGTGCCCGGAGACAACTCCTCGAGACGGAAATTCCGGGCTGCGAGAATATGACAACCGTAGCAGCGCGCGTGTCCCGGACGGTTCTTCAGGAAAATCGGCTGGACCCTGGTTTTGAATATCTCGAAGCTGAGTGCCGCCGTTTGCATGGAAGGAGAATTGGCCGGGACATCTGGTGGCTGGGCGGAGCATTTCCCGACCCAATCGGCGAGCATTTGCCACTCCGGATCGCTCTGCGACGTCCAGAATTTGCCACCGGTATGCGACGGGTCCCCTCCCGCCTCGCTCGCCAGAGGATGAAGCACGAGCCGGCTTTTCATGGGAGCGCACGGCGTCACCAGTTGGGAGACAGCCTCGAAGTTGCGCCGCGATTGCTCCTCGGTCCACGACGAACTTCCCGTCGGGAGTGGCTGCAGCCGCAATCTTGTAGACAGGACAGAATGACAGTCGTAACAGCGCACACCATCCTGACGCTTCTTAAGGAAGACCGGCTCAATGCGGGTGCGGTACGTCTCGTAGTCGAGAGACGGCTCTGACTGCAGTCTGCCCTGTGACGACTGCGCTAAGCTGGTTTGGGGTAGTGGACCCTCTGCCGCAACCTGCTTCGTCTCAGAAGAAAAGACCAGCGCGACTGCAACCAGCAGCAGTATCGAGTTGTACATGTTCCGGCTCGTAGATTTCCAGGACAAAGATTTGTGGGACAAAGATCTGCAGGGCAAAAAAGAAACCAACGGTCTCAGTAGAGAGTGCCAGCACCCGGATGGGCACAACCGGGTGCCGGCAAAAACTAGAAAATCACTTTCACGGCGACCTGAATCTCCCGCGCCGTAGTCGTAGTCGAGGTCAACCTGCCCACCACAGGGTTTAAGGCTCCCGTCCCATCAAAAATGTCCGTGTTCGTAGGCGTGGAGGGCGGAGCAAAGTTTGGATGATTGAGAATGTTGAAAATCTCTGCGCGGAACTGAATGTTGAATCTCTCCGAGATCCTTTTTATGTAATTGTTCTTAAACAAGGAGAAGTCCAGCGACGTGACGCCTGGACCAACCAGAATGTTGCGCCCTGCGTTGCCGCGGAGGTTAAAGCATGGCAAAGCTGGAAGCCAACCAGCTCCGTCAAGAGCCGGAGTCTGGGGATTAGCAATCGTGATTTGATTGCCGTTCGAGTCGACCAGACTGTTCGGCATCGGGTTGCAGTTCGCGCCCCAGAAAGTAGGATCCGGCGCCGTGGGAACCTGGAAACATTCCGTCTTGACGTAATTCGCAGGATTCCCGGGCCTCGTAAGTGACTTGCAGCCGGATCCACCCAGCCGGTTCACAAATGCCCAATCGTCGCCGCTGTTCGTACCGGCGGGGTCTGAGCCTGTTCCCCAGGTAGGGGTGAATGGGACTCCACCACTGGCGGTGAAGATGAGTCCTAGTTCCCATCCGCCCAACGCCCATTGGGCAGGCCCCTCAAGAGACTTCGGTGTCGGAACCTGCCAGGTGCCGTTAACTACCAGGGTCTTCCCAACATTGAAATCCGAGGGACCGCGGCTCAACCTCATGTTGAACCAGTGAAGACTTGAAATGGAATTACCAAATGTGTCGCCTGCAACCGAGGCTGAGCTGGTATCAATGCTTCTACTCCACGTGAAAGTGCCCTGCAATTGCAAGCCGTGGCTCATGCGCTTGGCCAGTTGAGTTTCAAGAGCGTTGTAGTAGGAGTGTCCGTCATAGAACATTCCTCGGATTGAACCGAAGTGCGGATTGATCGGATCCAATGCGGCCCCCGAGGCGGGGTCAAACGGCCACACGTATCCTGCCGAAGTCGAAGCCGGGATCACCAGATTGGCGTCATCAACCCGGAATGGCTGATGTATACCACGCGACCCCACGTAGGCAACCATGGCGGCCACGCTCGGCGTGAGCTGCTGCTGCACATTTAGATTCCACTGCACCACGTAGTTGCGTTTTGGATTTGGCTCGGCGTACGTAGTACGCAACCGGTTCACGGGAAAGGAAACGTCCTGGCCGCCAAAGTTAGGAAACGGATTGGGACACGCATTGAGCGGGGGGATGCATTCGTCCGTAGGCGTCTTAACCACGGTGTACTTAAAGAACGGTACTGCCTGGGTAGCCAGAAGAATGTACTGATAGGGCAGCGGCTGAACATCGAACATCCCAATTCCGCCGCGAACGGCAGTTTTTCCATTTCGCAATGGATCCCATGCAAAGCCGACGCGCGGCTCAAAATCTTTCAGCGTGGGATTGCTGAAGAATGGATTACCCAGGTGGGCATTTACATCGGTGATGCTCCTCAGGTTTGCCAGCTTGCCGCTAGTCTCGCTTATCACGGTCGACATTTCGTAGCGCAAGCCGAGATTGAGAGTCAGATTTGGCCGCGCGCGCCAGTCATCCTGTAGATACAGACCGATAAGATTCTGCCGCAGATTGCGCGGCGAGAGTGTGCTGGCAATTCCCCCTTGGAATCTGGTGGGCTGGTTGGTAAGAAATCCCTGCACACTGTCGAAATTCCAGATTCCATTTGGATCCGTATCGGCGAGTACGTTGAGAAACATTCGCTCGGCAGCAACACCGAACCGAATGGAATGCGTGCCTTTGGTGAAGAAGGCGTCATCATAGACTTGGGCAGAATTCCAATGGTAGAAATAGGTGGGGCTCCCTCCAATCCCTCCGGTAAAGTCAGTCAATCCACCAACCAGAACTTGAGCCGCCGCCCGGTCCGCGAATGACGAACCCCCTACGCCCAGGTCGACTCTGGTAGCGTCAGGATTGAGCGCTTTTAGGCTTTGATTGTTGGCCACGTTCTCGTGGTTGCCGCCGATGCGGACAGAGTTGGCAAATCTCGGCGTGAAGATGTGGGTCTCCTCTATCGCCAGGAACTGTCGCGAGGTCAACGTGGTGAACTCAACGTTGTTCAGTCCGTCAGGAGACGAGTACGGAGTTTTGTCGAACATGTATGTACCGAATAGACTGTCGCTGTTGGAAAATTTGTGGTCCACCCGCGTGGTGAGGAAGTTCTCGTTGACAATCTGCTGGCCCGCAAAAGTGTATTCCCCTGTATCTCCGTTTCCAATAATGGCTCCATTGGGCAAATGATAGAAAGTGAGGTAGGCCTTGGCATTGAGGTCCACCCCATTCGCATCTGTGTTCGCTGCCGCTGGGAGCTGGGAGGTCGAGCAAGGATTAGAGGGATCCGATCCCGCCGGGTTTGAGCACATGAGCCCGTTGCGTGCGTTTTCCGACGGTACAAAAGTCAATGCCGAGATGCCCTTCGATTGCCGGATGCCTTCATAGTCAGCGAAGAAGAACGTATGGTCCTTCACGATCGGGCCGCCGATCGTCCCGCCAAACTGGTTTCGCTTAAAGGGCGGAATCTTTCCCGAATCGAAATAATTCATCGCGTCGAGCTTACTGTTACGGAGAAACTCGTAACCGCTGCCGTGAATCTGATTCGTCCCCGATCGCGTGATCGCGTTGACCACGCCACCAGAAGTCTTGCCATAGTCCGCCGCATAGTTGCTGGTCAGCACAGAAAATTCCTCAATCGCGTCGACACCCAGGTTTCCTCCCAACACGCTGCCGGGAGCACCGTTGGCGTAGTCGTTGAGACTGACGCCGTCCAACCGATAGTTGTTCTGCTGCGGCCGCGCCCCGGAGATGGTCAGCTGCTGCCCGAAACCACGATTTCCTCGATCAGTGCCGGCCGAGAAGTTAGGCTGGGTCTGGATCGCATTCACGCCGGGCTGAAGCTGCGCCAGGTCGGTCCAACTGCGGCCGTTGAGCGGCAGTTCTCGCACCGTGGTCGCGTTTACCACAGCGCTGATGTCGGAGGTAGAGAGCTGCACGGCGGGAACTTCACTCTGCACCACAACCGTTTCGTTGAGCGAACCGACGCGTAGTGTCTGATCCAACCCAATCGATGCGCCCACAGTCAACTCGATGCTTTTGCGCTCCTCGATTTTAAAACCAGCAGCGGAAAACTTTGCCTCGTATGTTCCCGGAAGAAGGTTGGGCGCGGAGTAAAAGCCTTCGTCATTGGTGGTGACATCACGCGTGACTCCGGTAGCCACGTTTGTAATCGTGATCTGGACGTTATTGATGACCCGGCCGCTACTATCGGAAACAGTTCCTGAGATTGTCCCGCCCGCAACCTGAGCGTGAAGATTTACCGCAACAACACTGAACAGCAGCAACACCAGCAGACCTGCACAAAACGTTCTTACATTCGAGACACGAACCATGGGAGCTCCCTTCAGTGCGCAGAGAGCTTAACTCAAGAGCAAGAACTTAAAACACATTAATTTCCATTCATGTGCACTTCGAATTACCTCCGACAAACATTAAAATATTTTTCTTTTTCGTTGGTTTCAAATAAGGTCAGCGACAAAGCGCAATGGAAGTGTCTGGGCTCAGCAGGCATCGATACGGGACCGTATCGTCACTCGGCCGCAAGCGCAGCTGTG
This sequence comes from Candidatus Sulfotelmatobacter sp., assembly GCA_025462865.1. Lineage (GTDB taxonomy): Bacteria > Acidobacteriota > Terriglobia > Terriglobales > Acidobacteriaceae > Sulfotelmatobacter. The sequence goes on along the minus strand of JAOAPI010000171.1, from coordinate 103,035 downwards.
CGCGAGAAACCTGGCGACAAAATAATGCTCGAGAAAAGTTCGCGAGGAAGTCTGCGTCAGTTATTCAGGATTCAAACCGAGGAAGGCAAGACACGAGTGCTTCAACATCAACCCGATAGAAGTAATGGCGGAGAGAGAGGGATTCGAACCCCCGATACCCGTAAAGGTATACACGCTTTCGAGGCGCGCGCCTTCAGCCACTCGGCCATCTCTCCGCGCCACCATTTCATTTCAGTTTATCAGGTAAGCTGTGGGCGTCGAATGTTCCCTCGCCCACCTGCTCGAGGGACACTGACTCAATTTCCTGCGCGAGTTGCGCTGTTTACCCTGCACAACGCGACCTTCAGCGGTGCTTGATGAAACTGCCATCTTGCAATTCCGCAACCGCCTTTCGCAATTGTTCCTGAGTGTTCATCACGATCGGGCCGTACCATGCGACCGGTTCTTCGATCGGTTTGCCCGACACCAGCAAGAATCGAATGCCAGCATCGCCCGCTTGCACTACGATCTCGTCTCCGCGGTCAAAGAGCACCAGGGAATGATTGCTGACGTCGTACTTGGCAACCGCGTTCGGACTCGCGGCTTGCTCCGTCAGAACCGCGCGGGGATTCGAGGCGTCGCGGAAGGTGCCTGAACCCGCGAACACATACGCAAAAGCGTTGCGCGTAGTTTCGACTTTGAGCCGTTTACGCTGGCCCGGGGCAACCGAGATATCGAGATAATTCGGATCGGCCGCCACTCCTTCCACTGGACCCTTCTTACCCCAGAACTCGCCGCAGATGACGCGCACATGAGTACCGTCATCGTCGGTGACCTCGGGGATCGCGCTCGCGGGAATGTCCTGATAGCGCGGGTCAGTCATCTTCAATGATGCAGGCAGGTTCGCCCACAACTGGAAGCCATGCATGCGGCCCTGCGTATCGCCCTTAGGCATCTCCTGATGCATGATGCCGCTGCCGGCTGTCATCCATTGCACGTCGCCTGCAGTCATCTTGCCTTTGTTGCCCAGACTATCTCCGTGCTCGACTGAACCGGCAAGCACATAGGTGATCGTTTCGATTCCGCGGTGTGGATGCCAGGGAAATCCGGCAAGGTAATCCGCGGGATTCTCATTGCGGAAATCATCCAGCAGCAGAAACGGATCGAAGTCCTTGGTTTTGCCAAAGCCGAAAGCGCGTTGCAGCTTGACGCCGGCGCCCTCGATTGTGGGTTGCGTTTGAATAATCTGTTTAACTGGTCGTAGTGACATACGTTTCCCTTTCTACCACTAGGATGCTAGTAGCTTGATCGTTCCTGGCAGCTCCCAGACTTCAAGCTTTCACGAACTGCACGTCCAGAGTGATGGTGACTTCGTCGCCGACTAGAATGCCGCCGGTCTCAAGCGCCGTGTTCCACGTGAGGCCGAAATCTTTGCGGTTGATTTTCGTGGTCGCTGATACTGCTACTCGGGTATTTCCCCATGGATCTTTCGCAGGTGGCGTTGGGCCTTCTACGGAAAAGACTGCTTTCCGCGTGACGCCGCGTATGGTCAGATCGCCCTCTGCTGCCAGTTCTCCATCACGGACCTGGGTGATTCGCGCGGACTTGAAAGACAGCGTCGGGAACTTCTCGACGTGGAAGAAGTCAGCGCTCTTCAAATGCGCATCGCGCTGGGGGTCGCGCGTTTCAATCGAAGCGGCGTCGATCACAGCCTCGACATGGGACCTCGTTGGTTCGGATTCGTCGAGGCTCAATACTCCTGAGACTTTGGCGAATTGCCCCTTCACGTTGGAAATCATCATGTGCTTAACCTTGAACTCGGCGACGGAGTGAGCCGGGTCGATATTCCATGTGGAAGTTGCCGTAGCGTTTGTGGTTTGCGGTGTAGGGAGTGTACTCATGTTTGTTGTCCTTTCTCCTGCTTTAGATGCGTTACGACGATATTCGTTGCAACAGATATTACAGCCGTAAAATCAACCGATCTGGCTGCGGGAAATGGATAAGAGCTCGGTCAGGGCCCTCAGGCGCTCCCGCCCAAGGTGCCCTAGTTGTTGCCGATGGGCGTCCTGCACCGGCTCATCGAGATGGGCGAGCACTTTTAGTCCCTCTGGCGTAATGCTCACCATCACCATTCGCCGATCCTTGGCTTCCCGGCAGCGCGAGATAAGGCCGCGCTTTTCCATGCGGTCGAGAAGCCGCGTAATGTCCGGATCCCGCGTGATCATGCGGTTGGCAATCTCGCCACAGGGTAGGCCTTCGCGCGCCCCGCGGAGGATGCGCAGCACGTTGTACTGTGTGGATGAAAGATCCTTAGTCTTCAGAACCGTGATCAGTCCGCGGGACAGCATGTCGGTCGTCCGCAAAAGTTCCAGGAACGCAGCTTCTTCTGGCGAGCCGACGCGCCGTTGCTGGCTTCGGGCTGAGTGAATCCTTTTCATACTTCAACAATAATATACGTTGTAACGACTATTGTCAAGACGATATTTGACGCAACGGTATGGACTTGTTCCTCGATAACTCGCGGTAGGTTATTCGCCTGTCTTCTGCCCGGAACGAAATGTCGTCCACGGTCCGGCTTTCATGTCGCGCAGCAGCGGTTTTTGCCAGGAGAACTCCGGATGATGATCGAGAAAATCCGCTGCCAGAAAGTCAGCGCCACAGGGATGCCCTGCACGGGCCACGAAACTCATATTCGCCGCCATCTTGCTGTCGCTGGCTTTGCCTTGCACCGCGCCCCCCGGATTGTAGGCATCCCATCCCCACTCTTTTATCCCACGCGCAGACACGTCGACGTGACCGCAGAGCGAGCGCTCGTTCGCCTGGGCCTTCTCGACGCTGGATGATGCCCCCTTCTCGAAGCTGTCAACATGGTCTGACAAGAAAGCTTCGGCCATGGTCACGTCAATCTTGCCCTTCGCCTGCTTCATGAGTTCTTCCCAGCGCACGTGGCGCGCATTCGGCGATGACGACGCATCCTTCGGATCGAAGCCGCTCGTCTCTTCCTTAATAAGTTTTGGATCACGGGCAAAATTCGAACTGACGAAATACCCATCCTTCGTTCGCCACAGCGGAGTATTCTTCAAACCGAGTTCGAGATATGCAATCTCTCCCGTCTTCCGGTCTCCGATCATCCAATCGTTTGCGTACCCGCCGTTATTCCCTTCTTTGATAATGCGCACGTAGTCGTCGATGCTCTTCGCATACTGCAGGGCCTTGCGCGAGCGCATGAACTCCGGCTTGCCATTCGGGTCCCAGCCTTCGAATTGCGTGATGGTAGTTTCCGTAATCATGATTCCCGCCGCGTTCACGCCGAAATCATCGTCGCTGGTGATCAGTCCAGGAAATCCATCCATCAGAATGCGCTCGCCGTTTTGCGGGACGATATCGAAGATGACTACCCAGCGCTCGCCCGCGAGATAACTGGTCCAATTATTGTGCGCGATGACGATCTGATGATCTTTGGTATAAGCGCCAGTGGCAATAAACGCGCTGCAGTTGCCTGGAGCTGCAAGCTTGGGGGCCTTCGCTTGCTTCTCGCGTTTATTCAGCCAGGGCAGGTAGTAGTCCGGAACTTCTTCGAACGCATTCAGCGCGACAATGTCATACACGTCCAGGTCGACGCCGTGGGCTTTGACTCCGTCGGCAATGCCCTGCAGTTCTTGTTGATATTCAACATCAATGTGCGGCCAAAGCATTTCGCGCGCGGTCTTGCGAAAAAATTCCCAATCGCGATGCGTCTGGTGCGTGTCGAAAAGCTTAATCGCTTCCACCGCGTCTGCAATTTCAGAAGCGAGCAAGTAGCCATGCTGGAAGCCAATCTCAGAGGGCGAGCCTTCCAGATGAACGTACGTCCAACCGCCCTGCTGAAAACGATATCCCTTTTGCAGCCGTGGGTCGGAAGCAGTCGAACCAGTCTCTTGCACTCCCGCCGCACACAACGACGAAACCAATGCCAACGTTACCGCGATAAGGATCAACTTCTCGGAAACGAAACGCCTGTGATTCATGGGATTCCTCGTGAGTTCAGTTCCCTGCAATCGGCACCGCACGCCATTCTAGCCCAGCAAAGGTTGCCACCCCTGCAAAGATTTACATTCGCTCACTACTTCCCGCGCTGTCCGTGGTAGCATGGCCGCATCGTAATATCCCGCCGGAGGATTCTCTTGAAATTCGTTCACTCTTCAGCCTTCATTTCTGCCCTGATGATTATTCTGCCTGTCTTTTTAGCCGCGCAGGATTCTGCTCCGCTCGCGCATCATGTTTCCGGAAACGTGCCCATTCAGGCATGGCCGTCGAGCCACTCACTCTCCGCTGAACGGCCAGTGATTGCCGCAGCGCCAGTAGCACAGCCGCAAGTCGCGGGCCCTTCCGCGCATAACTGGCAGCTCCAGGCAACGTTGCCGAACGCGATCATTCATGATCTCTCCTTCGCTTCGCCGACAATTGGCTATGCAGCGGCAGAGCTCGGCCAGGTCTGGAAGACCAGCGACGGCGGGGCCAGTTGGAGCGAAATTCTGAATCTTGGCTTTCCCTATTACTTTTACGGGGTCTCGGCACTGACGGCGGATAAGGTGGTGATCTCGGGCTTCAACGATTCCGCAGGAACTGGAATCATTCGCTGGACCTACGATGGCGGCCAAACCTGGAGCGCCGACATCGTTACCTCCAGTGTCAGCTGGGGACAGCGCGTGCGTTTCCCCAATTCTAATGACGGTCTGATTCTGGATTTGTTTGGCAACTCTTCCGGCAATCTCGCGCAATACACGAAGACTGGCGGCGCGACCGCCGCGGACTGGGCTTCGACTGTTGATGATCCTTCCGGCGGCTGGTTCGGCCTTCAATTCAGCTTGCTCCCCAACTTGCACGCCCGGGCTTCCGGTGTCCATTTCTGCAAAAGCCCGAATGCAGGCGCCAGCTGGAGTTGCGGACATTCCATCGATTCCGTCTTCGATGGTCCAGTCTTCTTTTTGAACGATACTTATGGCTGGGTCGGCGGTGGAGAGATTAGTCCGAATGTAGAAGGTTGGATTCACGTGACCGCAAATGGTGGAAAGACATGGAGTGGTCGCACGCTGGATGGTCCCTGGCCAATTCGCGAAATACTATTTCTCACCGCCAAAAGCGGCTGGGCCGCAGGGGGAAATCTGTACAGCGGCGTGGGCGGAATTTATTTCACCAATAACGGCGGCAAAACCTGGTCGGTGGACGTCACAACCAATGCTGAGATGGACGCCTGTGCCAAGCAACCAACGAATCCCGGATACAGGGTATGGTGTGCCGGCTATGATGGATCACTCAACGGAGTTATTTATTCTCTGAACATTCCGTAAAGCCTTTCAAATGTTGGTGCGTGGTTGGTTATGCCGCCGCAGATACCAGCAGGGCGTGAACCCGGCATGCGGAAACAGCGATTGGACGCATGTCTCCGCCTGGGGCGGATTGAAAATATATTGGGTCTTGCCACTTTTCTGCAGCACCGCATCGTAGCGGTAAACCGTAACTTCTCCGAAGGGCTGGCGATTCGTTGCGATTCGATAGCGGTATAAAAGATAATCCCCGATGTAAGCCAATAGTGCAACGCCCAACATCAACGAGATCCCAACGACGATTAATCTCTTCAGAAAATGCTTGATTCGAGCTCTGAGCGCTGAACTCACGTCGTGCAATTATACCCAGCAGACAGGGCGACAATCGCCAGGTTCCGTTGCCCGCGTTGACAATTCCCCGCTCTCACAGGCAAACTACCGCATCGTCGATTGCAGGCTTGCGGCGAGCCCCTACCGGGCATTCCAGAGGACAGGTGCGGGTCTAAGATAGTATTTACCGGCCATGGAGCAGACTGTCTCCTACACGCTCGATTCCACTCTAGACACTGTGGACCATGCGGAAGAGAAAGCCACCCGCATTGCGACAGAGTTAGGCTTTGCAGAAGACGAGGTGATGCAGATCTCCATGGCGGTGCGCGAGGGCGCGGTGAATGCGGTGCTTCACGGCAACGCGTATTCTCCGGACAAGAAAGTGGTCCTGGCTTTCGAGCGCACTTCTGAGGACCTTGTCATCACCATTCGGGATCAGGGCAAAGGCATCGACTTGGGCAATATTCCTAATCCGTTGGCGCCGGAAAACCTGCTTAAGACTTCGGGACGCGGAATTTTTCTTATGCGTTCCTTCATGGACGTGGTGGAAATCCGCCCGTCTCAGACAGGGACAGAAGTGAAATTGATCAAGCACGTCCGCGGGCCATCCGGGGGCGGCAAGGAGGGGTCTCAGTGAGCATGAAACTTAGCACTCGGCAGGTGGACGGAGTCACCATTGTGGACTGCAGCGGCCGCATCACTCTCGGCGAAGGCAGCGTCACCATGCGCGACACCGTACGCGACCTGCTCGCCAAGGGCAACAAAAAGATTATCTTGAACCTCGCCGAGGTCAACTACATCGACAGCTCGGGCATCGGCGAGCTGGTCAGCGCCTTCACCACTACCAAAAATCAGGGCGGCGAACTCAAACTGCTGCATCTCACAAAAAAGGTGCACGACCTGCTTCAGATCACCAAGCTCTACACAGTCTTCGATGTGAAGGATGATGAGGCGGCGGCGGTCAAGGCTTTCAAATAGGAGTTGGTTCTAGATAATTCTCAGGCGAGCTTCGCGAGGGCTGGACTTGGTCCGGCCCTTTCTTCTTTTCTCTTCAGGTCCATTCCGGGAAACTACCTCCTTTTTTCTCCCCTGTGTCTTCCGTTCGTGATTGTTGCGCCATAGAATCGCTTCGTAGTCGCGTGACTTTCTTATGCCCTCCACCTTAGGCGCGGTGCGACTCCACACTGCCGGTTTCTCGGTCGGACGAAGTGCGGCCTTGTGGCTGGCGGCGCTGGTCATCTTGCTTTCATCCGCTCGATCTCTCGCTTCCGACTGTCTTCCGATCGGCGAGGCCAGACAGCACGTCGGCGAAACCAAATGCATCACCGGGAAAGTGTCTCGTGTGAAGGTGGGTGCCAAAGGCGTGCACTTCGTGGACTTCTGCGAAGACGAAATGGCTTGCCCATTTACCGTCGTGGTCTTCCCTTCCGACCTTAAAGATGTGGGCGACGTTCGCCGGCTCGCTGGTCACGTCATCGAGATCCATGGCGCCGTAAAACTTTACGATGGACGCGCCGAAATTATCCTTAATCGCGTCAGCCAGTTGACTGGCGGAACAACTCTGATCCCCGCCCTACCCAAGAACTACGACGTCGAAAAACAGGGCCACTACAGCGCCGGCAGACTGCGCCCCACCAAGAAGCCAAAGAAAACCAAGGCCACGCCCGCGACCGCCACGACCTACGGCAATGAGGTGGATGCAAGCGGCGAACCGCCGCAGTGAAGTTTCTTTGACTGTGACCAAGCTGGTTGTATGTGAGTTCCCGAACCTCATTCAGAAGGCGTCATCCCGAAACCCGGCGTACTTCAGCCGGGTGAGGGATCTCGCGCGGAGACTCCCGGACGCACTGTCCGTCGGCTTCCGCCGTTTTGGAAGACTAATGCAACTACACCATCCCTTTCCTCAACTCCTCAAGCGGATACCTTGTCCCCCGCCAGATAATTCCATCGTTCCACAACGCATGGAACATCGAAAGCAACAAGGTGTAGATAAACAGCGCGGTGCTCACCGGATGCAGCAAGAAGTAATAGGCTGGAACTCCAGAACGCCACGACATCCCCACATAAATTGAAAACATCGACGCCAGCGCGATGGCGTATGGCAGCCGCTCCCAGCCGTGTGTCAGCCATATTCCTGCAAAAGGCATCAGATTCAGGAAGGCGAGTCCGAGCGCAGAAATTATCGTGCGCGGCCACTGGAATGACAGTACTGCAAAGAAATTCTTTGTCAGATTATTGACCACTCCACGAGCGCCTCGCGCCCAACGAATCGAAATCAGATCGCCGCCGAAAACGTTGCGTTGCGCATAGCCCGCATTTTTCACTACCTTGCCCAGCTTCATGTCGTCCAGCACTTCCATGCGCAAGGCCTCGTATGTGCCCACTGCTTCATAAACGCTGCGTCGAATCAGGTTGAATGCGCCGACGCCCATGTGGTCCTTCGACTTCGGATCTGCGACCTTCCATGGCCGATGACCGAAAACGAACATGGTCTGAAAAAAAGCGATCATCATGTATTCGCCCGGTCGCTTCATAATCATCTGCGGAAAGAGCACAACGTGATCTGCCCGCTCCGCCTCGGCGTATGCCAGCGCTCGCCGCACTGAGTCCGGTTTGAACAAGACATCGGCGTCGGTAAACAGAAGCCAGTCGCCGCGGGCTTCGTTTGTGGCTGTCCACATGGCATGGGTCTTGCCCAACCATCCATCCGGCAATTCCCGGTGATGAATCACTCGCAAGCGACAGCGTGAATCATTGGCGAATCTTTGGGCGACGCGCTCCATGATCTCTCCAGTGCGGTCGGTGGAGCGGTCATTCACTGCGATCACTTCATAATTGTCGTAGTCGAGTGCGAGCAGGCTGGTCAAAGATTGTTCAATATCTCTCTCTTCGTTCCGTGCCGGCACAATAATGGAAACCCGTGGATTCGCGGATGAAAGATTGTCGGAAGAAAGGTTGCCGGACGAAACATTTCCCGAAGCCGTAACCGGATTCCGGTTCCACTCAGCCTTTGAGATGTTGGCCACGCTCGGCATGCCGATGGCCGCGTCGACAATCCGAGAAAACCATGCCACCGCAAGAATCGTGCCTGCAATCCAGTGAAAGTAATGCATCCCGCTTAGGTCTTCCCTGCCCCACCGGATCCGCCGTCGATGCTTACCGGCGGCGCGAATCTCATTCCATAAAACAGTATTGCCGATGAGACCACCATCGCAATCACCGGCAGAGTAAACGCCGCTTGCAGGGAGCGCTTGTCAGCCACCCATCCCATCATGGTGGGTGAAGGCACATCTCCCAGGATGTGAATAATAAATATGTTTACCGCTATCGCTGTCGCCCGGATGTGCGCGTCGACCGAATTGATCACAGCCGCATTCAGTGGCGCCGTATTAAGAAGAAGAAAAAACGCCGCCACCGCAATGGCCGGAATCATGATTCTGCCTTTGACGAACAAAGCCACAATCATTGCTGGGACGCCCAACGCCATGCTGGCTGCCGAGACCAAATAGTAAGAACTCTTCATACGCCGCAGCAGATAATCGCCGAGCCACCCACCTGTCAGTGCGGCAAGAATTCCGTCCGCGACAATGATCAGGCCAAAGGTCAGGTTAGCGGCTTCCAAAGTGTAGTGGCGCTCGCTGTAGAGAAACTGCGGCATCCACACCTGGATGCCGCCCAGAGAAAAAGTCATCGCCGCCATGCCTAGTGTGGCTGTCAGAAACGCCGGATTGCGCGCCAGTCCCAGCACGGTCGTCCGCTCCGGAGTGCCTTTCAGCGAATCAAATTGCCCTCGCTCCGGCTCTTTAAGAAACAGCACCGCAATCGCCAACAAAAAGCCTGGAGCCGCCGCAATGTAGAACGGAAAACGCCAGCCGTGATGCGGAGCCAGATAGCCTCCGAGCAAATATCCCGCGGCCGATCCCACTGGAATCGCCAGATAGAACACTCCTAGAATTCGGCCGCGTTTCCCTTCCTCAAAGAGATCGGCAACAAAAGTCGGTGCAATAGTGACAAACGTAGCCTCCCCGACTCCGACCAGCGTGTGCCGGATCAACAACTCCGTGTAAGTATGGGTCACCGCCGTCAGAAGCGTCAGGCCGCTCCAGAAGATGGCTCCGAAAACAATAATGAGTTTGCGCGAGTAACGATCCGCCAGTGGCCCCACGAAGGGTGCGGCCAGCATGTAAAAACCAAGGAAGGCGCTGGTGAGATAGCCGATCTGCGTCTTGCTCAGATGGAACTCGTCCTGCACCAGCGGCTGCACCGCGAACAAGACGTTGCGATCTGCATAATTCAGCAGATTCAGCGCCGTAAGAACGATCAGCGCGGTTCGCGGTTGAAGTTTCGCGGAAGTCACGGGATCGAGCGAATATAACATGGCCGCAATTTGAGAACCGACGCCTCTGACTCCCCACGCATGCACAATTGACCATGACGACATTTGTCGCTAGAATAGACGACAAATGGTAAATGAACTCCGTGCGGTGGTAAAAGAACTGGGTGGCCGAAAAGTTCTGGGACGAAATCTGGCCAGCCAACGCGACCTTTCCGAGGCAATCCGCAACGGATTCCCTCCGGCGGTCGTCGAAGAGCTGATGCGCGCTTCCGGTCTTACCCTCAAAGAACTCGCCGACGCTCTTGATCTCTCCCCGCGCAGCCTGCAGCGCAGGCGCCGCAGCGGCCGGTTGGCGCGCTTCGAATCCGATCGTCTTTACCGATTAGCCCGCATCGTCGCCCTGGCACATCAGAGCCTGGGCGACCGTTCAAGTGCCTCGCGCTGGCTGAAACGCTCCAATCGTGCCTTGGGAAATGCTGCCCCGGTCAACGCCATCGACACAGAATTGGGCGCTCGGCAGGTTGAGAACGTACTAGGACGGATCGCCTTTGGCGGAATCAGTTGACCCAGCTTCATTCGAAGCAGGTGTATCGAGTGTTACGGAAGGCTTTCGCGCGCGCTCCTTTGGATGGCGAAGGTGCGTACCGATACGGCGGCCGTTGGTCGAGCGCCGGCACTCGTCTTTCCTACACTTCCGAACATCAATCGCTGGCCATGCTGGAATATTTTGTTCATCTTGACGCCGACGAGGCACCGCCAGATTTGGTTCTGGTCACTGCAGATATTCCGGATGATCTCCCGAAGCAACGTGTCAGATCGGATGAACTTCCAGCCCATTGGCGACGATCCCCGGCATCGGCGGAGCTCGCGCGCCTGGGGGACGAATTCGTCCAAAAAGGTGAGCGCTGCGTCTTGATTGTGCCTTCCGCTCTGGCCCCTAATGAAAACAACTGGCTACTCAACCCGCATCACACGGGCTTTCAGAAAATCGTCGTGTCGGCAATTGAGCCCTTAAACTATGACCCGCGCATGTTCCCAAGGCAGCGCCGCAAGCGTCGTCACCGGTAAGCGTCTACGGCTGACTACTTTTTTCCCAGCGTCCCCTTTCCCTGCACCCTCGGCCACCTTGCTACCACGGTCGTCGAGATCCCTCCTCGCGGACGGAACTCTCCCTTCACCTCGGCCCACACCGGCTTCGCCCAGCGCACTACGTCTTCAAGAACCCGGTTGACCACGTTCTCCTGAAAAATTCCTAGGTTCCGATACACATGCAAATATTCTTTGTAGGATTTCAGCTCCAGGCACACCTTATTGGGCTGGTACCGTAACGTGATTACACCAAAATCAGGCAGGCCGGTCTTTGGACAAACCGACGTGAACTCCGGATCATCAATCACAATTTCGTAACCCGGAAATTGGTTTGGCCAGGTTTCTATCTCAGGAAAGCTTGCATCCAGCCCGGCAGCAGCGTGTTGTGGCGTGTAGTGGGAAGCTTTTGGCATAACGTTTATTGTAGCGGTTGAGATCGGAAGGCGAGGGAGTTCCGTTGCGGACTCAGACATTGGCATCCGCGAAGCCCCGGCAGCATCTAACCATGCAATGGCTCGGGAACGTGTAGATGCTTTTCGTGGGGGCCCGAGTGGTAAATTAAGACTTGCAATTGTCCTCGCCGCGTCCTGAAAGAAAACAGGTTGGCAACAAACCACAATTCGAATGGACAGCCTGCATCGCGAAAGCGCCGCACCTGGCTTGCAGTGGGAGTTGTCGCAGCACTCGCTTTGGTCCCCGTATTCATTCGCCAGGGCCCGATCCGGATCCGAACTACGACCGTCGAGCGAGGTTCGATCCGCAGCCTGATTTCCACCAACGGCAAGGTCGAACCTATTCGCAATTTCGAGGCGCACTCACCGGTACCGACGGTTGTAAGGCGTCTGCTTGTGAAAGAGGGAGATCACGTTCGTCGCGGGCAGCTCCTCTTGCAACTCGATGATGGTGACCTTCGCAGCCAGGCGGCGCGAGCCCAGGCCCAGATGAAGGCGGCGCAAGCCAACGACGCCGACCTGAGTACGGGTGGTACGCGCGAAGAAATGCTTACGCTCGATTCCCAACTGATCAAAGCGCACGCTGCGCGCGACGCCGCTCAGCGCAATCTGGATGCGCTACGCCGCTTGAGCCAGCAAGGCGCGGCCTCCGCCGGTGAGGTTAAACAGGCGGAAGATGATTTGCAGCGCACGCAAGCCGATGTCACCCTGCTCGAGCAGAAAAAGAAGGATCGCTATTCGCAGCCCGAGGTGGCGAAGGTTCAGGCTCAGGGAGCGGAAGCGCAAGCCGCCTTCGACGCCGCGGAAAATGCCCTGCAAAAGTCGAGCGTCCGCGCTCCTTTTGATGGCGTGGTCTACACGCTTCCAGTCAAGCAGGGCGCGTACGTGCAGACTGGAGATCTCCTGCTGCAGGTAGGTGATCTTTCACAGATGCTGGTGCGCACATTCGTTGACGAACCGGATATCGGCCGCCTTGCCCCCGGGCAGAAGATCGAAGTCACGTGGGACGCTTTGCCAGACCGCGTCTGGAAGGGTTCTGTCAGCACCATCCCGGCCACCGTCAAACTGCGCGGCTCCCGCAACGTAGGCGAAGTCACCTGCACAGTTGATAATCACGACCTGCGCCTGCTACCCAACGTCAACGTCGGGGTCACCGTCATTACAGCCGAACGCAGTCAAGTGCTCACGGTGCGTCGCGAAGCTGTGCGCATGGACGATGCCAAGCCGTACGTCTATCAAGTAGAAGATGGCGTTCTCAAACGCCGTGAAGTGCAAGTCTCCCTTCAGAACCTAACGCGGGTCGAAATCGCCTCGGGACTTCCTGAGAATGCCGTTGTCGCCTTGGCCCCAGTTGGCCCCAAACCGCTGACCGACGGCGCCCGCGTAAAAGTGGTTCCGTAGCGAATGAAGTGGACCAACGACATCGGTTATCCTGCACGAGTTTTTTTTGCAGCGCTATTATTGCTCTCCTTTTCCTTGGCGAATGCTGCCGAGTCACCCGAGAACCTTCTCGCTGGCGGCCGCGTGGATGAGGCCTTACAAACTCTTCAGCAGCAAATCCACGCCTCTCCCTCGGCGGAAACATATAACCTTCTTTGCCGCGCCCACTTCGAACTCAACGCGTGGGACGCGGGAATTCCGGCCTGTGAAAAGGCCATCGCTCTCGAGCCCAACAATGGGCTCTACCACCTGTGGCTGGGACGCATCTATGGCGAGAAAGCGGATCGGGCAGGATTCTTGAGTGCGGCTGGCCTGGCAAAGAAAGTTCGCAATGAATTTGAACGCGCCGTCGAACTCTCCCCCAACAGTTGGGAAGCCCGCACCGATCTCGCGGAATTCTATCTTGAAGCCCCCGGCGTTGTCGGCGGCGGCAAAGATAAAGCCCGTGCGCAAGCCGCCCTCATCGCTCCGTTGAACCCCGCCATGTCCCACTGGGTGCGGGGAAGGATCGCCGAAAAAAATAAAAACAACGATGATGCGGAGCAGCAATACCGCATTGCGATCGAAGCCAGTCACGGAGGCGCACGCGCCTGGTTGAATCTGGCCGGCTTCTACCATCACGTGAACCGCCTGCGGGAAATGGATCAGGCCTTGCACACTCTGGAGTCGAGCCCGTTGGATCATCCCGCAGCGTTGGTCGATGGCGCCAGCATTCTACTTCGGACCAATCGCGACTATGCGCTGGCCGTGCGCCTTCTGCGGCGGTACTTTGCTTCTTCCACCGTAGAAGATGCGCCGGTCTTCAAAGCCCATTGTCTGCTGGGGGAAGTGTTCGAAAAACAAGGGGATCGCGCCGCTGCCGCGGAGGAGTATCGCACCGCTCTCGCCCTGGCCCACACCTATCGTCCCGCGCAGGATGGGTTGAAGCGCGCGACGCGATAGATGCTTGTCCCTCCGCGCGGCTAGGATTTCATTGATCCTCTCGAATCATGGATCCCCCATCAATGCGCCCAAGCAGATTGAGAGCGTTCATTCGGCGGCACTGTTCCTCGAAAGCCGGACGCGGTCCCTTCCAACGAAGCTCATCGACCGAATCGAACACCGGCACGTCCAGCCGCAGAGTGGCAAGCGTGCGGAATAACAGCGCATCATTCCAGGCATTGAAGAGTGATTCCGACAGCCCACGGGCCTTTCGAATGGACGGATGCCATTCTTTCCAATCTTTCGGAATATCTTCGAGGTGCGGGTACTGAGAGAACGTAAGAGCCGCAGCCTTGACGCCCCAGCCCGGCACACCGGGAAATCCATCTGCGCTGTCGCCTACAACTGCGAGATAGTCTGGAATCGATTGCGGGTTCACCCCGAACTTCGCTGCAACTCCAGCTTCATCGCGCAAAATATTGCGCCTGCGATCCAATTGCAAAATTCGGGTGCCCACCACGCATTGGGCTAGGTCTTTATCCGGTGTGCAAATGAATACCTGGCGCACCCGCTCATCCCTTGCGGCTTTAACGGCGGCGGAAGCGAGCGCGTCGTCAGCCTCGTAATACACCATCGGCCACACCATCACGCCCATGGCCTGAAGCGCTTCCTCAAGAATAGGAAACTGCGAGAGCAACTCCTCCGGCACACCTTCGCTGGTCTTATATCCCGGATAGAGATCGTTGCGAAAAGATTCCACGACATGATCCGTAGCGACGCCCACGTAGCTTGCACCGCCCATGATCAGGGACAAGACGGAAGTCAGGACGCCGCGCACGGCGCCGATTTCTTGTCCGTTCACATCGGCAGAGGCGGGGACGGCGAAAAAATGTCGGAACAGTTCATAGGTCCCATCGACTAGATAAACGTCCATGTAACTCCAATATTTTTCTGCAAGTCATGTTATAGGATCGAGTTGGCATCTCGGAATTATTTCGAATACGGGATGAGTTCTCAGGCTGACTTGTTGGCTCGCAGGAAAAATCAATTATGAGCTCTGTGCGAATGGATAAATGGCTCTGGGCCGCCAGATTCTTCAAGACCCGATCCTTAGCCGCGCGTGCATGTGAACTGAGCAGGATTCAATTCAATGGGCAGCCTGCCAAGCCCGCCCGCGAAGTTCGTGTCGGGGACAGGTTGCGAATCACCAACGACGGCGGAGATTTTGAGGTGGAAGTGCTGCTTCTCAGCGAAGTGCGCGGCCCCGCCTCGGTGGCGCAAACGCTCTACCGCGAGAGCGACGCGAGCCGCGAACTTCGCCAGAAGGTGGCAGCCGAGCGTAAAGCCATGAAGCAGTTCGAAGAACTGCCTGCAGGCAGACCTTCGAAACGTAATCGCCGAAGGATCATACAATTCCGCGGCCGAGGATGAGCGCGATCGCGGGGAGTTCGCAGTCTTCCGTTCACTCCTCAGTTCCTTCTAAGCCGGAGCTTGTTGCGACCCCAATGATCCCCGTAAAACAAATCGGACAAGATCTCCTGCGGCTACCCTTTATCATGATCCCTCGCATCAGATTGTCCGTAGAATCTTCCCAGGCTGCCTCAAAGGTGAAAAATGATGAAACGTACAGAACGATTTAGCGCCCGTATTCATAAACTTTTATTCGTGGTGCTCTTCCTGCCCGCTTCCCTTTTAGCAGAACCCGTAACTCTCCAGCAGATGGTCGAACTCGCTTTGAAACATGCCACCGGAGTCGCCATCGCGGCTGCCGACGTCCAGCATGCTTCCGCCGGCTTTCGCGAACTCCGCAACAGCTACATTCCACAACTTACTGCGGGAGCTGGACTCGGTTGGTCTGATGGGTTTCCCCTCAGCCTGGAAGGTGCTGCGCCCTCGCTGTTCAACGTCAGCGCTCAGTCGGCACTGATCAATCCAGCGCTCAAATATTTCATTCGTGCCGCCCAGTCCGATGTCACCGTGAGCAACCTCCGCACAAAGGACCAGCGCAACCAGGTGATCGAGGACGCAGTGCTGAGTTACGCGGAATTGGCAAAATGGGAGCAGCGTTTGAATGCCTTGCGCGATTCGCAAACCGCAGCAGAAAACATGGAGGCAGCTGTTGCACAACGCGTGAAGGAAGGCATCGACAGCCAATTGGATGGCACGAGAGCGCGCCTATCCCTGGCGCGCGTGCGTCTGCGTTTTGCGGAAGCGAACGGGGCAGCCGACGTTCTCCGTGAACACCTCTCCAAACTCACCGGCTTGGCTTCTGCATCCGTCGAAATCGATCCCGGATCCGTCCCCGCACTGCCTGCCCCGGACAAAAAACAGGAGGTTGCCGCGGACGCGAATCCTGCCGTGCAAGCTGCCGTAGAACACGCGCGCGCTCAGTACTTGCGTGTAAAAGGAGAACATAGATCGTTGTGGCCGAGCATAGATTTTGCCGCGCAGTACGCAAATCTGGCAACCTACAATAACTATCAGCGCTTTTATCAGCCTCACAGTTTTCAGCCCAACAATGCCACCGTCGGAGTGGCCATTCACTTTCCCTTTGTTAATTATGCGCAGCACGCTCGAGTGCAGGAGGCCGAGTCGGAAGCTCTGAAAGCCAGGAAGCAGGCGGAAGCGGCCCGCAACCAGATCTCGGAAGAAACTTTGCGCCTGCAACGCTCCGTCACTCAGATGCAGGCGGCCCACGATGTCGCCGAACTCGAATACGAGATCGCGCAGAAAAATATTGACGCTGTCCAAACGCGCATGAATTCAGGGGCAGCAAACTTGCACGATCTCGACAGCGCTCGCAGCCAGGCGAGTGAACGATTCATCGCATTGCAGGATGTCACCTTCGAACTGGAAAGAAGTGAGGTTTCGCTTCTGCGCGCCAGCGGTGATCTCGAACAGTGGGCCACGGGAACGAAATGAAATCGAGCGAATACTGATTTTCCCCGCCCGCTGCATCAAATCGTCCGTTCAACGCTAAACAGTTCGAACCTGGTCTGGCACTTAGTAAACTAAACTCAAGCCAATCCATATGTTGGAAACACTAAAGTACATTGATCTGTGGGACGAACCTGCATGAATACTGGATTTTCGCCCGCATCATCTCCTCTCGGATGGTAAAATAAAGACTCACCCACTATGCCTCTAAAAACACTTTTTCTGAATCCTCCTTCCTTCGAGAACTTCGACGGCGGCGCCGGTTCTCGTTGGCCCGCCACCCGCGAGATCGAAAGTTACTGGTATCCGGTGTGGTTGGCTTATCCGACGGGGATGCTGGAGGGAGCGCGATTGCTGGATGCGCCGCCGCATCATATTACCGCGGAAGAGACCGTTGAGATTGCGAAGGGATACGAGTTCTTGGTTTTGTTCACCAGCACTCCGGGATTTCCTGGGGACATCGGGCTGGCGCGCGTCATCAAGGCCGCGAATCCCAAGATCAAGATTGCTTTCGTGGGACCGCACGTGAGCGTGCTGCCGGAAAAATCTTTGCGCGATTGTCCCGCGATTGATTTTGTTGCGCGAAAAGAATTCGATTATGCGGTAGTCGATTACGCCAAGGGCAAGCCGCTGGAGGAAATTCCCGGCGTGTCTTTCCTCAAAGACGGCAACGTGGTGCACAATCCGGATGCGCCTCAGATTCAGGATCTCGACGCGCTTCCTCATGTCACCGACGTTTACAAGCGTGACCTCGACGTCACGCGGTACAACGTTCCGTTTTTACTGAACCCATACGTTTCGTTGTACACAACGCGAGGATGTCCGGCGCAGTGCACGTTCTGCCTGTGGCCGCAGACATTGAGCGGCCACCCGTGGCGCAAGCGGTCGACGGATGACGTGGCTGCCGAAATGGCGAAGGTCAAACAATATTGGCCAGAAGTGAAGGAATTCTTTTTTGACGACGACACTTTCAACATTCAGAAGGCGCGGACTGTTGAGCTCTGCGGCAAACTGAAACCTCTTGGGCTGACGTGGTCTTGCACCTCGCGCGTTACCACCGATTTTGAAACGTTGAAGGCAATGAAAGAGTCTGGCTGCCGTTTGCTCATCGTCGGATATGAGAGCGGTGATCAGCAGATTTTGAAAAACATTAAAAAGGGCGCGACGGTTGAGCGCGCGCGGCAGTTCACCAAGGACTGTCATAAGCTTGGCCTGGTGGTTCATGGCGACTTCATCCTCGGCCTGCCGGGCGAGACGCACGAGACCATCAACAACACCATCAAGTTTGCGAAGGAATTGGATGTGGAGACGATTCAAGTCTCCGTGGCGCACGCATATCCGGGCACAGAGCTTTACGACTATGCGGTGAAGAACGGATTCATGGTCGGCGACAACAAGATGGTGGATGAAGGCGGCCACCAACTGGCGCACATTCAATATCCCGGATTGCCGGCGGACGACATTCTTTCCGCGGTACACCGTTTCTACGACGAATATTACTTCCGTCCCAAGGCTGCGTTCCGTATCTTGAAGAAGGCTGCATTCAACAGCAACGATCGCAAGCGGCTGTACAAGGAAGCGAAGACTTTCCTGAAGTTGCGCTCGCAACGCAATAAGCTGGTTAAGCAGCATAGCGATGAGGCAGCGGAGCTGGCCAAGGCGTAGCCAGGAAACTATTCACCACAGAGACACAGAGTCACAGAGAAACCCTCAATTCTTTTCTTTCTTTGTTTTTTCTCTGTGACTCGGTGATGAAAAAGTTGAGAAGCAACCTGTAGATTTCCCGTGAACTTTCGCAAGTATCTTGTACTGGCCGGGGTCACGGTGTTTGCCGTGGCTGGGGACTCCATGCTCTCGCATGGGATGAAGCAGGTCGGCAGCATTTCCATCCATCATTTGCAGAGTGTGTTTTCGGCGGTGGCGAATCCCTGGGTCGCGATCGGCATTCTTTTTTTGCTCGGCTTTTTCGCCACCTATACCAATGCACTCTCCTGGGCCGATCTTACTTATGTGATGCCGGCCACTGCGCTGGGTTATGTGCTGCTCGCATTGGTGGCGAGGTTCGTGCTGCATGAGCACATCAGCCCGCTGCGGTGGATTGGGATTGCATTGATTACCGCCGGCGTGGGATTTGTGGCGGGCGGGCCTCCGCTTACCGAGCATCCACTTGGAGAGGCTGCGAAGCTTACAGAAAAGAACGCCGAGAAGAACCATGCCGCCGCCGTTGCCAGCGGAGTTGAGTCATGAGGCATATCTATACCTGGAGTGCGATCTTCGCCATCGTGTTCGCCTCGGTGGTGGGCGACGTGCTTCTCTCGCACGCCATGAAACAGGTTGGGGACGTTGGCGACCTGCGCCGCCGTGCCGGGCTCGCGACCGTGATCGGGCGCACCCTGGGCAATCCGAACTTTTTCTTCGCGGTGGCCAGCATGGCCGCAGCCTTCTTCAGCCTGCTGTTCGCGCTCTCCTGGGGAGACGTAAGCCTGGTGGCTCCCGCCGCCGCGTCGCTCACCTTTATCGCAAACGCCGTCGCCGCGAAAATCTTTTTGCATGAGCGGGTGGACCGCCGCCGCTGGATCGCGGCCGGTCTGGTAGCGGCAGGAGTGGCGCTGCTCGCCGGTTGAGTCAGTGGGCCGCAAAGCCAGAGCTTTGAAAGGGACGGCTTCAGCCGTGCCGTAGAGCCTGCAAATGCGCGGGAAGGAAAACGCCAGCCGCCCACTTCTCGCAACGAACGCGAGAAATGGGGCACCCAGCCTATTTAAGAGAATCGATGGCGAGGAGTGGAGATGTGGGCCACCCGCCCAAGATTTCGAAAATCTTCTCTCGAAGTTTCGATATGTGGTGAACACGATCTCCTATGCGAAATCAAGGTAACCGGAGAACTGGATGAAGCTGAGGCTTGCGGGCGTACTTGTCGCCGCTCTCGCAGTCGGTTGTACGATTGTCCGGTTGATGCGCTCCGATAGATCTGAGGTTCTGCTATCTCCGGGTGTCGCATTGACCCCCGACTGGAAGGAAATTCGTCTCGTCCACGGCCTCGAGACGACCGCGGAGTGGAGCGAACTTCTGGTTGAGATGCCGAGTCCGCAGTTTGGACAGATTGGTGGCCAACTGGTTCGCCAAGACGGCGCACAAATTCACATCGATGGATACCTGGCGACCGAAAAGGGCGAGAAGGTCAATTTGGACCGAGGTCGAGCCCTTGCATACGGCAGCAGGATTTTTGTACGACTATCAGCCCCCGCTCTGGAATGGAAGCGGTGTGATTATCGGTTCCGCACAGTGGCCTTGCGCGCCGACCTTGGTGTCCAAACTGGCAGGATGATTTGGATGTCATACAATCCTCGTACCACCAAGGACGGTGTTGCGTTTCCCGAGCGTTGAAATGAATCGGCAGTTCGAGAGATTCTGCCCGATACTGCCGCGTTCCAGAAGAAGAGGCGGAATTTGCCGTTCGTTGAATGCTCCAGGAGCAATTCTATGGCTGTTGCAAGATGGGTAGTAGCGCTCGCAGTCTTCACTCACCTTTTCGTTGGATGTTCGTTTGCGGCAGAAGCGCCTTCTCGCCAATCCCTCGACAATGATGCAAAGGTTCTCCTCGGCCGACTTCCCATTTTGTTCGAGCGAAATCTCGGACAGACTAAGGCCGAATACAAGTACTTGACGCATGAAGAAGGTATGGGCGTAGCGTTATCGCGCGACCGTGTCAGCTTCTTTTTTCCCGCAGCCACCGGAGAAGCTCAGCAGTTTTTAAGTATGGAGTTCGTGGGTCGCAGTCGGAAGTCTCGACTCTATCCCTTGGAGCAACGAAGAGGCCACATCAATTACCT
This sequence comes from Candidatus Sulfotelmatobacter sp., assembly GCA_025462865.1. GTDB lineage: Bacteria > Acidobacteriota > Terriglobia > Terriglobales > Acidobacteriaceae > Sulfotelmatobacter. Next base: position 82,415 of record JAOAPI010000171.1, on the reverse strand, counting down.
CGTTGGTCGAGATGCGGCGCGATGGAAAACTCAAATACCCACATTTAGCAAGATTCGATACAACGCTCTCTATCCTGGAGTCGATCTTGTGTTCTATGGGAACGGCAGGGAGCTTGAGCACGATTTCGCTCTTGCCCCCGGCGTTGATCCCAGGAGCATCGTTCTACAAGTTGATGGCGCCCGGAATCTTTCGATAAATGCATCGGGAGATTTGCTGGCACAAGTGGGAAAATCAGAATTGCGCGTGAGGAAACCGGTGGCATATCAGGTCACTCCCGCCGGCAAGAGGTCAGTCGAAACGAAATATTCCCTTCGAGGTTCTCGTGTCTCGTTTCTTACGAACTCCTATGATCATCGACTTCCTCTCATTATCGATCCGGCGGTCACGTACTCGACCTGGCTGGCCGGGAGCAATAGAGACACGGTGGCTGGCGTTGCGGTTGATTCTGCCGGTTACCTGTATGTGACCGGAACCACTGGGTCAACCGACTTCCCCACGAAGGGAGGCTATGTGTGCACCACGTGCACGCACAAAGGGAACCTGTTCATCACCAAACTGGACCCAACCGGCTCCACTCTTGTTTATTCGACATATATGGGTGGTTCGGGCGGGGACCAGAGCTATGGGATCGGCATTGACAGCAACGGAAACGCCCTGGTTGGTGGGACCACGGGCTCTTCGGATTTTCCGCTGGTGAATTCCTACACTACGTTTTCTGGCTTCACAACGACCTATGCTTTTGTTTTGTCACTCTCCGCCGATGGAACGCAACTTAACTATTCCAGCCTGCTTGGTCAAACGGGTCTGTTTGGCACGTACCCCACGTCGCCGATGGCATTCACAGTCGATAGTGCGGGTGATGCGTTCCTTACAGGGCAAACATACGACGCCGCGTTCCCCATTACACCTGGCACTATCGGAACCAGCATCGTGTCGTATCCCTTCACAAACTTATTTGTCACCAAGTTGGATCCAACAGGAAATCTTTCCTATTCCACCATCATCCCAGGAACCCTTCCCTACACAAATTACGCCTTTGATAAAAACGATTTCCCTCCGTACGCAGTTGGCATCGACAGCTCCGGAGCTGCATACATAGGTGGAAAGGCTGGACCGGGTCTGCCGACTACTGCGGGCACCATTTCACCAGCCTTTGCAGGTGATCTAAACAATCCGTCGAGCTACGTCGGCTTCTTGCTGAAGATCAATGCCACCGCTTCGAGCATTGTTTTCGGGACCTACATTCCCAACACGGACTTCGTCCGGACCCTTGCGCCCCACACTTCAGGTACTTATATCGCTGGCTCGACGAGTTCGACGTCTTTCGCGGTGACTCCGGGGGCTTTTCAGACGACTATTCCGCCCGGCCAGTTTTGCACCTGCAATGCCGGTTATGTTGCCGACGTAAATTCGGCAGCGAGCGCCTACACCAATGCAACATTCCTTGCGGGAACTCCTGCAACCTCAAATTTTGGCACCAACATAATGGCCATTGCCGTGGATGATAGTGAAAGTCCGTGGGTCTCGGGGGTGACTGGTTCCTCCGATTTTCCACTGAAGGTCCCGGCCATGGCGCTATTTCCAGAGGCGCAAGGAGGAGGATTCGTCACCCAATTAAAAGCTGATTTATCCAGCCTTCTTTTTTCAACATTTCTAACTGGGACGTCGGGCATTTACCATACTTATCAGTTGTTCCTTTGGCCAGGAGCTAACGGTACAGCTTTTGCGGCAGGGAGCACCGATGACGCCGATTTCCCGACGACGGCCGGCAGTTTCGAGCCCGCTTTGCCGGCGGGCACCTCTCTTAACAACACTCATACCACGGTTGCGAGGATCGACACAAACATTCCGGCTCCTGCCGCCTCCTATTCTCCAGTGTTGGTCAATTTCGGAAATCAGGCGTTCGGCGTTTCTTCACTTCCAGAAACTGTCACTGTATCGGACTTGGGAAATGCGAACCTGCAGGTGGGCAAGATATCTCTGGCCGGAACCGATTTTTCTCAAACCAATACTTGTACGGCCCCAGTCCCACCGGGAAATTCCTGTCAGATAAACGTCGTATTCACGCCCAGTACTGTAGTTCAACAAGTTCAACAAATGACGGTAGCGACCAATAGCTTTGGGCCCTCACAAGTGATCGTGCTACAGGGTGCCGGCAATCCTGGCTTTGCTCTTACGAGTCCGGGAAACGTTCCTCCGTCGCAGACGGTCAGCGCCGGGCAGAGCGCCATCTACAACCTAAATCTGATCTCGGGTGGGTATTTTGGCAACGTTGCGCTGAGCTGTTCGGGAGCGCCCCAGTATGCAACTTGCACCGTGAACCCAAGTTCTATCGCTCTCGCAAACAACCAGCAAGCGGCTTTAACAGTGAGTATCAGCACGAGTCAGCTAGCATTGGCTGCTGCAAAAGGAAATTGGGACGTCCTGGCCGGCGGTTTTCTGCTAGCAGTTGCGTTTGCTCCGCTCGGTTTCCGTAAAGAAACCTTGCAGCGTAAGCTGCGTGCCATCTGTCCGGTCGCCCGAATCGTGCCACTGATCTTCCTTGCAGGAATTGCCGTTAGTTGTGGCGGAAGTTCTGGGGGCGCTCCTGGCCCAAGCTCTCACACGGTGAGTACTGGAACGTATACGTTGCAATTGGCTGCGACAAGCGGAGGTATGGCGCAGAATATAAATCTAACGTTGAAAGTTCAGTAGTTACTTGCTGTCCTCGAGTTGATGCGCGTTCGCTATCGGTTTGCCGTGATCGGATACCTGGCCATGCCGGAACACGTACATCTCTGATCTCCGAACCCTTGATTGGCAATCCCTCAGGGGTAATTCAGGCCGTGAGTTGAGCGTCTCCCGGCGGCTGGCCATTAGCGGCGAATTCTCTGGCCGGTTCTGGCAGAGTCGTTTCTACGATTTCAATCTGTGGGGCCAGCAGAAAGAGGTTGAGAAGCTGAAGTACATGCATCGCAATCCGGTGGTGCGGGGACTGGTGGCGATTCCGGAGGATTGGCGGTGGAGTAGCTATCGCTCTTACGCTTGCGGAGAGGCTGGATTGGTTCGGATCAACGACTGGACTTGGTGGGAGGAGAAAATTCGGCGGAGCGTTGGCTGAGGGTTGGTAGAGTGTCGGCGAAAAGCCCCACTTCTCGCAAAGAACGCGAGAAATGGGGCACCCACCCTATTTAGGGGATAGATCGCGAGGAGTGGAGATGTGGGCCACCCGCCCGATCTTCTCCGAGTCCGAAACAATTACTTCTGCACGAAAAATTCTGACATTGCCGGTGCGCTGGCCGCCGCTCCCGGGGGATTCGATAATTGGAGTGCGTCCATCACCGTGCGCAGCATGCTTTGATGCTGATAGAGGGTAGCGGATGTTTGCGCGAAGCCCTGGTTTACGTTCGGCCCCCATAAAACGGGGGACACATGGCCGCCGCCGTTCGTCGTATCAGAATCCGCCGCTTCATCGAAGTCCACGACGAGAATGCCATCCCCTCCGGAACCGAATGCGGAGGAGTTCGACAAAGGGACGATCACGTTCGTCTCCAGCCAGGCGTCGGCCTGCTGCGGCGTTCCATCGTGCGCATCATCATCGATATTGGGAACGACGAACGAAAATTCGGGCAACGAATTACTCGCCAGGTCTGATGCGAACTGTGTAAACGGCCAGATGGTGGCATTCGCCACCAGCGGATTGCCGGCAATATCGGACAGCATGGCAAATGGATTATGCCGAATCAAATACAATCCCGTATTTCCGCCAACGTACCCCTGAGTAATTCCTTCCGCAATCTTGAACGAGATCCCAGAGGCCAGCATTCTCCGTGCCAGATTATCCACATTCCACACCGTGGTGGAATTGTCATCCGTGGTCAGCAACTGTCCGGTCGTCAGCATGAAATAGTTGCCGATCGAGGGATGGGAATCAGCGTAATAGTTGGTCGCAAGAGCTCCATTGCCGATCAGGTGATTCAGATTCGGCCAACCGCTGGTATTGCCCACCACGGTGGCATAGCTCTGGTTTTCTTCCATCACCATGACCACATGTTTGCTTCGCGGTGTTTGTAACTGCACAGTCACGGTCGCCGCACCTGACTGTGACGTGTCCTGCGCGCTGGTAGCGGTCACGGTCACGCTGCCCGCAGTTGCCGGCGCAGTGAAAAGCCCGCTGGGGTTTACGGTTCCTTCGCCGGCAGACCACGTCACGGCGGAACTATAACTTCCTGTTCCTTGAACCGTAGCGCCGCACTGCGACGTTGCGCCCGTGCCTATGGTTGAGGGACTGCAGGATGCGGCAACGGAAGTAATAGTCGTCGAAGCCGACTGCACAGTCACTGGCGCCATTCCGGATTTTGTCGTGTCCTGCGTGCTGGTCGCCGTGACAGTCACCGTTCCCGCGGCAGCGGGCGCCGTGAAAAGTCCACTTGTGCCGATGGCGCCCCCGCTGGCGGACCACTTCACCGCAGAACTGAAGTTTCCGGTACCGCCAACCGAAGCGCTGCACTGCGACGTTGCATTCGTGGCAACGGAAGAAGGTACGCACGCCGCCGACACCGAGACGATTGATGATGAGATCGGAGAAGCCTGGCTGCCTCCCCCACCTCCGCAAGCCGCTATCATGCCAAGAATCACACATACGAAAAGCGCGTACAAGCGCTGAGACAGTTTTCTACTTCTCCACAGATCGTGCAGCAGACCGCTCATATCAACTTCCTCTATATGACGACTCGACTGACTAAGAATGGAGGAAATGCCCTTTTCGCCATCAAGCGAAACGAGTTTTGGATGAAGCGTGGTCGCGTTTAGGTTGGCTGTCGAAGGCGGGTGGCCCGTTTCTCGCGTTCTTTGCGAGAAGTGGGGATTTTGGCTTGAGCTCACAATAAGCGGGCGAATTCTCCGGCCGGTTCTGGCAGAGTCGTTTCTACGATTTCAATCTGGGGCCAGCAAAAAGAGGTTGAGAAGCTGAAGTACATGCATCGCAATCCGGTGGTGCGGGGACTGGCGGCGAGTCCGGAGGATTGGCGGTGGAGTAGCTATCGCTCTTACGCTTACGGCGAGGCGGGATTGGTTCGGATCAACGACTGGACTTGGTGGGAGGAGAAAATTCGACGGAGCGCTGGCTGAGGGTTCGGAGGTGTCGGCGAAAAGCCCCACTTCTCGCAAAGAACGCGAGAAATGGAGCACCCAGCCGTGGGTCCTGATGCGTCCGAGGTCCCTCGCCGGGCTGAAGTACGCGGTGCTTCAGAATGAAGCCTGACGATTTCGGAGGGGTTTCGCGTCCCGCTCGGAAAACTTGTCAAGACCCTGAGGATCAGCTTTTCCACGTAAGGCGTTGGTTTTAATCGAGAAACAAAGTTGCGCAACGTGTCCCATTCACCCCTCCCGGTTTGATATTCTGGATATATAGGGCAAAAAAGAAGTGGCGCAGGGCCTTTGCGGGCCGTGCGCCTTTTTTATTGGCAGGGACGTGCTTGCGGCTGCTGTGCGATGGCGGCGAGACGTAGCAAGCTACGTCTCTACGGTGAGGTGGATAGGAGCGTGAGGGGATGGGAAGTGGGCGGAGAGGGGAACGGGGTGGGTCTGAGCGAATGCCGGGTGGGCGAGATAACAGCAAGCACAAGGGGTCGATCGCGGAGATGCAGTTCATGCTCGATGCGGCGCGGCGGGGATTTGGAGTGGCGAAGCCGTTTGGAGACAACGAGCGGTATGACGTGGTGCTGGATGCGACACGGAGGTTGTGGAGAGTGCAGGTGAAGGCGAGTGACGCGAGGCATCACAGAGGATTTGCTGTAAGGGCGTGCTGGAGGACTACTGGAAAGCACATGCCTTACACCAAGGAGCAGATTGATTTTCTTGCGGTGGTGATCGATGGAACTCGGACACGGGCGGAGGGGATGCGGAGGAGGATCTGGTATGTGATTCCAGTGCGCGCGCTGGGAGGGAGGCTGACAATTAATCTGTATCCGTTTGGGTGCAGAAAGGATGGTGAAGAGCGGTTTGAGAGGTACCGAGGAGCGTGGGAATTGCTGGAGGTTCGGTGAAGGAACGCGTGGCAGGAACCGGGCGGCTCTGGCCGGCCTTTCGAGGCGGGCCTATCGGCGGTCTTGTCAGTTCAGCTTCAGGCTCCTCACGGGAGAGGCTGTTCGAATGAAAGATTTTACTCACATAGGGTGAGTATTTGCATATCGCTTTTTCTACACGGAATCTGGCATTGACCTATCCGACAAGAATTTGAAAAGGCAGCGGCATTTCAAAGCTCTTGCGGGGGCGCTTCGAGTGAGGATGCGACGTATGTCCGCCAATATGACGACTAAATGGCGGGACATGAATCGGTTAGCAGGAATTTAGCGCACAACCACGACTTCCGTTGCGTCACCCAACTATGTGCGACAATGAGCGCCCAGCTGCAAAGATTGGCATGCGGGGTGCTACGTCAAGGTGGGTTGTGGTTATGGCTGTACGCGTTCCAATCCGGGTTGCTTGTCTGGTATCCCTGTGTTTAGCGGCTTGTGGGGCCGTTTGCCAGGACGGTTTGGTAACGGCCGGATTGAGTTCCCTGCCTGACGCTCCGTCGGCGGCGGCTCAAACCGAAACGGTTGGAGCGTTTGCGGATGAAGGCGGCTCGCCTATAGCGGCTCCAGTTAATCTGAATGTGACCCGCGAATCAGGCCCTGGATACGGTTCTCGGCTCGCGCCCAGTTTCAGCGTGCGTTATAACGCGCAGCCTGCTCAGAAAACCTCCAGCGATTTTTTTGACAAATTCTTGTATGCCACGTTGTTGAGGCGGAATTCGAATTACCACCCTTCGAGCAGCGACAGTCTCGTGGGCCGGACAATGTATGCGGCTTCGCGCATCTTCGTAACCCACGACGAGTCTGGACAGGCGAAGGTTAACACTTCGTATTTTGTGGGAGTGCTCGGCTCGGCCGCGCTGCACATGGCGTACCGTCCATATTGGGCGCGCTCGGCTTCCGCGCCGTTCAGTGATTTTGGTTCGACGGTCGGCAATGACGCCGGCATGAATTTGTTGCACGAGTTTCGCCCTGGGCTGGAGCAACTGATGAAAAACCACGCGCCCAGGTTCATGACAAAGATCGAAGAGCGCATGGGCCGCAACTAGATACCGCGCGCGCGAATAACCTGCTTTTCCATCCCTACTCGAGCGAGTTCCGCAGACGCCGCGATTACCGTGGTGGCTACGGCAAGACCTGGCAAGCCAGGTCTCTACGACAAAATTAGTTGAAGAGACGCATCAAGCCGCTGGCAGGCATATCTGGCGAAATAAATCGCGGAGACTTCACGCCTGCGGTACGCGTCAAGGCTTCCGCGGCGAGATATCCGCTGCGGACCGCGCCTTCCATGGTGGCGGGCCAACCGGTGGCGGTCCAGTCGCCGGCGAGGAAGATGCGGGGCCATGCGGTGGATTGCTGCGGGCGATAGGCGTCAATGCCGGGACGAGGGGAATAGGTGGCGTGGACTTCTTTGATCACGGTTGATTTCAGAAGGCTCGCGTCGCGCGCGGCGGGAAAAAATTCGCGGACTTCTTTTAGAGCGAGCTCGACGATTTCAGTTTTCGATTTGTCGATGAGGTTTTTGGAGGCGCTAACAACTAGTTCGATGTAACTGCCGGAGGAGTCAGACGGGCCTTTTGCGCCGCGCGTAAGCAGCAAGCGCGATTTGTGGAATATCCATTGAATGGTGCGGTCGAGGAGGACGGCGTGGTCGAGATCGGTGATCTGGCGGTCGAACCACAGATGGATGCCGGTGATGGGAGAAGACTCGAAGTGAGTGAGTTTTTCGCGCAAAGGCGCGGCTTCTGAGGTTTCGGGGAGTACGCGGGCGATGGTGTCGAAGGGGAGGGCGAGGACGAGATAGTCGAAATGCTCGTCTATGTCGGCGACGCGAACGGTGACGTCAGAGGGTTCGGGAGAAAAACTTTCGAGCGGTGCGCGAAAGCGAATCTCGCCGCCGCGGGCGCGGATGTAGTCTCCGGCGCGATTGTAGAGGTCCGTAAGGGGAATGCTGGGAACGCCCATGTGGCGCGCTTCGGGCGATTTCATGGACTCGCGAACGACTTGCGCTGCGTAAGAAATTGAAATGAGGTCGAGATCTTCGCTGAGGGCGCTGACCAGGATTGGTTTCCAGAAGCGCTCGATGGCGTTGTTGGTTTGACGATGCTGGCGGCACCAGTCCAGAAAAGAACGTCCAGTGTCTGGTTGAGCGGTCAGGGTGAGCGCGGAGATGGCGCGCGAGATTACGAGCTTGTCGTTCGCATTCAAGAACGGAAAGCGCAGAAATGACGGAGCGGTGTGCAGCGGGGCGGGCAGCGGTGAAGCATGCATTACGCTGGCGCGGCCTCCGGGCTCGATGAAAGTCATTTCGTCATACCAGCGGATTTTATCCTCGACTCCGATGCGCTGGTAGAACTCGACCAGGTTGGTGCAGACACGAAAAAGAACGTGCTGGCAGTTGTCGATGACCTCGCCGGTACCGGGATGTTCGTACGAAGAAGCGCGGCCTCCGAGATAGGGTCGGCGCTCGAATAGGGTGATTCGGAAGCCGCAGTCGGCGAGGGCGCAGGCCGCAGCGAGGCCAGCAAGGCCGCCGCCGGCGATGGCTACCGTAGGTTGTTGGGGGTTTTGAATCATGCGGGATTGCGGTTTTTTCTTAACACAGCCGGTATCTCACGGCGGCACAACAGCAGGTTCCTCACCGGGCTTTCAGCCCGATTCGGAATGACAAAACTTTGGGCTTTGAGCTCGATTTCGAATGACAAAACTTTGGGCTTCAGCTCGATTTCGAATGACAAAACTTTGGGCTTCAGCTCGATCTCGAATAACAAACTCTAATTTTCTGCATGGATTGGAATGACAAGCGTATCAGTATTTGAGTTTCAGGTAATGCGTTGCAGAAAACCTTTCGCGAGAATCCGCAGCTTTTCGCTGACGGTAAGGCTGATTTTTCCGCTGAAGACGTCGTATCCACGCTCGGCGATTTTTTCCAGAAGTTTGCGATAGATACTGACCAGCACCCAGAGTGCGGGCTGGCTGTCCTCCGAAATATAAGAATTCAGTTGCTCGCCAGCTTGATAGTACTCGCGGGCGCGGTCGGCTTCCATGGCGAGCAGAGGACGGAAGCGAGCGGGGTCGGGCGCAGAGAGCAGTTCCGCAGCCGACAAGCCGAACTTTGCGAGATCCTCTTGCGGCAGGTACACGCGACCCATCGCGGCGTCTTCTTTCACATCGCGAATAATGTTGGTGAGTTGGAAGGCCAGGCCGCACTGCTCGGCAAGAGATTCGGCGGCGGGGTCGCGATATCCGAAGATGTGGATGCAGACGAGACCGACGACCGACGCTACGCGATAGCAATAGACTTTGAGATCATCGAAGGTTTGGTATTGAATCGAGAGTGAAGAAACCGGGGGAGTAGCGATGGCCGGGTTTTCCACATTCTCGGGTGCCTGTTCCACATCCATGGCGGTTCCCATGGCGAGTTCGTCCAACAAGCCGGCGGGGATTGTATATCTGCGTTGCGTGTCGGTGAGGGCCAACAGAATCGGGTCGTCGCTGGGTTCGCCCTGCTGGGCGCGGTGCAGCGCGTCCAGCCATGCAGTCAAGTTGAAGCGGCGTTCCTCATTGCTAAGGCCGGCATCGTCGGCAATATCGTCGCAGCGGCGCATAAAAGCGTAGACGGCGCATAGCGATTCGCGCTTGCGTTTGGGCAGAACGAGAAATGCGTAGTAGAAATTCTTCGCGTTGGTGCGGGTGATGCCACGGCAGACGGAGTACGCCATGGTGAGTTGCGCGGGGGCGGGAGTCCACGGGACGAACACCTGTTGTGCTCCAGCGCTCATAATAGCTTGCCCAGCGCGGCTCGGGCGACTAGCGCGAGTTTGCGCGTTTTTGTGATGACGGGGCGGTGACCGAGGACGGCGAAACCCTGGCGCTCGATCGCGTTCAGTATTTCCTGACCGCCGCGGCTGAAAAGTTCGAGGTCAACGGCTAACTCTTTATCTACTTTTGCCACGAGGGGGAGACCGCGGTCAAACCATTCGCGGGCGCGCTCGACTTCAAATTTCATCATCTCGCAAAAGGCGGGCGTGTTGCGGTTGTGTTTGATGTCTTCCTCGCTGACGGAATAGCGCCGCAAGTCTTCCAGCGGCAAATAAATTCGGCCCTTGGCGTAATCGACGCTTACATCCTGCCAGAAATTGGCGAGTTGCAGGGCGGTGCAAGTGAAGTCGGAAAGCTGCTGACGTCCGGCGTCACGATAGCCGCAGAGGTAGAGCACGAGATGGCCTACGGGATTGGCCGAGTAGCGGCAGTAGGCTAGGACATCGTTGAATGTTTGGAAACGGGTGACGGTCTGATCCTGGCGGAAGGCGATCAATAGATCGGAGAACTCGTGTTTTGGAATGTCGAACTTGCGCACGGTGTCCGCGAGGGCTACGAAGACCGGGTGGCGCGGGCTTCCGGCGTAGCAGGCATCGAGTTGTGATTGCCACTCGTCAAGTAAGGCGAGGGACGCGGCGGGGTCTCCGACTTCGTCGCCGAGATCGTCGGAAATTCGGCAATAGGAGTAGACGTTGAGGAAATCCTGGCGCAGCTTTTTTGGCAGGAACCAAGTCGCCACGGAGAAATTTTCGTAATGGGTGCGGGCGAGGCGACGGCAATATTCGCGTGATTGCTCGAGCGAGGGTGGGGAGTCAGGGATTGCGTATTCCGCGGGAAGGCGGCTCCAGCCCGGGGAGGCTGCCGGATGGCGCGCGAATTGCAAATCGCTGGTCACGGGGTTCATGAGTTAGAAAGCATTCCCGGCGTCGGAAAACCTTGAGCATCGTGAGAACGCCTTGCGATGCCACAGACGCCTCCGGCATGCATGGGGTCCTTCGCTTCGCTCAGGATGACAAACTAGTTTTGCAGTGTCAATCAGTCCAGTATCAATCAGTGGCCGGGAATGATGGCGGTCTTGATGTCGCCACCGCGGTTCAGCATATGGCGCAGAACCTGTTGCAGGCGCGATAGCGGGGCTTCGCCGGTGATGTAATCGGTGGGACGGATTTTTTTGGCGGCAATCAGGCCAAAGGCGCGGCGAACTGTTTCCGGCGTGTGATGGAACGTAGCCTTGAGCGTGATCTCAGAGTAGTGCAGACGGTTAGTGTCGAGTTGCACCTTGGATCCGCTGGCACATCCGCCGAAGAAATTTACAGTGCCGCCCTTGCGTACCATCTCGACGGTCCATTCCCAGGCTTCGGGACGACCGACCGCTTCAATCACCACATCGCAACCGCGCTTCTGCGGCGTGAGCGCGCGCACGGCCTCAACTACATTTTGAACTTTGGTGGTCTGGACGATTTCATGAGCGCCCATGTGTTTGGCGGCAACGACTTGTTCGTCGCGCTTAACGACCGAGATTACGTTGCAGCCAATGGCGCGCGCGACCTGAACAAACATCAGACCGATGGGACCACCACCGATAATCGTAACGGTGTCGCCGATTTCAACTCCGGTTTCGTGCAGGCCGCGCAAGACACAGGCCAGCGGTTCGGTCATGGCGGCATCTTCGAAGCTGACGTTGGGCGGGATCACCAGCATGTTGGCTTCGACGATGCGGCGCGGGACGCGGATATATTCGGCGTAGGCTCCGTTATTGAAAAGCAGGTCTTCGCAGAGATTTTCCTGGTGCTTGGAGCAGTAGAAGCACATCTGGCATGGCGCGGAATTCAGAGCGACGACGCGCTGGCCCTTCTTGAAGCTGAGGACGCCTTCACCGACTTCCTCCACGACACCGGCGAGTTCATGGCCGAAGAGCGCGGGAGGAACAATCATGCGGGCGTGGTAGCCGCGCTGATAAACCTTGAGATCAGTACCGCAGGTGAGCGCCACCTGTACTTTGACCAGCACCTCGCCCTTTTCAACGCGAGGGATGGGTACTCTTTCGATCTTAAGATCCTCTTTGCCGTAGAGGACGGCGGCTGTCATTTTTCCGTTCACTGCTTACGTCCTTCCAAGGTCTCGCGTTTCCAGGTGCTACCGGGCTGAATCACGATCTTCATCGATGCAGGCTGCGGATGAGCCGCGAGATCCAACGCCCGCGCACTTTCCTGCAGCGGAAAACGGTGACTGATCAACCGTTCCAGGTCCATTTCGCGGTTCATCACAAATTGAACCGCCTCTTCCTGTAAATCCACCGAGGCGCTGTAAGAACCCACCAGCGACTTTTCATCCACGCAAATCGCGGCAGGATCGACAACCACTTCGCCGCGCTGGGTTTGCGCGAATAACAATACCCGCCCTCCGGGACGCGCCGCATCCATTGCGGGGCGAATCAGGGCGTTACTGCCTACAGCCAAGATTACAGCGTCGCTACCCCGCCCTTCGGTCTGCTTCCGCACATAGCCCACCACGTCCTGCTGGGACGCATCGATTGCATGCTCAAATCCAAGGCTTTTAGCTATTCTAAGCCTCTCTGGATATAAATCGGAAGTAATAACCGTGGCCCCCGCCTTCCGCGCCAGGACGCTTAATATGATGCCGATGGGCCCCTGTCCGATCGCCAGCACGGTCTCTCCGGGCTGCAAGCGCAACGCTTCGATCCCTTTCATGCACGTATTCACGGGTTCGACAAAACACGCCTGCTCGAACGAGACGCCATCCGGGATTTTGACCGTTCCCTGCTCGACGATCCAATCCATGACCCGAACATATTCGGCGAATCCTCCGCCGGAGGGTTCGTAACCCGCGGTGCATCCTACCTTCTTATAAACGGGGCACTGCGCAAATGTCTTGTGACGGCAGTAATAGCACTCGCGGCAAGGGATGTGGTGAAACACCATCACCCGGTCACCGGGTTCGAACTTTCTGACATTGGCCCCTACGGCCGCGACCACGCCCGAAGTTTCATGACCGAAAATGCGGGGCGCGGAATGAGAGCCAGATGCGATTTTTTTGAGGTCGGTGCCGCAGACGCCACAGGTATGTACGCGGACAAGGATCTCTGCGGGACCGATTGCGGGAACCGGAACTGTTTCCATGCGAACGTCATTGACTCCGCGATAAACCGCGGCCAGCATGGTGGCAGGAATCGATTGCCTGTGATCTTCGACTGCGATTTGTCCAGCAATACCCATTCGAGCCTTTGATGAAACCTAACTGGTTTTTGCTTCAATTACATCCGTCAGATGCGGGCGTAAAGCCTGCAGATGCTCCGCGAGCGCTCTGGCTGCCTTATTGCTATTGCGGGCCAAGATGGATACCCGAGGCCAGAGCCAGGGCCGGAATGCCGCGAACACAGCAAAGGCCGTCGTTCTGAACTGCCCTTGAGAATCGATGAAGCGGGCGGTCTCGGGCATCTCGAAATCCAATTCGTCGGAGATTACTTTTGTTGCGGCAAACTGGATGCCGTGCGCGCGCGCAGCGGCGGCGACTGCGGCTGCTTCCATATCCACGGCTTGTGCGCCGTAGGAGTGGGCGAGGTTCATTTTTTGATTTGCATCCGCGACCGTCATGAAAGTTATCAGCACACCGTTGCCACCTTCGACCGCGACGCGACTACCATCCCGCGCATCAACTACTACAGCGGGAGAAAAGATGTCGCCAATGTGCAAGTCCGCGTCTAACGCACCAGCAAAGCCCGCCGACTGCACTATCGCAGGATGATATAAAGCGATGACCGCTTCGGCGGCGCGGCGCGCGCCTTCGATACCAATTCCTCCGCAAACGATGACTGTCTCATCGTGCTCGAAGAAAGTGAATTTGCGATCTCCATACTCTCGTTCAACCCGCCTGGCTTTATCGATCAGGCCCCTGACTTCCCGCTCGAGCGCCACGACGATGGCGAGTTTGTGGGGTGTGGCAAAACTCATTGCGGCTGTGTGCGGATCCTCTCGGCGGCTAAAGCCGCGGATTATTTAACCGGCATAAGGCGCGGCTGAAGTGCCGTTTCAAGACAACTCACTGCGGGCCCCGGCTCACAGCCTGCTCGCATAGCCGTTGGAACGGAACCACTGAACGGCGCGGCGCAGCGCGTCATCGATCGGGATTTTCTTCCATCCCAGTTCGCGCTCGGCTTTGTCGGAACTCGCCCACATTTTTTTCTTTCCCATGCGAACCGCTTCCACGGTGGCGCGCGGTTCGCGGCCAAGCAGTCGGCCGGAGTACATCTCATCCACGGCTCCAGCGACATAGGCAACAAGATATGGAAGCTTCAACGTGGGCGAAGGCAGGCCGGAGATTGCGCCAAGTTTGTCCAAAATCTGTTTGAGTGTAAGGTTTTCGCCGCCGAGAATGTAGCGCTCGCCGCTCTTACCTTTTTCCATTGCTGCGATGTGTGCGCGGGCGCATTCGCGAACATCCACCAGGTTGAGGCCAGTTTCTACATACGCGGGAAACTTGCGCTTTAGAAAATCGACAATGATGCGCCCTGTGGGAGTCGGCTTGATGTCCTGGTCGCCCACCGGAGTAGTCGGATTAACCGTAACTACGCGCATCCCGCCACGACCGGTTTCCATGGCAATCTGCTCGGCCATGAATTTCGAGCGCTTGTAGTGACCGATCATGTCGGCGAGAGAAACCGGGGAATCCTCGTCGGCGGGATGACCATTTCCGGTGAAACCGATTGTCGCGACGCTCGAGGTGTATACCACGCAGCGGATACCGTTCTTGCGCGAAGCTTCCAGAATCGCACGCGTGCCCTCCACGTTGGAGCGATACATATCGGCTGGATCGCGCACCCAAAGCCGGTAATCGGCAGCGACGTGAAACACCACCTCACAGCCCGCCATTGCCTTTTCCAGGGATGCGGAGTCGCGCAGATCGCCGGTAGCCGTTTCGGCTTTCAGGCCTTCCAGATTTCTAAGACTGCTGGTGGGACGGACGAGCAGGCGCAAGTCTGCTCCCTGCTCCGCCAGAACGCGAGCTACATGGGAGCCTAGGAATCCGGTTGCGCCTGTAACAAAAGTTTTCAAAATAGTTCTCGGTTCTCAGTTCTCAGTTCTCAGTCAGAACCCTAGATTCAGGGTATTAAGCTGAGAACTGGCAACTGAGGACTGAGAACTAGTTTTCAGCTTTCTCCATCACCTTGGCGTAAGTCGTTAGGGCCAGCAGCGGGAAGTATTGGCGATAGAGATGATATTTCAAATAGAACACTCGCGGGAAGCCTGTGCCGGTGAAATATGGTTCATCCCAGGAACCATCTTCTTTTTGCGTGCGAAGGAGATAAGCGATGCCGCGGGCCACGGAGTCGCTGCGGGTGTCACCGACGGCGAGCAGTCCGAGAATCGCCCATGCGGTCTGCGAAGGCGTGCTCTCTCCAACGCCGCGCAAAGCCGGATCATCGTAGGAGCCAACAGTCTCACCCCATCCTCCGTCCGGATTTTGTACCATGCGCAACCATTCGGCTCCCTGTTGGATACAGGGCTCGTGGTTGTCCATTCCGATGGCTTCGAGACCGCGCAGCACCAGCGCCGTGCCGTAGATGTAGTTCACGCCCCAGCGGCCGAACCAGCTTCCGTCGGGCTCTTGTTCGTTGCGAATGAATTGAATGCCGCGCTTCACCGCAGGATGATTCTTGTCGTAGCCATAGGTTGCCATCATTTCAAGGATGCGGCCAGTGATGTCGACCGTCGCAGGGTCGAGCATGGCGTTGTGATCGGCGAACGGGATATGCTGGAAAACCATCTTGTCGTTGTCTTTGTCGAACGACGCCCAGCCGCCATTCTTGCACTGCATGGATAGAATCCAATCAATCGCACGCTGCACCGACTCGCGCTGGTAACGACCATTGGGATGCTCGACGCGGCTGAGGGCCAGGCAAACCATGGCGCTGTCATCCACGTCGGGATAGAACTCGTTATTGAATTCGAAATACCAGCCGCCCGCTTTGCCAGCTTTGTTCTTGACTTGCCAGTCGCCAGGATTGCGAACTTGCTTTTGCAGGATCCAGTCGGCGCACTTCACCATTCGCGGATCATTTGCGGGAACCCCAGTCTCGCCCAGAGCGAACATCGCATAGGCCGTATCCCAAACCGGAGACATGCAGGGCTGCATGCGGAATGTGTCGCCTTCTTCGATGCCAAGCTTTTCAAATTCATCCAGCGCACGGATCACCTGGGGATCGTCAAGGGAATAGCCCTGGCAGCGCAAGGCGATGATGGCGTTCATCATGGAGGGGTAGATAGCACCGAGGCCATCGCTCATTTCGAAGCGCTCAAGCATCCACTTCTCGGCGCTCTTTAGCGCGATCGAGCGAAGCGGACGAATGTGGACGCGCTCGAACCAGTGAGTCATGCGGTCGAGAACGAGAAAGAAGTTGCGCCACGAAACCAGATTTTTCGACCACCGCAGATGCATGCGCGACTTCTGCATGCCACCGACAAATAACTCTTCGACGCCCATCTCCCGCGTAATTTTTTTGAATGGCTTCTTGGCATAGCAGATCGACAGCGGCACTAGGATGGCGCGTGACCACGACGAGATCTCGTAGATATTGAACCAGAACCAGTTGGGAAACAGAACGATCTCCGGAGGAATTGCCGGGACCGCATCGTAGTCATACTGTCCGAAGAAGCACAGGTAGATCTTGGTGAAGGTATTGACCTCGGTGACGCCGCCGAGTTCCAGAATTTTTTTGCGGGCGCGTTGCAATACGGGGTGGTCGGCGTCATATCCGGCGAGCTTGAGACCGAAATATGCTTTCACCGAGGCACTTATGTTTGAAGGGCCCGCAGCATAGATGCTCCATCCGCCATCTTCATTCTGATGTTGAACTATCCAATTCGCGGCTTTCTGAAAGCGCTCGGGATCGCCTGTCCCCAGCAGAGTGTGAAGCAGAATGTAATCCGACTCAAGCGTGGTATCGGCTTCGAGTTCTCCGCACCAATAGCCTTGCTCATGCTGCGCCGAGAAAAGCAGCCGGCGGGCGGCGCTGATAGCGGCTGAGACACGGCTGAACAGGCCGTCAATTTTGCCAAAACGAAGTTGTGGAATGGAGGTTAAGTTTGTGTCAGGGGAGTTGATGTCCATCAGTGTGCGGCTCCGTTAGTCCGCGGTGACACCTGCCGGAGCGGCGGCGATAGCTTCGACAATCTCCGGCGGCAGCCCGAAGCGGACGTTTTCCGGCATCACTTCGAGTTCCTGCACGTTGTCGAAGCCTTTGGTCGCTAGAAACTTCATGGTCTCCTCAACCAGGCATTCTGGCGCGGAAGCGCCAGCGGTCAGCGCAATCGTCTTCACATTCACCAACCAATCGGATTCAATGTCTTTGTAACTGTCGATCAGATGCGAGTTGGTGCCAAGGTTTCGGGCGACTTCCACCAGACGATTAGAATTTGAACTGTTTTCCGAACCGACCACCAGTAGCAAGTCGGCGTCCGACGCAACTTGTTTTACCGCGACTTGGCGGTTTTCCGTGGCATAGCAAATATCCTGCGCGGCTGGGCCTTTGATGTTGGGAAACTTCTGCTTCAGGGCGGCGATGATGTCTTTGGTTTCGTCGAGGCTAAGGGTGGTTTGGGTGAGATAGGCCACGCGGTTGGGATCGGGGACGGTCAGGGATTTCACTTGCTCAGGATTTCCTACAACCTGCGTGACCAGCGGAGCTTCGCCGAGAGTTCCAACAACTTCATCGTGATCGTGGTGGCCGATAAGAATCAGGGAATAGCCTTCTTTGGCGAACTTGACGGCTTCGACGTGGACTTTAGTGACAAGAGGACACGTCGCATCAATTACGCGCAGGCCGCGCCGGGCGCTGTGCTCGCGCACTTCAGGCGAAACTCCGTGGGCGCTGTAGATGACGCGCTCGCCGTTCGGGACTTCGTCTTCGCTGTCGACAAAGATCGCGCCCTTGCCGCGGAGTTCGTCTACCACGAAGCTGTTATGGACGATCTCTTTGCGGACGTAAATCGGCGGGCCGAAGGCCTCGAGTGCGATGCGGACAACGTCAATGGCTCGCACTACGCCGGCGCAAAAGCCGCGTGGCTTGAGCAACAGCAGAGTCTTTCCCTGGCTATTTGGCACCATCAAACTCCTGATCTCCGATTCCCAGGCCTTCGTGACTGGGGCTTAAAACCTATGCTATTAGGGTACACGACGCCCATTGTGCGGATGCTTATAAAGTAGCGGAAAGTGTCGTTGCGGTCAACGTAAGGCACAGAAACGGCGGGGATTAGCAGTGAAAGGGGATTCGGTGCAGTGAATGGGAGCAATCGATTACCCTACCATAAGCGCTTCACACCATATCGATCAAAAACGGCGTCGGCACTTAGGATGGATACACTCAGCGATTGAGCCTGGGCTACCAGTAAGCGGTCGAAGGGGTCGCGATGGTGAAGAGGAAGCAAGCCAGATCGGACTGCGGTATCCAGCGTAATTGGCAATTCCGAGAATGATTGTTGCTCCAAGACACGGTCTAGTCTCTGAATGAGCGATCGCGGCTTCATCTTGCCGATACCGACTTTTATTGAAATCTCCCAGCCCACTACAGCCGAGACCAGAATGCCGTTGTCGGGATTCTCGAGGATAGCGACCGCATGTCTCGATAGTCGGCTCGCATCTTCCATCCACCAAACCAAAACGTGTGTGTCGAGAAGAATCTGCACGCAGTTCGAACCAGCTTGGAACCGTTAATCGTGAGCTTGCAGCAGGGCAGCTTTATTCAAAACCCAAGTCTTTCAATTCTTGATCCGTCAGGGGATCGAAAGCGTCGGCAGTATACGAGATCTTTCCCTTCCATGCTCCAGGCGTCCGCTTCTTCTTTTGGGCTAGCGGCAGAGCTACCAGCTTCACTACCGGCTGCTTTCCTCGGGCAATGATGATCTCCTCGCCCCGGCAGGCCTTTTCGATCAGCCGGGAGAGCTGGGTCTTAGCTTTGTGAATGGTAATTGTTTCCACGTGGCTTCACTGGTTAGCTAAGATAGCTTAGCTAACCGACCTCGGCGTTGTCAAGACGGCGTACGAGCGGCTAAATTGATTTTTTGGAGTTGGAAGAATTGGCGGGATGATTGGACCGGGAGCAAAATAGGCGAGGCGGGATGGAAGTTGGCGCGGCACGGCAATGCGTTACGCGTTTGCTTTGATCATTTGCTCGGCGTGCTTGCGGGAGGTATCCGTCAGTTTAGCGCCGCTAAGCATGCGGGCTACTTCCTCAGTGCGCTCTTCCGCGACGACGGGGCGAATGCCGGTTCGGGTGCGTCCGTTACGCTCCTTTTTTTCGATCACGTAATGATGATCAGCAAAAGTGGCGATTTGCGGGAGGTGGGTCACGCAGAGGACCTGGTTGGATCGGGCGAGAGACTTCAGCTTTTTGCCGACGGATTCGGCGGCGCGGCCGCCGATGCCGGTGTCGATTTCGTCGAAGACCATCGTGCGCTGCTTCACAGGGGCTAAAGCCCTGGACGAGTTTGAGCCGCTGACGCGGCCCTGAAGGGCCGCTCTTCCACGTTGTTCCGCTGCAGCGATTTGCCCTGCAGCGATTTGCCCTGCGGCACTTTGCCTTCCAGTACTCTGGCTCGTCATACTCTGCCTTCCTGCTTCCACGCTCACTTTCAGGGCCAGCATTACGCGAGATAACTCGCCGCCGGAAGCGATGTGTTCGAGCTGGCGCATGGGCTCGCCGGGATTTGTGGAAATCATGTAGAGCACCTGATCGATTCCGGTTGCCGACCAGTTCCCTTCCGCGTCGGATGTGGTGATCTCGATGCGGAATGTGGACTTCATAGCGAGATCATTGATTTGCGATTCCACTAACTTTTCGAGCTTGCGGGCTGCGTCCTGGCGCTTTTTTGAAAGCGACCGAGATGCACGCAAGTATTCTTCAGAGGCTTTGGCCAAGTCGGATCGGAGGGCGCGCAGGATTTCGTCTTTGTTTTCGATCTCGGAAAGCTTGAGGGCTACGTCTGCGCCGAAGGCGATCACGTCCTCGAGGGTGGGACCATACTTGCGCTTCAGGCGGTCAAGCGCTGCAAGACGGTCTTCGACTTCCGCCAGGTGTTCGGGAGAGGCATGAATGCCGCCGGCGTAGTCGCGTACGGTGGCTCCTACATCCTCCACGCTGATGCGCGCCGTTTCGAGGGCGGCGAGAGCCTCCTGAAACTTCGGCTCGTAGCGAGCCAGTTCTTCGATTTGTTTTTGCGCGGAGCGCAGCGATGAAGAGGTGGAGGCATCGCCTTCGTAGAGAAGATCGAAGGCGTGCATGGCGGCGTTGTAAATTTTCTCGGCGTTGGCGAGGACTCGCTTTTCCGTTTCTAACTGCGCGTCTTCGCCCGACTGGACTTTGGCATCTTCAATTTCTTTTCTCTGAAACATCCAGAGATCGACGAGGCGGAGACGATCCTGCTCGCCCCGCTCCAGGTCTTCAATGCGGGTGCTGATTCCCTTCCAAGTTTCGTAGGCGGAGGTGACGGGCTCGATTTGGCTTTCGGCAAATCCGTCGAGCAGCGCGAGGCGAGATGGGGCGTCGAAAGATAAGATCGATTCATTTTGCGCGTGGATCGTCGCCAGGTGCGGGGCGAGTTGCCGAAGAACCGCCACGGTCGCGGGTTGGTTGTTTACGAATGCGCGGCCCTTGCCTCCAGCCGCAATTTCGCGGCGGACGATTAGAGAGCCGTCTTCGGATTCGTCGAGGCCGTTTTTCTCGAGTACTTTCTCAATCGCCTCCTGGGCATCTCCCTCACATTCGAAAACAGCTGACACTACGGCCCGGTCTGCGCCGTTGCGAATCACTTCACTCGAGGCTTTGTCGCCCAGGAGCAGAGCCAGAGCGTCGATGAGAATGGATTTTCCAGCGCCGGTTTCACCGGTGAGAAGGTTCAACCCGGAGGCGAACTCGACCGCGGCGTTATCGATCACCGCGTAATTTTCTAATCGCAGCTCAACCAGCACAGGCCGTCCCAAGAACGAGATGTTTGGAGGTTTTGCGCAGCATAGCATGAAAGGGGAGAGGCGCAATTTGTTTCGTTGCAGAGTGGTTTTCTATGTCGCGTGGGAAAAAAGCCACGGCTGAAGCCGTGGCTTTGCGAGACATAACCAAGTTGCGAGAAGAACTCTTTCGCCCACCGGGGCTGCCGCGGCCCCACTCTCTATCCCACGGCTTGCGCCCCTTCGACAGGCTCAGGGCGAGGCTTGGCCTGCATTTCCGACGCCGCTTCGCAGATAAAATCCTCGGCGGAGTTGCGCCGGAATTACCCTTCCAAACCGCTTACAGGGCCAGCCTCCAATCTTCTACCCCGCTTTGCGGTACGTGTCAGCACCTGATTGCGCCGAGCCGGTGTTGATGACTTCTTTGCGGCGCTCGCGCAGGCGGTTCTGGAACGTATCCCAACGTGGGCCGATTCCATTTGCGCTCTGGCTGATTTCAACCGAATCGGTGCTGGCAGCAAATCCACCCTGAGTAAATGCTCCTGTGTCTTGGCTACCGGCGGTCGAACCTGCAGCACGAGCAGAAGACGAATTTCCCTGCATCTGCTGCGTGGTCGGAGTAATGTTGCGGTCGGTCTCGGCACGGTGCATCACTGGGCCAGTTTCCCATTTAGAGCGGTATTTGCCTTCATAATCAGACCACTGCTGATCGGATTCCAGATCTGTTTCGTTGTAGGGTGGCAGGCGTTCAATTTGTTCTTTGTTAAGATCGACGGAAAAATCGTCTGTGTGCTCGGCAGAGCAGCGAAGGCGCTCGGCTGGAACAATGAATTTCCTGGATGACAGCCAGCCACCGGTATCGACAACCACATAGCGGATCGATCCGCTGGCGTGGTCGAAAATGACGTCGTCGATCTTGCCCAGTTTCTCGTCGTTCAATCCGTACACCTTGGAGCCGCGTATATCTTCTGCTGCATTGGTGAAACGATAGTCTCGTAGCATTCCACACTGCGCCATAAGTTCATCCTCCGGCGGGTCTCAGGACTAATCCCGCAGCTTTTGGATGCCACCCGGCTGTGCGAGGTATAGCGGACAAATAACTTTTGGGAGGGGAGAACCGGGAATGATTCAAGGGACATCAGGAGTTTTCCAGGTTATGTTTCGGATACGTCCCGGAAACCTTCGGCTCTCATCATCTATAATCCAAAAAAAAGGAAATCCCTAAACTGATGCAACTTTTCTCCTCGTGTGCACTGTTTGTCGGCAGTGAAATATTCGATCTTGTAGCCAGCACCGGCCCGGTTGCCAAGTTCGTGCTGATCACGCTGCTGGCCTTCAGCCTTATTTCCTGGGCCATTATTCTCACGAAGTGGAGCCTGCTGCGCCGGGCGCGCATGCAGAGTGGCCGCTTTCTGCGGGCTTTCCGCAAGGCCCAGCGCCTGCAGGATATCGCCACGGTCGCAGATCAATTCCGTCCGAGCCCTTTGGTAGGAGTATTCGAAGGGGGCTTTTCAGAATACAAGCGGCAACTTTCGACGCCCGCCGCCTCGCTTCGCAGCTTAACCGCGGTGCAGCGCGGCATGCAGATTGGCGCGTCAGAAGAGATTACGCGGCTCGAACGCAACGTTCCGTGGCTCGCCATTACGGCGGCGGTGACGCCGTTCATCGGATTGTTCGGTACGGTGTGGGGAATTATCGATGCGTTTCATGGATTGGGGACCGCTGGCGGAGCAACGCTGCGAGCGGTTGCTCCCGGAATTTCCGAGGCGCTCATCACGACTGCGGCGGGACTGGCGGCCGCCATTCCCGCAGTTATTGCCTACAATCTTATCGGCAACTCTATTCGCGTGTTTGCCGCCCGTGGTGACGATTTCGCCCTGGAAGTCCTGAATGCCGTTGAAAGCATGCAGCCGCAAGCCGCCGAAGTGAGGCGCTAATGGCCTTCACTTCTTCCAACGGCCGCACTCAAACCGCCCTCGCCGATATCAACATCACACCGCTGGTCGACGTCGTGCTCGTGTTACTTATCATCTTTATGGTGACAGCTCCCGTTTTGCAGTCCGGAATAGAGGTCAGTGTTCCCAAGACCCGCACTGTCAAAGAAATAACGGAAGAACGGATTGTTATTACGATCAATAAAGATCAGCGAGTATTTCTGGGAGGCGACGCCATTAACATCAATCAGATCGCCGCCAGTATTCGCCAAAGGGTGCGCGATCCGCGCAACCAGTTTATTTTTGTCCGCGCCGATGAGAACGTTCCTTTTGGCGCCTTCGCCACGGTCATGGACGCGGTGAAGCAGTCGGGAATTACCAATGTGAGCATTGTGACTCAGCCTTTGGATCAAAATGGCACAAAACGCTGAGATATTTTTCGAGCACGATAATTGGGCACGAGCGCTGGCTTGGTCTGCGGGATTCCACTGCACGGTTACAGCCTTCATTTTGCTTTATTCGGTCGTGTTCACCGGAGCCCGTGGCGACAACTGGGGTGCCGGTGGCGGGGGGTCGGCAATCGGCGTTTCGCTGGTAAGCTCCGTGCCTTTGCCTGCAACGTCCGCAAAAACGGAGAACGTCCTGGCGAACGAATCGAAGGGCGTTACCAAGTCTCAACCAAAGATTGAGGAAAAAGAGCCGGACGCCATCGCGATTCCCGGCAAAGATACTAAAGTTAAGCCAAAGAAAGTTCCGACTCCGACCAAAGAAAAACCCAAGGCAGAACCTGAGCAGGAAACCAACCAGGTGGCATTCGGTGAAGGCGGACCGGTCAGCGGGCCTTATGGCAGCTTCGCGGCTGGCGGAGCTAAGGGCGGATTTGGGGTGACGGGAAGCGGTGGCGATTTTGGCACGAAGTATGCCTACTACGTCCAGATCGTGCAGCGAAAAGTATCAGAGAATTGGTTGAAGTATGAGGTTGATCCGCGCATCACCAGCGCACAACGCGTTTACATCACGTTTGATGTGGCACGCGACGGGCATCCTTTTAACGTGCGGGTTGAGCAATCCAGCGGCGTGCCTTCGCTGGACGTTTCGGCAACGCGCGCGTTACAGCGCATCGACACATTTGGGCCTTTGCCGCAGGACTATAGCGGCAGCAAGATCTCAGTGGAATATTGGTTCGATTACAGCAAAAAATAAAATTGCGCTTTGCGGTTCACCTTTTCCATTTGGTTGCAGCATGCGCGAATTCAGCAGCCGGAAAAATGCCAGAGCATCTATCTGATTATTCTTTTGGTTCCATATTCAGACTATGATCAACCGTGACTTGCTAATGAGGACATATCGGTCTACGATACTGCCGCATACGGTATCTTTTCACACGCTTTTGCGTAACGGCTCCAACCGGATGGCCCATCGACGTAATGCATTTTCGAACTCTTCCTTAAAAGGCGCGCGGGTTCTGAGCGCGTTGTCTTTTCTGATTCTGTTTTCATCGCTATTGAGTTCAACTGGCTTTGCCCAGGATTGGGTTCGCACCGGTTCCGGACTGGGCGTGGAAAAAGTGCGGCTCGCCGTTCCGGACTTCAAGGCTTCGGGCACCGATCCGCAGAACGCCGCGCTGCTTAAGACTTTCAACGATACTTTCTGGAACGATCTGGACAATTCTGGCGTGGTTGAACTCGTCTCCAAGAGTTTTTATCCCTTGCAGGTGCCGAGCCAGCCGACCGAGATCACATTTCCGGCGTGGAATGCGCCTCCGCCCAACGCAGCGATGCTGGCTTTTGGAAATTTGGGCGTTGCCGGGGGTAAAGTTACAGTCCAAGGATGGCTGTACGACGTGAAGAATACTGCTTCGCCGCAGGTTCTGGGTAAACAGTATGCTGACGTTGCGACGGATGAGGCGGCTCGCGTTATCGCTCATAAGTTTGCCGACGAAATTATTTTCCGTTTAGGCGGAGGGATTCCCGGCATCGCTGAGAGCAAAATTTATTTTGTGAGCGACCGCTCGGGGCGTAAAGAAATCTGGGTGATGGATTACGACGGATCGAACCAGCGGCAACTTACTCACCTTGGTTCTATCTCCCTGTCGCCGCGCATTTCGCCGGACGGATCCCGGCTGGCCTTCAGCTCCCTGACGAAATCCGGCTGGGACATATTGATGTACTCGATGGAATTGAATCGCGTGGTGAGTTTCCCGCGCTTTGGGGGAACGAATCTAGCGCCGGCGTGGTCGCCCGATGGAACGAAGCTGGCTCTCTCGTCTTCGCGCGGTGGTAATTCTCAAATCTATGAGTGCGATGCCAGCGGCGGCAACCTTCATCGCATGACGAATGCTAAAGGCCCGGATGTTTCCCCAGTTTGGAATCGAAAGACTGGCGCCCAGATTGCATTCGTGAGCGGCAGCACTGGGCTACCCCAGGTCTATACCATGGAGGCCGACGGCACGAACCAGCAGCGCATGACGGATCAAGGCTACGCTGTTTCGCCTAACTGGTCGCCGAACGGGCAGTTCCTTACTCTGGCATGGATTCGCAAGTATGGGCCGGGCGAGCCGGGCTCGTCTGATATTTATCTGATGGATATTGCCAGCAAGCAGTGGGTTCAGCTGACTCACGATGGCGGGCGCAACGATTTTCCGTCGTGGTCTCCCGACGGGCGCCATATTGTTTTTCAATCGGCCCGCTCCGGCAAGGAAGAGATCTGGATGATGCTGGCCGACGGGACCAAGCTCCATCAACTGACTTTTACGGGACGCAACTCGCAACCGAACTGGAGTTGGAAATAAATCGTTGGAAATCAAAACACTTCGTCGGAACTCGATGTTCGTTGTCGGGTTCGCGGGAGGATTAAACGTGAAGAGGATCAACTTGAACAAGAATGGAATGCAGCAAACTGTGAAGACTCTCGCCACCGTATTTGCACTGTGCGCGATTATGATGCTGGGCGCTTGCAAAAAGAAAGCAGCTCCGCCGCCTCCACCACCGCCCCCACCGCCGCCAGCGCCAACCGCCTCCATTTCGGCGAGCCCTGACACGGTTGAAAAAGGCCAATCGTCCACCTTGAGCTGGCAGACCTCTGGAGCTACCGATATCTCGATCGACGGCATTGGAGCTGTGCAAGCCAGTGGGTCGCAGCAAGTCACTCCCAGCGACTCAACCACTTATCATCTGGTGGCGAAAGGATCTGGCGGGACTCAGGAAGCCACCACACGCGTGACGGTATCGTCAGCTCCTGTCGCTCAGACTACGACTCCTTCGCCCTCGGAAGAGGACTTGTTCGGGCAGACGGTCAAAGACGTCTACTTCGATTATGACAAGTCCGATATCAGCAGCTCGCAGCAGGTTTCCGTGCAGACCGACGCGCAGTTTCTCGGCCAGCACTCGAATGTGAGCTTCACGATTGAGGGGCACTGCGACGAGCGCGGATCCACGGAATACAATCTGGCCCTTGGAGACCAGCGTGCGTCATCGGTGAAGAACGCTCTGGTTTCGGCCGGAGTGGGAGCCAACCGCATCAAGACCATCAGCTACGGCAAGGAAAAGCCTTTCTGCATGGAGTCCAATGAAAGTTGCTGGCAACAAAATCGGCGGGGCCACTTCGTTTATCAGAAGTAGTTGGTAGTGCTTGCCAGGGGCGGAGAGATCCGCCCCTGACCTTTCTTGCATTCTCGATCGTTAATCTTCGCAACCCACAACGGTCTTAATCCGTCTAAAATAGATTCAGGAAATCTCTCGCTTAGGGCATATCAGCTTATGGCAAATCAGCAGATGACATATCGACGATTGTCCACACATTTTGCGGTGCTCGGCGCGCTTTGGCTGGCCGTAACGCCGGCCTGGGGCGTCAGCAAAGAAATGATTCAGCTACAAACTCAGGTGCAGCAATTGCAGGAGCAGATGACCGCCATGCAGCGGAGCTTCGACGAGCGCATGGGCGTAATGAAGAACCTGGTTGAGCGGGACACTGATTCGGTAAACAAAGTTTCCGCCTCGCTCACTGCTTTGCAAAACTCGCTGCAAAAGCAGCAGGGTGATTCGTCGGGACACGTGGAGCAGCTCTCAGGACAGCTGCAGTCGTTGAACGATACGCTCGACGAATTGAAGTCCCGGCTGGCGAAGGTCAGCAAGCAGCTCGAGGACATGCAGTCGTCACAGCAAAGCCAGGCTGCGGTGCAAGCGCAGAATCAAGCAGCGCAGCAGGCCATGGCTTCGGCTCCGCCGCCCGATGTGCTTTACAACAATGCTCTGCGCGATTACAACGGCGACAAGAATGATCTCGCCACGCAGGAATTCTCCGATTACGTAAAGTTCTATCCGAATACTGATCTCGCAGGGAATTGCTATTTCTATCTTGGGGAAATTCAGTTCCGGCAGGGAAACTATCAGCAAGCGGCGCAAAGCTATGATCAGGTTATGCAAAACTTTCCCAGCGGAAACAAAGCGGCGTCGGCGGAGTTGAAGAAGGGGTTTTCGCTGATCGAACTTGGCAAGCAGGAAGACGGAGTCGTGGAGCTGCGGCGCGTAATCCAGCGCTATCCGCGTTCGAACGAAGCGCTGCAGGCACGGGAGCGGCTGCGCAAGCTGGGAGTTTCAAGTCGTTCCGGCGAATAATTTAGCTTTCACCACTGAGGCAGATGATGACGAAGATTTCCGATAACGATCCCGACCGCGCCAAGGGTGCGACTGAAGCTGAAGAGCATCAGCACGACGGGAACCTTGGCCTCTCCGAACAACTGGGGCACCGCGACCAGGATCCACGGATTAAAGGCGCCGATAGCGATTTCCCGGAGCCGGGGGAAAGTCCGGAACATTCTGGGGAACGGCCGCCGAAAAAGGCGAGTCAGAGAAGTAAGCAGGCACTCAGGGACTGAAGCCCACACTGATTGTGGGCTTTACGCGGCGCTGAAGCGCCGCTCTTCCACCAGAACCTTTTTTCAGATCGCCATCGGGCCGACTTCTTTTTCCACTTCAGCGATGTCCACCATCGCTATCGCGTCCCACGGACAGCCATCGAGGAAGCAGCCGTCGGGGCCTTTGCTGAGGCATTTCTTGCAGCCGATGCAGAGAATAGGATCGATTGCGATGCGCCCGAACGGAGTGCTGTCTTCGTCCGGCACCCAGAACATGCAGTCTTCCACCGGACAATATTCCACGCACGCCGGCGAGCCGGCGCATCCGGTGCAGCACTCGGTAATCACCGCCAGCTCTTTGGGTTTCTTCTTGCGCGGCGTGCTGAGTCCTTTGGACTTCGGTTCGGCCTTCATCTCGTCGGGAACCATGCCGACGGCTTTGGTGGCGCCAGGTGCAGGAGGCATGGCGGGATTATAACTCAGCTGCGGCAAGTGGGAGTTGCACGCAAGTGGTCAGTGTCCAGTGGGCAGTGGTCAGAGGTTTCGAGTAAATCTACTTCCGCTATGTTTTGGGCAAGAGTGAGTTGATCCCGTAATGGCACGAGGCGCCGTTTCTTTTGAAGCTGCCCAATTATTCGTGCCTTCCATTCTGCTATAGTGAACCCCTGCAAAGGAGCATGCCATGGCTGGAAAAAGTCTGAACCGGGTTCAACTGATCGGCAATCTTGGGAAGGACCCAGAGGTCAAGTACACGCCGCAGGGCACGCCCGTTGCCAAGCTGACCATTGCCACCAATGAACGGTTTAAGGACAAAGCCGGCGAGTGGCAGGACCGCACCGAGTGGCATAACGTCGTGCTCTGGCAGCGCCTGGCGGAGATTGCGGGCGAGTATCTGAAGAAGGGCGGCAAGGTTTTTATCGAAGGCCGCCTGCAAACCCGTTCGTGGGACGACAAGACCAGCGGCCAGAAAAAATATATGACCGAGGTCGTGGCCAGTGATCTGATTCTGCTCGGCGGCCGCGGAGAAGGCGGGGGCGGAGACTTCAAGGACAGCTCACGAGGCGCGTCCGCTGGAGGCGGCAACAACTTCGACCAGCGCACTCCGGAGCCGGAACATGCCGCGGCTGGCTCGGGGCCGATCACGGATGAGGATATTCCGTTTTAAAGTTGTCATTTCGATTGAAGACCTCATTGGAGTATCGCACTAGCTTGTATACACGCTGCACTACGTGGTCGCGAAGAAGTTCCATGACGAACATCCGACGGAACAACAAAGAGCGACGGCTTAGCCTGCTGCAGCACAACTGGTTGCCGCTGCAAAAGGACCGAAGATCAGGGTCTCGCTAAGCGAGATACGGATGAAAGGCCTGATCGCAACCCTTCGTGCTCAGGCCAATCGCAGCCGCTGATGGCTTTTGCTCAATGCGCGGCAGGCGCCGCCCCTTTCTTCGCGACCGCTTTCTTCAGCGTGAAAACAATGGGCACGCAGGCGAAGCAGGCGAGTGCCATGTAGCGGAAGTCGTCGACGTAGGACCAGAGGCGCGCCTGGCTGTTGAGAGTCTGGTTGAGCAATCCGTAGGCGCGCTGCACAGCTGTAGTTCCAGAAGCGCCTTGCACGCTCAGATATTGCTGCATTCCTTCCACCGCGCCGCGCACGCTGGGGCGCGCAACGTTCAGCGAGCCCGCCAGTTCGTTGCGATGTACTTGTTCGTGGCGCGAGACGATCGTATTCACCACAGAGATTCCAATGCTGCCGCCGATGTTGCGGAACAGGTTGTATAGTCCGCTGGCGTTGCCGATTTCCTCATTCTTCAAGAATGCCATCGCGGTGGTGGAGAGCGGAACGAAAACGCATCCCGAGCCGAATCCACTGATCAGGATGGCCCACAAGAACGACCACTGTCCGATGGAAAGGTTGACCTCGCCGAACCATAAGCTGGCCGCGCCGAATAGAGCGAAGCCGAAAGCGATGAGCCAGCGATTGTCCATTTTGGCTGTGAGGTAGCCGATGATCGGCATGGCGCAGATCGCTCCGATGCCACGTGGGCTGACGGCCCACCCGGCGGCGAAGGCGGTGTAGCCCATCAGTTCCTGATAAAAAAGCGGGAGCAGCGTGACCAGACCATAGATTCCGGCGCCGAATAGCCCGATGAGGATGCATCCCAAGGTAAAGTTACGGTAACGAAATATCTTGAGGTCCACCAAGGGCTGTTTATGCCGAAGTTCCCGGACGATAAACGCCACGAAACTGATTACGAGAATGGCGGCGGCCCAGCGAATCCAGGTGGCGCCGAACCAGTCATCTTCCTGGCCCTTGTCGAGGATGATCTGCAGGCAGCCGAGCCATACGCCGAGCAGGCCGAGACCGATGGTGTCCAATTTTCCTGGGTGGGCTTGTTTGATGTAAGGCGGATCTTGCACGTAACGCGAGATCATGAAAATGGCGAAGACGCCCACCGGGATGTTGATATAAAACGCCCAGCGCCATGAATATGTGTCGGTGAGCCAGCCGCCGAGTGTGGGACCGAGGACAGGAGCGACGACGACTCCGAGAGCGAATACGGCCATGGCCATTCCGCGCTTTTGCGGAGGAAAGCTTTCGAGCAGAATCGCCTGCGAGAGCGGTTGCAGCGCGCCGCCGCCGGCGCCTTGAACAGCGCGCGCAATGAGAATCAATCCGAGGCCGGTGGCTGCACCGCATGCGAATGAAGAGATGGTGAAGATGACAATGCAGATGATGAGAAACCGCTTCCGGCCGAAGCGCAGAGCGAACCATCCGCTGGCCGGCAGGATCACCGCATTCGCCACCAGATAACTTGTCAACACCCAGGTGGCTTCGTCATTCGTGGCGGAGAGGCTGCCGGCAATGTATGGCAAGGCGACGGCAGCGATGGAGGTGTCGAGCACTTCCATGAACGTCGCCAACATGACCGCGGCGGCGATCAGCCAGGGATTGGACGCCGGCTGGACGGGATTGGACTGAGTCGAATTCGGTTGCGAAGGCGCGGCAGCCATTCTCTTTCCGTGAGGCGATTATCAGACGTCCTTATGACGGCGGGTTATTACAGATGCCTCGCGGACGCGACAGGTTTCACGAAATCGCTTTTGCGACAGGAGCGACGAACACTTGACCACATTCCGCAAGAGGAGTTAAGTGATGAAAGATATGACAGAACAATTGGCGGACAAACAATGCGTTCCCTGTCGCGGCGGTGTGCCTCCGCTCAAGGGGAAGGAACTTGAAGCGTTGCACAAGAGCGTTCCGAAGTGGAGCGTGGTTGATCAGCACCACCTGACCCGCGCGTATACGTTTCCTGATTTCAAGCAGGCCCTTGAATTTGTGAATCGCGTGGGAGCCTTGGCCGAGGAGCAAGGGCATCATCCAGATATTTTGCTGAAGTGGGGCAAAGTTGAGATCACGATGTGGACGCACAAGATTGATGGACTGACGGAAAGCGATTTCGTTATGGCTGCGAAGATTGACCGGCTGCTGGAGTAAGACCCCAGGGGCTAAAGCCTGCAACTTTCAGGCTCATAGCGGCACGACTGAAGTCGTGCCCTTCCCGTGTCGTTGGGTACTTCGTATTGCCAGAGCCCAGAGTACGGCCGGAATCAGCATCACCAGGCCCGTCCACGTTGCGACGGAGCGGGCGGCGACGCCGGCATCGAGCAGGCGTCCACAGAGGAAGGCGCCAGCAGCGATTGTGAGCATGGAGAAACCCAGGTCGGCGGAGAATACGCGGCCCCGGAAACGGTCTTCGGTGTGAAGCTGCAGCAGAGTTGTTGAGAAGACCCAGACGGTCGATCCTCCCATATGCGCGAGCATGGCGCACGCACTAGCCATCCAGACTGTGCGGCTGAAGCCGAGTGCTCCATATCCAACCGCAATAGTGAGGTAGCCAAAGAGAATGCCCAGCTGCAACCGGCGGTCACTGCGGCCGGCCCAGCGAGCGGATAGCAGTGGGCCGAACAGCGCTCCCAGGCCGCGTCCACCAAGCAGGATGCTCATGCCGAGCATCGCGCCGCGGCCGGGGTCGACATTGCGCCAATGCACGGCGAACTCATGGGCGCCGAGCACGGTGAAGATTACCCAGCTCGGTCCGATCATCAGCTCGCCCGCTTTCGCAAAGACCGTAGGCAGAAGCGTGCGGTGATTGCGGATGTAGCGAATTCCTTCGAGCACCGGGGAAAAGTCGACCAGGTCGCGCGCCTGCAACGGAGCTGCCGATTGGGCGTGCGGCTCGGCGAAGTGCATGCCTCCAATGAGAATCGCTGAAGCTAAAAAGGATAAGGCGTTGAGAACGAAAACCGCGTCTCTTCCGAAGAAAGCGGCAACGACTCCACCGACCGACGCGCCTATCAAGAGATTCATCGACCACGTTGCGGACGACAGCGTGTTCGCGATCAGCACTTCTTCCTGCGCGGCGATGTTGGGGATCACAGAACTGCGTGCCGGTTCGAAGAATGCGGCCATGATGGTCTCGGCCAGCAACAAGGGATAGACAAGCCAGACCGTCGAGCGTGATCGCACAAGCAGCATGGCCAGAACAATGCCAAAGCGGACCAGGTCCGCGGCGATCATGACGTATTTGCGCCGGATACGATCGTTCACAACTCCTGCCACCGGACCTACGAACGTTTGGGGCAAGACCTGGAGAACAAGCGCCAAGGCGACCGAGCTGGCGTGTCCGGTCAACTGCAGGAGCAAAGTGTAGATCGAGAGCGTATAGAACCAGTCGCCAATCTCACTGACAATCTGCGCCAGCCACAGGCGGCGGAAATTGCGATTGCCGCGCAGCAGGCGCAAGTAAGAAGAGATCGAAATTGAGGGGAGACTGCGCTCCGGTTGC
This sequence comes from Candidatus Sulfotelmatobacter sp., assembly GCA_025462865.1. GTDB lineage: Bacteria > Acidobacteriota > Terriglobia > Terriglobales > Acidobacteriaceae > Sulfotelmatobacter. The sequence goes on along the minus strand of JAOAPI010000171.1, from coordinate 49,938 downwards.
GGTTCCATTAGACGGCTCTGCGTACGATGAAGCTACAATACCAGCCCTGAAATATTGATTTGCCACCCTGCCAAAGCGGGTCGCACAACTACCCCGAGTAAGCGTGTTGTCCAATGGAAGGGGACAGAAGTGCAGAAGTTTTCAGCTATTCAGTAGCGTCGAATTATTTGAGCGACCTTAGAGTGAGTCAACCGTTTTGTTTCAAAGGGATACAGCGCTAGTTAGGGTTACGCAAGTAATCGAGAAATGGTACATCCCGTGCAATGTTCAGAGTGTTAGTTGGCTTTCGGTCAAAGAGGAGAACATCGCGACGTGAGAATGAAAAGTCTAAAGATTGCAGCATCGCTATTATTTGTAGCAGCCGCCCTGGCAATGGCGCCAATGGCGTCGGCAAATTCGATCACATTTAACCTAAGCTCGAACAACCTGGGGATCGCGGGCTCCGTCGGTACGGTCACCATTTCGGACACTGGCCTCAATCAGGTCACGGTAAGCATCACAATGAACGCCGGGTACTCTGCAAAATTAAATGGCGGGGACTTCGCGTTCAACGGACCCTCAGGCCTGACACTCGCGGGTGTGAGTGGCTTCAGCGCGGATGCGAATTCTGGGCTAGATTTCCAACATCTCAAGACTTCTCAGAACATCAGCATGTTCGGGACCTTTGCCTTCGATTTCACCAACGTGAAGGGACAACCACACGGTGTAGTCAGCGCTAACACAGTGACATTCGTGCTCACCGGTACCGGGCTGACCGCGAGTCAATTTACTGGCGTTGCTCTTCACTTCTGCACCGCCTCAGGCTCAAACTGCGGACCTTACACTGGTTTTGCGTCGGGCACCCCCGGAACATCGCCGGTTCCTGAGCCGGGCACGTTGGGCCTGCTTGGCACCGGCCTGATCGGTCTCGGCGGGCTAGTTCGCCGGCGTTTCTTATCCTAAGGACTCTGCTTCGTCTGCTCGTCCACACCCCGGGAGAAATCCCGGGGTTTGTTTTTTCCTGTTTAGGTGTCTACGAAGCTGGACGGCTCTAACGCTAGGCAGCGGGCCGAAGCTTATGTTTCAAGTCTTCCGCGATTTGTTTGCCGTGAAAGCGGCCGTTCTCGATGAAGATTTCGTTGGTGCTGGAGCCGGCTACGATCACGCCCGCCACATAAATTCCAGGGACATTGCTTTCGAGCGACACGGGATCGCAGACGGGGCGGCACTGCTCGGCCGAGAGCTCGATCCCCATGCTGCGCAGGAAATCGTAATCAGGATGGTACCCAATCAGGGCCAGTACAAAGTCGTTCTTCAGGCGCAGTGGGCCGCGTGGAGTGACGATTACGACGTGATCCACTCCGATTTCCTGCACGGAACTGTTGAAATAGGCTTCGATGTCTCCGTTCTTGATGCGATTCTCCAAGTCGGGCTTGATCCAATACTTTACGTGGCGGTGCAGTTGCGCGCCGCGATAGACCAGCGTTACGCGAGCTCCGTGACGCCATAGATCGAGCGCGGCGATGGCGGCTGAGTTCTTGCCGCCAATGACGAGAACATCACTGTCGTAGTAAGGGTGCGGCTCGCCGTAGTAGTGAGAGACTTTAGGCAGCTCCTCACCCGGCAGGCAAAGTTGATTGGCCAGGTCGTAATATCCGGTGGAGACTATTACTTTTCGCGTGCTGTAGTCGTGAGGTCGGCCGGCACGGTCGGTCGCAGTGATACTGAAGTTTCCGTCTTTTCCCATCACCGTCTTGACCCACTCGTACTGGCGGATATCGAGTTCGTAGTGTTCAGAGACCTTGCGATAGTACTCGAGAGCTTCTTCGCGAGTGGGCTTTTGGTTGGCAGTGGTGAAAGGGATCTCGCCGATCTCGAGCAGTTCGGGCGTCGTAAAAAACAACATGCCCGCTGGATAATGAAAGAGCGAATTCACGAGGCATCCCTTGTCGACCACGATCACTTTCAGGCCAAGCTTTTGCGCCTCGATGGCGCAGGCAAGGCCAGTGGGTCCGGCTCCGATGACCAGGACGTCGGTTCGCATCTCTGGATGCGGCTGGACCTTAGCCTTGGGCAAGGTTGCGGTGACTTCGGCAGTAAGAACGTAGGGCATCAGGTTCGGGACTCGACCTCATCGCTGGTGAAGGAGGTTAGAAACCGATGATTTTAGCATGCGAGGAACGCGCTGGAGGACAGGGTTTGTCTTGCGCAACTTCAGAATCGGGGTTGCTTTAACGTTTGCGCTCGGCAACAACGGCGAACTTCACGCCTAGAGCGTGCAGGACAGAATTGATAGTTTCGAAGCGTGGGTGTGCACCTGCGCTCAGGGTCTTGTAGAGGCTTTCCCTGCCCAGTCCCGCGTCTTTGGCGATCTGCGCCATGCCTCGCGCTTTGGCCACGTCACCGAGCGCTGCAACGAATACATCGGGGTTCGGGTCTTCGGCAGCCGCCGAAAGATATTCCGCAACTACCGCATCGTTGTCGAGATACGCCGCCGCGTCGAATGGTTTGTAAATTGTTTTCTTTTTCTTCATAGTTTCTCCCTTATAAGTTCGCGAGCCATCTGTTTCGCTTTGGCGATGTCTTTCGTTTGGGATGCCTTGGTGCCGCCCGCCAGCAAAAAATAGACCGTCGAGCCGGTTCGCGTGTAATAAATGCGAAACCCCGCTCCCACATGAATGCGCATCTCGGAAACGCCTTCGCCGACGGCGTCGCAATCTCCGAAATTTCCAAATGTCGCGCTACGAAGGCGAGCCAGGATTCTGGCTTTTGCTTTTGGGTCTGCGAGACCGGACAGCCAGACATCGAAAACCGATGACCGAAGCAATGTGTTCAAGTTCTCCATAGTGTATCCGCTTGGATACATTCCTGCAAGCAGGCTTAGCGCCGTGGGCCAAACTTTCCACTCCGCCGTATAATGCTGAGTTCTCTACACCCGCCGAAGTTGCTGCTCTGGCAGCAGGAGATTTCATCATGTCCGCTATTACCGATCCCAAGATCGCCGAACCGGTTATTCGCACGCGAACCGAGTCCGACAGCATGGGAAAGATCGAAGTCCCGGCGAATGTCTACTGGGGCGCGCAGACTCAGAGGTCGCTGTTGCATTTCAATATTGGGCGCGATACCATGCCTCCGGAATTGATTCGAGCCTTTGGCATCTTGAAGAAGGCCTGCGCCCTGGTCAATCAGGACCTGGGCAAGCTGCCCGCAGACAAGGCAAAGCTGATCGTGCAAGCCGCCGACGAGGTGATCGGCGGGAAGTTGAATGACCAGTTTCCGCTCCGCATCTGGCAAACGGGCAGCGGAACCCAGACGAACATGAACGTGAATGAGGTGATCTCGAACCGCGCGATCGAAATTGCCGGGGGCGAGATGGGATCGAAGAAGCCTATTCATCCCAATGATGATGTGAACATGTCGCAATCGTCGAACGATACGTTTCCGGCGGCGATGCACATCGCGGCTGCCGAGCGGGTGAAAAATGCGCTGATTCCAGCGATCAAGAGCGTGCATGATGCGATCGCGGCGAAAGCAAAAGAATTTCATGACGTAGTCAAGATCGGCCGCACACACTTGCAGGATGCCGTGCCACTGACCTTTGGACAGGAATTCGGCGGCTGGGCAAGTTTGCTCCAGCGCGACATCAAGCGACTGGAGCAGGCGCTGGAGGGGCTGTACGATTTGGCCATCGGCGGAACTGCGGTGGGGACTGGCCTGAACGCGCACCCTGAATTCGCGGAACGCGCGGCGAAGAAAATTGCGGAACTCACGGGACTTCCCTTCCGATCGCATGGCAACAAATTCGCCGCGCTTTCGGCGCATGATGAGATCGTGTTCGCACAGGGGGCGATGGAAACCCTGGCCGCGTCGCTGATGAAGATTTCGAACGACATCCGGTGGCTGGCTTCCGGACCACGTTGTGGCCTCGGCGAACTTTCGATTCCTGAGAACGAACCGGGATCTTCAATCATGCCGGGCAAAGTGAATCCCACGCAGGCTGAGGCCATGACCATGGTGTGCGTGCAGGTTCATGGGGCGACTGCTGCGGTGGGATTCGCCGGATCACAGGGAAACTTCGAACTCAACGTTTACAAGCCGGTGATTATTTACAACTTCCTGCACTCGGTCACGCTGATCGCCGATGCCTGTCACGGCTATGTCGAATACATGATCAAAGGCATCGAGGTCGATCGCGCCAAGGTGGATGGGTATGTGAAGAACTCACTGATGCTTGTAACCGCTCTGGCTCCGAAAGTGGGATACGACAAGGCGGCGGAGATCGCGCACACAGCGCACGTAGAGCACAGCACTTTGCGCGAGGCGGCGCTGAAGCTCGGCTATCTTTCGGGCGAGGAATTCGATCAGTTGGTCAAGCCGGAAAGAATGACGCGGCCGTAAAAGTTCTCCGACCGCCAGGGCGCGGCGGTTCTGCGCGTGATTCCTTTCGGCTTCTCTCAAGCTCTCAGTCGGCTGAAGTCCTCCGAGTTTCCGTTAACTCCGCCGCGTTGGCTAACATCTCCGATTCCACTGCTTTCTTCGGCGTCGTCGTGATCACAATCACGCTCACCAGCACCAGAGCCGTCCCCAAGATTGTGCGGGCGCCAAGCGTTTCGCCGCCTAGAAAATATCCCACAAGAACTGCTACTACCGGATTTACATACGCGTAGGTTCCAACTTTGGTGGGCGATTCGCGATGGAGAAGCCAGACATAGGCGGTGAATCCGATGATTGAACCGGCGACGATCAGGTAAGCCAGAGCCAACCAAGCTCCCAAAGAGACTGCCTGCACATGGAAGTTTCTGAATTCACCCAACAAGGCTGCTGCCAGGGCGAGCAGAATTCCTCCAGCGAGCATTTGTGCTCCTGAACTCATGACCTGAGATTTTGGCAAAGGGAGTTTGCGACTCAATACCGAAGCCAACGCCCATGCGATAGCGCCCACTAGCAGGGCAATCGCGCCGAACTTTTCTATGGGAGCGTCACCAAAACTTACCGAGCGGCTGACCAGAACCCCTACTCCGGCAAGCCCGACGAGAAGGGCCAGTGCCAGACGAAGAGTTAGCTTTTGGGTGCGCAAGATAAGAATTTCTGCGAGAGCCATAAATGCCGGAATCGTCGCCATCATGACCGCAGCAATTCCCGAGGGCACGCGCTGCTCTGCCCAGAAGAGCAATCCGTAATCCACCACAAAGATCAGCAGCGCCAGTAATGTCGCCGATGCCCATTCGCGGCGCGTCGGCGAGGGTGTGCCACTGGCGCGCATCCAGATGTAGAGCACAATACCGGCGGCGAAGAATCGCATTCCTGCGAGCAGAAAGGGCGGGACCTCGCGCACACCAACGCGGATCGCCAGGAACGTGGAGCCCCAGACGAAATAAATAATGGCGAACGCCAGAAGCGTTTTCCAGGAACGAGGTCGGTACGTAGCTTCCATTTTGGATTCAGGTGGCCGCGAAATCGGAGGGCGCCTTGTCTTAAGACCTTGGGTCGGTACGCCGGGCAACGGTTACGAGTTCAATATGCCCAGCGCAGGAGGGCGGCTCCTACCGTGAAGCCTGCGCCTACCGAGGCCATAAGGACCAGATCGCCCTTTTTCAGTTTGCCCTCTTCAATGGCAGTGTTCATAGCCAGTGGGATGGTGCCAGCAGTGGTATTGCCATAGCGCTCTATGTTGACAATCACGCTTTCGGGTCGCAGCCCAAGACGATCCGCCGTGGCGTTGATGATCCGAAGATTGGCTTGGTGCGGGATGAAAGCGTCAATGTCTGAACCTTTCAGGCCGTTTCGCTCGAGCAGTTTCAGACAGGCTTCGGTTTGCTTGCGCACGGCGAACTTGAAGACCTGCTGGCCGTCCTGATGAACGTAGTGCATTTTCTTGTCGACTGTTTCATGCGATGCGGGATTAAGACTTCCTCCTGCGGGCATTTGTAGAAAGCACCCGCCGGAGCCATCGACTTCATGGATGAAATCGATCAGGCCTACCGAATCGTCCTCAGCGGGTTCCAGAATTACTGCGCCAGCGCCGTCACCAAAAATCACACAAGTAGCGCGGTCGGTGTAATCGATGATGGAGGACATCACGTCGGCGCCGATTACGAGCACACGCTTGTGCACGCCAGTGGCAATGAATTGCGCTCCCGTCTGCACCGCGTAGATGAAGGCAGAGCAGGCGGCGGAAAGATCGAATCCCCATGCGCCGGCGGCTCCAAGCTTGTGCTGGACCAGACAGGCGGTTGAGGGAAAGAGCATGTCAGGGGTGACGGTGCCAACGATGATTGCGTCCATGTCGGTGGGAGCCAGGCCACGCTGTGCGAGCGCCTTTTTGGCGGCCTCAACCGCGAGGTCACTGGTAGCGACACCTTTATCCACGACGTGCCGCTCGCGGATACCGACACGGGAGAGAATCCACTCGTTAGTGGTGTCGACCATTTTTTCGAGGTCGGCATTGGTGAGAAGACGAGGCGGCACGTACGTGCCCAGAGCGCTGATTTTGGCGCGAACAGGATTGGTCAATGAGAGCTCCTGAGTATGAGACTCAGTATTTTGCAGGATTGAAGGGCAGAATGTCTAACCCAGTTCGTCAAGCAAGGCGCCAGAACTCGGAATTCAGTCCGAGGGAACGGAATAATTCGTGGGCTTCGTCCACCGATCGGCGGCGCCAGTCTGGCGAGAGGCGATTGCGATACCAGGAATCAGCCAGCCTCCACGTTTGTTCCACGCTTAAGGTGGCGCCGCGCGTCAGCCTCCACTTCTGGCACCATTTGTCGATGTGCTCTTCCGACCGGAAGATCAACATGGTTTTTCAATTGAAGACAATGTCGTCCCACCAATGGCGGGCGGGAATTGCGAAGTGCACTATGCCCGCCGGGTTGGATTCCACTGCGCCGTCGTGAACGGTCAGCGTGATGCTTTCGCCGCAACATCCGCAGGAAGTCAGCACCCGGCCGTCACGCTGGAGCATGGAAATCACTCCGAGCGCATCCCAAATGCAGTTTCCGTAGAAGGTGCGGGAGTTGGTTTCCGTTTCTGCTTTTTCTGCTTCTACCACGAACGGCGTTGGAACCGCAGAAAGCGGGTTCGCCATGAGGATTTCTCCGCTGCCAGGTTGCAGGACAAGCACGTGAGCGGCAGCGAGTTGTTTGAAAGCCTCGGTTACTTCGGAGACGCCACAGTCGAGATCGCCTGCAACTTCCGCTACGGTAGGACACCGGCCAAACTCCACGAACAACTGATAGAGCCTGACACGCACACGATTGTTGAAGTGGTCGGGCATTTTGTAGTTTCGCCCGAATTATGAGGGAGCTTAAATATATTGTCCAGCGAGGCAGCCAGGGTTTAGTCTCCAGCCGCCTTGCCAGTCAGGCGATTCGAAGAAATTCGTGGGACATCCACTCGCGGATAAAATTGGGACATGAGACCAGGTCGAAAGCGTAGTCTTCTCCGCGCATGAGGTAAAGGAGAGCGGCACGGTCCACCTTTTCCAGGTTCTGCAGATCGAGCAACACCCACAACTCGCATGCGCCTGCCATTTGGATTAATTGATCCAGGTAAGAAAGATGACCTTGCAATAATTTTCCGGAAACGCGAATGGTGACGTCAGGAATACTGGAAGTCGAGAAAGCCCTTTGCATTTCACCTCCATCGGCAAAGCAACTGAATTCTTGCCCCGCCTCTATATGAATAACGGTTGAGAGGGGAAGTCTTGCGCAAAGAGTGGTGAAGAGAGGGTAAAGATTTATGGGGGCGCGGCGGTCGAAGTAACAAATGCCCGATTAGAAACGAAAATAAATTAAGCCAGGCACCGGGAACCCACTGCACACGCAAGAGCCCGTTACCGTTGCTTCCTTCCGGACCTGGCGGGGTTGGCGAGAGTACGTCGCGTGAGACCGATGCCTGACCTGAATCATTCTAGCAAACGCCCGCGGTCGTAGACCGCAGTGGTTGCTTCCGCGCAAAAGACAAGTGACTATTGGTGCAAGAAAAATCAAGCAAGCCCTTCCCTTCTAGACGGCAGTTGTCGACAATAATAGAAGTCAACCCTCAGGGTTGCTCCGCCCGAGTTCGATGCCGCAGCCTATTCCAAAATTCGATGTGATCCCGCTGTCGCAGGCGATCAATAAATACTTCGACCTTTCCATTTATTTCCTTGTGTTGATGGGTTTTGGAACTCTGGCGAGTACGGGAGTTCTTGATTGGCCCGCGATTCTTTTGGTAGGAGCGGCATTGGCGGTGCGCGGCTACGTGTTGGCGGAACGCCGGCGCATTGTTTTTTCCGAGCGTTGGACCACGCCCCTGACGATCGCTTATTTCATTTTTTACGCGGGCGATTATTTTCTGCTCTCGCGCAGCTTTCTGACCTCGACCGTTCACCTAGTACTGTTCGCGGTTGTCATACGGACATTTTCACTGCGCCGCGATCGCGATTACACCATGCTGGCGATCCTGGCATTCCTGATGGTGCTGGCGTCGGCCGTGCTCACAGTGGATAGCGTGTTCCTGCTATTTTTTGGCGGATTCATTCTGACGGCGGTGGCAACCTTCGTTCTGATGGAAATGCGGAGGTCCGGTCGAGCCGCTAGCTTTCAAGCCCGGCATTCGCGGGACGCGTTTGAACACCGGCATCTTGCATTCTCGCTGGCCCGCATGGCCCCTGTGTTGGTACTGATGATATTGGTGGGTGCGGCGGCGGTGTTCTTTCTTTTGCCCCGCATGTCGGCGGGCTATCTTGGCGGCTACTCGTTTGGCACGGATCTTTCGACCGGCTTCAGTGATCGAGTACAGTTGGGACAGATCGGACAGATTCAGCAATCGGACGCCCTGGTAATGCACATCCAGATTGATGACGACCCGCATGGCCAATACGCTTTGCACTGGCGCGGCGTTGCGTTGGCGAATTTTGACGGGAAGAGCTGGTCGAACCCGCAGGCAGCGGCTGTTCTCTCACGTCAGGCAGATGGAGCGTTTACTATTCCCTTCTACGCTCAGGGAGCGGCGCCGCCGGAGTTGATGCGGAAACGCGGAGCGGCAGCCAACTCGCCAAAGCTCATCCACTACCGTGTGGTGATGGAGCCGATTGGGACCAACTTGTTTTTTCTGGCGCCCTGGGCACGCCGGGTGAGCGGAGCGTATCACGAGCTGCAGATCGATGGCGGCGGAGCAGTGTCCGACGTCGACAGCCAGCGCTCTGTCAGCATCTATGAGGCAGACTCTGACATTTCCAGACCAGCTCCTGAACTTCTTCGGGAGGCGAAAGACAACCTTCCGGAATTTGCCTTTTCCTATTTGCAACTGCCGTTAGTTGATCCACGCGTTCCGCGGTTGGCGGCACAGATCACCGCTGCCGCCTCGAATAACTACGACAAAGCCTTGTCCCTCGAGAAATACTTGCAATCGCACTATGTATACACCCTGCAGTTGCCACGTACTCCCGTGGCCGATCCTCTGGCAAACTTTCTGTTCGAGCGCAGGCAGGGACATTGCGAATACTTCGCTTCTTCCATGGCTGTAATGCTGCGGACACTTCATATTCCATCGCGCGTCGTGAACGGCTTCCGCAGCGATGAATTCAACGACATCACCGGCAACTACGTCGTCCGGGCCAAGAATGCGCACTCCTGGGTGGAAGCATACTTCCCCGGGTCAGGATGGGTGACATTCGATCCGACGCCCGGAGGGGCTGTCGGAACGCCGCAGGGATGGGGGCGGGCGATGCTCTATCTGGACGCTGCCGCTTCGTTTTGGCGGGAGTGGGTAATCAGTTACGACTCGTCGCACCAATACATTCTGGGGCAGTCAGTCGTAAGCGGAACGCGCGGTTCCTGGGAGCGGGCCCGGATTTGGGCGCGGCTTCATTACGCGCGGCTGATGCAGCTCGCGAGAAGAAGTCAACGCGCCGTCGAACATTCGCCCACCCGCTGGTTGGGAGTCAGCATAGCCGTGGCGCTCCTCTTACTGGCGTTATCCAATACTGAACGGATTGTGCGGATGATTCGGACAGGCAGGCTGCGGGCGCATCCGGAACGGTCTCCAGATCAGGCAGCGGCAATGTGGTACGAACGCATGTCTCGATATCTGGAGCGGCGGGGAGTACGCAAGACGACGACTCAGACTGCGCAGGAGTTTGTTCGCATCATTGAAGATCCGCGATTGCAAACTCCCGTCGCGCGATTCACCGACGCCTACGAATCGGCGCGGTTTGGGAATTCTCCAGACGACGCGTTACGGTTGCCGGAACTGTACGAAGAGGTAGAGGCGGCGACGAAGAAGTAGCGTTGAGTGCGTGGCGATACTTTGCGTAGAAGATTCCAGCTAGAAGCGCCACACCAGTCCGGCCCCAACCAGGTAGTTGTGCTGGCGGCTCTTGCCGGTATTCGCCAGCGGTAAGTCAGGAGTGCCGGACCAGAAGTCACGGACCTGGCCGCGGATGCTGAAACGGTGCCAGACTCTAACGTCCAGACCGATTCCCCCTTGAATGACGCCCGATGTGGAGGAGCCGCCCGGGTTCGTCCCGCTATAGTTGAGGTTCTTATCTTCGCTGAAGTGTCCGAATCCGGCACCAAAGCTAACCCACGGAGAGACCGCAGTTGCGGGAAACAGATTAACGCGAGCCGACGGTGTTACGAAGATTTGTCTGTAATTGGGAGGAACCACGTCGCCACCAGAGGCGAGATCTTCATCAAGGTTGAAAACAACCGGCACTTCCGCTGAGAGTGAGAAGACGGGTGTCACCAGCAGGGCGCGGGAATAATTAATTTCGAAAGTAAGACCTTTGCCCGAGCGAACGAAGGGATTGATGGTGGGGGCGTTGAGCCCGTGAATGCCCTGGTCGCTGATGAAGGTGCGTCCGAGAATACCCGTCAATTCATTTTTCTCGTCCTGGGCCTCACACGAGGCGCACAGAATGGACATTATTACCGCCAGGACTGCGATCACGGCCGGTTTCCCAGACATCTCCCCTCCACAATGCGGGATAACTGCTGAATCGGTACCGCATAGCGTAGCATGAAGCGCCCGGTTTTAATCCACAGATTGCTGGCTTTTGCGCAAACGGAACTTATGCGCTCTTTTCTGCAAAGACCTAAGAGCAGGATTAACGGACTAACCGGCGCACTGACGCCTCGGATAAGTCGTAGGAAAATGTTAAAATGATCAGATTACATGCCCTCGAAAACCCTCACTGTTCCAGCTACCGATGAAAAAACTCACCTGACGTCGAAAAATCAGGTTGAAGGTTTGCGTCCACAAAAAGTGGGCTTCGTCAGCCTGGGATGCCCGAAGAACCTCGTGGACAGCGAGGTCATGATGGGCTTGCTGGCTCGAGCCGGAGCCGAACTCTCTTCGCGCACCGAGGACGCGGATGTGATTGTGGTCAATACCTGTTCCTTCATCGAGAGCGCGCAGCAGGAGTCAGTGAACACGATTCTTGAGATGGCGAAGCATAAAACCTCCGGCGCGGCCAAAAAGTTGATTGTCGCAGGTTGCCTGGTGGAACGCTTTCGCGATGAGATTCAGAAGCGCATTCCAGAAGTGGACGCGGTTGTGGGAACCGGAGAGTTGCAGAATATTCTGGCTGCCGCCGGTATTGCTCCCGGGCAATATACAGAGGGAAACAATAGTCCTTTCGTGGTGCTGAACTCGCGGGCCGAGGGCGATGCGCGAGCAGCTCAAGGACGTTTCTCACGCGAGCGCTGGGATGGAGCTATCGCCGACCTGCCCAATTATTTGTATGACGAGGAAACGCCGCGGGTTCTCGCGACTCCGAAATCCACGGCATACATCAAGATTGCAGAAGGTTGCGACCATCCCTGCACGTTCTGCATCATCCCGCAGTTGCGTGGGAAGTTTCGCTCGAGGCGTTTTGAATCGGTGATCGCCGAAGCCGAACGACTGGCGCAGGCTGGCGTGAGGGAAATCACGCTGATCGGACAAGATACAACCTGCTACGGAGAGGATTTCGGTCTGCGCGACGGCCTTGCGCTTCTGCTGGAAAAACTGGCGACGATTCAGGATTTGCGATGGATTCGGTTTCTGTACGCTTATCCAAACAAGATCACCGGCAGGCTTCTGGAAACGATTGGATCGCATGAAAAAATCTGTTCGTACATGGATGTGCCGCTGCAACACGCCTCCGCATCCGTGCTAAAGCGCATGAAGCGCGGAGGAGGGACGGACGTATTTCTGCGGTCCATTGCGAAGATGAGGCGCGCCATCCCTGACCTCACCCTGCGTACGTCGTTTATTGTTGGTTTTCCCGGTGAGACCGACAAGGAATTTGAAGAGTTGTGCGACTTTGTTCGTGAGGCGCAGTTTGATTGGATGGGAACTTTCTCCTATTCGGATCAGGACGGCGCGGACGCATATGGCCTGGACAAAAAGCTTTCTCCACGTGAAATAGAGAGACGCCGTAAATACCTGATGGGAATCCAACAGCAGATCAGCGAGAAGAAAAAGAAATTGCTGGTTGGACAAGAATTCGATCTGCTGCTCGAGGGAACCTCAGAAGAGACGGATCTGCTGATGGAAGGCCGCACGCCGATGCACGCTCCCGAAATTGACGGGAAAGTATTCATCAACGATTTTCCCGAGGACGAAGATCTCCAGCCGGGCGAGTTTTACCGCTGCCGGATCACGGAAGCCCACGACTACGATCTGGTGGCGAGCATTATTTAGCGCTTACCGAGCTATCCTTTCAGATACTCGCCTATCCTAAGCGATAGCAAGCGCGGTTTGAGCGATATCGCCGCACGACGACCCACTCACCGAAAGTCCATCTGCTTCAACAAAATCTCCTCTTGGCACTACGGCTAATTTTGCTTTAGCTCGCGGCCCCGAAAGTGCTTCCAGCCAGGCAGCGCATTTTTCAATCTTCCATTCTTCGCGAACCCTGTCTTTCCCAGACGCGGGGAACTGAAATACTCCGGGATCCAAAAATGCGCCAAGGAGAATTTCCATGAAACATCACGTCTGTTGCATCGTACCTCCTCACATCCTGCGGCACCTGGCCGAAAATGCTCAATATCGGCAAAGCGCCCTGCGCACATTAGCCACCACCGAACGTCTCCGCGGACGCAGGGAGGTGCTTGCGCACTTTGCCGCCGCAGGCCTGGCGACCGGCCAAGAGCGGCGTACTATCTACGACGCGAAAAACCAGACCACTCTTCCCGGCAAGTTGGTGCGCGCCGAAGGCGATCCGGATTCGGCAGACATCGCGGTCAACGAAGCTTATAAGTATGCCGGCAACACCTACGATTTTTATATGACTGCCTACCAGCGCAATTCGGTGGATGACAAGGGTATGCGACTGGACTCCACGGTGCATTATGACCAGCAGTATGACAACGCCTTCTGGGACGGTCAGCAAATGGTTTACGGCGATGGCGACGCCACCATCTTCGACCGCTTCACGAAATGTCTGGACGTCATTGGACACGAACTGACCCACGGAGTGACGCAATACACCGCCGGGTTGACCTACCAGGGGCAATCAGGCGCGCTGAATGAATCGATGTCCGATGTTTTCGGTTCTCTGGTCAAACAAATGACATTGGGCCAAACCGCCGATCAGGCCGACTGGCTGATAGGCGCGGGTTTGCTGATGCCCAGTGCCGGCGCTGCGCTTCGCTCCATGAAGGCTCCGGGCACGGCGTATGACAGCCAGGTTCTCGGCAAGGATCCGCAGCCTGCCACTATGGCGGATTACGTGAATACCACGGACGACAGCGGCGGAGTGCACATCAATTCCGGCATTCCAAACCATGCCTTTTATCTGGCCGCAACACAGATCGGCGGGAACGCTTGGGAGAGGGCGGGCAAAATCTGGTACGTAACCCTAACCCAGAGATTGACGCCCACAGCCGACTTCCAGGCCGCCGCGGATGGAACCTATTCCGTCGCCGGCGAGCTTTACGGGGCAGGCAGCCCCGAGCAACAGGCGGTTCAGGCCGGATGGGAAGGAGTTGGAATTACACCCAAAACCGGACTCTTAGCGGGACCGGTTGGTGTGGGGCCGGGGCGTCCGAGAGGAGATAAGCCTACTGGCGAACCTCAGCCAGCACGGCGGAAGGCTGGATAAGAACCAATTGTATTTCTGTCGTAGAAAATGCGAGTGAAGGGATAGACGGGGCGGTAGAGCTGCGCCGGTGGTCAAATTCCCGGCTCTGATGCGAATCGTTTTTTCGGGATCGTTTTCCGGGAATACTCGCAGCCTTCATGTCTATCCCTTCATTCACAGCTAAACCGTGCACCCGTCCTCAGCAACTGAGCCTTCTGTTGGTTCCACTGCTGACTGTGCGTCCCCGCAAAAATAATTACCCATTTTGTCCGCGAAGCTTGCGGGCTAGGTGAGGCTTAGAATGAATCGCAGGTTGACGTTGGGTGGGAACCCAACGGTAAACTGTCGTTATGCAGGTGCGTGTCGAACGATCAGGCGGTTTTGCTGGGCTTCGTCTGACCCACGACGTCGATTCTTCGCAGCTTTCTCCGGAAGAGGGACAAGAATTGAATCATCTGGTGGAATCGGCGCGGTTCTTCGATTTGCCGGCGGATGTGAGGGCCGCGAGTCCCGGCGCCGATCGTTTCCAGTACAAGCTCACGGTGAAGGCGGGACCACGCGAGCATACGGTCGCCGTTGATGATGCGGCAATGCCTGCGACTCTGCGTCCGCTGCTGAACTTTGCTACGGCGAAGGCGGTCAAATCATAATCGGCAAACCGATACAATCTCTCATGCCGCGCAAGCGTACTCTCAAACTCAGTTGTCCGATCTGCAAAAAAGCCGTAAAGAGCGGCGACGCGGATTTTCCCTTCTGCAGCGACCGCTGCCGAACGATTGATCTCGGCAAGTGGGCAAGCGGCGGTTATGTGATTCCGTCTCCGGTGACCGATGCCGAAGAGCATATTCGAGAGAGCACGCCGGATGATGGAGATGAAGATTCGTGAAAGAGCTCTCGGAGATTGCGCGCCCGGAAACGGAAAGTAGCGCGGGCGTCTCGCGGGCAGTCGCGGGGGCCTCCCGCGGAACTCCGCCATGGGCCACGCTGGTGGGCACGTTTCTTGGCTTGGGGCGCATGCGGCCAGGACCAGGCACGTGGGCATCGGCGACGACCGTGCTGTTGTGGGCCGCGCTGGCCTATTACCTTGCGCCTTCGTTGCGAATGCCGGTCGCCATCGGCTTGGCGGCCCTGGTCACGCTGATTGGCATTCCTGCAGCCACACAAATCGCGCGTGGATCGGGGATTAAGGATCCGCAATTTGTGGTGATCGATGAGGTTGCCGGTCAACTGGTAGCTCTGATCGCGGTGCCGCTCGCATGGAAATCTTTTCTCGCGAGCTTTATACTTTTTCGTGTTTTCGATATTGTTAAACCACCGCCGGTAAGGCAATTGGAGGCGATTCCGGAAGGAGCTGGAATCGTGCTGGATGACGTTGCGGCCGGCCTCTACGCTCTGGTGGTTATGCATCTCTTTCTGCGCTTTGGTCTTCTAAAGTAGTGCGAGTATTTTCCTCATGGGATTCTCCGACCACATTCTGGGCAAGAAAAGCGTGAACGGTGGACCGCGTATCGAGTCCGTTTCGCCGGTGCTTGCGCTGGCCGGAGGCGAAGTTCGCATCGCAGGCTCGGGCTTGCGTTCGCAGAACTGGCAACGTCCGCGAGTGCAGTTTGGCGAAATGGAGGGCGGAGTGGTGGTGAGTTCAGATTCATTTCTCATCGCCCGCGTTCCGGCAGGAGCAACGTCAGGGCCGGTGGTGGTTGCGACCGACGGTCACGTCAGCAATGCCCAGAGCGTCAAGGTAGCGGTTTCTGTCGCTGAGGGTCTGCATCCGGTGACCAATCCGGCCATCGACCCGCAGGGCAATATCTACGCGACATTTTCCGGATCGCGCGGACAAAAAGTTCCCGTAGCGATTTTTAAGATTGATACCAACTACACAGCCAAGCCGTTTGTCGCGGAGATGATGAATGCAACTTCCATCGCCTTCGATCGCCAAGGCCAGATGTATGTTTCCTCGCGCAACGACGGTGCGGTCTATCGAGTGGCGCCGAACGGAACTATGACCACGTACGCCGAGGGAATGGGAATCGCCACCGGAATCGCGTTTGATCGGAATCAAAATCTTTATGTCGGCGATCGCAGCGGGACAATCTTCAAGATCGGTCGTGATCAGCAAGTCTTCGTCTTTGCCACATTGGAGCCCAGCGTCTCGGCGTATCACCTCGCCTTCGGTCCGCAGGGTGATTTATTTGTGACCGGACCGACCACTTCGAGCTTCGACGCGGTGCATAGAATCGATCCTCAAGGCACCGTGCACAAATTTTTTCGCGGCCTGGGACGCCCGCAGGGCTTGGCTTTCGACGCGAGCGGAAATCTGTATGTGACGGCCTCACTTTCCGGCAAGCGTGGCATTGTGAAGATCACTCCAGAGGGAAAGGCAAACCTCGAGGTCGCGGGACATGGGCTTGTTGGTCTCGCCTTTGCGCCCGGGCGAAGCGTGATTCTGGCGACCACGGACGCCGTGCACCATCTTGCATGGAATATTCCGGGGCTGCCGCTGCTGCCGGAATAGTTTGACTCTAGCGCAAGTCCAGCACTCAGCATTTAGCCATCAGGAAGCTGAGTGCTCGGTGTTGAATGCTATGACGGCTGTCGCCGCTTTTCATTTACACTTCTAGCCGTGAACGCCGAGATCATTGCGGTAGGCTCCGAGTTACTGACTCCCTTCCGCATGGATACCAATTCCCTTTTTCTCACCGAGCAGATCAACCAACTGGGCGTTGAAGTAGTTTTAAAAAGCATTGTTGGGGACGATCTTAAGCGCCTGGTTGCGGCGGCGCAGCATGCGCTGTTCCGCTCAGAGATCGTGATTTTCAGCGGCGGACTTGGCCCTACGGAAGACGACCTCACGCGCGAGGCGGTAGCCGAAGCGTTGGGGGTCACGTTGCGGCGCGACGAAGCGGTTCTTGCGAGTATCGAGCAACGATTCGCGACGCGTGGCTGGAAAATGTCGCCCAACAATGCCAAGCAGGCGGACGTCCTCGAAGGCGCTGTAGTCCTGCCTAATCCCAATGGAACCGCACCCGGACAGTGGCTGAGCGGCAAATTTGATGGGCGAGAGCGCATCGTGATCCTTTTGCCCGGGCCTCCACATGAACTGAAGGCTTTATTCGAGGCGGAGTGCCGGGAGCGGTTGCGGTCAAAATTGCCGCCAGCTTCTCTGGCGACACGCGTTTTGAAAGTGGCAATGCTGGGAGAATCCCAGGTAGATGCGCGCGTGGCACCCATCTACAAGCGCTACGGCGACGTACAGACCACAATCTTGGCGGGAGCGGGAGAAATTCAGCTTCATTTCAAATCGCGGGCCGCAACCATGGACGCGGCGCAAGCGCGTGTGGACGAAGCGGCCGACGCGGTGGAGGAAGAACTCGACGACGCGGTGTACTCGCGGAACGGCGAGTCCCTGGAGCAGATCGTTGGCTACTGGTTGCAAATGCGCAACGCGACTCTGGCGGTCGCGGAATCGTGCACCGGCGGATTGCTGGGAGAGCGAATTACATCGGTCGGCGGCAGTTCTCGGTACTTTTCCGGCGGCGCAATCGTTTACTCCAATACAGTAAAGACTGACCTAGCGGGGGTCCCGGCGGATATGATCGAACGCCATGGAGCGGTGAGCCGCGAAGTTGCCGCCGCTCTAGCGGAAGGAATTCGTTATCGTTGCGAATCAACCTTCGGGATCGGCATTACCGGAGTTGCCGGTCCGACTGGAGGAACTCCAGAAAAACCCGTCGGACTGGTTTTTCATGCGCTGGCCAGCGATAGCGGCACCGAAGTGATAGAACGGAATTTTCCCGGAGACCGCCAGCGCATCCGCTGGTTCGCGACGACACTAGCGCTGGATATGCTGCGAAAAAAGTTGATGTGAAAGAGAGCTGTTAGCTCTTAGCTTTTAGCTTTTAGCTTGGGACCCCTATATTGGCCAGTTCGAGCTAAAGGCTAGGAGCTAAAAGCTAAGAGCTTGTCTTATGCGCCTTTTCGTTGCTCTCGATATCGACGATGCCATCCGCGACCGTATTGCTCGCTTCGTCGACGGCGTGCGAGGATTTGCGCCCGATGCGCGCTGGGCAAGGCCTGAATCGTTGCACGTAACATTGAAATTTATCGGTGAGCAATCCGAAGATAAAGTGGAGAACATTAAGCAGGCTTTGGAAACGATTGCTGCGAACATGCTCGAGATCAATATTCGGGGATATGGATTTTTCCCGGGGGCTCGTATGCCGCGAGTTTTCTGGGTAGGAATTGAAGCTGGGGCAGAGCTGAGTTCCCTGGCCGCGGCTGTGGATGGGAAGTTGACAGGCCTCGGCGTCCCGAAAGAAGAGCATGCATTCAGTCCGCACCTCACTCTGGCACGTGGCGGGAGGGGATCGGCGTCTCCGGGCAGAGAAAAGGGAGACCGTCCGAACCAGAGTTTCCGGCAGTTGCAGGAAAAACTGGCAGCCTTGGCTGCGCCGGAGTTTGGTACGATGACGGCCCGCGAGTTTTTTCTGTACCAGAGCCAGCTATCGGCCGGTGGCTCGCGATACACGAAGCTGGCGGGATTCGCGCTGCACTAGGGCCAAGTCACTCCATGCGAACGTTGTCGCTCATCGCCGTCTTGAGCTACCTGTTGGGCTCAATTCCCTTCGGATACCTTCTGGTACGCGTCTTCCGCGGCGAAGATGTGCGACACAGCGGCAGTGGAAATATCGGAGCAACGAACGTCTCGCGCAAATCGCCGGTGCTGGGAGTGGTAACGCTGCTGCTGGACGCACTGAAGGGATCGGCGGCAGTCGGCTTCGCGTACTTGCTATCAGGCAGAATCGCTTCGGGGATTCCTTACGAAGCAATGTCCCTGGCTGCATTCTGCGCTGTTGTCGGCCACATCTTTCCGGTGTGGTTAAAGTTTCGGGGCGGCAAGGGAGTGGCTACAGGATTGGGAGCGTTCATCATCGTGGTTCCGAAAGCGGTGCTGATCGCTGTAGGCATCTTCATCGCAGTTGTCGTCGTGTTCCGCTATGTATCCCTGGGATCGGTAGTCGCGGTCGCGTCTCTCCCGCTGCTGGCTTACAAGATCAATTCTTACCAGAGCTTGCCCGTGGCCCTCGCACTATTGGCGTCCGCTTGCCTGCTGATCATTGTTAAGCATCACGAAAACATCCGCCGTCTGCTGGCGGGAACAGAACGCCGCGTCGGGAGAAAGCCCGCATGAGCGAGATCGCCATCATCGGTGCCGGGGCTTGGGGGACTGCGCTTTCGATTGTCCTCGGCCGCACAGAATCGCACCGGATTCGTTTGTGGGCTCACGAAAAAGAAGTTTGTGAAAGCATCGCAAAGCGCCGGGTGAACGAAAAGTTTCTTCCCGGGCAGGTCATCCCTGCCAGTGTGACAGCCACCCACAATGTTGCCGAAGCTCTTAAGGATGCAGGCATCGTGGTAAGCGTGATGCCGTCGCAGCATTGCCGGCACTTGTTTGAGCAGATGCGTCCGCACTTGCGCGCAGAAACCATGATCGTCAGCGCGACTAAAGGCCTGGAAGAGAATTCCCTACTGCGGATGACTGAGATAATTTCTCAAGTGATGAAAGACGTCGCCGGAGGTTCACCTCGGATCGGTGCGCTCAGCGGACCATCATTTGCGCTTGAAGCGGCGCGGGGAGATCCCACAGCAATTGCCATTGCATCACAGGACACTGAACTGGCACGCACAGTTCAGCAAGAATTCAGCAATGCCACGTTTCGCGTCTATACCAACGAAGATCCAATCGGCGTTGAGCTTGGGGGAGCGCTCAAAAATACTATCGCTATCGCCGCCGGCGTCGCCGCGGGTCTTGGCCTTGGCCATAATTCCGTGGCCGCGCTCATCACACGGGGCTTGTCCGAGATGACCCGCCTGGTGGTCGCCTGCGGAGGCAACGCCGAGACCATGGCGGGACTGGCGGGTCTTGGCGACCTGGTTTTGACATGCACTGGCGGGCTCTCGCGCAACCGTAGCGTGGGCGTCGAGCTCGGCCGCGGACGGATGTTGCCCGAGATTCTTGCGGCGATGCATGGCATGGTTGCTGAAGGTGTCTTCACCACGACGGCTGCGGTGGGGTTGGCCCGGGCTCGCGGCGTCGAAATGCCCATCACCGAGCAAATGCACGCCATCTTGCATCAGGGGAAAGCTCCGCGAGAAGCGATTTATGAACTCATGACCCGCAGCGGCAAAAGCGAAACTCTAAGGTGATAATGCATCGTTCCGGCTTGCGAGCAGGCATTTGCCTTAGTCCCAATCCGACGTGCGATTGAATTGGTACTTTAGTAACAGCGAAACTCACGCTTTTCGCCTTCCCTCAGGTCTTGTCACACTAAAATTCCATAGATACCTGTGAAATCCGCCGCCACTTCGACCGACGGCGCTTCCCAAATGAGCCAGGGGAGCCATTCGTCCCCCGCCGCGCCAAATCGCGCGCGCGTGCCGATCTTGTATGTAATCCTCGGCGTGCTGTTAGTGATCAGCATCGTCCCTATGTACTTTTACTCCGCGCAGGTGGAGTCGATTAACCGGGACCGGCTGAAGACCAACGAAATGCTGTTGCAGAATACGGTGACGCGATCGCTGGCCGATGACCTGTCGCAGCATGAGCGTTCGCTGCGGATGATGCTTGCCAATCTTTCGTCTGCAATTCAGGTAGCCAGTGGCGGTGACATTGGCGGCATGAACATTGAAGCGCCAGAGCTGCGTGCGCTGCTTGAGAAATTCGTTTCGTCCTCGGATGAACTTGCTTATGCAACCCTTCTCAATTCTGAGGCCAAGGGTGTCTCCGCCGGACGCATTGCGCCAGATGCTTTCCTGCAGCGCGAGCTGCAACATGCTTACGACGCCGCCCGCGATGGCCGGGCGTACAACGGCCAGGCACTACAGGTGGAAGACGGCAAGGTCGCGCGGACCGTGGTTCTGGTGAGCAGTCCTGTCAGCTATGGCGGGCGCTTTCTCGGAGTGGTAGGCGCGGTTGTGGACTTGCAGTTCTTGATTCGGCGCTTGCAGGAAGTGAGCGGTGGGGGTCTGATTCCCTATGTCGTGGACGCCCAAGGCCGGCTGGTGGCTGCGGCTACTCCACAGTACGTGACCGGACAGGACATGAAGAGTCTTGAGATTGTCCGCAATTTTGTTGACCAGGGCAACAAAGGGCAGTTGGCCGCTACCAAGGAATTCGATGTCCACGAGGGCAAGAGCAGTGTGGAAATGCTTGGCACTTACAGTCCCGTCACCGCGCTCGATTGGGCGGTAGTGGTGCAGAAGCCGCAATTTGAGGCATATCGCGGCGTTTACGAAATGCAGCGAACAGGACGCCTGCTAGCCTTGCTGGCGGTTCTGCTGAGTATTGGGGTAAGTATTTTCGCGGCGCGCAGGATTACCAATCCTTTGCAAATTCTTACTGAGTCCGGACGCGCGCTGGCGCGCGGCGACTTTTCCCAACGGGTTCACTTGCGCAGTCGCACCGAAATTGGCGAATTGGCTGAAACCTTCAACACGATGTCGGAAGAACTCGAACAGTTCGTCGAAGATTTGAAGCAGGCAGCGGAGGAGAACCGCGCGTTGTTTTTGGGCTCAATCCAGATGCTGGCGGGCGCAGT
Organism: Candidatus Sulfotelmatobacter sp.; assembly: GCA_025462865.1. GTDB lineage: Bacteria > Acidobacteriota > Terriglobia > Terriglobales > Acidobacteriaceae > Sulfotelmatobacter. Next base: position 28,314 of record JAOAPI010000171.1, on the reverse strand, counting down.
CGACGAAAAGGATCCTTACACTCGCGGCCACTCCGATCGCGTTACTCGCTATTCGCTGATGATTGGCAAAGAACTGAAACTGGACGCGGCCTTCATGGAAACGCTGCAGATTTCCGCGCAACTCCACGACGTGGGAAAGATCGGGATTGAGGACCACATCCTGAAGAAGCCGGGAGCTCTGACCGCAGAAGAATTCGAAGTGATGAAAACGCACACCACAAAGGGAGCCAACATTCTCCGGCCGGTTACGCAGCTTGCGGAAATGCTTCCCGGCATCGAACTTCATCATGAAGCTCTCGACGGACGGGGCTATCCCTATGGTCTTGAGGGAGATCAAATTCCGCTGCTGGCGCTGGTGATCGCAGTGGCCGACACATTTGATGCCCTGACGACCAATCGTCCTTACCAGCACGCGCACACGCCGGAAGAGGCGTTGAAGATCATTCAGAATTTAGCTGGAAAGCGGCTGCACCCGGAGCCTGTGGCAGCGCTCATGGCGGTCTACGGACGTGGCGAGATTCGCATCCAGCGAGTCGTCGCGATCAAGAGACCGGTCCCCCACGAAACCGCTGCACTTCCCGAGGCTCCGCAAGTTTCTCTCTCCACAGCGGCCCCCGAAGTGGCCAACCTCGAAAAAACCCGCGTTTAAGTCAGGCGATTCACTTCCAGAAAACCCGTGACAGTTCCTACTGTTGCAGGCCGCTATAATCAAGTTCAGGACCTCGCATGATCCAGACTCTGTTCGGCAGCACTGAAGAAAATAAAACCGGCCTCTTTGAACGCATGAAGCAGGCGGTAACGCGCACGCGAGAGAACCTCGCTGAGCGTATCGAAGAAGTTGTTGCGTTCGGCAAAGAAATCAATCGCGACACGCTGGATGATCTTGAAGCTACGCTGATTGGCGCCGACCTCGGCGCCACCACCACGCAAGAAGTTCTGGGCAAGCTCCGCGATAGGGCCGACCGCAAACAGATCAAAGATGTTCAGGAGTTAAAGCGGTTGCTGAAAGAAGAACTATTGACGATTCTGAATGCGGCGAATAAACGACCGGTTCAACGAGTGGATGGGACTCCGGAAGTTATTTTGGTGGTAGGGGTAAACGGCACGGGCAAGACCACGACTATCGGCAAGATGTCGCAGACATTCCGGTCGCAAGGCAAAAACGTCCTGTTATGCGCCGCGGATACTTTTCGTGCGGCTGCCATTGATCAGTTAGAAATCTGGGGACAGCGCACCGGCACAGAAGTGATCAAAACTAAACCCGGTGGGGATCCGTCGGCGGTACTGTTTGACGCTCTGCAGGCAGCTATGGCGCGGAAAACGGATTATGTGATCGTTGATACGGCGGGACGCCTTCATACCAAGACGAGCCTTATGTCTGAGCTGGAGAAAATGCGACGGACGGCTCAACGTATTATTCCCGGAGCTCCACACGAGACACTGCTCGTAATGGATGCAACGACGGGGCAGAACGGCTTGCAGCAGGCACGGCTGTTTACCGAGTCGGCAGGGGTTACTGGGATCGTGCTGACAAAGCTCGATGGCACCGCCAAAGGCGGCGTGGTTGTTGCCATCTGTCGCGAGTTGGGTCTGCCCGTGCGATTTGTCGGCGTGGGCGAGAAAGCTGGTGATTTGCTGCCATTCGACCCGAAAGAATTTGTAGATTCCCTGTTCGAATAAAAGCGGAAGTCTTCCTGCCCAATTAACATGTCCGGCAACTCAGCCAACATCAACGATCAGTTTCTGGGTCAGGCTCTCGACTTGGCCCGTCAGGGTATCGGATTAGCCTCTCCCAATCCCTATGTTGGAGCGGTGATCGTGGACGCGCGCGGCAGCATCGTAGGAACTGGCTGTTATACCTACGTGGGCGTTAAGCATGCCGAAGTGCTCGCCCTGGAGCAGGCCGGCGGCAGAGCTCGGGGCGGAACGCTTTACATCAACCTCGAACCCCACTCACACCAGGGGCGCACGCCTCCCTGTACCGATGCATTGATCGCTGCTGGTATTAAGCGCGTCGTCGCATCCATGTGGGATCCAAATCCCAAAGTGAGTGGACAAGGCTTTGAGAAATTGCGCGACGCGGGCATTCAAGTTGACGTAGGGGGGCTAGAGACAGAAGCGCGCCGTCTGAACGAGCACTTCGCCCGCTACATCCGGCACGCTTTTCCCCTCGTTACGCTAAAGGCTGCGATGACGCTGAATGGAAAGATCGCCCCGGCGCCGGAAACGGAGCTAAACCGGGCGCCAGGAACGCCTGCCGGTGGATGGATCACGGGTGAGGCTGCACGCGCCAATGTACAACAACAGCGACGTCAGAGCGATGCCGTACTGGTCGGGGTGGGAACAATCATCGCCGACGATCCATTGCTGACCGATCGAAGCGGTTTGCCGCGGCGTCGGCCCTTGCTGCGAGTGATTTTGGATTCGAGGTTGCGAATGCCATTGGAATCGCGCGTGGTGAAAACTGTCACAACTGGAGACTCTCCCAGGAGCGATGTGTTGGTTTTTTGCTCCGCTCCGGATGAAAACAAAAAGCGTGAATTGGAAGCTCGTGGCATTCATGTCGAGCACGTTCCACCTGCTGCTGACGAGCGTCCAGAAATTTGCGCGGTCTTGCGTCGTCTGGGCGAACTTGAAATTACGAGTGTGATGATTGAAGGCGGCTCGGAGCTGAATGCGACCGCGCTCAACTCTGGCGTGGTTGATAAAGTCTTTCTCTATTACGCGCCCAAGATCATTACAGCATCGGGATCGATTCCCTTCATTGCCCACGGTGCGTTCCGGCCAAATGATCCGCTACCGCAGGTAAAACGATTCACTCTCCACAGCTTTGGTGACGACTTCGCGGTAGAGGGGTACCTGCGCGATCCCTACGAAGAGTAGGCCTTTCTTCTGACACGGAAAGCTGGAGCCCCAGATGAAAACTGCAGAACAGACATTCTTCCCGGTGTCTCCGTGGACTGCGAGTTGCGTTTATGATGTTTAGTTACTGCGGGAGGTCCTGATGTTTACCGGTATCGTAGAAGAAGTCGGACGGGTCACCGGCATCGAACAGCGCAGGGAGAATCGTCGCATCACTATTGCAGCGCGAAACGCTCCGGCGGAACTGAAATCCGGCGACAGCATCGCCGTCAGTGGCGTCTGTCTCACGGCAGTCGATATTAAACCGGGATCATTCAACGCCGACCTGGCGCCGGAGACTTGGTCGCGCACTTCCCTTTCACGCATGCACGAAGGCGCATTGGTCAATCTGGAGCTGCCTATGAAAGCCGACGGCCGTTTCGGCGGCCACTTTGTGCAGGGCCATGTAGATGGCGTCGGCAAGCTGATCGCCCTCGACCGCATCTCCGAGTCCGAAAATTGGTGGCTTCGCATCGAGTTACCCGGCGATGTGGAAAAATACACCGTCTACAAGGGATCGATCTCGATCGAGGGTATCAGTCTTACCGTCGCTAAACTTGAAGGCAGGATCTGTACCGTCGCCATTATTCCGCACACGGTGGAGACCACAAATCTCAAGTCGCTCAAACCCGGCGATCCAGTCAATCTCGAAGCAGATCTGATTGCGAAGTATGTCGAGAAGATGATGACCAAAGAAGCTGTCGAGAGTGCGCTCACGGTGGAAGAGTTAGTGCGGCAAGGATTTTAAGCGGTGATCAGTCTTCAGTGGCTAGTGATCAGTTGAAAACCGATGGAACGGTGCGCCCTTCGCAACCAAGTGCACCGCGGAATCCCGGACTCTGCGGCGACTGCGTGCATGCGCGACGGCTTCAATCGGATCGCGGCTCGGTGTTCTACCAGTGCCGGCTTTCATCCACCGATTCGCGATTTGCGAAATATCCCCATCTCCCGGTTGTAAGCTGCAGCGGATATGAGAAGCGGCCCGTCTCGTGAGACGGATCTGAGTGTTACGCAAGGCGTTGTATTAACTGACCACTGAGCACCGGCCACTGCCCACTGCCTCTACACTTCCAGCTTCACCTCATCGAGTTCCAGGAATTCCCGGACGATTGGAACAGTGGATTTCTCCATCTCCGCGGGAGTCCCTACGAAAATGGTTCTGCCTTCGTGGAGGAATACAACGCGATCGGCGAGTTTCTGGGCGAGGCGCATGTCGTGAGTGACGACAATGCTGGTGAGATTCAGTTGAATCTTCAGCCGCTTGATCAGGTCTCCCAGCAATTGCGCCATTAGAGGGTCGACCATGGTCGTCGGCTCGTCGTAGAGAATACATTCCGGACGCGCCGCAAGTGCCCGCGCAATTGCGACCGAGCGTTTCATGCCGGTGGAAAGGTCCGATGGCAGCAGGTCGCGCATTTCCTGAACGCCAACCATCTTCAGCAATCCGTCGACAATTTCGTAAATCTGTCTCTCGTTCAAGTCTCGCGTTTCACGCAAAGGAAAAGCCACATTCTCGCCCACGGTCAGCGAATCGAAGAGCGCTCCGTTCTGAAAAACCATGGTGACCTTTTTGCGGATCGCTTCCATCTGCTCTTCAGAAAAATCGGTGACGTCCTCTCCTGCGACAATTACGTGTCCCGAATCGGCTTTAAGAAATCCCATCAGCAGTTGCAGCGAGACCGACTTACCCACGCCGCTGCGCCCCAAAATGCATACAGTTTCACCCGGCATGACGTTGAAGCTGACACCGTCAAGCACCTTCTTTTCGCCGAAAGCCTTTGAGACTTCGTAAAATTCAATGTAGGGTTTTGTCGCTGGCGTAGTGGGCTGCGTGACTTCAAGCTTCACTTGAAGGTCTAAATGGGGCGCCTGCATCGAATTCAACTCCTGTTGCGTGTTTAAGTTGCGGAAGACACTTGAACTAAATCCCGCCTTCTCCAATTCACCTTGTTCGATCACCCGCACCGGCACAGTATCGAAGAGTAGATCAATTTTATTTCGTCCGGCCGACAAGGCGTTCTCGGCGGCGGCGGCGAATTCCCGCCGATAAACAGCGCACAAGGGCTGCCAGCCTCCATCAAAACGGGGTATGACAACCAGGGCCTCGGGTGCCTTTCGGGCTTGCTCCAGCAGGTACTCTAAAAAGGCTCGCGTGAGAAATGGCATATCGACCGCGAGTATCAAATTGAGGTCCGTCTGCGAAGCTCGCAACGCCGCATGAATGCCGCCCAGAGGTCCGCGATCGCGGAATATGTCCGTGACCACCGAAGCGAAGGGAGCGAATTTTTCGGTGCTTCCCACGACGCGAACGTCGGCGCTTACCGAGCGGGCCAAATCGAGCGTCCGGGCCAGGAGGGTGCGACCTTCGAACTCCACAAATGCTTTGTCCGTACCCATCCGCGTGCTCTTGCCACCAGCCAAAACCGAGATGGTAACGTCGGAAGCTGCGTCATTTCGCATTCAGAAATCATACACTTGCGCATTGGGCGGAATGTTACTGCAGCAATCCTGTGTTCGTGGGCCCGAGACAGTGTGCACGGCGCGAGATTTTGGCCAAGGCGGCGCTCATTTTGGGTCAACAGTGCGGGCCGACACGAAAGTAACCTTCACAAGGATTGGCTTTCGGGAGATGATGAGCCTTCCGGCGCTCCCAAGGTCCGGAAGTAACCATCATGCCGCAGAAAATCATGGATGTTCTTATGCTCGGGCGTTGCTCCCACGAATTTTCCTGGCCCCGGCGCGGTGCTGACGGAGATTATTACCAGGTTTGCCTGTTGTGCGCAGCGGAATACAAGTACGACTGGACGACGATGCGTCGAACCCAGCGCGTGGAACATGGCAAACCGGAGCCCATGGTCCGGCGCACTCATACGCGGGAGAAGCGACCGTCCTGGACACCTCGCGCCCGGCGTTTGAAGCTGGATGTGGCGCTCCGGTACCGCGTCAATAACACCAGCACGTGGTATGAGGGCACGATCGACAATCTTAGCCAGACCGGGTTGCTATTTCACGGACCACAGCAGTTGCCAGTGAACGCCTTGATCGAAATGGTCTTTGAGATGCCGGAGGAAATCTCCGGCCAAAAGAACAGCAACGTTCTCTGCCAAGGTCGCGTGATCCGCTCCAAGGACGCAATGGAGAAGCAAGCGCAGCGTAAGGAAGCGGAAACCGCCGATGGCTTGTTGGCCGCTTCGATCGTCGACTACAAGTTCATTCACTAGAGTACAAGCCATAAGATCCAAGGCTCGGATCTTGCCAATTGGTATGAGCGTCCTACTCGGGAATAGCGCGCCCGCCACCCAGATTCTCTCTGTGAACCCGCCTTTGCAGTAAACTGTAGATGGCCCTCGCGGTCTCTATACCCAGATGAAGTAGGAGCTCTGTATTGATCAAAGTGTCCCCAATTCTTACGTTATTTCTTTCGGCATTCCTAGCTTTAAGTATGGGCTGCGCCCGCAAGCCGGACGACGCAAAGATTTCCAGCGAGGTCCAAAGCAAATTCAGCCAGGACTCGGGATTATCCAGCAAGCAGCTCACTGTGCAGGCGAATAACGGAGTAGTGACTCTCGGGGGCCTTGTGGACGACGATGCGCAGCGCCGGGCCGCCTCACAGCAGGCTGCATCCGTTGGCGGCGTAAAGCAAGTCATCAATAACCTGCAGGTCGGCGGAGCCTCGAACGCTTCTTCCGTTCCTCCTGCCGCCGTAGATCCGAAAGTTGATGAAGCAAAGACTCCCGAAGTGAAATCGGAAGTGAAGTCGAAGGAGAAGCGATCGGGAGCTAGAAAGAAGGATCATTACTACTCAGTTCAGGATCCGCCTGCGGAGGATGAATCTCCCGCTAACAACTCGATTGCCGATAGTTCTGTGCCCGCTTCGACCACTCCCGCGCCGCCGGTAACGCCGGCCGAGAATCCGCCGCCTCCTCCCGCGCCGGCACCGCCGCGAAAAGTAACGGTTGAACAAGGGACGCAAATGTCAATCCGGCTCATTGATAGCATCGATAGCGAAAAGAACCAGGTGGGTGACAGTTTTCACGCCGCTCTTAGCGCTCCGCTTAGCGCAGAGGGTGCCGAAGCCATTCCGGCAGGCACAGATGTCACTGGACACATTGTCGAACTGAAGAGCGCGGGCAAGTTTGCGGGACAATCCGTGGTGGTTCTGCAGTTGGACACCATTGTGGCCAACGGCCGCAGCTATACTCTTCAAACTGATCAGTACAGGAAGCAAGGCAGTTCGCGAGGCAAGAATACGGCCGAGAAAGTAGGAGGCGGCGCGATCATCGGCGGAATCATCGGTGCGATTGCCGGGGGCGGCAAAGGCGCCGCCATCGGGACCGCGGCGGGGGCCGGGGTCGGCGGCGGTGCTCAGGCCGCGAGCAAAAGCCAACAGATTAAGCTGCCGTCGGAAACTGTCCTGAACTTCACTCTGCAAGCACCCTTAACCGTGACCAAGACACAAGACCCGAACGTCGGACGAAAAAAACTCGAGGACTCTCCGCAGTAGACGAATGTTCTTTTCTTCAGTTCCGGTTTTCGGAACAGCAGTCTCTCCATTGCGGTCTTCTGGGCGAATTTCAATCTTTTCGATGCCGTACCTATTCCAAAAAGCCGGCGCTTTTCCTTTAAGCACTACTGCTTCGGCGTTGCGGCGGGCGCTGTCCCATGCCCATGGAAATGTGCCGGGCGGAATCCTTGAGTGCTTCAAGGATTCGGGGCATGGTTTGCGGACTGACCTGCTGCGTGGTTCCGCTCAAGCCCAGGCTGGCCTCAATCGCTCCACGTTCACTAAAGACCGGTGCGGCCACGCAGCGCGCGCCGAGATTATTCTCTTCGTCATCGATGGCGTAGCCTTGCGTACGAACCTTTTCCAGTTCCTTGAGCAAGCGCGGCGCGGTCGTGATTGTCTTGGGCGTACGTTTTTCCATTCCACTCTTTCGCAGAATCTGCTCCAACTGCTGTTGCGGAATATGAGCCACGATGGCCTTGCCGACGCTGGTGGCGTGCACACGCATGCGGCGGCCAACCCATGTATCCATTCGGATGAAACCCTCGGGTTCCACTTTCTCAATGTAGACAGTGTCCGCACCGTCTAAAACGGCCAAATGGCAGGTGAGACCGGTCTCGCGGCTCAGGTGACGCATGATTGGCAACGCGATGCCGCGTACATCGCGCCCGCCAAGCGCGCCGCGACTCAGACTCAAGATCTTTAGTCCCACCCGGTATTTTCCGGACTCGGCGTCGCGAGTCAGGTAGCCCTGGGTTTCCAGGGTCCGCAAGATGTAGCTCGCGGAACTCTTTGGAATGTTTAGTTTGCGGCTGATTTCAGCATTGCTTAAGCCATCTGATTCCTGGGCTACCGCTTCCAGCATGGTGAGCGCGCGCTCCACGGCCGCGGAGGGAGAATCCGGCCTGATCACTGCAGTCGTCATGGTAAGCATCCTGTAGTCGTTCAATAAAATGAATGTATGTTCATTATACCGAACAATCGTATTGACCGTTTTCCTAACCGTCAGTAAGCTTCCGCCAGTATTATGAATTGCTGTTCATTATGTTGAACACACACAAGCCTGAATCCAGGAGAAATGACGCCATGTCCGCCAACGAAAACGGAAACCACAACGCGAAGCAGCCTCTTCCCTCCCCCTTAATGAGCGAAAACGAAAAGGGAACAAAAGATGCGCAGGAGTGCCTGAACTCGGAGTGGAAGAGCAATCCGCGATGGAAGGGTGTTGAGCGCTCCTATACGGCGGAGGATGTGCTGCGTCTGCGAGGTTCGGTGCACATTGAGCACACGCTCGCGCGTCTGGGGGCCGAGCGCCTTTGGGAACTGTTGCAATCGGAATCTTACGTCAACGCTCTCGGCGCAGTGACCGGCAACCAGGCGGTGCAGCAGGTGCAGGCAGGGTTGAAGGCGATTTATGTCAGTGGATGGCAGGTCGCGGCCGACGCGAATAATGCGGGACAAATGTATCCCGATCAGAGCTTGTATCCGGCGGACAGCGTTCCCAATCTATGCCGACGCATCAACAGCGCACTGCAGCGGGCCGATCAGTTGCATCATGCGGAAGGAAAGGTCGCTCCGGGGCAGAACTGGTTTGCGCCACTGGTAGCCGATGCCGAAGCGGGATTCGGCGGTACCCTGAATGCTTTTGAATTGATGAAAGGAATGATCGAGGCTGGTGCTGCCTGCGTCCACTTTGAGGATCAACTTTCTTCGGCGAAAAAGTGTGGACACTTGGGTGGAAAGGTTTTAGTCGCAACCAGTGAAGCCGTGCAGAAGCTGGTGGCGGCACGGCTGGCCGCCGATGTGATGGGCGTGCCTACGCTGGTGATGGCGCGGACCGACGCCGACAGCGCGCATCTGCTGACCAGCGACATCGACATACGGGATCGCGAGTTCTGCACCGGCGAACGCACGCCAGAAGGCTTCTTCCGCATCCGGGGAGGCATCGACTCGGCGATCGCGCGCGGGTTGGCCTATGCGCCTTATGCGGATCTGCTTTGGTGCGAGACTTCTCATCCCGATCTTGAAGAAGCGCGCCGTTTTGCGGACGCTATCCACGCCAAATATCCCGAGAAGATGCTCGCCTACAATTGCTCGCCCAGCTTCAATTGGCGCAAGAAACTCGACGAGGAAACGATTTCGAGCTTCCAGCCGGAACTGGCCCGCATGGGATATAAATTTCAATTCGTCACGCTGGCAGGCTTCCATGCCCTCAACCTCAGCATGTTCGAACTGGCGCGGCACTACAAGGAAACAGGAATGACGGCTTATTCGGCTTTGCAGGAAAAAGAATTCGCCAGCGAACGCGTTCACGGATACCAGGCAACCAAGCACCAGCGCTTCGTGGGCACGGGATACTTCGATCAGGTGCAACAAGTCATCAGCGGCGGATTAGCCTCAACCACAGCATTGGCGGGATCGACGGAAGCGGACCAATTTGCAGCCATTCCAGCCAAGACGATTCAGAAGCAGGCGGCCGTCGTCCACCAACCATTTCCTGACATGCCTCAAGAAGAAATGCTACAGCCGTCGGGAGATTAGGCTTAAGTTCGGCGGCCGCGGTGAACTCCACTGCGAGAAACCGGCGACTATGTCCGACTGTGTCCGGCGGGCCAACCAGCGTGCTCCACGGTTTAGCGTGCAAATTTCCTCTGCTATAATCAACTCGCCCCGTGGTGTTGTCTCACATCTGTGCGGAAGTGGTGGAACTGGCAGACACACCATCTTGAGGGGGTGGCGCCGAAAGGCGTGGGGGTTCAAATCCCCCCTTCCGCACCAATTATCTGCTGAGTAATCGAATAGCTAGCGTGAGATTTAGAGTCGTACACGTCCCTAAAACCCTCCCAGGCGGCATTGTCCACCTACCGTTCCGCCCACCCTAATTCCTGGGAGGGTGCTCTTGAGGAGTTCAATACGTCGATGTCTAACATCAGCCTCGAATCTCCCCGGCCGACTTCATAGGGCTCATGGCTTCCCTGAAATCACGTCGGACCTGTTCTTCGCGTTTTAAGACCTTTGTGAGTTCCTGAGCGATCTGCAACAGCTCATCTGGGTCCCTGGCGTTCAGTGCGGCGCTGCACAATTCTCTCCAGTTTCTACGATGTTCATTGGCCATACTATTTCTCCAATTCTGCGGAGCCCTCTCGACCTATGCAGTACTCCGGCGTTTACTGCGGTTCACGAGAAGCTCAAAATCTTGAGTCGATGTTTGGGCAGCCGGAGAGGAAGATCCTCGATGATTGCCCGGCTGCCCTGGCGCGCCTAAAAGCGGAAGACGACTCCAGCGGATGGCTGCGCCGTGTGAGTCCAGTTGTTGGTGTTGAGCGCCCGGATACCGAAGTCAGCATCTTTGTAAACATAGCCCCGGTATTCGGCGCGTAAAGAAAGGTGTTTCGTCAGTGTGTAATTGACACCGCCGCCATACAAGAAAGCACCTCGCGCCTGAGTCTCAGCGCCGGGCACGAATCCGCCCGCGTTGCCAGTCGGATGAAATACCAGACTGCCGCCTCCGCCGAGAACGTACGGATTGACCCGCCGTATCGAGAATGGGAGATTCACAACCATATCGGCAGTCGCGGAGTGCACGTCGGACTGAACTCTCGAAAACCCGGCGGTAGAAAAATACTTCTGCGTATTGCGGTCGAAGCCGTAATTGGCTTCCGCAGAGAGCCAGCGGTTGATGTGATAGCGGTATCCGACGAGCACCCCGCCCGTATCTGTTGTTGTCCTCGAGATTCCCTGGCCGTTGCTGTCCTTCGTGAAAAAGCCTGTGCCTTGCAGACTAATTTCCGAACGGCTTTCCTGTGCCGTGGCGGCAAGAGTAAAGAGAGTAAGAAAACCTGCAAGCATGATCGCAGTTTGTCGCATCGTGTGTTTCCTTCCTGCTTGAATGTGTGCCTGCGATTCCACTCGCGAATTCGCGGTGCAGGAATCGCTTTTCGCATTCAATAAGGGCATGCGAGATGCCAAAGTCGCGTCGGTTCTTAGCTGCCGTCAAATCCTTGAGCGAGGGAAGGTTAGCCAAGAAGAAAAGGAAACTGCGCTGGTGGATTGTCGAGCGGGTCGACACACCATTCGACAGCTGACGAAGATTGCGACATTTTTGTAATCTTTCTGCCGCTTCATCACATCAGATGGGTTATATACGCAGATTGGATCCGCCGCTGCGTCGCGGCGAGGTCTGGATGGAGCTGTGCGTAATCGTCGCGACACTCGAAATCTAGGAATACGTTATCGATAACTGATAAACGCATGCGCGCGCCGGGAAGCGCAGCTAATGCGAGCACCGCTGCAAGATTGCGACATTGAACTCTGAAAGGATAAGGATGAGCTCTTCGCCGATAGCGGACCAATCATTTGCCCCCCAAGCGTCGCCAAGCACACCATTCGACCTGCAACGCGAAAACGATAGACTAAAGGTCCTCCTCGACCTCACAAATACGCTGGTATCGAACTTGGGGTGTCGCGACCTCTTCCGCTCAGTGTCAGCGAGCATTCGGCAAGTCATGCAATGTGACATTGTTGGCGTGTGGCTGCCGGATGCAGAAAAGGTCAATTTGCGCCAGTTCGGCATGGACTTCCCCGAAAGCAAGGGATTCGTGACCGAAGATTTGCAGCAGCCGATCGAGGGAACACTGATAGGCAACGTATTCAAGAATGGCAAGCCAATGATTGTTGGCGACATTAGTGAGCATGCTGGTCCCGAGGTTCGTGCTGAAGCGCTCGAGTCGGGGTGCGCTCTACCCTTGATTAGCCGAGGGCGAACGCTGGGCGTGCTGACCCTCGGCAGCCGAATTGAAAATTCATTCAGCGCGGAAGACATTCATTTCCTGGAGCGCGCTGCGGGGCAAGTCGCAATCGGCATGGAGAACGCCCTGGCGTATCGCGAGATCGCCCAATTGAAAGACAAACTCGCACAGGAAAAACTGTATTTGGAAGATGAAATCCGTGGCGAAATAGACTTCGAAGGAATTGTGGGACAGAGTTCGGCTCTGCGCGTTGTCTTGAATCTCGTGGAGACGGTGGCTCCCAGCGACTCAACTGTATTGCTCCTGGGCGAAACGGGCACGGGAAAAGAATTGATCGCACGCGCGATCCATGAACGCAGCGGCCGTAAAGAGCGGACATTCGTGAAGCTCAACTGCGCCGCGATCCCAACCGGTCTGCTCGAAAGTGAACTTTTTGGACATGAACGAGGTGCATTCACTGGCGCGATTTCACAAAAAGTCGGGCGGCTCGAACTGGCTGACAACGGCTCGCTGTTTCTGGATGAGATCGGAGATATTCCGCTCGAGATCCAACCCAAGTTGCTCCGGGCTTTGCAAGAGCGTGAGTTTGAAAGGCTCGGCAGCAACCGAACCAAGAAGGTTGACGTGCGACTGATAGCGGCTACGAATCGTGATCTGGAAAAAATGATGGAGAATCGCGAATTCCGCACCGACTTGTACTATCGTCTGAACGTGTTTCCGATCAGAATTCCGCCTTTGCGCGAACGCCCCGAGGATATACCTCTGCTCGTACGTCACTTCACGCAGAAGTACGGCCGCCGCATGCAGAAGCGGATTGAAACCATCCCCGTTCCGGCCATGAGGAAGCTCTCGAGTTGGCATTGGCCGGGAAATATTCGCGAGTTGGAGAATTTCATCGAGCGTTCGGTGATCCTCACTCATGGAACGGCGCTGCAGGCTCCCATCGCTGAATTGGGCAGCAATGGCAGGAGCGCTGTAGTGACGGGCACGCGCGAATCCAACGAACGCGATGAGATCGTCCGCATCCTGAAACTCACAAACGGCCGAGTAGCCGGCCCCGACGGCGCCGCAACACGCATGGATATCAAGCGTACGACGTTAATTTCCCGCATGAAGAAACTGGGCATCGATCCGCGACGGGTATCGTAGCCTCGGTTTCGAACCGCAACTTCAACCGCTTTCCGGCTTTGTTTAGGCTTTCCTGCGGCAGCTTTGGCTGCCCTCCAATCGACAATTGTCGAATCTGATTTCGACACTCTCCGACACACTTCCTCGGTTTGCCCGCGCGTTGCCAATGGATTCAACAGTTTGCTGGTATGGCCAAGCCATGTGACTTTGGCACGCGTATTGCGATATTCAGTCTCGTTACGAGAGAGATATGTTCAAGATTTCTATCGCCGATACGCCATCGCAGCGCACGTTGATTGTGGAGGGAACCTTGGTTGGAGCCTGGGTCGCCGAGCTCGCCAAGACCTGGGGAAATGCAAGTTGCGACCTCGACGGACGCAAATTGGTCGTGGACCTTTGCAACCTAACCGTCATCAGCAGCGAGGGAGAAGAGGCGATTTTCGATCTGATGAAGCAGGGAGCAAAGTTCTCATGCGCGGGAGTGCTCATCAAGCACGTGTTGAAGGAACTTGCGCGCAAGAAGCAGCAGGAATCGCTGCGGAGGTGAATATGCTGGAAACAAGGCAGCACGAGAGTCCTACGCCATATGCGAGCAGCGGTGATTTCCACCAAATTTTCTACGAAGATACGGACAGCCTATACCGGCTTTCATACCTGCTGACGGCGGATCACGAGAAGGCCCAGCAGTGCGTTGTCTCCGGACTCGAGGATTCGGTGAAGGGGAATCCCGTCTTCAAGGAGTGGGCGCGCTCGTGGGCCCGCCGCGCAATCATTCAGAAGGCCGTGCGAATGATCAATCCTCGTCCTACGGAAGAAGATGACGCTTCGGGTTTCAACAGTGGTAGCAAAACGCCGGCGGTCGAGCAGGCAGACACTTCGGCCATTCTTGAACTCGAACCTTTCGAGCGATTTGTCTATGTCATGTCGATTCTTGAACATTATTCCGATCATGATTGTTCGGTTCTTTTGGGATGTGCGCGTCGGAACGTGATCGCAGCGCGAATTCATGCCCTGCAGCAAATCGAAATGGGATCAACTCTCGCCCTAAGCGGCAAGTGAAGGACGGGGATAGCTGTTACCTCGAAAGTCGTAAAAAGAACTCTGGCACGCGACGGATGCGATCCTACCCGTCCTTTCGGAATGCCGGTTCACACCGACGGCGAATTGTTTCTCTCTTCTGCACTTATTAGCATTTCAAACTAAGAACTTGCCTGCTCTCACCATTTGATCCGAGCGATCTATGGGATTGTTCACCACAGGATGTTCAGCACACCGCAATTTATGAGCTCAACCAGGAAAGCCCCAGACACGGGGCGCAAGATGCACGAATAGGAGAAACAATTATGGCAACCGCAACATTGATTCGAACAGACGAACAGATTCGGGAGAACGTGATGGCTGAGTTGAAGTGGGATGCCAAACTTCAACCCAATGAAATCGGCGTCATCGTAAAAGACGGCATCGTCACTTTGACAGGATGGGTAGATTCATTCTTGAAAAAGTGGAGTGCGGAAGATACTGCTCTCAAGGTCAGGGGTGTTAAAGCAGTGGCCAATGACCTTGAGGTTAAGCTGGCGTCAGAGCGCAACGACGCCGATATCGCAGAGGCCGCGATTCGGGCCCTCGAATGGGACGCATTCGTTCCCTCTGACAAGGTTCAGGTAACTGTCTCCAAGGGCTGGGTCACTCTCAAAGGCGAGGTAGAGTGGCAATTTCAGAAGCAGGATGCCGAACGAGCTGTCCGCCGGCTGTCCGGAGTCATCGGAGTAAGCAACTTGATTACAGTCAAGCCCCGCGCCACTCCGGGGGAACTCAAGAAGAGAATTGAGGACGCGCTGGTGCGCAATGCCGAAGTCGACGCCAATCGAATCACCGTTGACGTGCAGGGCTCCAAGGCGATTCTAAAAGGCACGGTTCGTGCCTGGGCAGAAAAAGAAGAGGCCGAACGAGTTGCGTGGTCGGCGCCTGGAATCACTTCCGTGGAAAACCGAATTGTAGTCGAGGTCTAAACCACGCTGCGGTCGGGCTGTTACGTGCTCGGCCGCAGGATTTCGTTCCCACGTTGTGAAGTCTCCTACGCCCAAGGTTCTACAAATCTCCCTTACCCGCAGCAGATATGGTCCTAGTTCACTTTCCGAACACCAAGTTCATTCTCCTGAGGAATTGTTTTGCATTGCAGGCGGTTGCTAGCATCGGAAGCCTGAGGACGTGTGGGAGAGGCTTCCTGATGGAGAAGGTCAGGCGAGCACATTAAAATAAAAGGAGAGACGTATGCAGATTATGCCTAAAGAAGCGCTTCGGTTGGTAGCAGGAGTTCTGGCGACATTCATGTTGATTCTGTTTCCGGCGCTTTCGACGCCAGCGGCCTCGCGTGGGGAGGAAAATGCCGAAGTCACTCGTCTTCTCGCAGACGCTAGAGAGAAAGCAGCTGCCCTAAGCAAAGATGCGGATGATATGGAATCGATGACACGGACCGATGCCAGTTGGCAAAGTCACGCAATGATGCTAGAAACCGTCAAAGAGCACGTAAACGATTTGGGTCGCACAATGGAGAAGCTCAATGCAGCACGCGATTCGGCCTCTGATTGGCAGAAGCAAGCAATTGATCGTGCGATGCCGCTGATGAAAGACCTGGCCGCCAATACCACGGCCGCCATCAATCACCTGAACCAAAACAAAACTCGACCGACCTCAGGCTCCTACGCTGAATATCTCAAGGAGAACGCTGAGACCGCACACCAACTGTCAGATTTGATCTCGTCATTCGTGCGCTACGGGGATACTCGAGCACGACTCGACAAGCTGGAGCATAGGCTTGAGATCGCCAGCAGATAAGAGATGTGGTTGACAATGCTGTTGCCTGCACCCGCAAAGGCCGGCCGACGCCCCGCAAGCCGGGCCGGCCTTCGCACCCTAACCCTACCTCCTTCTTTAGTTGTAGATCGATTTCTGCCGCACGATGGACGAGTTTCTAGCTGACCTTGCCGACTGCCAACTCACTCTCTTAACGAATTGTTATAGCCGCTGCCGAATCGCTAGGATCGACCCGTAGGCTGCATAGTCAGGCGAAGACGAGGCAAGAACAGTCGAAAGGATCGAATTTATGAACGACAAAATGTCTGCGTTGGCTCTTCTAGTAGTGAGTGTTTCATTGATCTCATTTCTGAGTTTAACTTCCTGCTCTTCCAACAGAGCGTCCCCGACTTCTTCGTCTCCTACGGCACCGGCTCAGGGCACAACTCAATCGCAAGCTCAGTCTGACCTGGATAAGCAACGGAAGGACGCTGAACAGCAGGCGCGGCCCGAGATTGAGAAACAACGGCAGGATGCACGCCAAGAGGCGGAAAAGAATCTGGACAAAGATGCCATCGCGGCTGTCGAGGAAACAAATAAAGCTGTCAGCGCGATTGCTGCGAACAAACTTGGCGAAGCGCGTGCGGCCATCGAACGCGCCACTGGCAAGATTGAGGTTCTGGTGGCACGCAATTCCGCCACGGCTCTAATTCCCGTTAGCCTGCAGGTGGAGGTTATCGATGCGGCACCGCAGGAGAGCAATGCCATTCAGCAACTCGCTAAGGATGCATCCAAGGCAGTCGACGCGAAAGATTATCCGGCAGCTCGAGTTTTGCTCTATGGCTTGACGAGCGAAATCCGCGTTCGTACTTACAGCCTGCCGCTTATAAGTTATCCTGTGGCTCTGACTGAGGCAGCGCGGTTGCTCGACCAGCAAAAAGTCCAGGATGCGAATACCGTCTTGCTCACAGCCCTTAACACGCTGGCTGTTATTGATCGTGTCACTCCGTTGCCCCTGGTGCTCGCGCGAGCGGCAATCGATCAAGCTCGGCAACAGAGCCAGCAAAATAAGACTACTGCACAGGCTCTTCTGGAAACGGCCAAGAAGCAACTGCAGCGCTCGAAAGACCTTGGATACACCGGTCGCGATCCGGAATACACAGCATTGAACTCCGATATTTCAAACCTGGAAAAACAGTTAAAGGGCAATGGAGATGCAACATCAGTGTTCGCCAAGCTCGAAGACAGATTTTCAGCTTTCGTGAAGCGGCAATCGCAACTGGAACGGCGTTGAAACGGCAGCCTGACCAGCAATGAAGATGTTGGGCAAACTGGCGAAGCCTTATCGAGTCGATGGTGGCCGGCATTTCCGCCTGAAGGACTTCGATCCTGACGAAACGGGAGAGTTTCAGTCCAAGGAGCAGGCTAGCGAAGTCTTGCAGGAAGGTGTCTCCCGCCTGATCGCCTTACAAGATCGCCTCTACGCCCAAGAGTATTGGGCGGTTCTACTTCTTTTTCAGGGCATAGACGCTTCGGGGAAGGATAGCGTTATTAAGCATGTAATGTCGGGAGTTAATCCGCAAGGCTGCCAGGTCTATTCCTTCAAGCAACCTTCAGGAGAAGAGCGAAACCATGATTATTTTTGGCGAACGACGCGGCGCTTACCGGAACGCAGGCGGATTGGAATTTTTAATCGTTCCTACTACGAGGAAGTGCTGGTGGTGCGGGTCCATCCCGAGTTGTTGAAAAGCGAGAATATTCCTCAATCTTTGATCAACAAGAAAATCTGGGAAGAACGCTTCGAAGACATATGCGCGTTCGAACGTTACCTCAGCCGCAATGGCGTCGTTATCCGCAAGTTTTTCCTGAATCTTTCCAAAGAAGAGCAGGCAAAGCGCTTTATTGCTCGACTTGAAGAGCCGCGAAAGCATTGGAAGTTTTCGGCAGCTGACATCCATGAACGCGAATACTGGAACGAATACATGGAAGCGTATGAGGACATGATTCGTAACACAGCCACTCCCTTCGCTCCGTGGTATGCAGTTCCGGCCGACCACAAATGGTTCTCTCGGCTTGTCGTCGCCTCGGCAATTGTAGAAACACTCGAAGGATTAAATCTAAGGTATCCGAAGCTGGATCCCGATAGAAGTAAGGAATTACAAAGTGCCCGGAAAATCCTCGAACGACAGCTCTAGTGATCAGCGCAAGCAAGGCCGCAAAATTTTTTCGTAGCGCTAAAGTTGTACAAGAATCTGTAACCCGCGCTTAACCCTCCTCTCCGCCTGATTTCGGAATCCTTCTTCATTCTCACGCCCGATTGCTCTTGACCAGCCACGGTCGTTAGCCTCTGGAGGTAAGGAGGTTTCAAGTGACCCCTGACCCGCTGCGCACATCAGTGTCGAGAGTCTGGAACCGTGGATGCCTCGGCTTCCTTTGTTTGTCTTGTCTTCTGACCGCCCGCCTCCAGTCCCAGACGCCGTCTGACACCGCATTTGCGAGTTCTGGAACCGCCGCCGCGCAAGACGAGACCCCCGACAATCAATCCGCCGACAATCCTCCCGCCCGAGCGGCGAGGATCAGTTATTTGAGAGGCAACGTTTCTTTCTTGCGCGCCGGCCTGGATCAATGGACCCAAGCCGCACGCAATTTCACCGTGACGACCGGTGACCGGATGTACACCGACAGGGACTCGAGGGCAGAACTGGAAGTTGGTCCATACTCCGTACACATGTGGAATAACACGGACCTGACGGTAACAAATCTGAACGATCAAACAATGCAGCTTGGGGTTGAGCAGGGCGCTGTGCGGATCAGTATTTATCAAATGCCGTCCGATAATACCGTCGAAGTCGATACGCCGAATGGAGCTCTTAGTCTTCTGAGGCCCGGCAACTACCGTGTCGATGTTGATCCGAACGGTGATCGCACGCTCGTGACCGTCAACAGCGGAAGGGCTGAGGTGAGCCTGGGAGAAGGTTCCCAAACTGTGGAATCAGGGCAGGCGGTGAAGTTGAAAGGGCATGATCCAGTTGAAGTGGAATCTGTCCCTATGCCTGCTTCCGACGATTTCGACCGGTGGAGTGAAGAGCGCGACCGGCGCATGGCTTCGTCAAGGTCCGCGGAATATGTAAGTCCGGCGACGCCTGGTTACGACGATTTAGATGAGTATGGTCGTTGGGAGGTCAATGTCGAGTTCGGACCCATTTGGTATCCGCCCGTAGCAGTGGGTTGGATACCTTATCGCTTCGGGCGCTGGGTCTGGATTGATCCCTGGGGTTGGACGTGGGTAGAAGATGAGCCGTGGGGCTTTTGTCCGTTCCACTATGGCCGCTGGGTGCGCGTTGGAATCGCCTGGGGGTGGTTACCCGGACCTATCGTTCCGCTGCCAGTCTATGCTCCTGGCTTGGTCGCATTTCTCGGAGGCCCGGGATTTTCAATCGGAATTGGCGTGGGACTAGTGGGTTGGTTCCCGCTGGGTCCGGGAGAGCCATTCTTTCCCTGGTATCACTATGGCGGCGACTATCTTCGGGTGGTGAATATCACCAACATCCGCAACGTGACCAACATCACGAACATCACAAATATTACGAATATCAATAATGTCCATTACGCATATCGGACAATCGCAACGACGGCGGTACCGAAGAGTGTTCTTAGCAATGGGCAGCCGGTGGCAAGTCAGGCGGTCCGTATTCCCGCGGAACAATTGGCCAAGGCACAGGTTGTGCCGCATCCTCCGGCGAACCCGACACCTCGGGCAGCGGCGCCCGGGCGGCCAGTGTCGCCCCCGCCGGTGCGGAGCCAGCCGCTTGCTGCGCCGGGGAGATCAACTTCCGCCGGGGGGCAACGCACTCCTGCTCCGAGTGCCCGAACTGGAGGTATGCCCGCAGCTCGACCGACACCTCCTTCGCGATTGATGACTCGAAGTGTCCCACCCCCACCTGTCGTGCCCTTTGCACAAAGGCGGGGCGCAATGGTCGAACATCCAGGCAGGCCACTGGAGCCACCTCAAATCGACAATCTGCGAATGGGAAGACCGATTGGTCCGATGCGGGACCGGGAATTTCCGCCCCATGCAGGTCCGGTAATTCGTGAACGGTCAGCGCCGCCGCCGGCGCGGCCATTTAAGCAGCGGTAAGTCAAAAACAATATTGATTTCCAGCTCTCGCTCACAGGAACAGGGGGAAGATAGGAAATGCTAGGTGCATGCGCATTTGAATGAGATCAAGCTGAGCCGTTCGATTGAACCGGGTGCACGCTGGATTTGGTGTTGCGCCGACGAAATGGCGCCAGGCGCACTTGCAGCCTAGCAATACGCGCGGCAGTTGCTCGACGCATTGTCTTTGTGAAGGAGGTTTAATGCTAGCAGTCACCACAGTCCGCACTACAACATTGTCGAATGGCGAGCCGATTCCCGTGCTCGGGCAGGGTACGTGGGGCATGGCGGAGCGAAAACATCCTCGTAAGGTGGAGATACAAGCATTGCGCACCGGCATTGACCTGGGGATGACGCTCATCGACACGGCTGAGATGTATGCCAATGGCGGCGCCGAGAAGCTCGTAGGAGAAGCTATCTCAGGCCACCGCGACCAAGTCTTTTTGGTTAGCAAGGTGCTGCCGCACAATGCGACTCGAAGCGGAACTATGAACGCCTGCGAGCGCAGTTTGCGGCGTCTTAAGACAGATCGCCTGGATCTCTACCTGCTGCATTGGCGCGAGCGGGTACCTCTCGATGAAACGATCAGTGCATTCCAGGCGTTGCTCCATGACGGGAAGATCCGATATTGGGGTGTGAGCAATTTTGATGTTTCGGATATGAAAGAGGTCGTAAGTCTCTCAGGTGGAGAAGCTGTTGCAACCGACCAGGTGCTATACAACCTCTCGCGGCGGGGCATCGAGTACGATCTGTTGCCGTGGTGTCAGAAGCGCCACATACCGATCATGGCCTACTCGCCGATCGAGCAGGGCCGAATGTTGGATGACACCACTCTGCGGAAGATCGCAAAGCACCATGGTGCGACTCCGGCACAAGTGGCGCTGGCCTGGGTGATACGTCAAGACAAAGTTGTGGCGATCCCACGGGCAGGAGTTCCGGAGCACGTTCTGCAAAACCGCGGAGCGCTTGACCTTCACCTGACCAACGAGGACCTGGCCGACCTTGATCGTGTGTTTCCGCCGCCCTCTGAGCCGCGGTCCCTCGAGATGATTTAAGTCGGGATGATTTAAGTCGGCTCAAGAGTTAAGAAACGATTGAAAAGGATTGTGGAATGAACAAGGCTAGCTTTAATCGAGGAATTTCTGCGAGAGGTTGGATCTGCGCCTTCTGTGGCGACCTTATCACCAGTATCGAAGCGGGTCGGGTCGAGTGGCTTGCCGGCGCAGACGAGCGCGGCATGAGCACTGTCAAGGGCTTACGGTTAGTTCATGCTCTCTGCGGGTACGATGACCGACGCGAATTCCGCAAGGATCATAGCCTCGTGGAGGGTTTGCCACTCAATAGGTTTGTCGGGCCAGACGGACTAATGCTGCTGCTGTCTTTGATTGCGGAAGCCGAAATGCCAACCGCGGATTTGCTTGAAATTGTAAAGAGAGTGCATATCCCCGGATATGAGCAGACTCGAGAGCTTTTCTCGGAAGCAATTCACGGAGGAAGCCTGGCCCCTCTGATCGGAGAAGGGTTCTACCTGCAGTCAGAAATCCAGGAACTGCTCACACGCACGGTAAGGCAGGAGACGCCTCCCTGAGTAATCCGATTGAGTACCTTCCTGCTATTCGTCCACCTCTCTTGTATTCAGCTCTTGTATTCAGCGCCTCCCGGCGCAACTTTCTACTGCTAAAGTCTTATGGTTTTCTTATACCTATCGGTTACGGGGCTATAAGCGTCCCCTCCGAAAGTCACTTCACCCGCACGACCAATTGTCACGCTCCTGCCTCGTGACTAACATCGCTTCTAGAGGTCGCTTGACGGAACAATCTGCCGGCAGAGTGGGACAGGCAGCCGAAATTGTTCGGTATGGCTCTTGCAACTCGCCGGTTCGGCAGTCTGAGTCGCATAAGAGCGAAAGGAGAGAATATGAAAGTTCAAGTCCGTTTCCCGCTGTTTGTTGCAATTCTTCTGGCCGTAACCATCCCGGCATTTTCCCGCGAGGTCAGGACCGACTATGACCACCACGCAAATTTCTCGCAATACAAAACCTATTCGTGGGGCAAGGTCGAAATGCAGAACCCGCTATGGAATGATCGCGTTCGAGAAGCGGTAAACAAAGAGTTGGCAAAGAAAGGCTGGACAGAGGTTCCTTCAGACGGAGATGCGACGATTGTGGCGATCGCCACCACTCACGAACGACCAACGCTGCGAACATTTTATGACGGATTTCCGGGCTGGCGCTGGGGAGGATTTGGTGAGTCGACGACCTACGTGGACAACTATGAGGTCGGGACCCTGGTCATCGATATGTTCGATACCAGAAGCAAGAAGTTGATTTGGCGCGGATCAGCTAGCGACACCCTTCCCGATAAACCGGACAAAGCTGTAAAGGATCTTGATAAATCGGTGGAGAAGATGTTTGAACATTTTCCGCCCAGCGCGTAACGAGTAGAGAACGCGAGCGCCGGCAGGAGCAACCACATTGAGAAAGCCCAGGAGGCCCCAGTATGGCCAAGATTATTGGCATTGATCTCGGCACGACGAACTCGGTGGTGGCTGTGATTGAAGGTGGAGAGCCTAACGTCATCCCCAATGAAGAAGGTGGCCGGACAACTCCGTCGGTGGTCGCATTCACCAAGACCGGCGAAATACTTGTCGGTCAGGTTGCGAAACGTCAGGCAATCACCAATCCCGCAAATACTATCTACTCGATCAAGCGTTTCATGGGACGGCGTTACGACGAGGTGACCGAAGAGCTGAAAATGGTCCCCTACAAAGTGGAGCGGGACGGCGACAACGTCGTGATTGTCGCTCAAGGCAAGAAATACACTCCGCCTCAGATTTCAGCGATGATCCTGCAAAAGCTGAAGAAAGCGGCTGAGGATTATCTGGGCGAAAAAGTCACTGAAGCGGTTATTACTGTGCCCGCTTACTTTAATGACGCGCAGCGGCAGGCTACGAAAGACGCTGGAAAAATTGCCGGCCTCGATGTAAAGCGGATCATCAATGAACCCACGGCGGCGGCGCTCGCTTACGGCCTAGATAAGAAGAAGGACGAGACCATTGCCGTCTATGATTTCGGCGGCGGTACGTTCGACATTTCTATCCTCCGAGTCGGCGAAGGCCTGGTCGAAGTTGAAGCAACGAATGGTGATACTCACCTGGGCGGCGACAACATCGACCAACGCCTTGTCGATTGGCTTATCGATGAGTTCAAGAAAGACGAAGGCCTCGATCTGCGTGGCAAAGGCAACGAAATGGCATTGCAGCGCCTACGCGACGGAGCCGAACGGGCAAAGATCGAGTTATCCACCACCATGGAGACCGAGATCAACTTGCCTTTCATCACGGCTGACGCCAGCGGCCCCAAGCACCTGGTCAAAAAACTGACACGGGCCAAACTTGAATCCATGGTCGAGGATCTCATTCAGCGTTCTGTGCCGCCCTGCAAGCAGTGCATGAAAGATGCTGGAGTCGAAGCCAGCAAGATCGACGAGACAGTGCTGGTGGGCGGGCAGACGCGCATGCCTCGTATCCAGACCCTGGTTAAGGAACTGTTTGGCAAAGAACCGCATAAGGGAGTGAACCCGGATGAAGTGGTTGCAGTGGGCGCCGCAATTCAGGGTGGAGTACTTCAGGGAGATGTGAAAGATCTGCTGTTGCTGGATGTAACGCCGCTGACGCTTTCGATCGAAACGCAAGGCGGAGTTGCAACGGCTATGATCCCGCGCAACACGACAATCCCTACCCGAAAGACGGAGACATTTTCGACGGCAGCCGATAACCAGACTGCGGTAGATGTCCATGTACTGCAAGGAGAGCGTCCGATGGCGTCGCAGAACCGGACGCTGGGTAAGTTCCTCCTGACTGGAATTCCGCCAGCTCCGCGTGGTGTGCCGCAGATCGAGGTGACCTTTGACATTGATGCGAATGGCATCCTCAATGTGAACGCGAAAGACCTCGCCACAGGCAAGGATCAGAAAATCACCATTACTTCATCGTCGGGCCTGAGCAAGGAAGACGTCGAGCGCATGGCGAAAGAAGCTGAATCGCATTCGGCCGAAGACAAGACGAGACGTGAGGAGATTGAAGCCAGAAATCAACTTGACTCTTTGGTCTACAGCGTCGAAAAGATGCTGCGCGAACAGGGGGACAAGATCTCAGGATCTGAACGCGGAGATGTCGAGAATGCGCTGGCCGACGCCAAACAAGCTTTGGCGTCAGGCAATAAGGAGGCCATGGACAAGGCACGTGATCGCCTTACCCAGACTTCACACAAACTGGCTGAGCAGATGTATAAAGCGGCGCAGCCGCAAGGCGCAACGCCTGGAGCTGGAGCTTCCGGTTCGGGGAGGCCTCAATCTGGAACCGATGGCCGCGCTAAGGACGAAGGTGTGGTGGACGCTGAGTACGTTGATGTTGACGACCGGAAGAGTGCGTAGTGGAGTCTGAATCGTGACACCACTTAGCCGACCGTTCCCGTATCAACTGTCTGAGCCCACGCGGATGGTCCCGCTGACGGTTGGCATTCGTTGGTGAACCTCGGAAATTTTGAGTCTGCCATTCACGCCTCTGGACGCCGGACGCGACCTTCAGGGGCGTTTATTGTTGGGTCTGAGATTGGGTTTCGACTGACATCCGTTCCGGCAAGGTTGCTAAGTAGCGACAGGCAGCAAGGTTTTCATCTGCAGAAATAAATTGCTGGTCGTCCGGTCAAACCTTCGGGGATACGGGCAAAGGCGATCGGCCGCGACGACCAGCAAACTCTCTTCGTTGCTTTTCTTGTCTTCAATCTTCAGGCCGCTTTTTTTACATCCGAACTCTCGTTTGACCCTGATTTTCCTTCGGACGTTTTCGACGAAGTGGGTTGCGACCCCTTGTTCTCTATCGGGATCTGACGTTCGTTCTTTTGTTCCTGCGGAACCGGGACGCTCACTTGCAACACTCCGTCCTTGAACTCCGCTCGCGCGTTGTCTGTCTTGGCTCCCTCAGGCAGAGGAATTTGCCTGTAAAACTGCCCGTAGCGGAGTTCCGTACGGTGGATTCCGCCTTCATTTTCTTCCTGCCGTATCTGGCGCTCGCCCTCAATCACGACGGCGTTGTCTCTGATCGCCACCGTAATATCCTCGTCTTTAAGACCGGGTAATTCGGCGGAGACCACAAAATTGCCATCGCGGTAGGCGACCTCGATCGGCGGAACCCAGACAGCGTTAGAAGCTCCCTGGGAGTTGACTCCGGGTTGGGCAAAGACTCCATTCATCTCCTGTTGCATCCGCCTCAGCAAACTGAACGGGCTACCATCGAAAAAACCGAGCGGGTCCAGCAACAGGGACGGAACTGAGGGAAGAACATTCCGCCGGGACAAAGAGGTCTGTTGGCCGCTTTGATTCCCTCTGGAATTCTGTTCTCCCCTGGTCGTTGATTGTGACTGCGAAGTTGACGGTTGGTTTCCTTTTTGTGCTGACATTATCTACCTCCGTATGAGTTATTTTGAAAACTCCTTAAGGGACGACCTAGCTTGGCGCGAAACCTTTTGTCTGCCTCCTGCGGGATTCAGGACCCCTGTCTTCTCCTGAGCGCTGTCTATTCAGGCGCCGAAGCCCCTGCGCGAACATGATCGAGGACCAGCCACGAAGAATGAGCGAGATTCCGGCCGCTAAGCCGAGGAACCAGGGGATCAGCCATACCCATGCTGCCCACATCACAGATCCCAATATGACGGTCACAATCCCGTCAAAGGCCGTCCACCCCCAATTGGGGAACTTGAGCGAAAAAGCGGAAATGGCTCGGAAGAGACCGATCACCGTGAATACCGAGGCAAACACCAACATCCACGTAACGGCACCGGCGGCGGGATGAGTGGCCGTAAGTAGGCCAATAGGGAGTGCGGCGACGCCGGGGATGAGATGAAAAAGAAATCCGTCAGATCGACGGATGCGAACGGCGTGCAGGACCTCTACAATACCGCTGAAAACCAGAAGCCATCCGAGTAGCGGCAGTGGTCCAAGGTTCGAACTGAGAATTGTGCCCAAGGCAGCAATTCCGAAGATAATTAAGGTAGTACCGAGCTGCCACGATAGCCGCCAGCGGCGGCCCGAACCTTCAATATCAAGCACTGCCATGTTTCATCCTCGTTAATTCTTATTCCCAATCACGAACCCAACGTGCGAGCCGTTTGGGCAACTACCCAAGCCAAAATGCTAGCCGCGGATCTCTATGAGAACAATTGGTCCTCAGGGGGAAGTTAGACTTCCAAAGGAAAAGTAGAGATGAGTCCCCCTTAGGTCGCAGGGTGTCCTAAGACTTCGGCGCTAGAAGCTTGAGAAGGACTCGGGGTACCAATCGCAGCAACTGAGAGATCGTGCACCCCACATAGAGTTTGTAACTCTTAATTTATGACAAAATTATCGACTTTCCTTGACACGGCAGGCGGTATTGATTACTCATTACGTAACGAAGAGGCTGCGTTCGATGCAGCAAAACCTGGCCAAACTTTTCGACACCGCCGCTTTTCTGGCTTTGATCAGCCCTCAGAAGAAAGCTGTGTGCTTCACCGAGAAGCAGATCATTTTCTCGGAGGGTGGACCTAGCGATTCGATTTTCTACATCCAAAAGGGCCTTGTGAAACTTACCGTAACGTCCAGGGAGGGGAAAGAAGCGATCATCGGGATTTTCTGCCCCGGAGATTTTTTCGGCGAGAGCTGCATCGCTTCAGATCAACCTCTGCGATTTCACAGTGCAGTGGCTCTTACAGAAGTGCGTGTGATGAGAATCGATCGCTCGGCAATCATTCGCATTTTGCTTGAGGGAGGCGACGCATGCTATGGCTTCGTCACCTACCTTCTGGGACGCAACAAACGGATTTCGTCAGCCTTGGTCAACAATCTTATGGACTCGAGTGAAGAACGCCTAGCTCGGGCTCTCTTCTTCCTGGCCCAGCCGGGACGATTTGATTCTGCCGCCAAAGTAAGTCAACAGACGCTGGCCGAGATGATCGGCACAACCCGCCAACGCGTCAACGTTCTGATAAAGCGGTTCAAGAATTCAGGACTGATTGAATACGCCCCTGGCTTGAAAGTAAACGATTCGCTGCGGAGTATTTTTAGAAATGACTGAGCGTGTCCGCTTTGTGACTGATTCTCATCACTCCGAGTGTTTTAATGGTCGCCAACCCTACGACAGGGTGGCCCAGTAAAGTTTCTTCGAAAAAGGCAAGCAACCGAAAAGCCCGCACGTAATGACGGCTTCTTCGAAAGATGGAGCTTCATTGCCGCCTGCTGTGCAAGCAACCTTATTTGGAGGATCAAGTGGAACTCTTGAGGGATGTATTTTCTCCGAGCGACTTCATGCCTCATGGATACTGCTATCTGTGGAACACGGGACTAGTGTGGCTGCATCTAGTTTCAGATTCGCTGATTGCGTTGGCCTACTTCTCCATTCCATTCACGCTTGTGTATTTCATCCGTAAAAGGCGCGACCTGCCTTTCAACTGGATATTCGTGTGCTTTGGAGTGTTCATTCTGGCCTGCGGCGCCACTCACGTCATGGAGATTTGGAACCTGTGGCACGCGAACTACTGGCTTTCCGGCACTATCAAAGCTGTTACGGCCCTGGCTTCCGTTTCGACAGCAATATTGCTGGTCCGATTGATTCCTCGAGCACTCGCGCTTCCCAGTCCAGAAGCAATGCGGCACGAAATCGCCGAACGGCGGCGCACCGAGGAAGCGTTGTATCGAGCGAAAACTGAACTGGAATTTCGCGTCGAGGGGCGAACGGCGGAGCTGAAGAAGGCAAATCAGGTCTTACTTACTGAAATTGCTCAGCGCCAAAAGACCGGCGAGGAACTACGGCACAGCGAGGAACGGTTTCGCTTGCTGGTCGAGAGCGTTCAGGACTATGCCATTTTTATGCTGGATCCCTCTGGATTGGTTACCAGTTGGAATGCCGGGGCCGAAAAGATCAAGGGGTATCGAACCGAAGAGATTCTAGGTCAGCATTTCTCGCGCTTTTATTTGCCCGAAGATTCTGATCAGCAAACGGCACAGACGGAACTCGACACGGCGGCCGCGGAAGGCCGCTTCGAAAATGAGGGA
>JAOAPI010000127.1 GCA_025462865.1 Candidatus Sulfotelmatobacter sp. | reverse complement strand
CTTGAACCCGCCCCGCCGCGGACAATGGCGCGATGCGAAACGCAACACAGATAATACAAAACGCAACTGTTCTCATGACATACCTCGCTCTCGTGCTGTCTCTCTCAGGTGAAAATAATGCTCCATTATGATGTGAATAAAGAGCAAAAGCAATGGCAAGACAAAATCGAACACGTAGCCTAAGTTCGCGGAAGCGACATAGGCAAGAATCACCGGGACGAAGAACACGCCCATCAGTGCCAGGCGCGCTTTCAGACTTTCACCTTTTCGAGAGAAGTAAATCATAAGCACCCCGAGCACGACATCCACAAGTGATGCGGTCCAGCGTGGGACATCGGACCGGATTCGATCGTCCAGGAGGCCTTCGATGTAATTCGCGTGGAAATACATACCGCGCATGTTGAGCGGTGGCGATCCGTGATCGTCTAGCCACTCGTTAGAACCCGCCCCGGCGTGCCGATTGCCGCCGATCAGAACAATGCGATGGCTGATCCGGCTCATTGTAGCTGTGTCGCGCTTCAGAACTGAGGTTGCGGAGATATGTGGGATCTCATTCTGGGCGAGAAAACTCGCGTAGACGAAATTTCGCTCCTCAATATGTCGCGTAAGCCGTTTGGATGTGCGAGGCAGGATACCCAATCTATCCTCATATGCCTGCGCCACTTCCAGCGCGAACGAATCGTAAGCGGTGGACTTCCCTTGTGGAGAGAGGCGATCAATCGTAAGCGGTATCTTCCGTAAGTCCGACGCCGAGTTGTCGAAACCGACGCGTGTCCGATAGCTGCAGCCCGGATCGCCGAAATGCGGCAGCGTCTCATCGGCGAAAACGTTTGAAAGCCGTCTACCATCTCGATCAAAGCTACAGGTTAGGACAACGGGAATCGTCTGACTCGCGGCCTTGTGAAACGACGCAAGAAGGTTTGCGTTTTCAGATTTGCGCGGCTGCGCCTCATCCGCGGCCGGATCACTCGACAGATTAATATCGAGCGCAATCACTGCGGGGTGGAATTCGACCAGGTTTTCGACAACCTTCGCAAGGGCGGATCGTCGCGTCGGGCCCCCAATCGGGAGATTCAGCGTAGCGAACGTGGCGTCGTCTATCTCGACGCCGATGACGAACTTCGGCCGCGGCTTACGTGCTTCCAGGCCGGTCATCCATGAATAAGATCGAATCTGCATGGTCGTCAGCCAGGGGAACCACTCTTTGAACTCCTCGAAAAAATAGCCGCATACGGCCACCAGCGCCAATGTGACGGTGGCGCTTATTATTGTCCGGGTTTTCACCTTGGAACTAGCCATAATAGAAGCGATTAGCGGGATCGATCCTTTCGCCGAAGCCGGGCATTAACCGTGTTTCAGGTGATTATGCCGCTTCTCTTCAGAATTGGCAAGGACGGAAGGCAATCTGAGACCACGACTCGCGAAGCGATAACAGAACTTTTCAAGAATCTTTCGCCTGCTTAGTCTCAGGGCACCAACAACTTGGCGCGGAAGTGTCACGTCTTCCCTCGCCCCTGCTCCACGCCCGCATATAAAGTGAAGTGAAGCGATTCGGACTGGCGCAGCCCTGGGCCTGCAATTTCAAGCTGCATTTATTTTTCCACCACACCCCCTAAATTACGAAACGAACCCAGCGTCGACCAACATGTGAATTTACGAAACGAAACTCGATGATGGTCTTTCACCCGCGCCCATGAAAATGTGCGGCAGAGGCATTTATGACGGAGAATGGCGGTGTTGATGGAAGAAGGCCGCAGTTGGTACTGGGGTATTTGACCGTAAACGAAACTGGCCCGGCCGGCGTACAGGAACCCACGATTGGCGCCCACAAAGGCCCGAGGAAGAACATCTCGTAAGAAACGCCTGCCCATCAACGCAAGGAGAGAGAGCGATGAAAGCAGTGGTAGAGCGTTGCGCTGGGATCGACGTTGCAAAAAAGGTGCTGAACGTATGTGTGATGACGGGCGCCGCAGAACTCGAACCGAAGGTGGAACTGCGGAAGTTCGGGACTTTCAACGCGGAGTTGAACAGACTCCGACAGTGGCTGTTGGAGAGCAGTTGTACACACGTAGTCATGGAGAGCACTGGCAGCTACTGGAAGCCGGTCTATGCGGTGCTGGAAGACAGCGGCATTAAGGTGATTTTGGCCAATGGCGAGGATGTGAAGGCGCGGCGTGGCCATAAAACGGACTGGAACGATTGCCAGTTTTTGGCGAACCTGTTGCGGCACGGCCTGATTCGCGCCAGTTTCATCCCTCCGCAGGCGATTCGCGATTTGCGGGATCTCACACGCCGACGCCGTCAGCTGATTGGCGATGCAAGCAGCGAACGCAATCGCGTGCAGAAGGTTCTTGAAGAAGCCAACATCAAGCTGGGCAGCGTCCTATCCGATGTCTTCGGCGTCTCCGGGCAGCTGATGCTGGAAAAGCTGCTGAATGGGGAGTCGGATCTGGAAGCCAGCGCCAATCTGGCGCAGCGCAAGGCGCGGGTGAAGATACCGGAGATTCAGCAGGCGCTGGAAGGCCACCGCTTACGCGACCATCATCGGAGCATGTTGCGGCTCAGCCTCGAACATCTGGCTTTTCTCGAACGGCAGCTCGGCGCCATTGACGCCGCCGTGCTGCAGTTGATTGAGAAAGAGGGTTATCACACATCGTTCGAATTGCTGCAAAGCATTCCGGGAGTCCAGGAAATCTCGGCCGCAGCGCTGCTGGCCGAAACGGGAACCGATATGAGCGTGTTCCCGAGCGAAGCACAACTCAGTTCCTGGATCGGAGTCTTGTCCGGGTAATCGGATGAGCGTGGGCAAAAACAAGAGCGGGGCCATTTCACGAGGAAACCGCTGGGCGCGCTCGGCGCTGGTAGAGTGTGCTTGGGCCGCCGCCTCGAAAAAGGATTGCCATCTTCGGGAGCGTTTCAGGAAGCTGTCGGTAAAAGGTCGCAAATTAGCGTTGATCGGGGTCGCACACGCTCTGGCGGTGATTCTCTACCGGACGCTCACGACGGGAGCCCCCTATCAGGAACCGAACCAACCCGTGCCTGACGAGCGCAAGCGGCAACGTCTGATCCGTCACTACGTGCGCCGGCTCGGAAAGCTCGGGGTCGCAGTTCACTCGCTACGGCCGGAAGCGGCAACGCAAGGCAAGTCTTCCGCCGGAACCCGAACACAACACATCCATCGAAAGGAATGAACCCAAAAC
>JAOAPI010000106.1 GCA_025462865.1 Candidatus Sulfotelmatobacter sp. | reverse complement strand
CGCTTTCCTGGTATTCATAGTCATAAATGCGAAAAATCTCTCGCGACCAGAAGAGACTGCCGGAGCGCACATTCCAGGCCCAACTGCCGGTGTGGGTCAATTTCTGTGCTTCGGCTAGATAACCCTCGCTCCGCCTGAGTTCTCTTTCTGCTTTCTTGCGCTCGCTAATATCTCGATAAATGAGGTAAACGGCTACGTGGTCGACGCCAAGCGGAATGCCCCTCCCGACCACGGAAACGTCAAAGCGAACACCGTCTTTGCGTTGCCGGACGGCCTCCAGCTCAATTCTGTTTCCCGAAATCAGCTGATCCCTGTTCTTGAGCGCCTCAGCGCGCAATTCCTCTGGCATTATTAATTCCGGAAGCCACTGTCCCGCAACCTCTCCTGCTGTGTACCCGAAGGTCCGTGTGAATTCCTTGTTTACCCGCAAGACGTGAAAGTCATTGTCGGTCAGGATTACCGCGTCAGGCGATAGCTCAAATAATCCATCGAGCTCCTCTTTACGCTTGTGGATGTCCTCATTCGCTGCCGTGAGCTCTGCGGTTCGGTCCTTGATACCGACCTCAAGAGCCTCCTTGCTCCGTCTTGCCCAGATCATGACCACCGCAAACGTCACGAACACCAGTTCATAAAGAACGCGAGAGAGGCTGCTGGTTTCGCCCTCAAAGATGAAGCCCCGGATCAGCGACGCAAGCAAAACCGCCACAATACCGGGCTTTGTGCCGCCATACCAAAAGGTGATGGCGATTGCGGACAATGCAAATGCGGCAAACGGATGAGGCAGATTGAAGTGGTGAAACAGAAAATCCAGCAACAAAGCGCAGGCGACCGAAGCGAAAGCCAATCCGTAGCGGCGCGCGAACGACGCACCTGGCCGCGTTAACTTTTTTTCTGTAGCTGAATCAGCCATGGTTCAGCGCTTCTCTCACCCTCGGATCCGGACTACGATCGTACGCGTACCGGCTATTACTGTAGCTCCGTTCCAATGGCGGCACAATGGAACGGGATGTTGGTGCTGCCCTCGTGATAAGACATCCGAACAAACAAAATGAGAAGAGTTCAGATTGGGGCTCGGAAGTCGAAGCAGATCCCGAATAAACAGTTGATGAGCATACGGTTTTGGACTGAACTGGTTGATTGCTTCCGTAAGCTAGCAAGCAGTCGCTGCGGTTCTATTATCTGCTGGCATGATCTATTAGCGTCAAACATCTTGGTGAATCCGCGTAGTTGCAAGCCAATCGTATCGGTACTCTTCGGTACTAACTGTGGTACCAGCTGAAGTGCCACGGCTTGGTACCTACTGATTGATGTGCGATGTTCGCCCATTGTTTCGCCGCAGTACTTCCAAACTTCTAATCCGCTTCGTTCTGCATAGATCGTTTTTGAACCTTGTGTGCGCAGCCTCACCGACCTATGCTCTGCGCTGGGGAGCACTCCCGTGAAACGAGTTCGCGTACTGGTGGCAAATCATCCACGTCTGATGCGGGAGTTGGTGATGGCTACGATTGCCGACCAGCCCGATATCGAGGTGGTAGGCGAGGTTCAGAACGAGGGCGATCTGGCCGATATTGTCGACCAAGTGCTGCCTGACGTTTTGATAATCGCGATGGACCAACCTGAAAAACGGCTCGGGCAGTGCGGGTTTCTTCTTGGCAGGCATCCTGAAATGAGGATTCTGGCACTCGCACCGGAACAAAACCGGGGAATTTTTTATTGGGCCGTGGTCGATATTCGAACCAAAGAACTTGAGAGTTCTGAAGCAGGAATTCTGAATGCGGTGCGGGAACGCCCGATTTTGGTGGGAGCGGCACCAAACTGAAGAATAACCAAGAATTTCAGAACTGCTTGCGCAAACGGTAGCTAGGATCAATCTTCAACTTTTTGAAAAGGACATCACTTAATCGACCGTGGCTTTGTAGCTGAGGGGGCGAAGCTGCATCAATGGATACATCTCACGAAATTCACACCGACTCCCCGAAAGCACTGCTAAGCCCTCCCGCTAGCTTGTTCGATCTTGGGCTGCAGATGAATTGGTACGCCCTCTACACCTGTCCGCGGCACGAGAAATGCGTGGCGCAGCAGATTGAGCAGCGCGATATCTCCTGTTTTCTTCCGCTCTATCGTTCGGCTCGGCGCTGGAAAGATCGCAAGAAAGAATTGGAACTCGCTCTGTTTCCCGGCTATGTCTTTGTCCGCTTCGCGCTTAAGGACAGGCTTCGGGTTCTGCAATTGCCAAGTGCGGTCCGGCTGGTAAGCTTCAACGGCGAGCCTGCGGTATTGCCGGAAGCTGAAATCGAGGCCCTGCGCGAACGGCTTTCTCGTGGCGGTTGCATGGAGCCACATCCCTACCTCAGCGTGGGGCGGCGTGTCCGAGTTCGCAGCGGACCGATGCAGGGACTGGAAGGAATCATCGTGCGCCGCAAAGACCGCTGCCGGGTGGTCTTTTCTCTTGACCTCATCATGCGTTCGATAGCGGTGGAAGTAGACGAAACCGACGTGGAACCGCTCTCGGAATCTAAGCGCCACAACTGAACACCCTTGGATCTTCTGCCCCGCCAGACTGGATCAAAATTTCATGCAACCAGCAAAATGCAATCGCCCTCTCCCGCGCCGACTAGCCTGCTCGACCCTGTTCGGTTTTTTCCTGTTGGCGAGCGTTGGACAACAAGAACTTTGGTCGAAGGCCCAGTCCCACGAGGATGAGGCAGAGCCAAAGATTTCGCTTTCCGCCGCCACCATCTCCGACATTCTTCGCCGGGAACCAGGGTTGCTGCTGGAAGTGAAGCGGGTGCTGGTGCGCAAAGCCTACGAGCAGGGACGGTTGCTCGATCCCGCCGATCTGACGGATGACGCGTTGTACCAGCTGTTGAGGGTGGATGACAACGTCCGCATACTCGCCACCCAGGAGATCGAAAAGCGCGAATACGTTCGCGCTAAGCCCACGCGACAGGAGATGGAGAACGACAAGATCAGGCGCTTGCCCGCCACCGACGCTGCCAAGTCTTCCGGAAGTCCGCTGGCGCAGAGCGAAGAAGAAAAATACTGGGCACGACACGATCAAACGTTGCGACCGCAAAAGGCAACGTCAACGGCCGCTGATTCCACGGCGGAAGACGAACCCGCGAACAATCATCTCTCAACAGGACGATCAACGGAGGGTTCTAACGAAGACGAATCCGAGCCCGTGCCTTCGGTGCCACTGCTAAATCAGTCCCCGAGGCCACCGATCGCACCTGCTTCTCCAGACTATAACCGCCGGCAGAGCCTAGCCGGTCTCGAACCGCAAAATCAGGATTTCTACGATGCGATGCCGCCGGAGGCCGGCTCGCTGCCGCGAATTGGTCCGGAATCCATGCCCGGACTTCTGAGTGCCAGTATGGATCGATCCAGCACATTTGGCCCGGCATCGGAATCGAAAGCTGCGCGTTCCTTCGCAGTTCCACCGTCCTCATTCAGTTCGTTGTCGCCGCATCTCGACACACGCAGACGACGGCCGCTGTACTCTCCGCCGGAAGATGAAGACCGTCCCGTGATTCGCCATCGCACAAACCCCTACGCCGGCGTGCCTTCGCTCTACGATCTTTACGCGCAGGTCTCGCGGCATTCGCCCGTTCTGGCGCGCTTTGGAGAAGATATCTTCCGCAATGGAACAGGCAACTTCGACGAGCTCCCAATGGATCTGCCTGTGGGACCAGACTATGTGCTGGGGCCGGGAGATGGTCTTAGCATCGAGTTGTGGGGAGGGGTTTCGCAGCACCTGCAGCGCGTGGTAGATCGCGAGGGCCGCGTAGCATTGCCCGAAGCCGGTGCTGTGCAGGTTAACGGGCGCAGTGTGGGGGATGTGCAGCAGTTGGTGCAGAGCGTATTGCGGAGCGAATTTCGTGATGTGCATGCCGACGTCTCTCTCGCTCGCCTGCGAACCGTGCGTGTCTATGTGGTCGGAGACGTCTTGTGTCCGGGTGCTTACGACGTAAGTTCACTTTCAACGCCGCTCAATGCTCTATACCAGGCCGGTGGGCCGACCTCTCGCGGCTCGCTACGCATCTTGCGGCTCAACCGCGGGCAACAATTGGTCGCAGAAATCGATGTCTACGATTTGCTTCTGCACGGAGTTCATTCCAGGCAGGAACGCCTGCAGGCGGGCGACACTATTATGGTGCCGCCGATGGGGGCGGCCTTGACCGTCGAGGGCATGGTGCGGCGTCCCGCGATCTATGAACTAAATCATGAAAGCAATCTTGCAGAAGCCCTGCAGCTCGCCGGTGGCGTCCTCAATACCGGTACGTTCCGCCATATCGAAGTAGAGCGCATCGTCGCGCACGAGAGCCGGTCCATGCTGCGACTTGACCTTCCGGAGAACAATAATCAGGAATTGATCACCGGCGCCCTTGAGGATTTCAAAATTCAGGACGGCGACAAGATCCGCATCTCGCCCATCCTGCCCTACAGTGAGCAAACCGTCTATCTCGACGGCCATGTTTTTCATCCCGGTAAGCACGCCTACCGCGAAGGCATGCGCGTGAGCGACCTCATACATTCCTATAGCGATCTCTTGCCTGAGCCCGCATCGCGTCACGCCGAAGTTATCCGGCTGGCTCCGCCGGATTACGCCCCCCAGGTGATTGCCTTCAATCTGGCGGACGCGCTGGGAGACAAGGGGACGGAAGAAAAGAGCAATGTCCAGAATGTGACGCTCAAGGCTTTCGATACCGTTCGCATCTTCGGACGCTACGACTTCGAAGACCCTCCGACCATCATGGTCAGCGGCGAGGTACGGAACCCTGGCGAGCATGTGACGAACGGGGAAACACACCTGCGCGACGCCGTGTATCTGGCCGGCGGAGTAACACGAGATGCGCTGCTGGCCGACGCGCAAGTCTTTCGCCGCACCGCCGACGGAAAGCTCATGGTGCTGAGCGTGAATCTGGAGCGCGCGCTGGCGGGAGACGCTTCCGACAATGTTCCGCTCGAGCCCAAAGACCGGGTCTTCATTCACCGCAATCTTTCAAAAGTCGATCCGCCGGCGGTGAAGATTGAAGGCGAAGTAGCCCGGCCAGGAAAATATCCGCTGGGCGACGATATGTCGGCCGCGCAGTTGGTCCGCCTGGCAGGCGGATTGAAGCGCGGAGCGTTTACCGAGGCTGCCGACCTGACACGTTACACGGTGGAAAACGGCGCGCAGGTAATGGGCGAACACGTTGCCGTCCCTATCGCCCATGCCCTGGCGGGGGATGCCGATACCGACGTGCGACTGCATGACGGCGATGTGCTTACCATCCGTCAATTGGCGGGATGGAACGATGTTGGATCTGTGATTACGGTGAAGGGCGAAGTCATGCATCCGGGCGACTACGGCATACAGGAAGGAGAACGCCTGAGTGCCGTGCTGAAACGCGCCGGAGGCTTTCGGGCGGACGCGTATCCGTATGGCGCAATTCTCGAACGCAGGCAAGTCCGGGAATTGGAGGAAAAAAACCACGCTGATTTGATCCGGCAGGTACAAGCGCAGCAGTCCACGCTCAAGTTAATTCCCGATGCCGGCGACGCCGACGAAAAGCTTGCCAAGGACGCGGTCATCGGACAATGGCACGCCACGCTCGACGAGTTGAAGACTACGCCGCCCCAAGGCCGGCTGGTGATTCACATTTCAAAAAATGCCGCCAAGTGGGCGAACACGCCGGCCGACGTTGAGGTGCGTGCCGGCGACACACTGCTGATCCCAAAGACTCCAACCTACGTCATGGTGAACGGTCAAGTCTATAACCCGACCGCCATCACCTACCATCCCGGGAGAAGTGCCGGGTGGTATCTGCGCCAGGCCGGAGGCCCCACCAACATGGCGAACAAGAAGGCGGTCTTTGTAGTGCGTGGCGATGGTTCGGTGGTTGGAGGAAAAGGCAGCGGCGAATGGTTTGCGGGCGACGTCATGAGCGCTGAACTGCGACCTGGGGACATGGTATTTGTTCCGGAAAAAGCTCTCGGCGGAACTCCCATGTGGAAGAGCACCATGCAAGCCGCTCAA
The DNA here is from genome assembly GCA_025462865.1 of Candidatus Sulfotelmatobacter sp. Classification (GTDB taxonomy): domain Bacteria; phylum Acidobacteriota; class Terriglobia; order Terriglobales; family Acidobacteriaceae; genus Sulfotelmatobacter. The sequence goes on along the minus strand of JAOAPI010000106.1, from coordinate 61,602 downwards.
CTTATGTCCTCCATTGCGATCGCCATTAGCGTGGGGCGGCAGTTCTGAGCGGGACGTCCCCGGTGCAGAATGACCGGAAATGACGGCTAAACTACGGGAGTTTAGCGGTCTGGCAATTGCGATGATCATGCTCTCGATTAACTCCGTTAGCCAAGACATGCCGGAGCGGTCTCAGCCTCTGTTGCCCGAGACGCCTGCGGTCGTAAATGCCGAACCGGGCAATGCCAAGCTTCCGACTGCTGCCTTTAAGTCGGACCCACAACCAGGCGAATTCGAAGCAGGAACCTGGAATGGGCCAGTTGAGAGTTCGTCGGGGAGTGCAACGCGAGGAATGGGATTGCTGACACGATTTGCCGGCGATCAGGGCGAGATCTGGACGAGCCCGTTGCATCTGCGGCGCGGCGATGCGGTGTGGATGCTGCCGGCGCTTTCAGCAATGGGAGCCCTCGTGGCTAGCGATTCCTGGTTCGTGAAACAGGTACCGGCGACCCAGATCACACGCAGCCGCAGTCTCTCGAATTACGGTGCCTTTTCGCTGGCTGGCGCGGCTGGCGGAATGTTCTTGTTTGGAAAAATCATGCAAAACGATCACGCCGCCGAAACTGGATTTCTGGCGGCCGAAGCCGCCGTAAATGCCGCTACTGTGGACTTCGCTCTCAAATCCATATTCGATCGCCAGCGCCCTCAGCAAGGCACAAGGGCTGGACACTTTTTTGCAGGAGGCTCGTCGTTTCCCTCCGAGCACGCTGCGGTGTCCTGGGCAATCGCGGGAGTAATTGCGCACGAATATCCCGGGCCGGTCACAAAGCTAGTGGCTTATGGTTTCGCGTCTGCTGTGACGCTGGCACGAGTGACGGGCAAGGAACACTTCCCTTCGGATGCCTTAGCAGGAGGCGCATTGGGATATTTCATCGCGCGCCAGATCTATCAGCGCCGCCGCGATCCCGAACTCAGCGTTGCTCCCTGGGAAACTCCGGTGGAGTTGCATCCGCCGCAGCGAGACAAGGTGCGAAGCCCGCGAAATATGGGGTCGCCTTACGTTCCGCTCGATAGCTGGGTCTACCCGTCGCTAGAACGCCTCGCTGCTCTTGGCTACTTGCAAACGCTTTATCTGGGAATCCGTCCCTGGACGCGGATGGAGTGTGCGCGCCTGCTCGAGGAGGCTGGCGAGGGGATGCGTTACCGCGAGGATCGTGGATTGGGAGAAGCGGAAGAAATTTACACCCCCTTACTAGCCGAATTCACCGATGAAACTGCCCGGCTCAACGGCGCGGCCAACATCGGTCTGAGCCTGGATTCGATCTATACCCGCTTTGCGGGAATTGCAGGTCTACCGCTGCGCGACGGCTACCATTTCGGACAGACCATCATCAACGATTACGGACGGCCTTACGGGGAAGGCCTCAATCTTATAACCGGAATGAGCGCGAGCGGTGTGGTGGGAATGTTTTCGTTCTCCGTTCGCGGCGAGTATCAGCATGCCCCGCAGGTAGCCTCGAATCCTCCAAATGTTTTGCAAACCACGGCAGTGGCGGATGGGGTGGGAATTCCACTTCCGGACGGATTTTCCACCATCGACCGTTTTCGTCTCGTCGAGGGTTCGATTGCGGTCACCGTCAACAACGTCAAGATTTCCTTTGGCAAACAGAATCTCTGGTTAGGACCGGGAGAAAGTGGCCCTTTGCTTCTGAGCGACAACGCCGCGCCCATCACCATGCTGCAAATTGATAACGTGACGCCATTCGAGATCCCCCTACTGTCGCGCTTTGTGGGTCCGGTGCGCATGAATTCATTTGTGGGACAACTCGCGGGACAGCATTGGGTCTATAGCCCTCCGCTGTCGGTTGGATTTCTTCCCAATGTTGATCCGCGCTTTTTGGTAGGGCCAAATCTGAAGACTCAGCCCTTCATCCATGGCAACAAGATCAGTTTTCATCCGACTCCGAATCTGGAGTTTGGCATGGGGGTAACTGCGATATTCGGCGGACCGGGACTTCCTTTCACCTGGAGCGAATTTTTTAGAAGCTATTACTCGCACAACGCAAATATCGCAAGCAATCCCGCCAAGCGATTTTCGAGCTTCGATTTTACGTATCGGGTTCCCGGTCTAAGAAAGTGGCTGACGATTTATACGGACTCGCTGGTGGGTGATGAAATTTCTCCACTCGGTTCATCTCGTCCCATGTTGAATCCCGGAATCTATTTTCCCCAGTTGCCGAAATTGCCCAACTTAGAACTGCGGGTGGAAGGATTCAAGGCCGAACCACGTCTGGGGACGATGTATATCGACCGCCGTTATCACTCTGGCTACACCAATGACGGCAATCTGATCGGCAGTTGGATTGGACGCCAAGCCCTTGGCGGGCAGGCGTGGGCGAAGTATTCGTTTACCCCGCGCAGCAGCCTTCAGCTGAGTTATCGGCACCAGGAAGTTGACCGATTTCTCGCCAGAGGCGGGCACCTGAACGATTTTTCGGTAAGCGGCGAGTGCAGGCTAGGCTCGAAGGTCGAGCTTTCCGGGCAATCGCAGTATGAACACTGGCACTTTCCCTCTCTCCGCACGGGGCCACAGTCTGATTTTTCCACGTCTTTGCAGCTGACTTTTCATCCCGGACTTCACTGGCGAAAGAACTAGACCCGGTTCGGGAAAGCGATCGCTCAGAACTTCCTACAGAAACGACCGATTAAGCAATTGTCCCAGCAAGCGACCAAAACGCGACCTGATTTTTCGACGGAGCCCTCGTTTCGCGGGTTGGGAACACCCGAAGCCGTGGAAAACATCACATCGGCCAAACTGTTTGAACGCCTGCGACTGCTTTGGGACGATCGCCGTGTCATCGGCAAGGTGACGCTCACTGGTCTGGTGCTGGGAGCTATCTTGGCGTTCCTGTTGCCCAAACAGTACCAGTCGACCGCGCAGCTGATGCCTCCCGATACTCGGTCCGCGTCGGCTACGATGCTGGCAACCTTGGGTGCCAAGGCAGGCAGTGGTCTCGGCGCCATGGCGGGAGACTTGTTAGGAAGCAATTCCTCGGGAGCTCTTTTTGTCGGAGTTCTTCGCAGCCGCACGCTCGAAGACCGCCTGGTCGAGCGCTTCGATCTGAAAAAGGTCTATGGAGAACGGCTCGAAGAAGATGCCCGCAGCAGATTGTCCAACAATACCGGAGTTTCCGAGGATCACAAGAGCGGCATCATTTCCATCAGAGTGGTCGACCACGATCCCGGCCGAGCCGCGGCTTTGGCTGAGGCTCATGTGGAAGAATTAAACCGCCTGGTTTCCGAACTCTCCACCTCCGCCGCGCATCGGGAGAGAATTTTTCTTGAAGAGCGGCTGAAAACCGTCAAGCAGGAACTCGATCAGGCCTCCCGGGAATTCAGCCAGTTCGCCAGCAAGAACAGCGCTATCGACATTCCCGAACAGGGCAAAGCGATGGTGGAAGCGGCAGCGCTGTTGCAAGGTCAGATGATCGCTGCCGAGTCGGAGTTGAAGGGCCTGGCCGAGATCTACACAGCCAACAATGTGCGGGTGCGCTCGGTGCAGGCGCGGGTCTCGGAACTGCGGCGCCAATTGGAAAAATTGAATGGATATTCGGCTGTGGGCAAAGACGCATCAGTTGCAATCGGGAACCCGGATTATCCCACGATCCGTGAATTGCCCCTGCTCGGCGTCACCTACGCTGACCTCTTGCGCCGAACCAAAATTCAGGAAGCTGTGTACGTAACCCTAACTGAACAATACGAACTGGCGAGAGTGCAGGAGGCAAAGGAAACACCCAGTGTCAAAGTGCTGGATATGGCTAGTGTTCCTGAGAGGAAGGTATTTCCGCCGCGTCTGCTGATTATGGTTTGCGGAGGCTTGATAGGACTTGCGGGCGCCGCACTGGCAGCGATCGAAAGAAGACGCTGGCAGCAACTGGACTCCCGCAATCCCGGCAAGATGCTGGCTCACGAGGTTTTTCACGCGGTCAACGCAGCTATGCCGTGGTCGCCTCCAAATGGTTCGTATACCCATGCCGTGACTAACCGCCTTTGGGTACGTTTCGCCAAACCGAATCCTTCCGGCAGCCGGGACGAAGTAATGCCATCGAACTGAGTTGCACACGGTTTTTGGTTAATGCTTTCGCAAATGCTCACTTGTTCCGGCTGCAACGCATGATTTCGTGGGACCAGGCCAGGCAGCCGCGGCAGTCTGCCTCCCTGGGCAGTGTCGGTGGAGTTGGCGCATGGTCTGCTTCGGGCCCGGCTCTCGCGTTTCCCCGGCTTCGCCAGTTTCGCCAGCTTGGCTTCAGCATGGCCGATCAGGCGCTTTCAGTGGGGGGCATGCTTCTAGTGAACCTAGTGCTGGCACGCACTGAGACCAAGGAAGAGTATGGGATGTTTGCCCTGTCCTATTCAGTTCTTACCTTTCTTATGGCACTGCAGAACGCCGCGATTCTTGAGCCCTTCACCATCTATGGTTCGGGAAGATATTCCCGGCACCTTGCGGAATATTTTCAGTTGATCTGCCGGAGCAATGCAGCGCTAGGTCTGCTGATGAGCGCTCTAATCCTTAGCCTGTGCCTCGGAGTGCAATGGATTGCTCATCACCAACTGCCGCGAGCGATCGTTGGTCTGGGGCTCACCGTAAGTGTTCTGCTTTCCGGCGCCTTGCTGCGACGCATCTTCTATCTGCAGCGTCGAGCTGACCTTGCGGCCGCCGCCTCCCTCATTTTTTTTGTGACAGTGAGTCTTGGCCTCTGGCTGACGGTGAAGGCTCATGTGCTGGACGGCCTCACCGTCTTTCTGATTCTCGCCTCCGGCTGGCTGGCTGCTGGATTCAGCCTGGCGCTGAAACTGCCGTTTAGTAAAACAGCGCAAAGCTTCCTTCAACACGAGCCGCATTACTGGCGCGAACATTGGAAATATACGCGTTGGGTATTGGTCACCGCATTTGTATTTCAGTTGACTACGCAGGGTTATTACTGGCTGGTGGGGGGACTGTTGTCAGTGAGAGATGTGGCGCATTTGAAAGCGATAAGCCTGATTGTGGCCCCCGCGGACCAGATCTTCATTGCTTTGGACTATCTGGTTCTACCAGTGTTGGCAGCCCACTATGCCGCTAAGAGAATCGATCATCTGATCTCCGCGTGGAAATGGTATGCCGTCGGAATTGCTGGCGTCACCCTGACTTTTTTCGGCGTTATCCGGGTTTTCGGTAGACCTCTGATCCACATTCTGTTTGGCGGGCGTTATGACGATGTGGCACCGCTCCTTCCCTTGCTGTTACTGGTGCCGGTGGTGATGGGCATCGGACACACAATGAACGCGGCGCTGAAGGCCGCCGAATCCCCTCGGCTGGTTTTTTGGGCGTACGTGTGCAGTGGCGCGGTTACCTTCCTCATCGGCATTCCGCTGGTCGTGCGCTTCGGCTTGAAGGGCGCGGTCTACGGCACGCTGATCTCCGGCACAAGCTATACTGCGGCTCTCGGGACGGGATTCGCCACTCATATCTATCGCAAGTCTGCTGAAGCAGAAGCCGCGTTTCAATAGGAATTTTTCCGCGAAGGCAATTTTCGCATTTTCCGTCCCCTCATGGTCGACTACATTCGGCATAATGGCGTGCTGCTGGCAGTGATTGTTGCGGAAAGCTTTTCCGAGCCCGGCGTCCACTTCTTTACTCCGGACGAGCTGTCGCAACAACTGGCTTACATGCGGCACCCGGCGGGCAAAATCATTCCGCCGCATGTGCACACTCCTGTTCCACGAACCGTCGAGTACACCCAGGAAGTGCTCGTTATTAAACGGGGAAAACTGCGCGTGGATTTCTACGATGACGAGCGTCGGTATCTGGAGAGCCGCATCCTCACCGCTGGCGATGTGATTTTGCTGGCCGTGGGAGGACATGGTTTCGAAGTGCTCGAAGAGATTGAAATGATCGAAGTGAAACAGGGGCCCTACGCCGGAGAACAGGACAAGCAACGGTTTCCGGGAATTTCTGCCGATCAAATAAAAGTTCTCGTATGAGCAGCCCCGAATTTATCCCGGTGAATCAGGTTCTGCTTGATGGAAATGAGAAAAAATATCTCAACCAGTGCATCGATTCCGGCTGGATTTCCTCAGAGGGACCGTTCGTGCGGCAGTTCGAGGAGCAGTTTGCCGCACGCATGGGCCGGAAGTACGGCATCGCGGTCTGCAACGGCTCAGTCGCGCTGGATGCGGCGGTCTGCGCTCTGGGCCTGGGTCCAGGCGACGAAGTCATCCTCCCCGCTTTTACCATTATTTCGTGCGTTGCCGCTGTGCTTCGCGCCGGCGCAATGCCGGTGCTAGTCGATAGCGATCTCGCAACCTGGAACATGGATGTGGATCATGTAAAGAAGCGGCTGACATCGCGGACCAAGGCGATCATGCTGGTGCACATCTTCGGGTTGCCGGTGGATATGGATCCGATCCTGAGCCTGGCCGCGGAGCATGGCCTTTGGATCATCGAGGATGCGGCCGAGATGCACGGTCAGACCTATAGAGGGCGTCCCTGCGGCGCTTTCGGGGAAATCAGTACGTTCAGTTTTTATCCTAATAAGCATGTCACCACCGGAGAAGGTGGAATGATTCTTACCGACGTCGAGGGCCTGGCCGGGAAGTGCCGCAGCCTGCGAAATTTATGTTTTCAGACGAACAAGCGATTTGTGCACGAGGATCTGGGATGGAATTTCCGCATGAGCAATCTACAGGCGGCGCTCGGCGTCGCCCAGCTCGAAAGGCTGGACAAGTTCGTGGCTCGAAAGCGAAAGATGGGGCAGCAATACAGTCGCCTGCTGGCACAGATCCCCGGACTTCAGTTGCCGCTTGCGAGCGCCGCATACGCGGAGAGTATTTATTGGGTTTATGGGTTGCTGCTTGGGGATGCGATTGCATTCGATGCGGAAGAAGCCATGCGACGGTTGAGGGAACTGGGAGTGGATACCCGGCCGTTTTTCTGGCCCATGCACCAACAGCCTGTCTTTCGAAAGAGTGGTCTATTTGCGGGAGAATCCTATCCCGTTGCGGAACGGTTGGGACGCCGTGGGTTTTATCTGCCCAGCGGTTTAGGAATTTCGGACGCACAGATCAACCAAGTAGCCGAAAGTGTGCGGCGCGTTTTTTCCTGAGAACCTTTCCCGATTATGCTGTCTACCACGACCGGCTTTATCGCGAAAAGGAGTTGCATCGCATGCGTTACCTGTTTCGGTTTGAGGTCGTTCAAGCATGAAAAAGATTGGCCTGTTCCTCAACGCCCGACCACAGGAAGGCGGAATGTTTCAGTATGCCGTAGCCATGCTGGCTGCTCTGCGCGTGTTGCCCGCGGACGAATATTCTCTGGTGATCGCTTACGCCGACGACGCGTGGAGGGAGCGGGTGCTGGGTTGCGGCTGTTCGAGTTTTCCCGTCGGGTTTGGAATGTTCAAAAATTGGCTGGTAAAAATCCCGGCATTTCTTCCGGCGTATTTCGACAGTTGGGACAGAGCGACCACATTGTTCTCGGGTTGGGGCGGCAGTTTGTTGCGGCAGAAATGCGACCTATGGCTTTTTCCGCGCCAGGAGGTCTGGAGCGCTTTATTTCCGCTGCCGGTACTGGCATCGGTTCACGACCTGATGCATCGTTATGAGCCGCATTTTCCGGAAACCTCGAGTTACCGACGTACGCACTACCGCGATGCCTATTTGCGCAGGGTATGCCAGCGCGCTCGCGGCATTCTGGTTGATTCAGAAATCGGCAAGCAGCAGGTTCAGCAATCCTACGGTACGGAGAACAGCAGGCTGTTCGTTCTCCCATATATTGCCGGCGACCACCTTTCGGATGGAGGCAAAGGATCCGATTTTGAGAAAAAGTATCAGCTGCCTTCCAAGTATGTTTTCTACCCGGCGCAATTCTGGGAACATAAAAACCACGTTCGCCTCGTGCAGGCGATTGCAGCACTCCGCGAAGATCTTCCGGATATCAGGATGGTGCTGGTGGGCTCGGAAAAAAACGGCGGGTCGGCGGCTCGCAAAGAAGTCGAAAAGCTGGGCCTCCAGCGGTACGTCCGATTTTCGGGATACGTGCCTGACAGCGATATAGCGAATTTCTATCGCAGAGCGCGAGGGCTTGTGCTCCCCACACTGTTTGGACCAACCAATATTCCTCCGTTAGAAGCTTTTGCCTTGGGTTGTCCGGTGGCAGTCTCCAAGGTCTATGGAATGCCGGAGCAGGTTGGGGACGCAGGCCTGCTATTCGATCCCTACTCGGTTGAGAGCATTGCCAGTTCGATTCGCCAATTGTGGCTGGACGACGATTTATGCCAGACACTGCGCCGCAGAGGTAAAGCAAGAGCAGCCGCCTGGGGGCCGCAGCAATTCGCCACCTCTTTGCATGGAGTCATCCAGCAGCTGACTAACTGAATCGTCCCCTTCGGGAAGTTGAAAATGGCACATATAAAATCAGCATTGAAGCGGGTATGCGTAGTGCAGCCCATTCTCTCGAACTATAGTCTTCCGGTATTTCTGGAGCTCGCACAGCACTGCGAAGTTGACCTATTTTTTTCCCTCGCCCCGAAGGAATCGGGTTTTGGAGAGATCTCATTGCCCAGTGTGCCGAACATCCGATATTTCCCGGTCGCTACGTGGAAGCCGTTCGGAGACCGCATCGGAATGTTTCAGCGCGGCCTGGTCGGCTACATTCTCCGGCAGCGACCAGACGCGATCTTTCTTTCTGCGAACCTTCGCGAGTTTAGTTTCTGGTGCGCCGCTTTCTGCGGATGGATGCTCGGCATCTTGGTCTACGCTCACGGGCATGGACCATTCAAGAAAAAAACCATCAGTGTGCTATATCGGGTGATGATGCAAGCTCTGTTGCGGATGCTGACTTCCTACATCTGCTACGCCCCAATCGTCCAACAGTCGTTTGTCGATTACGGTTTCGACCCAGGCAAGTTGAGCGTCGCCCACAATTCGCTGATCAACCTTGATATGGTGCGGCCCGAAGAAAAAAAAGGCGACGAAAAGGGAATTCTGTTTGTCGGCCGCCTCCGCAAGAATAATCAACTGCAGTTGTTGATCCGAGTCATCACCAGAATCCGCGATACCGACGGATTGCCGCTCTCTCTGCATGTGATTGGGACAGGCGAAGAAGCGGCACGCTTGCGGGAAGAAGCCCGGAATTGTCCCTGGATTGTTTTTTACGGCGGAGTCTACGACTTCAGCAGAATCCGCGATGTTTCCTTGAACTGTTTCCTGGGTTGTTATCCAGGAAATGCGGGACTTAGCGTCGAGCACATGATGTCGCTCAGCCTGGCGGTTATTACCCACGACGACTTGCAGGCGCACGCCGGACCCGAACCCAGTTTCATTCGCAATGGCGCCAGCGGCTTGTTGTATGACCATGCCGATCCCGAGCCGTCGCTTTATCAGGCCATCCGGTCTTTGGCCTGCGACCCTGAAAAATTGGCGAAGATGCAGAAAGAGGCTTTCGCGGAATACTGCAATCTCGTCACGCCGAGCCTGGCAGAGAGGTTTTGGCAAATCCTGCGCGAATCCGGGAAGCAACACCGCGACAGTACCGTCGGCGAAGTTGCTCCCTATGTGGAATCTTCGGCAGGTGCACGCACCGAGGGCGGGCACTCCTAAATTTTTGAAAAGATCAAGAAACAAAAATTAAGATGATCGCTTTTTACTGGCTTCTGCTGGCGATTCTGCTTACTAGTTACTGGCTGGCGCTTAACCACGCGAAGCGAAATTCGGTTGGGCTGACTCCTCTTCTCGGATGGCTCGTGGGGGTGGGATACTTTCTGATCGTCCCGCTGGTAGTGCTGACACTCCACGGAGGGTTCAAGCAGCCTGCGGTCTACGACGTGAATGGATCCTGGGATGAGATCAACCTCGCTAACCGTATCTTCTTTCGTCCGTACTTGATGATCTGGCTGTCCCTCATGCTCACCTGCTTGGTTGCCCTGCTGTCGGACTCGAACCATTCGCAGGATGGAGTCGTCGTCACGGGTGTCATCGTGCGCCGCCGGCTGGAGCGGGCGATCGTCGTAACCATAATGCTGTCGGTGGCAGACTGGCTGGCGACAATCTGGCTGCAGGGAGGGTTATCGCAGTTTCTAGTCTCGCATTGGTACACCCGCAACGTGGATTTGACCGACCGCTTTGGCGGAGCCTTCATTTTCTACACGCACTTGTCGCTGGCTAATCAGATGGTCTTTACCGGTGCGGCCGCGCTCTATGCAAGCGCTGGCTTAAAAGAACGAAATATGCGGTGGGGCTTCACTGGGTTGATCTGGCTGTTCTTGGTAATCGAGATGGTCATGAGCGGAAACCGGATCTTTCTTGCGTTGTATCTTCTAGCTTTCGTGACCTCCTGCTGGCTCTACCGGCGTCGCAAAATTATGGCTGCCCTGTTACTTGTTTCCCCGGCGGTCATCTTGATTTTCAGTCTCTGGGCGTCGATCCGATCAAATCTCAGCCAGATCTCTGACTCCGCCGCCACCCAGGCACTTGAATCCGATATCGCCGAGGGTGCCGTGACCCGCGTGATGGATGTGACGGAAGGTTCGGCGGCGATGCTGCTGATGCACATGATGAACGACTTCGGCACCAAGTTCGCCTACTTGCACGGAGGCACATACGCGCGGCTCCTGACCGCCTTTCCACCCGGCCTGTATCCGAACCGGCCCAAGAATTTCGCGAGCGTCGCGGCGGAGCTCTACGAACCGGGCGAAACCACAAGCCTGGGTTCAACTGCGCTGGGCGAGGCTTACGGCAACTTTGGCTTTGCCGGCATCCTGGTGATGCCGCTGTTTACCTGGGGCGCGACGCGGTGTAGGAGGTTTTTTTCACGGGCAGCAGAGCCGCATGGGCTGATGTCAGCGGTTTCCTTTGTGATGTTCCTTTCCTTCATGGTCTTTCCTTTCGACCAGAATGTCACCACCGGGATTCTAGCGCTTCTGATCATCCTTGCCCTCAAGCTTGAAAAAGACCCTGACCTGCCGGCGCAAGGGTTCCCTCGTCCGCTGACGCTGGGCGAAGATTCAGTCTGACCGCTGTGCGCGATTGCTCCTCGATACATAGCCAGGAAAATTAAATGATGAATGTCGGCGACAGGCTTAATCTCGGTTGCGGCCCCAACGCTCCGGCGGGCTTGGTGAACCTGGACGGTTCCTGGAATGCATGGTTTACCCACCATCAATGCCTGCGGAAGGCATTGCAGCGATTCGGAATCATCAATTCCAGCAATCAGGGAGCGCAATGGAACGTGAGCCCAGTCGTCCATGACTTGAGAGATCCGCTGCCGTTCGAGGAAAACACTTTCTTCGCCGTCTACGGCTCTCACGTGCTCGAACACCTTTATCGAAGCGAAGCCGACACTCTGCTCGCCGAATGCAGAAGAATTCTTAAGCCCGGCGGGGTGCTGCGACTCGTCGTTCCAGACTTGCATGCCCTGGTGCAGAACTACCTGAAGAATACGAATGGCGGAAGCACCTCACAATCCGAGCAGGCGCCAGCCGACTGGTTGAATGAAAGACTGGCGTTCAGAAGCGCCCAGCCTCCGGGCGGAAATCTGGCGTTCAAGGCTTACGGGTTTTGGAAGGACTTTCACTCTCATAAGTGGATGTACGATGCGGACTCGCTCAGCCATTACTTCGAAAACGCCGGTTTTGCCTCCGTGATGAAGAAGGAATACCGATGCAGCGAAATTCGGGGAATCGAGGAAGTGGAGGAGCCCGAAAGGGTTCTCGAGGGCGCAGGCATCTGTATCGAAGGCAAAAAACTACACGCATGACGATGAACGAAGTATGAGCGAAAGCCAGTTTAGTGGAGCGGTTTCGTATCCGACGGTGAATTTTCCGGCTGCCGACCCCACAGTGGCCATTGTTGATGGAGATGGCTGTGTTCTGTGTAACGGCCGCACGGAAACCTCGGTGAGCGGCTTGTTTGATACCCGCTTCGGAATCGAGGGCGATTATGAAAGCCGGCGCTGCCGCGACTGCGGGCTCGAACAGCTCTTTCCGATTCCGTCTCCCTCCGAGCTGAAGGATCTTTATGAGCGTTATTACAATTTCTCAGGGGAGCGAGGTACTCTCTATACCATTTTGCGGGAGTGGTTCTTCTCGTCTCCTCTTTATCGCCTGTGGATTCGAGTGGATGAAGATATTTCCTTTCACACCTGCAAAGGAACTGGGCGCCTGCTGGATATTGGATGCAATGAAGGAAGAACGCTCAAGAACTACGCGCGCAATGGTTTTCAGGCGGAGGGCACGGAGTTGAACGAGACCGCCGCGGCGGTTGCACGCGAAGCGGGGTTTCGGGTCTTTACCGGACCGCTTGATGATTTCGCTGCGGCGCTTCCTTACGATGTCGCTGTACTCTCGAACGTGCTGGAACACTCGCTCGATCCGAAAGCGATGCTGGTTTCGGTTCGCCGGCTGCTAAATCACACAGGCCAGGTGTGGATCAGCTGTCCCAACAGCCAAAGCTGGTTGCGCTCCGTATTCGGGCGGCGGTGGATTAACTGGCACGTGCCATTTCACATCACACACTTCTCTGCCGCCGCGCTGAAAAACCTGCTGCAGCATAGCGGCTTCTCGCAAATTGAAATACGGCAGATCACCCCGGCTTTGTGGGCAGCTTCTTCGATCGTCTCGCGCATGTTTGCGCGTCCGGGCAAGCCGACCAGATATTTAAGGAATCCATTTCTGATCTTCGGACTGCTCCTGTTGTGCCGCACGCTGCTATTTCCGCTGTTTTACTGGGGCAACCGACGCGGGCATGGAGATTGCCTCGTGGCCGTCGCTACTCGAATGGATTGATTCGGGCACAGTCACTTACCGACGAAGAGTCCCAGATATACCTTCACAATCATCCATCGGATTCCGGCCTTATGAAGAAAGCGTTAATTACCGGCATTACCGGACAGGACGGCTCTTACCTTGCCGAGTTCCTACTGACCAGGGGATACCAGGTGCATGGCATCAAACGGCGGAGTTCCTTGTTGAATACCGAACGGGTTGACCATCTTTATGAAGACCCGCACGTTCCCGACCGCCGTTTTTTTCTTCACTACGGCGACATGACCGACGCCAATAGTCTGATTCGCGTCGTTGAGAAGGTTCATCCAGATGAGATTTACAATCTGGCGGCCCAAAGTCACGTTGCCGTTTCGTTTGAGCAGCCAGAATACACCGCCAACGCCGACGGGCTCGGAACACTGCGGCTGCTGGATGCGGTGCGGGTGCTGGGGCTCGAAAAAAGTGTCCGCTTCTATCAGGCTTCAACCTCCGAGCTGTACGGTTTGGTGGCTGAAACGCCGCAAACGGAACGCACGCCGTTCCATCCACGATCTCCGTATGGGGTCGCCAAGCTATATGCATTCTGGATTACGGTAAACTACCGCGAAGCCTATGGAATGTATGCTTGCAATGGAATTTTGTTCAATCACGAATCGCCGGTGCGGGGTGAGACTTTCGTGACGCGCAAGATAACGCGCGCTCTGGCGCGCATCAAGATAGGATTGCAGGATTGTCTTTACCTGGGAAATCTCGAGGCCCGCAGGGACTGGGGCCATGCCCGCGACTACGTGGAAATGCAGTGGCTGATGCTGCAGCAGGAGGAAGCTGAAGATTTCGTGATTGCCACGGGAGAACAACACTCCATCCGCGAGTTCGTTGAGACTGCGGCGGAGGAAGTTGGCATTTCGCTGCACTGGAGGGGCAGCGGTTCCCACGAGAAAGGCTATAACTCCCGGGGCCGGTGCATTGTGCAGATCGATCCTCGCTATCTGCGGCCTGCCGAGGTGGATTCTCTGATTGGAGTTGCCGACAAGGCAAGAATCAAACTGGGTTGGCAGCCGAAGGTCACGTTTCGCGAATTAGTGCGGGAAATGGTGACCGCAGACCTGCAAACCGCGGAGCGCGACAAGCTGATGAAAACCTCCGGGTACAAAGTCTACGAGTATCACGAATAACCCAAAGTAAGTCATGGACCTCTCCGACAAGATTTTCGTTGCCGGACACACCGGCCTGGTAGGCTCCGCGCTGGTGCGGCGATTGAAGGCGGCGGGATATCACAATCTGCTGTTGCGGACCCGCGCCGAACTGGATCTCCGCGATGCGGGTGCGGTGCGGGATTTCTTTTCGGAGAATCGTCCTCGCTATGTGTTTCTGGCTGCGGCTAAAGTCGGCGGGATCTTCGCGAACCAGACGCTTCCCGCGGATTTTATCTTCGACAATTTGCGGATTCAGACAAATGTCATCGACGATTCCTGCCGCAGTGGGGTGGAGCGGATTCTGTTCCTCGGCTCCAGTTGCATTTATCCCAAGCGCGCGCCGCAGCCGCTGCGGGAAGAATCATGGCTCGGCGGGCCGCTCGAGCCAAGCAACCGCGCGTACGCGGTGGCGAAAATTGCAGGCATGGAAATGGGCTGGGCCTACAACCGTCAGCACGGCACTCGTTTCGTGGCGGCCATGCCAACCAACTTATACGGCCCGGGTGACCGCTACGATCCCAACCATTCGCATTTGATCCCGGCATTGATCCGCAAAATGCACGAGGCGAAAACAAAGGGCCTCAACGAAGTCGTAATTTGGGGAACCGGAACCCCGCGGCGGGAATTTCTGCACAGCGAGGACGCCGCCGATGCCTGCATCTTCCTGATGAATTTGCCGCCGGAACCCTTTCAACAACTGGCGGGCCAGGAGGATCTGCCGCCGCTGGTAAACGTAGGCTGCGGCGAAGATATGACGGTAAGGGAAATTGCGGAACTGGTAGCCGAAATCGTGGGAATCGCTCCTACCTTTATCTTCGATGCCTCAAAGCCGGATGGTACGCCGCGAAAGTTGCTGGATGTTGGCCGCCTGGCTGCCCTGGGCTGGAAGCCGCGGATCAGCTTGCGGGAAGGGCTTCGGCAAACGTATGACGATTTCTGTTCCCGGGCAACTCAACTCCGGCCGGGAGGCGGCGGTCCGTCCACCCCAGTGACCCAGTGCGTATCCTGATTCACGGCCTTAATTTCGCTCCTGAATTGGTCGGGGTCGGCAAATATACAGGAGAGATGGCCTACTGGCTGGCAGGCCGCGGCCATGACGTGAAAGCCGTCACCGCGCCGCCCTTTAATCCACAGTGGAAGGTTGCTGCGGAGTTCTCGTCTTGGCGTTACGCAAGCGAGGATTCCATCTGCCGGAACGAGCCAAGCGATGCCTCCCTCGTGAGGACTTCGTTCACCCAAGCCGCTTCAAGGCACTCGGACCAACGAGCGATAGATCGTTTGCTTGAACGGGACGCGGCAAGATCGGGTGTGATGCTTGCAGCGCCGCCGGGATCGCGCCGCGAACCGGTCACTGGACGTTTGAGGGTGTTGCGATGCCCTCTCTGGGTTCCGCTGCGGCCCTCGGCCGCAAAACGCATTTTGCATCTTGCGAGTTTTGCGCTCGCGAGTTTTCCAGTCATGCTATGGCAGATCGCCTGGAAGCCTGACGTAGTCATGGTGATCGAACCCACACTCTTTTGCCTGCCTGCGGCATGGCTGAGCGCGCGTTTCTGCGGTGCCGGTACATGGCTGCATCTGCAGGATTTTGAGGCTGACGCCGGCTTCGAATTAGGACTACTGCGCTCCGCCTCCCTTCGGCGGGCAATCGGATTCGCGGAAAGAAAATTGATGTCGGCCTTTGGCCGGGTTTCCACCATTTCCGGGAAAATGCTGGGCAAGCTGGCACAGAAAAATGTCCCAGCGTCCGCTTGCCGTCTCTTTCCCAACTGGGTCGATACCAATGCGATCTATCCGTTGTCCCAACCGAGTCCGTTGCGCGCAGAGTTGGGCATCGCTCGAGAGGAGACAGTTGCGCTGTACGCGGGAACTATGGCACGGAAGCAAGGATTAGAAATTATGGCGGAAGCCGCCACCCGAGTGTCGGCGAACAGCCGGTTGCGCTTCGTGTTTTGCGGAGAGGGCCCCGGCAGATCCGCGCTGGCAAATCTTACGGGCTCACTGGCTAACGTGCAGTGGATTCCGCTGCAACCCTTGGAACGCCTCAACGATCTGCTCAACCTGGCTGACATTCATCTGTTACCGCAAAAAGCGGATGCCGCGGATCTGGTCATGCCGTCCAAACTGACCGGCATGTTCGCCAGCGGGCGGCCTGTGGTGGCCACGGCTCATGCCGGCACGCAACTCGCTCAAGCGGTCGAAGGCCGAGGAATGGTTGTCGATCCGGGAGATGCCGCAGGCTTCGCTAACGCGGTCGAGCAGCTTGCCCATGACCGCCGCGGGCGGGAGGAGATGGGAAGAAGGGCCCGGGAATATGCTGTTTCCGAACTGGAAAAAGAAGTTGTCCTGTTTCGTTTTGAACAGGAGTTGCTTGAGTTCGCCGCCACCGGCTGAGGCGGCCTTCCCGGGCGGCAGCCCACGCGTCATACTGCTTTTGCGATTGAGAGATAAGCATGGCTAGCTTTGGAGTCAAGACATTCGATGACAGCGGCGTGGTTTTTTCTCCGCTCTGGAAAAGCAAGTTCTGGCAAGGCCTGAAACGCGCGATCGACATTCTCGGTGCCGGTTCGTTGCTGATCGTGCTCTCTCCGCTATTTCTGGTTCTGGCCATCGCGGTCAAACGTAGCTCTCAGGGGGAAATATTTTACCGTTGGCGAGTGGTGGGGAGAGGAGGCAGGCCTTTCCTAAGCTTCAAGTTCAGATCCATGGTCCGCAATGCCGATGATCTCAAGGACAAACTTGAAGCCTGCAACGAAATGACCGGACCGGTCTTCAAAATTACCAACGATCCACGTGTAACCCAGACGGGAAAATGGATGCGCCGCTACAGTTTGGATGAACTCCCACAGCTCTGCAGCGTTCTTAAAGGGGACATGAGCCTGGTAGGCCCTCGACCTCCGTTGGTTAGTGAATACGAGCGCTTCACTGGCTATCAGAGACAAAAGCTCTCGGTCAAACCTGGGATCACGGGTTTGTGGCAGGTAAGTGGACGGAATCAGATCAGCGCTTTCGACGAGTGGGTGCGGCTCGACCTCGAATACATCCGGCGCTGGTCGCTATGGCTGGATACTACGATTTTGTTCCGAACCGTGGCGGCGGTGTTCTCTGGTTCCGGCAAGTAACTCAGCGCTCGCGGCAAGGTAAGTGCACCCCAAGGAGTTCCTTAAAATCATGCGCGTTCTCATTACCGGTGGTGCGGGTTTCATCGGAGGGCACCTGGCCGACCGGTTTCTTCGGGAGGGTTTTCAAGTACGGATACTCGACAGTCTCGAAGCCAGAGTCCATCCCTGTGGGCGGCCGAGTTATGTGCCGCCTGCCGCGGAATTTATTCATGGCGACGTTACCCATCGTGATGTTTTACTCTCTGCCCTGCGTGGCGTCGACATCGTTTCTCATCAGGCCGCCTATCAGGATTACATGCCGGATTTCTCCCGCTTTCTGCGGGTGAATGCTGTGAGTACGGCACTGCTTTTCGAGTTGATCATCGGGCATCGTTTGCCGGTGAAAAAAGTTATTGTAGCGTCCTCGCAAGCTGTCTATGGCGAGGGCCAGTACCGCTGCATCGATCATGGCGACTTTCAGCCCATCCCGCGTGCTTCGCGGCAGCTAAAGAGGGGCGAGTGGGAAGTAATATGTCCCTCGTGTCTGTCAGTGGCTCAGCCTATGCCGCTCGAGGAGCGCTGCAACAATCCCTATAACCAGTATGCCGTCTCAAAACTGGCGCAGGAGAAAACCGCTCTGGGTCTGGGATGGTTGCATGGCATCCCGACAGTGGCGCTGCGTTATTCGATCACGCAGGGCAAGAGGCAATCGCTTTACAACCATTACTCCGGCGTATGTCGCATCTTCTGCAGCCGGGCTTTGCAGAATCTTCCTCTCGTCATTTACGAAGATGGCCATCAGACCCGCGACTTTGTGCACGTCGATGACGTCGTCGAGGCCAACATGATGGTATTAGAAAAGGATGAGGCGAACGGGCAGTCATTTAATGTTGGCAGTGGAAGCTCCACCACCATTCTCGACTATGCACGTAATGTGCTGGCACGCATTCCCAGCCTCGCAGACATTGATGTCTCGAACGAGTACCGGAGGGGCGACAACCGGCACAGTGTTTCCAGTATCAAGAAGCTTATGCATCTTGGGTGGAAGCCGCAACGCCCGCTGGCAGTGATACTCAACGATTTCGTCGAGTGGATCGAGAGTTCCGGCGGCATCCCGGCGCGATTGCCGGACGCTGCCGCCGAGATGCGCGCCGCCGGAGTCCTTCTTAGCGCAGAAAATTAGTATCGTGACCCTTTCTGCCGTTTTATCGTTGACCCTCGGTTTGCAGCAATATTCACCAACGGTCTTAGCGTAACGACCTGTACGACATAGCCATCTCATGAGCACCCTTATAACATTCGACGTTCCTTCATATCTAGAGCAGTTGTCCGCTACTATCCAAAAACTACCGATAGCCGCGATCGACAATCTGATTAAAGTATTTCTGCAGGCCTACGACCGGGGACGAACTATTTTCCTTTTCGGCAATGGAGGAAGCGCTTCACTGGCTTCGCACATGGCCTGCGATCTGGGAAAAGGAACCGCTCCCGGCGCGGGCCGGCGCTTGCGTGCGATGGCTCTGACCGACAATATTGCTTTAATTACCGCATGGGCCAACGATACGCGTTATGAAAACGTTTTCTCCGAGCAGTTGGAAAACCTGCTGCAACCCGGTGACGTCGCTTGTGCGATCAGCGCAAGCGGGAACTCTCCCAATATCCTCGCCGCTCTCAAGTTCGCTCGCCGCGCTGGGGCGGCCACCGCGGGTATCACAGGCTTTCAGGGCGGAAAAATGAAGGAGCTCTGCGATGTATGCGTGGTGGTCCCATCGAAAAACATGCAGATCATCGAAGATTTGCATCTTTCAATTTCGCACTCCGTGTTTCGCGTCCTGAGGCATGAGATTCAGGAGATGAATCGAACCGGCGCTGCACTTCCCCTGATTGGCCCGGTTCCCGCGCAACCGCCGAATCGCATTTCTCGGTAACGACCGCGGCCGGATATTTGCGACTCGATAACCACGTTTGCAAGTATCCGCACTTAATAAAGAGCACCTACTAAGCCACAAGAACCGCAGACAATGAAAGTAGAGCAGCTTCGCAATCGTATTCTGGCGGCGGACTTGGCATGGATTCCGGCGGCGCTGGCGGCTGAGCAATCACTCTGCTCGGGTCTGCACTGCAGCCAGCTTCCCCTAAACCCATCCAACTTTACCGTCTATGTCGTTTGCACGGTCGTTGCATGGATCTTGCTTTCGGAAAACCTGCATTTGGATGGTTTTCGAGGAGGATGGCGACTTTCAGCTCTGCTTTCGCATCTCCTGCTGGCGATCGCCCTGCTGATGGTGCTCCTGCTCGCAGTCGAGAATGTGTCTGAGCGGTACTTAGGCAGAGTCACACTCAGCGTTTTTTCCCTGTTTCTCCTGATTGGGTTTCTCATTATCCGCGGGTTGACGCTGCGGACCGTGCTCCGGAAATATCAGACTGGGAATGTCCATCGCGTCGTCATTCTTGGTTCTGACCGTTTGGCGGGTGAACTGGCGGTGAAATTCAGCAATCATCCAGAGCTGCTGTGCAAAGTGATCGGATTTCTCTGTCCGGGAGGAGAGATTCCTTCGCCTCGCCCCATACGGGGCGCTGTCGCAGGTCCAGCGACTGTGTCAACCATGGACGTTATTACCCTGCTGCGGCAGCATGACGTGGACGAACTGGTGATGGCACATACACCCGTCTCCACCGAAATTCTCAACCTGGTTGCTCTCTGCCGTCAGCAAGCCATTCGCGTCAGCCTGGTGCCGCAACCTTACGAACTCTATCTTTCATGTCCTCGGCTGTTGGATCTTGGAGGTTTGCCGTTACTACAATTAGGGGAAACGGCGCCGGTATCAGCACGAATTGGCAAACGGGTCTTGGATATCGGGTTGGGGACTGTTCTGGCTGCAGCCTCGGCGCCAGTCGTTTTGGTGTGTGCCGCGCTCTTGCGTATTTCAACTGGAAGCGCCTTCCGATGGGAACGGCGTATTGGCTGGCGCGGAGTCCGGTTCTCCATGCTGCGGCTCAACGTGGAGCGAGACACGCAAACCAGTTCACGATTCGAGCGAATGCTCTGGCAGCTGAGCATTTCCGAACTGCCGCAGTTCTGGAATGTTATTCGGGGAGACATGAGCTTAGTGGGGCCTCGCCCGGAAGGTCCGGAGCGTGCCCACTGCTATTCTGCCTGGCAGGAACAGCGCCTGTCCGTGAAGCCGGGAATGACCGGATTGGCACAGGTGCGCGGCCTTCGCGAGCAGCATCCCTCAGAAGACAAAACGCGGCACGATCTCCAATACATGCTGCAACCTTCGGTGTTGAAGGATCTCTCGCTTTTGATTGAAACGATTTGGACTTTGACCGCGCGCCTTGTCAGACTCCACAGGCCCCTGCTTGCCGGCAACATTCCGGAAGGCGAAGTCCCTCCCTCGATTCTATATTCCCCCAACACTCAGCCTTTTCCGGAGATTTTACAGCATGCTCATCGGACGCAGTCCGGTTCGGATTAGTTTTGGCGGGGGTGGAACCGACCTTCCCTCGTACTTCGAGCAATTTGGCGGCGCTGTTCTCAGCACCTCCATCAACAAGTATTTCTATACGATTCTGGGCAATCGGGGCGACGGCCGCATCCAGGTCATCTCTTCCGATCTAAGGCTGTTTGGAAATTGGAGCGATCTGGCCGCTCTGTCCTCGCTGCCCGCGGACAACAGTGGGCTCGAGATTCCGCTCGCGGTGCTTAAAGATCTAGGGGCGAATTTTGCGGCCGATTTGTTTCTCGCCTCAGAGATTCCTCCCGGGACTGGCTTGGGATCTTCCGCCAGCGTTTGTGTGAACCTGTTGAAAGTACTCAGCACTTATCTGCGTTCGCCACTTTCAAAATACGATCTCGCGGAACGTGCCTACCGCATTACGCGATTCGGTTTGAAACGGCACGTAGGCAAGCAGGACGAATATGCGGCCGCCTTCGGTGGACTGAATTACATACGCTTCAATCCCGATGGGACGACACAGGTCGAGCCTCTACAACTCGACCCGGGAGTCCTTTCAGCGTTGCAGTCGAATCTCATGCTCTTCTTTACCGGGGCCGCTCACCATTCCTGGGATATTCTGGCGGACCAGGAAGTATCCACGCGTCTGCCCGATGGGCCGGCAGTGGAAGCACTGCATCAGGTGAAAGAGGCAGGTGCGCTGATGCGAGAGGCTCTCCTCTGCGGCGACCTGGAACACTTCGGCCATTTGCTCGATGATGCCTGGCAGGCCAAAAAACGCGTTTCCCAACGCATCTCCAATCCGCGCATCGATCGCTACTACGCCGTAGCGCGCGAACATGGCGCTTTAGGCGGCAAGATTACCGGAGCCGGAGGCGGAGGATTTCTTCTTCTTTACACCGAACCAGGATGCCAGGCGGCGGTGCGTGCTGGGTTACAGGCGGAGGGCTTGCAAGAGATGGCTTTTGCATTTGATTCGCAAGGCGCCCAGGTCATCGTGAATGACCCCTTTATTGATCACGACGAGCGCGCGGGCACGCAGTGGACTTTTCTACCGTATTCGCCAGCGGCGGTCGTTTGATATCCATCCCGCGCCCGATCACAAGGAGACGTGTTGAAAGCCTTTCTACTCGCTGGCGGACACGGAACGCGTTTGCGCCCTCTCACCGATTCCGTGCCCAAGTGTCTGGTACCGATTCGTGGAAAACCGCTGCTCGACATCTGGCTCGATCTCTGCGCACAGTCGGGTATCAAAGAAGTCCTCATAAATTTGCACGCTCATGCGCAATCCATCGAGGAGCATCTTAAAAGGAGCAACTCGCCGGTTACCGTTCGCATTGTGCATGAAGAGAAGTTGTTGGGCTCGGCGGGTACGATTGCGGCAAATCGAGGCTGGATCGGTTCTGACCCGGCGTTCTTTATTCTTTATTCCGACGTTCTCACGAATATGAACTTGAGGCGGATGAGTGAGTTCCATTCCCGTCACGAAGACATCGCCTCGCTCGGACTTTACCAGGTGTCCAACCCTTCGCACTGTGGCGTTGCAATTACAGATCATTCTGGAGTCATCGTCGATTTCGAAGAAAAGCCTCTAAATCCCCGAAGTGACTGGGTGTTCACTGGTTTGATGGTGGCTGGGCCGCGCCTTTTCGATCTGATTCCCTCCATCATTCCAGCGGACCTTGGATTTCATGTGCTTCCCCGTCTGCTTGGCAAAATGCGGGGCTATCCCGTCTCCGACTATTTGCTCGACATCGGCAATATGCCCAATTATGAAAAGGCGCAGCACACATGGCCTGGAGCCGAGTGCATTTCCTCTGTCTGTGAGCCGACCCCGCAATCCCGCCCTCCGCAAGACAATTACTCGGTTGATGGGGCTGAGCGTTCCTCTTCGCGAGAATCCTCATGAGCGCAGGGCAACTTCGCGGCGTCATCTTCGATATGGACGGGGTTCTGGTTGACAGCCATGCGGTACATCGCAAGGCATGGCGCGAATTCTTCCAGGGGCTGGGACACGAGGTGCCGGAGTTTGAGCTCGATTTCATATTGGATGGCCGCAAGCGCAGCGATATCTTGCGTCACTTTCTCGGAAGCTGTCCCGATGCGGAGCTCGAGGAATTGGGTCGGCGCAAGGATCGTATCTTTCGGGAGATGCGACTGGATGTGGCTCCGGTGCCGGGTGCGGTGGTCATGGTGCATGAGCTTCATCGCAATGGCACAACGTTAGCGATGGCTACCTCCGCTAGCCGCAGCCGCGCCCTCGGAACACTGACGGAGCTTGATTTATTGCACTGTTTTCAAGCGATCGTTACCGGCGAGGATGTGGTTTTAGGCAAGCCCGATTCCGCAATTTACCGGGAGGCCTGCAGCCGTATCGAAATCGAGCCGCGATGCTTACTGGCGGTTGAAGATGCCATCTCGGGAGTTCGCGCGGCTGTAGCTGCGGGCCTGCAATGCGTCGGAGTTGCGCTGCACGAGAGCAAAGAAAAGCTGACCGCCGCCGGGGCGATTCACGTTATACGCGATTTCGAATCAGTTTCCGCGCATGACTTGGAAGATATTCTGGCTGGTTGCGAGTCACGACGCTTGGGAGCCGCCGCAGGCAGCAGCTAGACGCTTAACCCTTCGTTGCGGCACACTTCCGCGATGGAGAGGCGATCTGGAGCCCCCACTTTGCGCAATATTCGATGAACGTGGTTTTTAACGGTCTGTTCGGAGAGATTCAACTGGCTGGCCATTTCCTTGTTGGTAAGACCTTGCTGAATCAGTCCCACCAGTTGTTGCTCCCTGCGGCTCAGTCCCAGGCTATTTTTAAGATACAAGCTCGGCATCGCCGGTTTGTGCTTCGACACCCACTGAAACAGGGCGGTTGATAGTGCCGCTGGGCAAACAGCCTCACCGGCGGCAACTGCTCGAATGGTCCTTGAAACCTCAACTGCTGACGCGTCCTTCAGTACATAGCCTAAAGCTCCTGCCTGCACCACGCGCAAAAAAATCGTTTCGTCCGCCTCCATTCCAACCATCACCACCCTGATTGCGGGGTTCAGTTGATGGAGCTTACGAATCACACCATGATCGGCCAGAAGCGGAGAAACTGAATCGAGCACCACCACGTGCGCCCTGGTCGAGGCGACCTGCTCGGCTGCGTCCGGCCCCAATGAGCCCGCGCCGACGACGCGAATGTCGTCTTTTTTCGAAAGAATGCGCAACAGGGCTTCACGTAGCAGACGGTTTTCAGCCAGCAAAAATACGGCCGTACCCGGTCCCGAAAATCCTGAAACTGCACTTCCCATTGGCTAGCTAGCTCCTCGCACTCTGCTTCACATCGGCTCGATCGTTACGCCCGCCCTGACACATCGTCGATTTAAAGTCGGCCCGCAGCGGCATATCAAACGCTAGCTGCCCTGCAAACATTAGGTCAAGGAGATTGCTTCGATTCGAGAGGCTTTGATTCCCACCGCGGGAACCTAGCTTCGTATTCCGCAAATGGGTCCGATTATGAAATCCGGAATGAAGGCTTACTCTTTGTGATCCGACTTAAGATTCTTGCTGAGGCTGTCGGCGAGCTGCCGTTCGGTGGTTGCTTCGGCGGGATGTTGTGTAGCGGCGTAGATTTCTGCTCGGCTCCGGTGCGGTTCGGGGTCTTCCGGATGCAACGTTGTCGCTTCTTCAAGATACCGAAGCGCATGGGAGTACTGCTGGGCACTCTGCGCTTTCCTCGCGAGTGTCAGCGTGATCTTATACAGCAGATCCGCCGTGGTGGTTTCCTCGGGATTTAGTTTCCGCGCGTGCTGTAACGCTTCGTAAGCCGGAACCTCTTCTCCCAGCTTGAACAGGACAGCTCCGTAAAGAGCGTTCACTTGAAACAGGTCAGGCCATCGCTCAACGGCTTTGGCCAAAGGCGTCCGCGCTTGCTCAAACTCGTTCAACTGGTAGTAGACCAGCGCGAGGTTGTACTGCATTTGCGGAGACTGCGGCGCCAGTTCGGCGGCCCTGCGGAAGGGTTTGAGCGCGGCCTCAAGATCTCCGTGCTGTGCGTAAATTGTGCCCAGTCCTGTCAATTTGTCTGCGTCGTTTGGCGCATACAGTTGTTCGCAAATGCGGCGCGCGTCTTCGCGGGACCCTTGCTCCAACTTTTTGCCGCACTCCGTTTTTAGCTGGCTCTCGCTATCAGCGCGCCGGCGCACTTCTTCCGATTCCGCCAGGGTCTTCTTCGCTTCTTCCTCACGCCCTTCCTTCCGATACACAAATCCAAGCTGATACAGCACACGCGCATCCCGAGGGTTGAGCTGCGCCGCATCCTTCAGCCACTTTTCCGCGGCTGCCAAATCCCCGCGCTTAAAATAGGCGAAGCCCAGGTAGTACGCCGTATCAGGAAACGGTGGCTTCACCGCCGCCTTATTCAAATTACGGATCGCGCTATCGAAGTTGCGTTCTTCCAGATCCAGTCTTCCCAGGTAATACAAGACATTGGGATGATCCCCAACTTCACGGCGAACGATCTCCAGTTCTCGCCGAGCGTCTTCGGATTTGTGCAGCTCGAAAAGCGCTACCGCCATGGGGAAGCGCGCTCTGAGAGTTAGAGTGGGATCGAGCTGCAGAGCGGATTGAAACTCGCTGACCGCCACCTCGTATTTATCCTGTTTCAAGGCATCGTAGCCCTTGCCGAGATGCGCCTCGGGTGAGTCTCCGGCAACCGCGGGGATAGGCGGCGGTTGTTGACAGGCAGCGTTGCGTCCGCATGCGGCGAGCAATGCCAGCACAGCCAGCCACACGACGACCGATTGCCGAAATTTCGGAGTTCTCATCGACTGCTCACTGACAAATCAGGTGAAGGGAATTCGGTAGAATCGAATTATTATAGCTGCAAGCCGTGAGCCTCTTTCGTGTGCCATAATTTGCCGCAACAGGACTTGGGCAACACCAGTCTTGACGGGCTTATGGGGCGCTGTTAGATTTCGATCCTAGCGTGAATATTCGGGAGGGATCGTTCTGAGTCGGGCAGGGAAGCCGCGTCATCCGCTCGATCCTTCTCTAGTGAGCCCCGGCCGTCGCGAATTTCTAGTGCGCTGCTGCCAGGGAGCTGCAGCGCTAGTCCCCGTAAGCCTGCGCGGCATCGCCTTTCCTTCTAACTTCTCTTCGGATTCTTCTGCACAACTCTCAGGGGGGGACTTCTACCTCCGACCCCGCTATCGCTCCCAGAGACCGCTCGACGCCACACTTCTCAAAACTAAGTCTGGCTTGGACGATTTTGTCACCGAAAAATACCACGACCAAATCGCAGTTGTTCTGCGGGACTGGAGTGAGAGCCTGCTTCGCTCTTCGCAGGAATCGCGAGCGGTGGAAAAATCGCTCGCCCCAGATTTTCTGGGATCGTCCATAGAACCACTTGACTCGCGACTCGTGCGTTCCGACTCCGCGCTCCGGGTTCATCAAAATAAATTCACCACTCAGCCGCACCTCGGGCAGAATGCCTTTCTTCGCGACTTCCGCTCTTCCCTGAGCGTTTTTTCAAAGATCGTTATCGCGGAATTCCAAGTCACGAGCATTGAGACACGTACGGAGTCTGCCGCTCAAGAGCCGCTGAGGCTGCAGACTTGCGTGCGTTACGAACTGGTCGGTTCCGGCTCCGATTTCCATCGCGAACAGCGCGTCGGATATTGGGATCTCGAATGGGTTTCTTCCTCTTCCATTCCTAGTGAGTTTCACGTCCGAAGATGGCAGTCTCTCGACGAGACGCGAAGCCGTTCGGCATCTCCGATCTTTGTTGACATCGCCGCCTCTGCGCTTGGCGGAAATTCTTCTTATTCAGCGCAAATGTTGCGCGGTGTCGACTATTGGCGAACAGTTCTGGACGGTGCATGCGGCATCGATATCTACGGGCACAACGGAGTTTCAGTCGCCGACATCGACAACGATGGCTTCGACGATCTGTACGTTTGCCAGCCTGCCGGCCTTCCCAATCGGCTCTATCGAAATCGAAGAGACGGAACGTTCGAAGACATTACGGAAGCCTCGGGCTTGGGAATTCTCGACAACACTGCGTGTGCCCTGTTTGCCGACTTCAGCAATCGCGGACACCAGGATGTCGTCGTGGTGCGAGCGAACGGTCCTCTCTTGTTCGTTAACGAAGGCGACGGAAAGTTTCGCCAGAAGCCAGGCGCTTTTCGGTTCGCCAACCCTCCGCAGGGAACATTCACGGGTGCTGCCATTGCCGACTATGACCGCGACGGTTTTCTCGACATTTATTTCTGTCTCTACGTTTATTACCAGGGAGCGGATCAGTACAAGTATCCCGTCCCCTATCATGACGCGCAAAATGGTCCGCCTAACTTTTTGATGCGCAACGATCGTGACGGAACTTTCCACGACGTGACCACTGAGTCGGGTCTCAGCCAGAACAACACGCGGTACAGTTTCTGTTGCGGGTGGAGCGACTATAACCGCGATGGTTGGCCTGATCTCTACGTGGTAAATGATTTCGGACGCAAGAATCTCTACCACAACAACGGCAATGGAACCTTTACCGACGTTGCTCAACAGGCGGGCGTTGAGGATGTAGGAGCCGGCATGAGCGTTTGCTGGCTCGATTACGACGCTGACGGCGCTGAGGATTTGTATGTCGCCAACATGTGGACTGCTGCGGGTGAACGTATCTCCTCGCAAGAGATTTTCAAGAAAGATTCGCCGAAAGAAGTTCGCTCCCTTTATCGCAAGCATGCAATCGGCAATTCCTTGTTGCGGAATGCTGATGGTCAAAGCCGCGACGGAAGGTTTCAAGATAAGACAGGGTCTGCTGGAGTCGGAATGGGCCGCTGGTCATGGTCTAGCGACACGTTTGATTTCGACCATGACGGTTTCCCAGACCTCTACATTGCAAACGGGATGGTGTCTGGGGCTTCGCGGCAAGACTTGAATAGTTTTTTCTGGCGGCAAGTAGTCGCTAATTCACCCGATCAGGCAAAGCTAGCGCATGACTACGAACAGGGATGGAGCGCCATCAACGAACTGATTCGTGCAGATGGAACATGGAGCGGCTTCGAGCGCAACGTGTTCTATGCCAACAATCGTGATGGAACGTTCTCCGATGTCTCCGGGGCGGTAGGAATGGATTTTCTCGAGGATGGGCGTGCCTTTTCACTCGCTGACTTCGACCGGGATGGCCGCCAGGAAGTGTTCTTAAAAAACCGCAACGCTCCACAGTTGCGACTGCTAAAGAATGTAATGAAGGACTTGCCGCCGTCGATTTCGTTCTGCTTGCGCGGCACCAAGAGTAATCGGGACGCCATTGGCGCAACGATTACCGTGGAAACGGAATCGGGCGGTCAGAGTCGCATGCTTCAGGCCGGATCAGGATTCCTTTCTCAGCACAGCAAGGAAGTATTGTTCGGCTTGGGATCAGCGAAAAATACCGTGCGGGCGTCGATCCGCTGGCCAAGCGGGGTTATCCAGAGTCTGCCCGACCTGCCAGCCGGCCACAGAATCTCGGTGGAGGAAGGCTCGGACAAGTTTCGCGCGGAGCCCTTCAGGGTTCAGACCTCAGACAATTACAATGTTCCGCCTGCGATTCAAGGGACCGAACGACTCCCCGCCACAATTGAAACCTGGCTGCTCGCGCCCACAGCGGCGCCTGAGTTTTCTCTCCCTGATTTAACGGGCAGAGTACAGACTCTGACCGCGTTTCGCGGAAAGCCGGTGCTACTCAATTTCTGGGTGATGCAATCCGCGAACTGTCGTGATGAATTAAAGCTGTTCGGCAGACTTCATGAGCGCTGGAAGACGCAAGGCCTTCAGCTGCTCACGATGAACGTGGACGATCATGCCGATGGCCAAGGCCTAAGTGCCTTCGCGCAGCAACAGCGGCTTTCCTTTCCAATTTGTCGCGGGTCGGATGATGTCGCTGGCATTTACAACATTCTTTATCGCCACCTCTTCGACCGGCATCGCGATCTGGCTCTGCCGACATCATTCCTGATTGATGCCAACGGAGAAATCGTCAAGCTCTATCAAGGTCCGGTGGATCCCGACCACGTCGAGCGAGATTTTCGGAACATTCCCCACAGCGATGCCGAAAGACTAGCGCGAGCGTTGCCGTTTCCAGGCATCACTGAAACATTCGAGGTCGGCCGCAACTATCTTTCCTACGGCTCGGTCTTTTTTCAGCACGGCTACTTCGACCAAGCTGCATCGTCGTTTCAACTTGCCCTGCGCGACGATCCATCGAGTGCCGAAGCTTGCTACGGCCTTGGTAGCGCTTATCTCAATCTCCAGAAAAGGGCAGAGGCGCGCGCAACTTTTGAACAGGCCACCAAGCTGCGTGCCAGCTATCCGGACACGCTCGCGAACGCATGGAACAACCTGGGACTTCTGGCGACGCAGGAAGGGCGGACAGACGAAGCGATACGGTGCTTTAACGAAGCTGTGCATCTCAACCCCGATCATTTGATCGCCCTCAACAATCTCGGCAATGCATACCGCTTACAGAAAAATTGGCGGGAGGCTCGTAAGGCGTTTGAGCGAGCCCTCGTAGTCAATCCGGCCGATGCCGATGCAAACTATGGGTTAGCAATGGTCTTCGCGCAAGGTGACGACGCCGCGCGCGCCTACGAATACCTGCAGAGGGCTTTGAAATCGCGACCGGATTACCCAGAAGCTTTGAACAATCTCGGAATACTCTACTTGCGTACCCAGCGGCGTGATGAAGCGGTGGCAAGTTTCGAAGAGTGCATCCGCGTTGCGCCTGCCTTCGATCAGGCTTATCTGAATCTCGCCAGAGTCTATCGTCTCGAGCGCGAAACGGAAAAAGCCCGGGCGGTTTTGTTCGACCTTCTAAAGCAGCATCCACAGCACCCGCAGGCGCAGAGCATGCTCGCAGAACTTCAGCAATAACCGGCGGGAATAGGCGCAGCTAATTTTTCTTAGGAGTGGGCGCGGTCAGCAAATCCACAAAAAGTTTATAAAATCTATCAAGGTCCAGATCATCCTGCACCTCGACCGGCTGCAAGTCGATTCTGGGCTTATCGTGTTCGGCCCAGCTTAGTGTGTTGCCGTAACCGGCGCCGCGGTCGAGGTCCACATCCATGAACAGCGTCTCTTTTTTCGTAATGATGCCGGGATCGAGCCACGCGGCTGCAGCGAGTTCGTCCCACAGATAATTGTAGTTGCCGCGCAGGCGCGCATATTTGCCGATATACTGCGCCGCGGACGAGCTGCCCGCCTTAATCTGGTTCACCAAATTGGCTGTGAGCCTGGTCTTTACTGAGATATCGACTGGCGTGCAAACAATTTTCTTCCATGGCGCCTGAAAAACAACGTGAGCGGCTTCCGGATCGAACCAGATATTGAATTCGTGGGTTGGAGCATTCACGAATTCAGGATCGTCGGTTCGCGGATTAAAGCTCGCGCCCATGAACACCAACTCTTTGGCTAGCCGCGCGAATTCCGGATCAATCGAAATGGCAAGCGCCAGGTTGGTCATCGGACCGCCCGCATAAATCGTGATCTGATTGGGAAACTTATGAACCATGCGCAGCAGAAAATGCGCCGCGTCTTCGTCGGCCGCCTTGGTCGTGGGCTTTCCTTCTGGCATCTCTCCTAACTGATCTGGCGGGTGATAGAGGCGAGGCGTCCACGCGCCCAGCCATGCCACCGAGCCGTACCGCTGTTCCCATTGCTCCGTCTCCTGCTGACGCCTTACCAGCGGATACTCGGCTCCCGGTACGACTGGAATGTCGGTTCGCCCGATGAGTTCGAGCATCCGCAAAGTGTGCGCCACTTCGGCGTGAAGCCATTGATCGCCTGTCACAACGGTGATGCCAAGAATGTCCGTTTGCGGCGACTGGATAAGCAACAGCATCGATTGTTGATCAGTCCCGGCCGGGCCAGCAGCGTCCTGATCGATAATTATCTTTCGCTTTTCCTGGCCCCAGGACGTGAAGCTGATTAGTAGAAGCGCTGCTATGAACAAACTAAGGCGGCCTGGTTTCATCGTTATCCTCAAAGAAGTTTAGAAGTCTTAAAAGATGGTTGGTAGTTGCTCACACACAGCTCACGAGTATACTCACAGCTTTCCCGACAATCGGCTGATGAGCAGATCGAAAAATCTTATGGAATCAACATCCACGGCTACGTTGGCGTTGGGAACGAATCTATCGCGAACAACCGGGGATGTTCGAGTGCTGGCCAGAGTCGGCGCCGAACCACGAATAGACATGTTCGTTGCAGCCGGGTCCTTCGCCATTTCCGGACGCCGCCGCAAGTCACCGGCATTCGGGCTGTAACCCAAAGTCTCGCCGGCCGTGAGCTCCCCAGTAGTTTCGACGTCGACGTAATATTCCTTCAATTTCAGGAGCGAAGGGTCTATGAATCCAGCCACGGCGAGGGAGTCATGCATGTTGGGGCCCACGATAAACCCGCGTTCGCGATTATGCTCGATGGCGTTACGTGCGATGGTCGCCGCCGCCTGACTAACCGGGTTCTGCGCGCCCTGCAGTTGGCGTAGATGTTCCTCTGTGAGAGACGTTTTGCGCGTCACGTCGAGACCTACCATAGTGATCGGAATTCCCGATTGAAACACGACTCGCGCGGCTTCCGGATCAACATAGATATTGAACTCTGCTGCCGGCGTAATATTTCCTCCAGACAGAGAGCCCCCCATCATCACCAGCGCTCTAACCATGCCGGCAAGTTCGGGATCAGTGCTCAAAGCAGTTGCAATATTGGTCAGCGGCCCGATCGTTAAAAGCGTGACTTCGCCGGGAAATTTCCTGACGATCTGGCGAATCAATTCCGCAGCGGGCTCTTTAGCCGGTTTGGTTTTCGGTTCAGGAAAAACAGCCCCGCCCAGCCCGTTCTCTCCGTGCGCGTACGCGGCTGTCACCAGGCGACGCACCAAAGGAGCTCTCGCGCCGGCCGCGACGGGAATGTCTGTACGGCCGGCGATCTCGACCATGCGCAAAGCGTTGGGAAGGGTCAATTCCAGAGGCACATTTCCCGCCACCGGAGTGATGGCTTCAATCTTCAACTCCGGGGACCGCATGGCTAGCAGCAATGCCAATGCGTCGTCAACCCCAGGATCCGTGTCGATGATTACTCGGAACGGGCCGCGGCGGGCCGCCTCGTGTTGCGCGAAAAAGTTTGTAGTAGCCTGCGCATTGCGCGCCAAACTACTGGCCGCTAAAACCGTGGCCGAGGAAGTCACAAACTGACGGCGCGTTATGGAACCGCGATGCTCTGAATTCATGGATAAGAACCTCCAAGTATGACCAAGGAATTGTTAGTGAGCATTTCGCGGGGGCTGCGTCATCAACTTTACATAGAGTTCGTAAAGTTTGTGAGTGTCCACATCGAACTGCACGGTGGCTGGCCTCTCGTAAGAAGGAAGAGAAGTGCCGGGCTGCCAGAAAAGTGTTTCGCCATAGCTGGGTCCGTGGTCGATGTCGATATCTACATAAAGTTCTTTTTGACCAGTGATGATCGAAGGATCGACCATGGCCGCGGCGGAGAGCTCATCCCACATGAAACTGGGCACGGAATATCGTGTTAAATAACGGGCGACGGGCGTGTCCGCCTTGGCGATGGCGGCTTTGATCTCCGGCGTCACCTGGGTTTTTACAGAAATGTCGATCGGCGTGATGGTAATTTTCTTCCAGGGCGCGCGCATCACCATGCGCACCGCTTCTGGATCGAACCACCAGTTGAATTCCCTGCGGCCGTCGATGCCAGTGATCCCGCCGTTATTGGCGTACATTCCGCTGCCCATCAGCACGAGTTCTTTGGCAAGGGTCGCCACTTCAGGATCGAGACGCAGCGCGAGCGCAATATTTGTCAAAGGTCCGCCAGCCCACAGAATCACTTCGCCGGGATATTGATGGACGGTGCGGACGATGAAATGAGCGGCCGTTTCTTCGAGCGGTTTGGTATGGGGCTCTCCCTCGACAAGCGGAGGAACCACGTCAGGCTCGTGATACGGGGCCCGGGATGCTGGCGACGTGCCTGCCGGAGCTTTCGAGAAATCGCTCCAGCATCCCTTGTAACGGAGCTTGCCATACGAGGCTTCCCATCGCTCGCTTTCTTCTTTCGAGTTCAGCAAGGGAAATTCTGCTCCCTGGGCAACGGGAACGTCAGTGCGGCCCGCGATTTCCAGCAGGCGTAAGGTGCGCTGCGTTTCCTCTTTCACCCACTGATCGCCGCTCACGGTAGTAATGCCCAGAACGTCGAATTTGTCCGACTGCAGAAAAATCAGGATCGATTGCATGTCAGTGGTAGCGGGACCACGAGCATCCTGATCGACAATGACTTTCTTCTTCTGTGCTCGGAGTGCAGGCACCAACGTTAGAGAAAGAAAAGCGGTCAGCAGTGCGAGAATGCCTTGTCGCCTCATGGTGACTAATCCCCAGGATGTGTGATGATGCCTTGCGATTCGCCGAAACCAACCGGGATTTCCGACCGGCTCAGCTCAGAAGGCATTCCATTGTATTCTTCTTCCATCGGGCAGTCAGTCTTAAGGCTAAGGGTGGCCCAAAATTCATCATGCCATCGAATATTGAAATCAAAGCCATTTTGCGGAATAGACCAGCGGCGGAAGCGGTGGCCGCCCGCCTTAGCAATGCAGGCCCGAAAACATTCCGGCAAGAGGATTTCTTTTTCAACTGTGCTGGAGCACGGCTGAAGCTGCGTATCCTCGCGGCGGATCACGGCGAATTGATTCGGTATGAAAGAGTCGATATCGCCGATGCTCGTCGCTCGACCTACTTGATCGCGCGCACTGCCGATCCTAAAATCCTGCTCGACATTCTCAGGGCGACGCTCGGCACAGCCGGTGTGGTGAGGAAGATGCGGACGCTCTACCTTATCGGGCAGACTCGTGTACACCTCGACCAGGTGGAGGGACTTGGCGACTTTCTGGAACTCGAGGTTGTCCTCCAGCCTGCGCAGAGCGAAGCAGAAGGAAAAAGCATAGCCGCCGCACTTCTCATCGACTTTGGCGTTGACAAGCAACAAATCGTAGCGGAAGCATACGTCGACCTTTTGGCGCATCAGAAAGACGTGGTATCAACCGGAATCTGACGAACCGCAGACCCCGGCACGATTGCCTGGTACGGTTCGAACGGTTAAAATTGCGAGCCAAAGAACATCACTGGCGTTTTATCTTGCTGACGTTCGCTTTATGTGCCGCCTTCTCTGCGCAAACCATTCTCGCCTTGCACTCTGGATTGTGGTCTGGTTGTCGTTGACTGGGCCATCGGTGTTGCAAGGGCAATCCGCTCAGACAAAATCGCAACCTGCGGTGGAATCAACACTGCAGGGGATCATAAGAGATTCCGGTGGTCACCCCGTTGCGGGAGTCACAGTTTGCCTCCAAGCTAAAGATGCGGGAACTCTTACTTTGCGCACCGATTCTGCTGGAGCTTATCGCTTTCGGGCGGTGAGGCAAGGGGACTACACTCTACGCGCCGAAATGGTGGGATATCGTGACGTCTCTACCGCAGCTTTTACTCTGGCTCGAAACGAATCCAAGACCATAGATCTCATTCTCGAAGCAGCAGAAACATCCGAGCCGCCGAGTTCTTTCGCGCAAGCCCCCCAGTTCTTCGACGAACCCCACTTTACCGTTGCTGGAGTGACTGACACGACGAATCTAGGCGGCCATGGCTCAGATACGATTGTCAGAAATCGGGATGCCGTCGCAAAAGCCACGGCATCGTTGAGCAAGGAGCCGGCGGAGCCTTCTGCACTCAGCTCATCCAACTCCGCGACTGAAAAACTTCTGCGCGATGCTGCTGAAAACCGCCCTGCGGATTTTGACGCCAATCATCAACTGGGAAAAGTTCTTGTCGCGGAGGGCAAAGCGCGGGAGGCGCTCGTCTACCTGGAACGGGCTTCGCAAGTGAATCCCAGCGATTATGGCAACACTTATGAGTTGGCGCTGGCGCACGCTGATACCGGGGATTACGAACAGGCGCGCGCCAGTCTCAGCTCCTTACTGAAGACGGACAAGCCTGGCCACGACAAAGTGGAGCCGCATCATTTGCTCGGCGAGATCTGCGAGAAACTGAATGACCCTCTGCAAGCTGTAAAAGAATATCAGCTTGCGGCGGAGCTGAATCCGAGCGAACCGTATCTGTTCGATTGGGGAGCCGAACTGCTGCTACACCACGCTGCGGAACCTGCCAGGGAAGTTTTCCAGAAAGGCAATCGCCTGTTCCCGCGCTCGGCGCGAATGCTGGCGGGCCTCGGTGCGTCGTGGTATGCCATCGGCTATAACGATCAGGCGGCGAAGCTTCTCTGCGAGGCGTCGGATCTAAATCCTAACGATCTGAATCCCTATCTGCTCATGGGAAAAATGCAAGCCGCCGATACTACTTCGTCTGAGGCCATTCACGAAAGACTCGAGCGATTTGTGAGGCTCCAACCCGAAAACGCGCTTGCAAATTACTATTACGCCGTCAGTCTTTGGAAGCGGCATAAATTGCCGGAGGACAATCAGAATTCTGCGCAAATAAAATCGTTGCTGGAAAAAGCTGTCCACCTTGATCCCGATCTCGGGCTCGGTTATTTACAACTCGGAATTCTCTATGCGGAGCAAAAAGATTTTCCGCACGCCATTACTGCCTATCAACGCGCGATCGCGGCCACTTCCGGAGAGGAAGAGGCGCACTATCGACTCGCACAAGCCTACCGCCAGACGGGGGAAGCTTTGAAGGCGCAGGCAGAACTGAAACTCTACGAACAAATATCAAAAGAAAAAGCGGCAGAGATCGAACGCCAACGGCATGAAGTGCAGCAATTTGTTTACAAGTTGGGGGAACCGTCGCTCCACTCAAGGCCCCAGTAAGGTTTGACAGGTTCAACGTACGGCAGGACTCGCGGCACTCATCAACGTGACGAACATCTTATAAAATCTTTCCAAATCCAGGTCCAGCTGGATTTCGACCGCCTGCAAAGCCAACTTAGGCTTATCTTTCTCCGTCCAGGTTAGTGTGTTTCCGTATCCTGCTCCGCGGTCAAGGTCGACTTCCATGAAACGAGTCTCCCGCTTCGTAATCAGGCTCGGATCGATCCATGCGGCAGCCGCAATCTCATCCCACATTATGTCCGCTCCCGGCGTGAACATGGCAAAGCGCGCAATATAACGAGCCGCGGAAGTACCACTCGCTTCGATCTGCTTAACGAGCGCGGGAGTCATGTGAGTCTTGATTGAAATATCCGTCGGAGTGCAGACAATTTTCTTCCATGGCGAACGCAAGACGATCTGCGCCGCTTCGGGATCGAACCAGAAATTAAACTCGTGCCGTGGAGTGTTCACAAACTCGGGATTGTCCGTATGCGGACTCAAGCTACCGCCCATGAAGACCAACTCCTGCGCCAGTTCAGCGAACCGCGGATCGATTGAGATTGCCAATGCAAGATTGGTCATGGGTCCGCCCTCGTAGATAGTCACTTCGTGCGGATACTTATGCACCATGCGAATTAGGAAATGAGCTGCATCTTCATCGGCGGCCTTGGTGGTCGGCTTGCCCTCCGGGAGCGCCGGAACGACGAAGGGCTCGTGCCACCAGCGGTCGTCCCACGCTCCCGCATAAGCAACTTTGCCGTAGCGCTCTTGCCACAGTTGGGATTCGTCGCGGCGCCGCACTAACGGAAAGACAGCTCCGGGAATTACGGGAATATCGGTGCGGCCGATAATCTCAAGCAGGCGCAGTGTGTGAGCGACTTCTTCGTCGCGCCATTGGTCGCCGCTGACCACAGTGATCCCAAGCACTTCGACCTGCGGAGATTGAATCATCATCAGAAGCGTTTGCAAATTGCTGCCGCCGGGACCCGAGCAATCTTCATTGATGATGACTTTGCGCCGCTGCTGCTGCGCCCATGTGAAGGAACTGACCGCAAACAGCATTGTTATAACCACGCAGGCTCCGCTACGTTTCATCGTGAACCTTTCAGAGTGCTGGTAATTGATTTCGCGCGCCCGAAGAGTTTCACCGCTTGCGCGGGGGCCGCGTCATCAGATCAATGTAGAGCTTGTAGAACTTTTCCGCGTCGATGTCGAACTGCACGTCGGCCAGCCGCAGGTACGGAGGGACTTTCGTGGTTGAACTCCAGAAGATCGTTTTCCCATAGCTGGCTCCGTGATCGACGTCGATGTCCATGTAGAGCTGCTTCTGCCCCGTGATTATGGACGGGTCAAGCATGGCCGCGCCTGCGATCTCGTCCCACATATATCCAGGCAACGAATATTTATCCAGATATTGAGTAACGGGCGTGCCAGCTTTAGCGATAGTCGCCTTCATCTCCGTCGTAAAGCGCGTCTTCACCGAGATATCAATCGGCGTAATGGTTAGTTTTTTCCACGGCGCACGCAGCACAATGCGAGCCGCCTCCGGATCGAACCACCAGTTGAATTCGCGGCGCGCATCAATCGCGCCCGTGTCGATCGCTCCCTTGTCGGCGTAGAGTCCGCCACCCATCAGAACGAATTCTTTTGCCAGCGTTGCTACGGATGGATCCAGCTTCAGCGCGAGAGCATAATTCGTCAGCGGTCCGCCTGCCCAGAGAACTACTTCTCCAGGATATTTGTGCACCATCTGCACAATAAATTCGGCGGCCGTGCCGGGCTGCGCGTGAATGTGCGGCTCACCTTCCCGCATCGGAGGAACAACGTCGGGCGCGTGATAAGGCTCATCGTAAATTGTGGATCGGTTCGCCTCGAATCTCTCGGTCCAGCAGCCCTTGTATTCCAGCTTTCCGTAAAGCGCTTCCCATCGCTCGCCTTCTTCCTTCGAGTTGAGCAGGGGAAACTCCGCGCCCTGAATCACCGGGACGTCAGTCCGGTCAGCAATCTCCAGCAGACGCAGCACATGCTGTGTCTCTTCTTTCGCCCACTGGTCCCCGCTGACCGTCGTGATGCCGAGCACGTCAAACCTCTCTGACTGAAGGAATACAAGGATAGCCTGCTGATCGCTGGTGCCGGGACCGCGCGCATCCTGGTCGACGATGACTTTGATTTTCTGGGCAACCGCGGCGGAACAAAGCAGGAGCGCGACAACAGAGACGTATGCGACTTTCCCTCCGCACTGCGCCATCAATCCTCCAGCTGATTTTTCAATTGCAAATTTAAAGGCAGACTGAATCGTCCAGTCTGCCTGGCTAAAAATACAATTGACTTGTCCTAAAAGTTAAGCTTAAGGGCGAGTTGGACAACACGCGGGTTGTTCACCGTTCCGCTTATGACCCCGAAACTGCTGGCAGCGTTTACATCCTGCATGCCGCTGCTCCCGCCCGGCAAGTAGAACTGAGCATGGTTAAAGATATTGAAGAACTCAGCACGGAAGTCCAGCCTTACAGTCTCGTAGGGAAGCGGGAAATGCTTGACGATGGAGAGATCGGTGTTCACAAAACGTGGTCCGTACAGCGGCGCACGATCTGAGTTTCCTAGCTCTCCGGCTGCCGCGTGAGTATACGCGCAGGGATTGAACCAATTCGTAAGTGTGTGCACCCGAGAGGGTGCTTGGCAGCTCGGGTTGGCAGCTACTGGTCCCGCTTTGTTGGGATCACCGACCTGATCCGGGCGGTTTAATCCGTTTCCATTCCAGGAGAAGGCTACCCCCGAAACGCCTGGATCTCCGGGTGTGCCCCCGTTGGCGCTATCAACTACAAACAAAGGAAATCCTGAAGTAATCTTTTCGATCAAGTTAAGCGTCCAGCCTCCGAGAACTGCGTTGACCGGACCGTTCCAGGAACTTCCATACGTTTTGCCCTTACCGAACGGCAAATCATAAAGAACGCTGGCCGTAAACTGGTGATTTAGGTTGAGCGCCGAAAGCGCCCAATCTTTGCTCTGTGTGCCTGGCAACGGGAAGTATGTGGCTCCAGGAAAGGTTCCCAACCCGTCCGCAAACCCTGAATCGAATGTGCGCGAATAGGTGTAACCCAGAAGCGCGTAAAGTCCGTGGCGCGTGCTCTTGGTTTCAGCTTTGACCTGCAACGAATCGTAGTGAGCCCTGCCAACGTCGTTGTTATTGTTTATCGTCAAGTTGAACGGAAACGTGGGTGCACCCCATTTAGGTGCGAAGGGGCCCCCGCCGGGGGCGCAGCCTAGGTGGTAATTCGGATTAAAGTCCGGGTTTGCCGGATCGCAAGCGCTGGGCGACCCAACGTTCAGGTTCAAACCGTCCACCAGAATGTGAGAGCTTCGCGAGCCCGCATAACCAGCCGTCAGCACGATATTACCGGGCAATTGACGCTCGATATTCAGGTTGAACTGCTGCACGCGGCCCTGTTTGTAATTGAGGTTTTGAGATTGAAGGGCGCCTGGAAAAGACTGTGGGCTCGGAGGCGATGTAATGGGATTTAAAGTGGAGTCAAGGAAAAGATATCGATTGCCGCAATTCGCCGGCACAGCTTGTCCTGAATTGTTAAATGGACAAGGTCCGAAGAAGTTATCAGACTCGGCAAAGTACGGCGGATTCTCCCACAATCCCTGCGCACCCTGATTCCAGGAAGAATCATGGAAAATTGCATAACCGGCGCGCACTGCTGTTTTCTGTGAGCCAAATGGCTTCCAAGCCAGTCCGATCCGAGGTTCGAGAGCGGTCTTGTCCATCTGAATGCCAACGCGCCCGTCCGATCGAACGCAGATCGTACAACTGCCGAAGGGCACCGACCCAGCGACAAAGAACTTACCGCTGGCAAAATCGAAGTTCGCCTGACGATTTTGGGCTTCGGTGATCGGTGTCACGAGCGCCCATGCGAGGCCCAAGGTCAAGGTCAGATCAGGGGTCACGCGCCATTCGTCATCAACAAAAGGACGGAACAATTTCCAGCGACGGCCCGTCGTAGCTCCGAAAAACGTCTGATCGTGAATTCCTCCGCCCAGTTGGCCAAGCAACAGATCAGCCGTAGCATCTCCTGTAAGACCGAAGTTAATAAAGAAGCCATCTTGGAAGGCACTGGTTTCAACATTCATCTGCTGGTCGCGGAATCCAGCGCCGGTGCGGATGTGGTGCTTGCCGCGAATCATGTCAAAAGAATCGGAAATCGAGAAAACGTTGGTGCCACCCTGGAATGGTGCAAACCCCCGGTCACCCAGAGCCCAGTAGTTGTTCATCAGTGTGGAACTTAACCCGCAGCTTATGCAGTCTTTTGTAGATTGATTTGCGATACCGCCAGGGGCGTTGGGACATTTGCTGTTCAGATCCGCGCCCAGTATCCCGATGTTGGCGGCTTCGCAGCTGCCGTTCCCGAACGAGAGGATGTGATTGAAAATCCGGTTAAAGCCCGCGGTGAATTGATTGAGATTGCGATCGGAGAAAATGTGAGTCTCCGAGATCGCCACGTTGCGCCCGTGATTGGTAATGTTCTGGCTGCTTCCAAAAGCGTTTGCTTCCGCAAATCCGGGGGAGCCGCCCGGTACAAATGAAGTTGCCTGGTCGTAACTGAACCGAGCGAAGGCAGAATCCTTGCTCGAGAAAGTGTGATCGAGCTTCACATCGAACTCGCCTTCGTTCAGTCTTCTCACCGGGACATTCGAAAAGTTGGTCACTGTGTTGGTGTTAACAATATTCGGCTGCGGGTAAAGCTTCATCATCGCCAAACCGGATGGGTCGACCGACGGATTGACAGTCGGATCGAACATATTCGAGGGAATCTTGTTGCAGTTCACACCCGTAGGCTGAACGCCGCCAGCACCTGCGGGTAAGGGATTTCCCGCGCCGTCGCATTGAAAGGCCCCGAAAGTATACGGGCTGTTAATGTCGCCGAAACCGTCCGCGTTGGTTGGCTTGTTAACGAAGTCGAATACGCCAGGCCGGGCGACGCCCAACGGATCAAGACTGTAGTCCCCGGTTAGCATCGCCGGTGTTGGCACTAGCCCGCTAAAAGGTATGCCATGCCGCTGCATTTTCGCTTGGTAGTCGACAAAGAAGAACGTCTTGTCTTTCCGAATCGGTCCGCCGAAAGCCGCGCCGAATTGATTCAGATTGAACTGCTCCCTGGCCGATGCAAAGTAGCTGCGGGCATCCAGCTTTGTGTTTCGGAAAAATTCAAAAACTGATCCGTGAAAGTTGTTCGTACCTGATTTGGTCGTCACCAACACGGTTGGGCCTGCTCGAGTGCCCCACTCGGCCGCGTAGTTGTAGGTCAGAACTTTGAATTCCTGGATGGCGTCGATCGAAGGTAGAATCGAAATGCCTCCAGCAGTGAGTTCATTGTTGTCGACGCCGTCGAGCAGCCAGTCGGTGCTCTGGGCGCGCGATCCGCCCACCGAAAGTGAATAAATTCCGCGGGCCGCAACTTCGCTGCTCGCTCCGGATGTAAAGAAGCTCCCTGGATTCGTTTCCTGTGTGGTGCCAGGCGTGAGCGTGGCCAACTGAACGAAGTCGCGCCCGTTCAAGGGCAATTCGGCAACCTGCTCTGAAGTGATGACTTGGCCAAGGGTCGAATTTGACGTCTCCACCGCCACTTCGGTCGCGTTAACCTCCACCGAAGTCGACACCGAAGCGGGATTGAGTGCGAAATCCACTTCGCGGTGTTCGTCAACTTGCAGGCGAATGTCCTTCTGCTCTGTCGTCCGGAAGCCCGGGGCCTCCACGCGAATTGTGTAGTAGGAGACGGGCAACAGAGGAATCAGGTAATGGCCAGAGTCGTCAGTCTTGCCTTCGCGCGTTGCGCCCGTGTCGCGAGACGTGGCCACCACGGTGGCTCCGGAGACGACCGCTCCCGCTTTGTCGGAAACGGTACCTGAAAGACTCCCGGTCGCCTGACCGTACAGGAGCGGACAGACCGAAAACGCGAACGAACAGAAAACGACGACCAGCGCCCTCTTTTTCAACATTAAATTCCCCTTTTTCGGCGGCCCCGCACCGAATGACGAGCGGACTCTCCGTTCCGCATTGAATCTGGGAGGTTTTGGACCGTAGAACGGCCTTATAAATGGCGGGTACGACCGAAGTCAAGACTTTTCGGTAATTGATAACCACTAGCAATAATTTGGATTTCCTTTTTTGCACACGTCAGGCGTTAAAACGGACGGCAAGTCCATCGGGGAAACTGGTTTTTGTTGAGGAGAATCGTCGAGATCGAGCTAGCGTCGGCCCTGAACGCCCCACTCCGCATCAAAACGGGCGCGATCATAGAACGATTTCTGTGTTCCCACGCCCGTTGTCGAGAGTCCGGCATACAGATTGGCGCGCCGCACCGCCTCCAGTTCCGGTATTCCTTCCGCCAGGAAAACGGCGAAGCTCCCGATGAAGGCGTCGCCCGCGCCACTGCTGTCGACGCTTTTTACGGCGAAGGCTGGCACATGTTCACTTACGCCACGCGCCGCAAGCAGGGAACCATTGGCCCCCAAGGTGATGATCACCCGGCGAATGCCGCCCGTCATTAACTTTTCCGCGCACTTCTTCGCGCCGTCGACATTTCGTACCGGAAGGCCAGTAACGGTTTCGGCTTCACTCTCGTTCGGAACGAAATAATCGAGATCGGTGAGGGCCCCCATTTCAACCAGTTGGCCGGGAGCCGGATTCAGAATGCAGCGAATTCCGTGCTTTTTCGCAAACGCAACGGTGTAGTAGACCGTCTCCAACGGGATTTCAAACTGGAGCACGATGCAATCCGCAGTTTTCAGCATCTCAGCGGCGGCATCGACATCAGCAGCCTTCAGCGCGTCATTGGCTCCTTTCACCACTAGGATTCGATTTTGTCCGTTGGGCTCGACGAAGATCGGCGCCACTCCGCTGGACAATCCCTCAACCTGCTTGACGTGTGCCGTATCGATGCCAAGTTTCTTGAAGTTCTCGATCGTCGCCGGACCAAACAGGTCGCTTCCTACTCGCGCCACCATGAACACGTCCGCGCCACAGAGGCGCGCAGCCACCGCCTGGTTCGCACCTTTCCCGCCGAATCCCAGATCGAATTTCTGGCCGAATATCGTTTCCCCAGGTTTGGGAAACACATCGGTAAAAGTTGTGAGATCGACGTTGGCACTTCCAACCACCGCGATGCGAGGACGCCTGGCCATAGTTTTTTTCGGAAAGCCTGAGAACGCCGAGTTTATTTCGCGCTCCCCATTGTGTCAACGAGGACAAACTTCAAGTGCCTCGAATACTCATTCGATGAGCTTCGTGCGAGCCAATCCAGAGCAGGTTTCTGCTATAGTTGCCTTCCTCGGAGGTTCGATCCATGCCGCGAAATGTGCGCTGCGCCTTGATTCAGGCCAGCAACGCCATCAGCACAGACCGTCCCCTCGCCCAGATCCGAAAGGCGATGATTGATAAGCATCTGAAGCTGATTGAGCAGGCGGCGCGAAAGAAAACCCAGATTCTGTGTCTGCAGGAACTTTTCTACGGACCGTATTTTTGTGCGGAGCAGAATGCGCGCTGGTATGAACTCACCGAGCGGGTGCCGGATGGGCCGACGGTCCGCATGATGCAAAAGCTCGCCGCCAAACATCGCATGGTGATCGTAGTTCCGGTCTATGAAGAACAAATGCCCGGCGTATATTTCAATAGCGCCGCCGTAATCGATGCAGATGGCCGTTACCTGGGAAAATACCGCAAGCATCATATCCCCCACTGCCATCCCGGATTCTGGGAGAAGTTTTACTTCACTCCGGGAGATGGTGGCTATCCCGTTTTCGAAACAAAATATGCGCGGGTGGGAGTTTACATTTGCTACGACCGCCATTTCCCCGAAGGCGCGCGCATTCTGGGATTGAACGGCGCGGAGATCGTCTTCAATCCTTCGGCGACCGTGGCTGGGCTCTCGGAATATTTGTGGGAACTCGAGCAGCCTGCGCATGCCGTCGCTAATGGCTATTTCGTCGGTGCCGTGAACCGTGTCGGCATTGAGAAGCCCTGGAGCATTGGCGAGTTTTACGGTAAGAGCTACTTCTGCAATCCGCGCGGCAAGATCATCGCGCAGGCCAGCCGGGATAAAGACGAAGTGGTAGTGGCG
This sequence comes from Candidatus Sulfotelmatobacter sp., assembly GCA_025462865.1. Taxonomy (GTDB): domain Bacteria; phylum Acidobacteriota; class Terriglobia; order Terriglobales; family Acidobacteriaceae; genus Sulfotelmatobacter. Next base: position 18,118 of record JAOAPI010000106.1, on the reverse strand, counting down.
GACCTCGACCTCGACATGATTGCGGAAGTCCGCAAAGTTTGGCAGTTCTTCCGCGACCGTCGGCCGGAGAGTTACGGACCGCTCACTGCGCAAACTGGAGAGGCCGCGGCGGCGGACTGAAAAAAACTCCAACTCCACATCCCTAACCATGTCGGACGCGCCTTCTCAACTCCACTCTCGAATCGAATCCAGCCCTCTCTATAATCCCGACCTCGCGCCCGCGCCAGCGGGCCGCCGGCATTGGGGCACATACAACTTCGCGGCGTTGTGGATTTCGATGTCGGTGAACATTCTCACCTACATGCTTGCTGCGAGTTTGATCCAGGGCGGAATGAACTGGAAGCAAGCCGTCTTCACTATTTTCATCGGCAATGTGATCGTGTTGGTTCCAATGCTGCTGAACTCCCATCCCGGAGCCAAATATGGGGTTCCCTTCCCAGTGTTGGCTCGCGCTTCTTTCGGAGTGCTGGGCGCGAACGTTGCTGCCGTCCTGCGAGCACTGGTAGCGTGCGGATGGTTTGGAATCCAGACCTGGATCGGCGGCGAGGCGATCAGCACTTTACTGTCGACGCTTGCGCCCGGTTGGAAAAACGTTCCTCATGCAACCGCCATCTGTTTTCTCTTGTTCTGGCTGATCAATCTCGCCGTCATCCTCATGGGGATTGAATACATCCGCATCCTGCAGGGCATCAGCGCGCCGGTGCTGTTGGCAGTTGGCCTGCTGCTGTTAGCTTGGGCCTATCGCAGCGCAGGAGGCTTCGGTCCTATGCTGGCCGCGCCTTCACGGTTCACGAACTTCGCCGACTTTCTAAAGTTTTTGATTCCCGCCCTGAACGGCACCGTAGGTTTCTGGGCAACAGTCTCGCTGAATATTCCGGACTTCACGCGATTCGCGCGCAATCAGCGCGAACAAATTATTGGCCAGGCGCTGGCGCTGCCCACGACAATGACTCTTTATGCTTTCATCGGCATCGCCGTGACGTCGGCCACCGTCGTAATTTACGGGACCGCAATCTCTGATCCAGTGCAACTGCTCAGCCGATTTCATTCGCCCGTCGCTGTTGTGATTTCACTCATCGCCATTCTGCTGGCGACGTTGAACGTCAATATCGGAGCAAATGTCGTGTCACCGGCTAACGACTTCTCGAATCTTTGGCCGCGACGAATCAGTTTTCGAACCGGTGGTGTAATCACGTGCTTCATGGGAATCGTGCTGATGCCCTGGAAACTGCTGGCCGACTACAACACCTTCATCCTCGGATGGCTCGGAGGCTATGCGGCTTTCCTTGGTCCCGTCGCCGGCATCATGATCTGTGATTATTTTCTGGTGAGACGGTGCATCCTGCACGTGGACGATCTCTATCTGCGTGGCGGAGAGTATGAATATTCCCGGGGATTCAACTGGCGTGCGATCGTCGCGCTTGCACTTGGAGCAGGGACGGCCCTCATCGGACTAGCGGTCCCAGCCGTGCGCGTTCTTTATGACTACTCGTGGTTCGTCGGATTTGCCATTTCGTTTGTGGCCTATTACGCCATGATGAAGTTTCAGCGTCCACCTGTGTTTTCACCGGTCGCCAGATCCTAGATTCAGCGTTTCGTATTTGCGGCTTTCTGAAATGCGGGCAAGACCTCACGCTCATACGTATCGAGCGATTCTTCTTCGTCCCCGCACATCAGATACAAGTTGAACTGAGTAACGCCCACGCTCGCCAGCTTGCGTAATTTTTCCTGATGCGCCTTCACCGGCCCCACCAGGCAGAAGCGATCGACGACCTCGTCAGAAACAAAATTTGCGTTATCACTTTCAACGACGCAGTGGTGCAAGTAGTCGTAATCGCCGCGGTCCTGCACATACGAAGTAAGCGCCGGCGGTAGATCCTCCGGCTTGTACTGTCGGATCAGGTCCATCACGTGATTGGAGACAAGTGCCGGGAACCACCGCACCCGCTCGCGCGCCACTTCGAGATCATCCGAAACCCAAACTGGAGCCGCCGCCATGATTTCGATCTGATTCGGATCGCGGCCCGCGGCTCGGGCTCCTTCTTTCACGAATCCCAGGCACCACGAAATCAAATCTGGGTCGGCGAATTGAAGAATAATGCCATCGGCGACGCGGCCCGCCATGCGCAGCACTTTGGGCCCGTAGCCTGCGATCCAAACGCGCGGAGGAACCTTCGCCCAAGTCAGTCTCGTCGGCTGGCCCTCGTATTCAATCTCCCGGCTGGCGGTGAGATCACGGAAAATCTTTACGGCAGTTTCCAATTGTGACCAGCTAACAGGTTTCTTGCCCATCACACGTCTTGAGCTGTCCCCACGTCCGATTCCGAGTTCCATCCTGCCGCCTGAGATCAAATTCAGTGTGGCGAAAAGGCTCGATGTGACCGTAAGATCACGAACCGCCGGATTCGTCACCAAAGTCCCGAGTCGCATCTTTTGCGTGTTGGCTGCCATCAGCGTAAGCAGAGGGTAAGGGTCCATCCACAGAACGTGGGAATCGAACAGCCACCCGTACTGGAAGCCGGCAGCTTCGGCCTGTCGCGTCAGACCCACGATGCGCTCCACCGAGATATCCGGCTTCATCGTAATGCCAAACTGCATGGTCTACTCCTCCACGTGGCCCAATCAATTTACCCAATAATTCTTCCAACCAATATCAGAGGGTGAGGAGCGGCAGTTTAGCATAGAATTTCTCTTTCATCTCAGCCGACTCCGAGGCATCAATGGGCTTTGACACGATCATCAATAATGGATCGGTAGTAACTGCGGCGGATACATACAAGGCAGATGTTGCAATCGACGGTGGCAAGATCGTTGCCATCGGCAAGGACCTTCCTCGCGAGAACGCCACGAAAATGCTGGATGCATCGGGAAAATACGTTTTCCCCGGTGGCATCGACGTGCACACGCATCTCGACATGCCCTTTGGCGGCACCACCAGCGCCGATGACTTTGAAACCGGTACGCGTGCGGCCGCTTTCGGCGGAACCACAACGCTGATCGACTTCGCCATCCAATACAAAGGCCAGCCGCTGCGCCAGGCCTTCGACACATGGATGGAGAAAGCGTCCAGGAAAGCAGTCTGCGACTATGCCTTTCATTGCATCGTCACTGACATCAGCAATGGCCAACTCCAGCAGATGAATGCACTCGTTGGCGAAGGCGTGACTAGCTTCAAACTTTTCATGGCCTATCCCGGCGTATTCATGCTCGATGACGCCAGCATATTCCGGGCGCTGCAGACTACTTCGAAAAATGGTGGCCTCATCTGCATGCACGCCGAAAACGGCAGCGCGATCGATGTGATTGTGCAGCAGGCGCTCGCAGAAGGAAAGAAGGCGCCAAAGTATCACGCGCTTACCCGGCCGACTACTGCTGAGGCCGAGGCTGTATCTCGCGCGATCGCATTGGCGGAGATGGCCGGCGCTCCAATTTACATCGTGCATCTGAGTTGCAATGAGGCTCTCGAGAAAGTTCGCGAAGCTCGCGACCGTGGTCTGCCAGTCTTTGCTGAAACCTGCCCACAGTACTTGTATCTCTCGATTGAAAATATGGACGCGCCGGATTTCGAAGGAGCAAAATATGTGTTCACTCCCCCGCTGCGCGAAAAGTGGCATCAGGAAAAACTCTGGAACGGCCTGAAGCGCGATCATCTCCAAGTGGTGTCGACCGATCATTGTCCATTTTGTTTCAAGGAACAGAAAGAGCTTGGACGCGATGATTTCACCAAGATTCCTAACGGCGGTCCCGGCGTCGAGCATCGCATGAGCCTGATTTATTCCGGCGGCGTTGCCGCGGGACGTTTCAGCGTGAATCGTTTTGTCGAGCTGGTTGCAACGACGCCAGCAAAACTCTTTGGCCTGTATCCACGAAAGGGAACTATCGCGGTTGGCAGCGACGCCGACCTCGTGATCTTCGATCCCAAGCGGGAACATACGATCAGCGCGAAGACGCACCACATGCGGGTGGATTACTCGATGTTCGAAGGCATTCAGGTGACGGGCATGCCTGATGTTGTACTTTCGCGAGGCCGCGTGGTGGTGGACGGAGAAAAGTTTCTGGGGAAAGCCGGACAGGGAGAATTTTTACGGCGGTCAACTTACTCGCAGATCAATGGCTAGCCACCGCGAATTTTCGCCCAAACGTGTTTCAGCGTAGCGCTGCAGACAGGTAATCCTTCCAACGTTTCGTATCGATTTTCCAGCAGACCTTGGCTTTGCGGTCTGCGTGCAGCGCAAGTTCCCATACCGCGCGGTTACGATCATCGCCGGCAACATTCAGCCGGTCCACAACCGTCATCCCTCGCGTCAGCTCGCTCTGTGTTTCGACCTCCAGATAATGTTCACTCCATTCAGTCCCTATGGATGGCTCGAGGGCAACGCACATGGCGATCGGATCAGGCAGCGAGATTCCGTCCTCGCCCGTCTGAACCTTGTAAGCGTGCCGCGCGTGACTGTTGCATTCGATAGCAAAGCGGGCGAGCGGGGTGTTGAATCTTTGAATTATTCCGATGTCACTCTCATTCACAACAGCTTCTCCGCGCGAAAGTTGCCAACCGATAAGTTCCACAGGCAGTCCGCTAAGCATCACCATGCGGGCCGCCTCCGGATCAACCCAGATGTTGTATTCGGCAGCGGGAGTCACATTGCCTTCACAGCATGGCGCGCCGCCCATCACCACGCAGCGGCCAACCTTTGCGGCAATCTCCGGTTTTGTCGCCAGCGCGAGGGCGAGATTAGTAAGCGGTGCCAGCGTAATGATGACCAGTCCTGGATTCTCTTCGATCGTGTCGATGATCGCATCCACGGCGTGCAACTTTTCGGGAAATCGGCGAGGCGGCGGATAGTTGTGATCCCCGAGTCCGTCTCGGCCGTGAAACCATGTCGCATTCGTGTAGGCCCGCAGCAGAGGTTTTTCCGCTCCCGCATACACCGGAACATCAGCGCCGCATAGTTCTGCTGTGTACAGCGCATTGCGAGTGGCCTGTTGCACGTTCACATTTCCGGCAACCGTCGTGATCGCGGCCACCCGAACATCCGGAGCGCGGAGCGCCATGATAAGGGCAACCGCGTCATCGGACGCAGTATCGGTATCGATCAGGAAAGTGCGCGGCACGCGCGTAGCATAGCAGAGCGATAGCAGCGTCTTACAGTCGCACGATCGCGAATACTTGTGGGGTGAACAAAACAGGAGTAAAGTTCACACTTCCCATTCGTTACAGCACCCGAAGGAGAACCGATTGTTCACACCGTCGAGTCTGGGCATTGCGCTGTTGATGATGATCACGAGCGCCGTCTGCTGGGGCTCATGGGCAAATACCTACAAGGGCGTCAAGAACTATCGCTTCGAACTTTTCTACTGGGACTATGCGGTCGGAATTTTTCTGATATCCCTTGTGCTCGCTTTCACCATGGGGAGTACGGGGAACGACGCGCATAGCTTTCTGAACAATGTGCGCGCGGCGGATACTTCGAACATTGTCAACGCCATGATCGGCGGCGCGCTGTTCAATCTTGCCAATTTGCTTCTAGTGGCGGCGATCGATATGGCCGGCTTGGCCGTCGCTTTTCCAATCTCCATTGGAATTGCGCTGGTCGTGGGAACGGTGCTGAGCTACGCGCTTCAGCCCAGAGGAAACGCCCTTCTCCTCGCTCTCGGCGTCGCCTGCGCGTTTGTGGCCGTGCTTCTGGATGGCAAAGCTTATGGGAGCCTAGCGGCCGCAGGACGGTCCGTTTCAAAAAAGAGTTTGATCACCTGCGTGGTCTCCGGCGTTCTGATGGGCTTGTGGGCTCCCTTCATGACGCATGCCATGACCCGCGGCAATACCTTGGGTCCTTATAGCGCTGCGGTGTTCCTGACACTCGGGGCCTTGCTCTCCTGTTTTATCTGGAATATTTATTTCATGAAGCATCCGCTGGTCGGAGAGCCCGTAAGCTTCAGCGGATTTTTCCGGGGCCCCCTCTCAGGGCATTTGCTTGGCCTTTTGGGTGGATGCATCTGGGGCGTGGGCACTGTGTTCAATCTGGTGGCGGCAAGCTTTACAGGCGTCGCAATTTCCTACGCGATCGGCCAATCGGCTCCCATGGTTGCCGCACTATGGGGAGTTCTCGCGTGGAAGGAATTTGCGAACTCAGGCCCTCGCGCCAAAGCGTATCTCGGACTAATGTTCGTATTCTATGGATTGGCGATATTCCTGGTCGCGCGGGCAAATGGATAACAGAGCTATTTTCCTCTCACCCGCTCAACAAACAATTGCAAGAATCGGTCGGCATCCGAAGCGACACAAACTCTTGCATTCGGTTTCAGTCCCACCGTTCCCTCGATCTCGTAGTGGTCTCCATGCAACACATTGTTTTCGCTTGATCCCATGCGATTCGCGACGGTCTCTCCACGAGTGAACTCGCCTTTGGTTTCCACATCGACGTGCATTTCCTTCAGTGTTCCGAGCGTGGCATCCAGGGCAATTCCTACCGCCAGTGGGTCATACATCGCGGCCCCGCTGTATCCGCTCTTCTCGCTGCGGTTCAAATAGAAGTCAGCAATTTTGGCGATAAAGTCGTTCTGCGGACCGTGCGTCGATTGCAGCTGCGTAAGATATTTCCGCGTGATCAATGTCCGCTCCCCCACATCAGAGCCCACCATCGTCACCATCCATCCCGCGTTGAACACGATCTGGGCCGCTTCAGGGTCGTTATAGATATTCGCTTCCGCCGCACCGTTTACATTGCCGCCCGTAATCGATCCGCCCATGATGACAATGTCCTTTACCAACCCTGCGATCGAGGGATCTTTCGAAACTGCCAGCGCAATATTCGTCAGCGGCCCCACTGGAATTAGCGTGATCTCATGCGGATATTTGTGAACCATTTCTATAATGAGGTCTGGACCGAAGCGCGGATCTGCTTTGCATTTCGTAGGCGGCAACTCGACGCCGGCCAGGCCATTTTTTCCGTGCCAGAATTGCGCGGTGATCAACTTTTGGTTCAGCGGATGTTGCGCACCGCCTGCCACCGTAATGTCGCAGCGGCCGGCCAGCGAAACAATTTTAAGGGCATTCTCCAACCCCTGCCGCCCGTCGACGTTTCCAGGAACTACGGTTAGGGCTTCTACGTGTAACTCCGGAGAATTCAAAGCCAGGATGATCGCCATGGCATCGTCAGTGCCAGGGTCAGTGTCGATGATCACTCGCTTGGGCGCGCCTTGCGCGAAGCCACTCGTCATGCAAACAAAAACAAAGACTAAAGTCAGAATAAATAGAACGCGAAATTGCTTCATGAATATCCCTTCTTCGAATCCCGTTTTGAATTTAGAGCAACATTCCGGCAATGGATGCCGACATCAGGTTCGCCATGGTTCCGGCAAGCATGGCGCGAAATCCCAGCCGCGCCAGTTCGCTTCTTTTATTTGGAGCGAGCGCTCCAATACCGCCGATCTGGATTCCTATCGAACTCAGGTTCGCGAAGCCACATAGCGCAAATGTGGCAATCGTGAATGACCGCGGATCGAGAGTCCCTTTCGCCGGACCAAGCATGGAGAATGCCACCAATTCGTTCAGCGCCATGCGCGTGCCGAGCAGTGTCCCGATAAATCCGCAATCACGCCATGGCACCCCGATAACCCATGCCACTGGGGCGAAGAGGACGCCGAAAATCTTCTCCAGGCTCTCCGGAAACCAGCTTATCCAATGGTGAATTCCGCCGAGAATACCGTCGGTAAGCGCGATCAATGCGAGAAACGAAATGAGCATCGCCGCGATGTTCAACGCGAGGTGCAGCCCGTCAGTGGTTCCGCGAGCGATTGCGCCCAGCAGGTTCTCTTCTTTTTCGGCTTTCTCTTCCTCGGCACTCATTACGACGCGTCCTGCGGTCTTCGGCTGTTCAGTCTCCGGCACCAGCATTTTTGCCATCAGCAAAGTGCCCGGTGCGGTCATGATCACGGCACTGAGCAAGTGTCTGGGATCAATCCCAAAGAAAATATATGCAGCCATAATTCCGCCAGAAACGTGTGCCATCCCGCTGGTCATTACGGTCATCAGTTCCGAACGCGTCAGATCAGCTAGAAACGGCCGGATGGTCAGCGGCGCTTCGGTTTGCCCCATGAAAATGCTGGCCGCAACATTCAGCGATTCCGCCCCGCTCGCTCCCATCACTCGCGTCATGACCCAGGCAAAAATCCGGATGACGATCTGCATAATTCCGAAGTAATACAGCACCGCAAAAAAGGCCGCAATGAAGATGACCGTTGGAAGCACGCCGAAGGCGAAATAACCCAACTGCGATCCGGGGTTCGCCAGATCGCCAAACACGAAGTGCGATCCCGCGTGTGCGTAACTGAGGAGTTTTGTGACCGCATCTCCTGCCTTCTGAAAAGCATTCCGCCCGGCGTCGATACGCAATACAAATACCGCGAAGACGAACTGCAGTCCCAGTCCCCAAGCGACGGTTTTCAGACGAATGGCCCGCCGATTTGTAGAGAAGGCATAGGCGAATGCCAACATAGTTATCAGGCCGAGAATTCCAGTGAATCGTCCCATTCAGTCTTTTCCCCCACGCTTTCCGATTACACGATGGATCAATGGCCTCTTCTCACGCGGCGGCGAATCCGCAATCTGATAACTCTCTTCGAGAAGTTGCTTTGCCCGAGCCGCCCGCGCCTCTGCATTGTAGTGAATCGTCGCCAGCGGCTCCCCGGTGGCCACCGCATCCCCAACTTTTTTATACAGTACGATTCCCACAGTGGGATCGACTGAATCTTCCTTACGTTCGCGACCGCCGCCGAGAATTACGCACGCAGTTCCGATCTGCTCGCATTGCAACGATGCAACATATCCATTTTTCGGACAGGGAATGGTCATCGTGGATTGAGCCTGAGGCAATTTCTTTGGATCGTCGATCGTCCGTGGATCTCCGCCCTGCAACTCCACCATCTGTCGGAACCTATCCAGCGCTTTGCCAGAAGCAATCAGCTTTTCACTCTGCTTCTTTCCGTCGGCAACGCTTTCCGAGATTCCTCCCAAGTGCAGCATCCAACCAGCAAGCTCGATGCAGAGTTGTCGCAGATCCTCTGGCCCTTCGCCGCGTAGCACCTGTACAACCTCGACAACCTCGAGCGCATTGCCGATCATGTTTCCAAGCGGCTGATCCATATCAGTGATCAGCGCGACAACCTGTTTGCCCATCCGCTCCCCGGTTTCAACCATCAGTTCGGCGAGGAAAGCGGCGTCTTTCTCATTCTTCATGAATGCGCCCGAGCCGGTCTTCACGTCGAGCACCAGTGCGTCAATTCCTTCCGCAAGTTTCTTGCTCATGATCGAGGCACAGATAAGATACGGACTCTCCACGGTGCCGGTCACATCACGCAACGCGTAGAGCTTCCGATCGGCAGGAGCGATTTCCGCTGTCTGCCCAATCATGCTGCAGCCACAAGTTTCGAGGACGCGACGAAATTCTCCGACGGAAAGATTCACGTTGAAGCCGGGGATAGACTCAAGCTTGTCCAGCGTGCCGCCAGTGTGCCCAAGGCCGCGGCCGCTAATCATTGGAACGGTCAGGCCAGCGGCGGCGGCCAGAGGCGCGAGCACTAGCGAAGTTTTGTCGCCGACACCGCCGGTCGAGTGCTTGTCGACCTTTTTTGCGGGCAGTGAGGAAAGATCAAGCACTTCACCCGAGTGCAGCATCGCGTCGGTGAGCGCGGCAGTCTCGGCGCGCGTCATGCCGCGCAGCACTACCGCCATCAGCCACGCCGAAACCTGATAATCAGGAAGCTCGCCTCGCGTATACGCATTAACCAGAGACTCGATGTTGTTCTGAGATAACTCGACGCCATCCCGCTTCTGCCGTATCACATCGATGGCTCGAAAAATATGCGCGGCGACCGAAGAAGGACTCACTGGAGACGAAATCCTTCCGGAAGCAGTTCGGTGATGTGAGCCTGCTTCGGCCCGTTCGCTCCTTGGAAAAAGACGGTTGCGTCAGGGCCGAATTCGTAAATCACCTGTCGGCACGCGCCACAGGGCGAGCAGGGAACACCCTGATCATTCACCACTGAGACGGCTCGGATCTCTATTTTCGGACCAAGCTGCGCGACAGCCGAAAATATCGCGGTGCGCTCAGCGCAGTTCGTCATGCCGTAAGAAGCATTCTCAACATTGCAGCCGGAGAATATTTTTCCATTCGAGAGCAGGACGGCCGCCCCTACCCGAAACTTCGAATAGGGCGCATGGGCGTTCTTCATGGTCTTCTTCGCGAATTGCAGCAGCTTTGCCTGCACACCCGCAGGCTGTGCTTTCTTATGCATAAAATAAAGGCTTTCGAGGCGAGGTGGTAAATCGAGGGCAATTGTAAACCCTGTCCAAATCATTCAGAGCTTTTTCTTCGGTCTACACCAAGGCGAAATCTATCCCGTCCGGATTCGCGTTGCAAGATTTCCTGCCGTACAATTACACGGCGGGCAAACCTTCGCGGCTACATCCCTGCGGCGAGCCCAGGCGGAAACAGTGCCGGTAGATCGTAACTATCCCGAAGCCACACACGAGATGCCGCCCAGAGCAGGCGCTTCCATCGCAACGCTTTCCGATCGTTCGCTGCTCGCAAACGCTGGCATTCCTCTCGATCTGAATTGGGTCAGGGATGTTCGAGTGAATACGAGCGCCGTCGAACGCCGCGTCCAGTCGCAGGTTGCGCGCCGATCAGTAAAAAAGGAGTGGCAGGCGGTGTGGCTGCTTCGGGCAATTTCCTGCATGGATTTAACCACGCTCTCCGGCGACGACACGGATGAGCGCGTTCGCCGTCTGTGTGCGAAGGCGCGGCACCCAGTGCAGCAAGATCTCGTACAGAAACTCGGGATTGAAGAACTGCAATTGAAGGTCGCCGCAGTTTGTGTCTACCACGTGTTTGTTGAAACGGCGCTGCACGCTTTAGAAGGAAGCGGCGTGCGCGTTGCGGCGGTTTCCACCGGATTCCCGGCTGGTCTTTCTCCTCTCGCCGAACGAGTCGCGGAAATACGCCGATCCGTCGAGGCAGGTGCACACGAGATCGATGTTGTGATCACGCGAGCTCACGTCTTTGGCGGACGCTGGCAAGCACTTTACGATGAGATTGCCGCCTTCAAACAGGCCTGCGGAGCCGCCCACATGAAGGTTATCCTTGCCGCCGGCGATTTGCTCACTTTGCGCAATGTGGCGCGCGCCAGTGTCGTAGCCATGATGGCTGGCGCCGACTTCATCAAAACTTCAACCGGGAAAGAGACCACCAATGCCACATTGCCCGTCGGATTGGTCATGACTCGCGCCATTCGCGAATACGCTCAGCAGACCGGAATGGCTGTGGGCTTCAAGGCAGCCGGCGGAATTCGCACGGCGAAGCAATCGACTGACTGGCTCGCCATGATGAAAGACGAACTGGGCGACTCGTGGATGCGAGCGGAACTTTTTCGCTTCGGTGCAAGTGGATTACTTGGCGATATCGAGCGGCAACTAGAGCATCATGTGACCGGGCGCTATTCGGCGGAGTATCGTCATCCCATCGCTTAGCAGCTACAAAGTGCTACGGTAAAACAAGAGGATCGATTCAACCTGATGAGCATCGCCGAAAAATTTGTGACGATGGAGTACGGTCCCGCTCCCGAAGATCCGAAAGAAGCACAAGCTTGGCTGCAACGCCACAATCATCGCTTCGGAAACTTCATCAACGGCTCATGGCAGACCCCCTCCGCCGGAGAATATTTCGACACAGCCGATCCCTCGAACGGCGAGAAACTCGCTTCCGTCGCCCAAGGTTCATCGGCGGACATAGACGCCGCAGTGAAGGCTGCGCGCTCCGCATTTCCAAAGTGGCGGGCACTCACTCCACATGCCCGCGCGCGTTATCTCTATGCCCTGGCGCGGTTGGTGCAGAAGCACTCGCGGCTCCTCGCCGTTCTCGAGACCATGGACAATGGCAAGCCCATCCGGGAGAGCCGCGACATCGACATTCCTCTCGTGGCACGCCACTTCTACTACCATGCGGGCTGGGCGCAACTTCTCGATCAGGAATTTCCTGAGTACGAACCGTGTGGCGTCGTCGGCCAGATTATTCCCTGGAATTTCCCACTGCTCATGGCGGCATGGAAGATTGCACCGGCTCTAGCGACTGGAAACACGGTCGTGTTGAAGCCCGCGGAATTTACTCCTCTGACGGCGCTCGCCTTCGCCGAACTTTGTCAGGAAGCCGGACTCCCGGCCGGTGTGGTCAATATCGTGACTGGCGATGGCTCAACCGGTGAGGCATTGGTGAAACATTCCGATGTGGACAAAATCGCGTTCACCGGTTCCACCGAAGTGGGACGCGCGATTCGTAGCGCCACCGCCGCAACCCCGAAACGTCTATCGCTCGAATTGGGAGGGAAGTCTCCATTCATAATCTTCGACGATGCTGACCTCGATAGCGCGGTCGAAGGATTGGTCGATGGCATCTGGTTCAACCAGGGACAGGTCTGCTGCGCAGGTTCTCGACTGCTGATGCAGGAGAGCATCGCAGAACCGTTGATTGGAAAGATTCGCGAGCGCATGAGGACGCTTCGCATCGGTGCGCCTTTGGACAAGGCAATCGACATCGGTGCAATCGTCGCGCGGGTGCAGTTGGATCGCATCCAACGCATGGTTGGTCAAGGCGTCGCAGAGGGCGCAACTTGCTGGCAACCTGAGTTGTTGCTCCCTTCGCGCGGTTTTTATTACCCGCCTACTTTACTGACCAACGTTCATCCCACATCGATTGTTGCGCAGCAGGAAATCTTCGGGCCCGTGCTGGCAGCGATGACGTTCCGCACTCCGCGGGAAGCGGTTGAACTGGCCAACAATACCGTCTATGGCTTGGCGGCATGTGTCTGGAGCGAGAACATCAACGTGGCTTTGGATGTCGCAGCAAAATTGAAAGCCGGTGTCGTGTGGGTGAACTGCACGAATCTGTTCGACGCCTCGTGCGGCTTTGGCGGGTACCGCGAAAGCGGATTCGGGCGCGAGGGCGGCAAGGAAGGCCTGCTCGAATATTTGCAGCCGACATGGTTTAAGAACGCGCCCAGGTTACCCGCCGCGCAATTGCCCGCACCCAAGGACGACGAATCAGCCGCCAGTACTCCGGCCATCGATCGCACCGTGAAGTTGTACATCGGCGGCAAGCAGGCGCGGCCGGATTCCGGTTACAGCATGGAAGTCCGTTCGCCTGATGGACATTTGTTGGGCGAAGCTTCACTGGGTAACCGTAAAGACATTCGCAACGCCGTCGAAGCTGCGCGTAAGGCCGAAGGATGGGCAAGAGCAACCGCACACAATCGCGCGCAGGTTCTTTACTATTGCGCCGAGAATCTTTCGCAACGCCGCGACGACGTGGTGCGGAGACTCGCCGCTGCAGTCGGAGCGAAGCAAGCGGCAGCCGAATTGGATCTCGGAATCGAGCGTATCTTTTCGTACGCCGCGTGGGCTGACAAATTTGACGGTGCCGTTCACAATCCTCCGTTTCGAAATATCGCGATTGCCATGAACGAGCCGCTCGGAACCATGGGGATCATCTGCCCTACGGAAGCGCCACTGCTGGGTTTCCTGTCGCTCGTACTTCCCGCGATCGCAATGGGCAACACCGTTGTCGCTGTTCCCTCCGAAGCCTATCCCCTAATCACGGGCGATCTCTATCAACTCTTCGATACAAGCGACGTTCCAGGCGGAGTTGTGAACATTGTTACCGGTTATTCTTCGCAGTTGTTGAAAGTTCTTGATGAACACGACGATGTGGATGCTCTCTGGTCATTCGGCGACGAAGCCAGCGCGTCTGCCGCGAAGGCAATGTCGGTCGGTAATTTGAAACAGGTCTGGACGAACGAGGGCAGAGCCATCGACTGGTTCAATCCGAAGCTGGCTGAAGGACGCTGGTTTCTTGAGCATGCCACCCAGGTAAAAAATATCTGGGTTCCTTACGGCGAGTGAGCCTGCATCTCTGAGCGACAATCCCTTGATCGTCAGCCAGAGATCTTTCCAATGACGATTGCTTTTGTTCTTGCCCGGGACTAGCATGTTGCGGTCATTCTTCTCTGCTCGGCATCTTGAGTTTCATTCATGCACTTTCTTGCTGGATTTCGTGATTGATCTAAGGAGGACATATGGGCATCGCAGTTTCACCACAAATTCATCCGCAGGTCGCGGAGTTCATCGAAAAACCGCGCAAAATGTTGATCAACGGCAAGTGGGTAAACTCCATCTCGGGCAAAACATTCCCCACCTACAATCCCGCAACTGGTGAAGTTCTGGCGCAGGTTGCAGAGGGCGATCAGCAGGATATTGAGCAGGCGGTGAAGGCCGCGCGAAAGGCCTTCGATCAGGGTCCGTGGCGGCGATTGACCGCGTCAGAACGTGGACGCCTTATCTGGAAGCTGGCAGACTTACTGGAGTCACACACCGAAGAATTTGCATATTTGGAGAGTCTCGACAATGGCAAGCCTCTCACCATCGCACGTGCCGCCGATGTTCCTTTGGCTGTCGATCTGTTTCGATACATGGCAGGCTGGACCACGAAGCTCGAAGGCAATACGATTCCGATCTCGGTTCCGTATACGCCCGGAGCAAAGTATCTTGCCTACACACTGCGAGAGCCTGTCGGAGTCGCAGGCCAAATTATTCCCTGGAACTTTCCTTTGCTGATGGCCGCCTGGAAGCTGGGTCCCGCCCTCGCCTCGGGCTGCACAGTGATCTTGAAACCGGCGGAGCAAACGCCGCTTTCGGCGCTGCGTCTTGGCGAACTGATTATGGAAGCCGGATTCCCTGAAGGTGTCGTGAATATCGTCCCGGGCTACGGAGAGACAGCGGGCGCTGCTCTGGCCGCTCATCCCGAGGTGGACAAGATTGCTTTCACCGGGTCCACGGAAGTCGGCAAGCTTATCGTCCATGCGGCCGCCGGCAACTTGAAAAAAGTGTCGCTCGAGCTTGGCGGTAAATCTCCCAACGTCGTTTACAAGGACGCAGATCTTGATTCTGCGATCCCGGGCGCAGCGAGCGCGATCTTCTTCAATCACGGCCAGTGTTGCTGCGCCGGATCGCGCCTCTACATCGAGAAGCCGGTCTTCGATCGCGTGGTGGAAGGCGTTGCTGAACACGCGAAGAAAATTAATGTTGGATCGGGCCTCGATCCAGAAACACAAATGGGCCCGCTTGTTTCTCAGGAACAGTTAAATCGCGTCTGCGGCTACCTGGAATCAGGCTTCTCAGAGGGCGCCACTGCCATCGCTGGCGGCCATAAGAAAGGGGACAAAGGCTATTTCGTTGAGCCCACTGTTCTCGTAAATACCCGCGAAAACATGAAAGTGGTGCAGGAAGAAATCTTTGGGCCTGTTGTGACGGCGATGCCGTTCGACGACCCCGAGGAAATTCTGCCGCGCGCCAACGACAGCGAATACGGCCTAGCTGCCGCAGTCTGGACACGCGACATCAGCAAGGCCCATCGCACCGCGGAGCAACTGCGTGCAGGCACCGTATGGATCAACTGCTATAACATCTTCGACGCAGCGCTGCCATTCGGCGGATATAAGCAATCAGGATGGGGACGAGAGATGGGACATGACGCGCTTAGTCTGTACACGCAGACGAAGTCGATCTGCACCCGATTGTCCTAGCCCACTAATTAAGAATAAAGGCCAAGAATTAAAGATCAAAAATAAAAAGGACGGCGATTTACCGCCGTCCTTTATTCATTTCTTGTCTCTGCGCCGAATCTACCTCTCCATCAGCAAAACCTTTTCGGCATCATCGATCTCAGTTAACTTGACCTCAATCACTTCGTTCATAGTGGTCTGAATGTTGCGGCCGACAAAGCTGGCCTCTACCGGTAACTCGCGGTGCCCGCGGTCAATCAGCACGCACAATTGCACTCGCCGCGGTCTGCCGTGCGAAAACAACGCGTCCAGCGCGGCCCGCGTTGTGCGACCGGTGAAAAGAACATCATCCACCAGGACGATGTTTTTGTCCTCAATCGAAAACCCGATCTCCTTGTCTTGCACGACTGGCTTGGGTCCAAGCGTCGAGAGATCATCGCGATAGAAAGTGATGTCCAGCGTGCCCACCGGAACTTCTGCATTTTCGATTCGGGTGATGATCTTGCCCAGCCGTTCCGCGATGGGGACGCCTCTGCGGCGAATCCCGACCAATCCCAGGCTGTCAATGCCGCCGTTTTTCTCGACGATCTCATACGCCAAGCGGACCAGCGTGCGCTCAATTTCTGATGCCGACATCAGCTGCGCTTTCTGACGCAGACCTGTCTTGCGGGGGGTAGATTTAGCATTGATCATCCAGTATGCCTCGCGAAGTTCCAATCTTCAGTTCTCGGGTGCAATGCAGTGCAGTATCGTCACCTGATATTACAAGGTTTGAGGGTTCCCGTCATTTGCCGGAGACGGAGGGCGTCTTGAAAAATCAGACCTTTCGCGGTTCGACAGATAGGTCCTCAATAACAGGGTGGGAACTCGTCACGGGATAGACTTTTACCGTGCGGGTGAGAATATTTTTATCATTCTGCAGGGCATCAAGAGTGATCGCATGCGGAGCCGCAGCAGCGCCGTCGCCTGGCAAAATACCGACTCCCTGATTACGTCCTCCGGCCTTTGCACGGTACAGCGCGGTGTCCGCAAGTTCGATAATTTCTTCCGCGCAAACTGCCTCGTAGGCGCCACGACTCCACGGAAAGGGAGCCCACCCAACCGAACACGTTTTCCGTACACGAACTCCGTGTCCCAGATCAAAGGTTTCAGTTGCCATCACGTCCAGAATGCGCTCGCAGAAAGCAGGTATGCCGGAGGGGTCTGCGGAGCGGGACATGATCAGAAATTCTTCTCCTCCCCACCGGACCAGAACATCGGACTTTCGCACAACTTTGCTCAGACGCTCAGCTACACGTTGCAGTAGCCGATCGCCGGCAGGATGACCATGAACGTCGTTTACTTCCTTGAAGAAATCCATGTCGACCATGATGAACACGAGGTCGCGGTGATCCAGCTTCCGGGCATCACCACCGGCGTGTGCCCGCTGGTAATTTCGCAACACCTGGCCGGCTTCGGCGGTAAGAATCTCTTCCAGATAACGACGGTTCCACACTCCAGTTAATGAATCAGTGAAAGAGATTTCCTGGAGTTCAAGATTCTTGTGTTGCAGCTCCAGACTGTGCCAGCGCAGAGATTGTTCCTTGCTTTCCAACTCATCTTTCAGCGTCCGCATCTCCTCAAGGTTCTGCCGCGATAATCCCAGCAAGTGCAGCAGCTCCCGGTCCATCCAGTGCTGCTTAAGAAATACGAGCGCACCCATAAAGACCATTGCGCCTACGGTTAGCAACAGGCGGTAGGAACGCACCCGCGGCGGAGCTCCTCCAAATTCCGCCCATGCCACCATAAGAGGAGTGGAAAATACCGCGATCATCGCCAGCCGCGCCGCCCACATGCCGTGGTCGTTACCAGGCGCCTGCTCACTAGACTGGTCCGGCAAAGACCCACTGCCCGCCGCGGCGAACAGTGCCATGGCAGCTACGAGCGGAACATCGAAAAGACTGCCGGTGTAGTACTGGTGAAAATCGATTGCCACGCCAGCGACAATGGAGCCGACGCTGTAAAGCAATGCAGCTTTGACAAATTTTCCGTAGATGTTTTGCCAGGGTCCCCGGCTGCGCTTCCAAATCAACCCCGCCGCCACAATCAGAACGACCTGTTCACAAGCATAGAGCAGGTCAAAGCTGCTGCCGTAAGTCACTTCGTCCGGCGAAACGTACTGCCACGGAATCACAATAAAGAAATATAGATAGAGCCACCAGGTGAGCAACAGAAAGAAGTCCAGCGACACGAGCCGCAGGGAATGGCCGTCTCGTTGGATATGGGGCTGTACTGCCAAAGCCGCCATTATTGGAACCACGTGGAGAAACAAAACCACGTCGCCGGCAAAAGGATTCGGCACCTCTTGTCGCAGATAGACTTCGAAGTAGGTCCAAAGAACCTGCGCACACACCCACATCCCGCATCCTAATGTCATCAGAGCCCAGAAGAATTGGGTCTTCTTGTTGCTCGTTCGGACGTTCCAGCCGATGACCAGGGTTGCGCAAAGCAGTAAA
This sequence comes from Candidatus Sulfotelmatobacter sp., assembly GCA_025462865.1. Taxonomy (GTDB): domain Bacteria; phylum Acidobacteriota; class Terriglobia; order Terriglobales; family Acidobacteriaceae; genus Sulfotelmatobacter. The sequence goes on along the minus strand of JAOAPI010000106.1, from coordinate 14 downwards.
AGACATTGGGTTAT
>JAOAPI010000069.1 GCA_025462865.1 Candidatus Sulfotelmatobacter sp. | reverse complement strand
GTTCAGATTATGTTCCACTGGAGCAAGCCCTCGAAAGAAGCGCTGTTGCGCGGGAATATTTGCTACGAAACCGCGGAATCACTCACGATACCGCTTCCAAACTTCATCTCGGTTATCGGCGAGACGTTGGACACCTTGCCGGTAAAGTCGGCGCAGATGTTGCGGGGAAAGGATGGCTGGCTTTTCCTTGTATCCTCGACGGACGGGTGGTTTCTGTTAAGTACCGGAGCATCGTGGAAAAGGCTTTCTGCCGCCAGCCGGGCATGGCTACGGCTCTGTTTAATCTTCCAACGGTTGATCCGCTCGCGCCGGTCTATATTACCGAGGGCGAATTTGACGCCGCGATCCTAGAACAGGCGGGCTTCCACGCCGTCTCTATCCCCTCCGCCAGCGTCAAGCTGACCGCGGAGATGAAAGACCAGCTTCTCGAAGCCGAGACCGTGATCCTGGCCGGCGACAATGATGCCGGAGTGGGCTCGGCCGCCATGCAGAAACTGTGGTCGGAGATGGAGCGCACCTTTCTGCTCAAGTGGCCCGATGGGCTCAAAGACGCCAACGATGTCTTCCTGAAGAAGTGCGGTGGGGATGTGTCCGTATTCCGGACGCTCGTTAATGATCTCACCGCGCAATCCAAGACGCAGCCCATGGCCAATGTCTATTCTCTCCAGCAGGCCATGGAGAATTCGAATTGGACGGGGCTCCTCGACCACCCCAAGCGCATGAAATGGCCGTGGCCGTCCGTGGACAAGATGGCCATCCTGCTGCCGGGCGCAATCTGCTCCATTTTCGCGACCAACACAGGCATGGGAAAAACGACTCTCATCATGAATGCGGAAATAGAGGAGGCGCGCCGCGGCGAGGTCGTGCTCAACTACTCCGCGGAACTGAATCCGGATGAGTACGCCAACTTGGTTGCCGCCTATCTGCTCCGCAAAGACAAACTCCAGGTCACGCGAGCGGACATGAAGGAGGCCGCCAAACGCTTTGGCAACGCGCGTTACTACATCGGCCACAATCCGGACGCCAACACGGTCACACCGGTTCTCGATCTGATCGAAGCCGGCATCCGTCGCCTGGGCGCAACGCGGGTGGTGCTCGACCACCTGCACTTCGTCTGCCTGAACGAAAAAAATCCCATCGAAGCCGAAGCCAACGCCATGCAGCGGATCAAGAATATCGCCACCAAGTACGGAATAATCTTTTTCGTGCTCGGTCAGCCGCGCAAGGCCAACCAGCAAAACAAGGGCAAGGTCGTCCACATTACGGACGCCAAGGGCTCGGAAGCCTTCACCAGCATGGCCAACGCCGTGATTGCGCTCCACCGCAACGAGGCCAAAGTGGTCGATCCGGCGAATCCTCCGAAAGACCCGTACGAGCCCGAGACCCAGGTGATCCTGAAAAAAGGTCGGTCGCTTGCTGGTGGGAACTCTTTCGCCAAATTGGAACTAAAGGGCAATATTGGCACCTTTTTCGAGATCACCAACCAGGAGCCGCCGCCAAACTTACCGCGCGGACAAGGAGCGCTGGCATGAGCATAGTGACCGGAATAGTCGTTTGCATGAGCCTTACAGATGAGCACAGGAATGGTCCTATCATAACCAAGTGGCTGGAGGATTGCGGATATTCTGAATTGAATCCAGTTGATGAGTGTGGCGGCGGGTCAAAGCATCCGCAAATGTATATCTTTGTGGGTGGATACAACTATTTCCCTAACGACAAATTCCTGGACTTTTTCAAAGCTCTTACTTGGGCGTGGCCGGAGAACGCTGTGCTGCTCCTAAAGCCGGAGGAGGGTCCCACGGCAATTTATCGGCCGCCGTACTGATAGTCTTTTGTCATCCGCATAACAGATGTGTTATACTACTTAACAGATGGATAACACGATTGAATCCAATGCCCTTGGCAAGGGAGTAGTGAGCGGGTCACCAGGTCCGCGTCCACGTGTGGTCGCCAAGCAGGTGGAACTCAGCCTGAAGGAATACAAGCGCGCGGTTCGGCTGGCACCGGGCACGATCATCCAGGCCAGCGACCGGCAGTACCGAGTGAACGAACGCGGCGAGTGGCGGCGGATTCCTAAGTACGCGGAGGTCGAGGGAATCGTGAAAGACAAGGTGGAAGTTCCCTTCCATCGCGACGGCCGCGATCCGCGAACCGGCGCGAAGTGCTGGTGCGGCCCGTGCATACGCTTCTGGCGAGGGGAGACCGAAATTGCACCAATCGACTAAAAAGAAATTCGATATTAAGAAACTACCTGATTTTGGGGACGATTGGGCCGTCTTCAAAACGTGGCTGAAAAAGCAGAAGCTGGACAAAGCCACAAAACTAGCCCTATGGCTGTGGAAAGGATTAGCTCTTTGCGGCGAGAGACTTGAGGGCATGACGTGGGAGATGTGGTTGGAATAATCCGAAGCAATAATCGACACGATCTGGAGGAAAAAGAAGACATGAAGAAGCTGATTTCCTTGGTAACTGTTTTGATGTTCTCGGTGCTCTTGTGCGGAAGCGTTCGCGCTGGCGACGATGACAGTAAACTGATTAAAGCGCCGCCGACGCCGGTTTCATCCACAGCGTCCACCTCGGCTACGTCGTCCACCGGGAATGTCGCCAATACGGCACAGAACGATGGGAACAATAACGGCAACGTTTTCGACGTGTACGCCAAAACGCCACACCAAGCGCCCTTTGTTTTCGCGCCCGACGCCGGCAGCACCGCGACGTGTCGCGTCGGTGGAAGCGCGGGAGGTTCCTTTCCATTCGGTGGCTTGGTTCTGTCTCTGTCCAGAAAAGACACCGAATGCGATATCCGCCAGGCGGCCAAATCTTTCGACGCTATCGGAGACCGCGCTGCCGCGCACGATCTGCTGTGCTCACTCAAAGTAGCCAAGAATCTCGATAGCTGCAAAAAGGATCAATAAAAACCATGCGCGTGCTGCACATGCTACATGCCTTGGAATGTCCTGTTCAGCGGGTAGGCACGACCGTGCGTAGAGGCAATAAGTGGGCAGACAGCTTCGGCCAAACACTGGCACTCTGTGTCTGCGCGCAGCGCCAGACCGACACGCATACGTGCTCACCAGAGGACATTCAAGGCCACGGAGAAGTTATAGAAATTTGGAACGGTTCGTTCCGAGACGTTCCGGCTAGGCTTTTGGAGCACGAACACGAAGAGCGTTCTCGTAAGTATTCCGGATTGCTTGAAAGTATGCGCTTCGCTTACGGCAAGAACTTCAGCGAAGACGAAAACGTCACCATAGTTGTTTATTTCAGGAAGGATTAAATGCTCCAGTCGATCAATGCCGCGGACCTGCGCTCGATCCTGAAGACGCTTGCGCCGGTCGCCCTGAAAGGCTCCGCTGATTTCGGCACCGTCCTGATTGATACCCAGGAAGGTGCGGCTTACTCCCGCGACGCCGAACTGAGCATCAAGGTTCTCTCCGGCGCGCTGCGGTACACCAAACCGGATACGGCCGGGCAGGTCTTCGTGAATGCCAAGAAGCTGGCCGCGGTTGTCTCGGCACTCTCGGGGGCGGTCGAATTGAGCACGCCCACGGAAAAGCTCCTGCGGCTGAAAGCCGGCAGATCGAAATTTGAACTCCCTGTCTTCGATCCAGCAACGGCACAAGTACGGATGGAAAAGATCGAAGGCGTAGGCCACAGTTTCCCGCTTAAGGATTTCCAGAGCCTGCTGGCTTTTCCGCTGGAGGCTGCCGACACACATAACAATGCCTACGCCGCGGTAAAGGTCTCCTCCAAAGACGAAAACCTATATGCCTCCGGCACCGATGGGCACCGGCTTGCCCTGAGCGCCAGACCGGCAGAAGCGATCATCGGCCTGGACGTACTGATCCCCACGCGCGCGGCTCGCGCTGTCCGGGAACTGGACGGAGAGCGTATCTCTATCGCCGAAGACGAGACCACGATTTACTTTTCCACCGGCGACGCCGGCGCGAGGATCGCGGCCAAAAAGCTGGTCGAGAAATTCCCCGACCACCGTAAATACATCCCGGCCGCGATCAAAGCCGAAATCAAAATCCACGAGGCCAAGGAAGCGCTGGACGCTCTCCGCCACGTCGGCACCTGCCTCGATGACGACAAGCGCGTGGAGTTGCACTTCGGCGAAGGCTCGGTCCTGTTCAAAACCGCCGGCGACGGCCGGGCAGAAGAGTCTGTGCCGTCCGATACGGTGATACCGGACCCGGTATTTGACGAGCCTCTTGAATTCAAGGTCGCACTCGACCATCGGTTCCTGACCGACTTTTTCCAGCACGCTACCGGACCCGTGCGGATCGCCGGCAATAGCGATTCCGAACCGGTGCTGTTCAAGTCCGGAAATCTGCAAATGCTGGTCGCACCCATAAGGTGGTGAAGGAATGCGCATCTATAAAGTGAATATCGAGCACGCCGATCATGGCCTGAACTATACAAGCACACAGGTGGCCGCTCGTAATTTTGAGGAAGCGGTGTCTAAGGCCAAAAAGAAATTAGAGCACCGCGAGAGTGTCGAAAGCGTCGAACTGATTGCGGTCGCGGATGACTGAGGAGCTTGTTGCGCCGGCACAGATCGAAGTCTTGCGGTGGAATGACGGCGATGAGCAGCTTGCGCGAGTCACTTCGAAAGAGATCGACGTAACGCTGTCCGAGATCGCGCGCAACGAACACGATCTCGCTCATAACTGGGTGCGACTTGGCGAACTCCTTCTGCGCGTGCGCTCGAAACAGTTCTGGCTTTTGTGGGCCGACGACGAAGGACAAAAGTTTAAGTCATTCAGCGCCTACATCCAGTCGCTCCACGGCCGGGTTCACAAGGGGCGCACGCAGCTATACCACGCCGTGGGCGTCGCGGAAAAGCTGCTGCCGTTCGTAAGCGCCGAGCAGCTTCAGGCCATGGGAATCAGCAAGGCCACGGTGCTGAAAGAGGCGGTCGCGCAAACTGGCCGGCGACCTTCCGAGGCCATGATCGCCAAGGCCGTCGATCCCGAGGTCGGAATCGAGGAACTGGAAGCGACCGTATTCGAGGAGCAGCACGTCAAGCCGGCGAAGAAGATGCGCTATTGGAAACTGGGCGGCTTTTACGTGACGCCGGACGAGAAGAAGGAGATCGAGCACGCGTTTGACATCGCCAGGCGAACCGATCCAGTGATTCCGAAGTCGCAACCGGATTGGGCGCAACTTAAGGAGTGTGTTCAACGGATGGCTCGCGAATATCTTGCGACGTACGAACAAATCGTGATGCAAGGAGAAGGGTGAGTTGGGGATTTATTTGAACAAGGAAGAGCGAAAACGGTTCAACGAAATGTTGGAGAACGACCCAGAAATGCGCGCAGCGTATGAGGCGTACAAAGCACAAACTAGTGAGGAAATGGACGCACTCACCATTGGGGACAGACCTGGATATTTTATCGACTCTTTTCAAAGGAAGTATGCGAAAGCGCGTGCGGGCAGCTCTTTGTGAGCCGCAATCGCGTCTGGGTTGAGTTACAGGGAGGCAAGATTGCCCGTATTTTCCGTAGCCAAGGTGCTGCGGCGAAATCGCAAGCAGCAGAAGAGGACAGAATCCGTGAGTATCCGCGCAAAGACGCGACCGAAGCCATCCGCCGCCAGGTCTACGAACGCGCCAACGGCGAATGCGAAAACTGTGGCAAGCGGCTTACTTGGGGGACTCTGCATATGAATGAACGTATTCCCAGGAGCAAAGGCGGTGAGGTTAGCGTGGAAAATGGGCAGGCTCTCTGTTACGCCTGCCACGAAGGCCGTCTGGATTCCGTACACGGAAACAGACTTCCTCGATTTGGAGAGTAAACGATATGGAACGAGCTAAATGCCGGCTTTGCGGTGAGCCGATGCCGGAAGGCGAGGAGATGTTCAAATTTCATGGATACAGTGGAAACTGTCCTAAGCCTCCGCTACCGAAGCTGTTGCAAGACACAGCTTTTGATGTTGACGAGTGGTATCGGCGTTATCACAGATACCCGTTTGGCAGCCAGGTGCGTGCGCCACTGGAAATTTACGATGTAATTGCTGCTTACAAAGAACATTTTGGAAAGGCCCAAGGTGGAGGATTACTCGAAGGAAGTTAAGCGCGCGGTTCTGCGCTACATGCGCGAACGCCCGCAGGAGGCCAAGGAAGACGCCGAGCAGGAATGTTACCTGGCGCTTCTGAAGGCCGGCGCGAACGTAAGGGATTCGGCTACGGCTTACCGCGTGGCGCGCACCGCGGTACGGGATTTTCTGGAACGCGAATACGGCAGCGTGAAACGGCGGCGCAAGGTCTTCAATGCCGGGCGCGTAGGCGGACCCGGCAAAGACACCAGCAAAGAGGAGAAACGACGCGTGGAATTTGTATCCATCTCCGATCCGGCCGTGGCCCATCGCATTTCGCGCCAGCCGCACGAATTTGATCTGGAGCAGTCGCTTGATTCCGGCGTAGCTCGCGAAGCGCTGTACAAGCTGCCTGTTTTGGAGCGCCGGATTCTCATGAAGTTTTTTGGGATCGATCAGGAAAAAGAAACCATCGAGGAAATCGCCGCAGGCCGTGGCCGAAATACTCGCTGGGTTCTGCGGACCAAGGCTCGCGCGCTTGCTTTACTGCGCCAATCCTTACGGATAGATTAGGAGAAAATAACAGATGGGACTGAACAATATCGTGCGCTGTGACGCCAAAGACTGCACTTCGCACGTGGAATGGAATCAGGAAGACCTCGCCAAGCCCAACGCCAAACTGGACGATAAGTTTTTCCAGCTTCAGGTGCTTCAGGTGTGGGTGAACGATCCGGAATCCGGACAGCCCGTGCAGAAGACTTTCACGTTCTGCTCGCGCGCTTGCGTGCTTTCTTTCGAGCGCGACTACGTGCCGGCTAAGAGCCCGCGCCAGTTGCGCGAAGAGATCGAGAAGCGCCAGTCCGCTATTGCCGCGGCCAGAACTGCGGCCAGAGCAAACGCGCCTGCGCCTGAGACCGTAGACACGCAGCAAGAGCAGCCAACCGACGACGAGCGCAAGGTGATTGCCTTCCGCAAGCCCGTGGAGCCCGAGCCCCAAGCGCCCGCCACCAGCCGAGACGAGACGGTAGAACTTCCGGCTCCGTCCTTATCGGAGGGAGCATGAGAAGGCGCGGCAAAATTATCGGCTACTTCGTTCACGCCACCGAGGGGATTTTTCACGAGGCCGACCGAAGGAAAGATGTGCCCGAGGTGAAGGGCACAACCCTATGGTTTGGCAGAGGAGCAACTCTTTTTCCCACGCGTCGCGTCGCTAAGGCTGCTATCGCGCGTACGAAAAACTTCAGGCAAATTTATTTCACCAATCCGGAAAAATACTGGCCCTGGATAGATCGCGCCTGGATTTCAGAAGTGAGGGCCGCACTTTGAAGATTGACGATTACATCAAAGGTCTTGCTTGCGAGACCGCTGTCCGTGAAGAGGAGCGCAACGGTGCCAATGGAATGCTGGGCGTGCTCTTTCTGCTTCGCCGGCGCGCCCAAACCTGGTATGGCGGGGATTGGTTTAAGGCGATCACCACGCACGGCCAATTCAGCAGCATGACCATACTTGGCGATGCGCGCACGGTCTACTACGGCGACCCGCGCGAGCCGAAGTTCGCCAAAGTTCTCGATTGGGTAGATTCGATCTTCTCAGGAGTCGCCGAGGACAAGCTGACAGGCGGCGGTTTGTACTACGCCGATCTGTCGAGCCCGAAGTTTGAGAAGGGCGGCTGGTTTGACCGGAACATTTTGCAGAAGCCCGACGAACATGGCCGTTGCGCGCAGATAGGCAGTACAACTTACTTTCTCTGATCGGAGGACGATGTGCCGATTTATGAATTTAAGTGCTCAAATTTCGCGTGCCGTAAGAAGTTTGAAAAGCTGGTCAAGGACGATACGCAAAAAGCTCCGAAGTGTCCAAGCTGCGGAGCCACCGCCAAGCGCGTCGTCTTCAGCGCCCCTTCCCCTTTTCAGTGGGGTCGCGGCGGATCATGGAACAAATAAAGGAGAAAACGAAGTGTCAACAGTCACAGTAGGAAGAACGGTCCTCTACGTCCTTAGCAAATACGACGCCGAGGCAATCAACGGGCGACGTGCTGCCGGCGAGAATCATTCGCTTGCCGGGGGTGCGCAACAGCACATCGGCAACTACCACAACGAAGGCGATGTTGTTCCCCTGACCGTAGTGCGCGTCTGGCCGGATGAATTCGGTCCCGGAATCCCAGGAATAAACGGCCAAGCCGTCCTCGACGGCAACGACTCACTTTGGGTCACCTCCGTAAAGGAAGGCACCGAGACGGGCACCTGGCGCTGGCCCTCACGCTTAGACCCCGCCGCGGAACTCATCAGAGCGACCCTCGTCGCGAACGTAACCACACCGGAGGCCGGCCTTGCCGCAACTGCTTGATGTTTTCGCGGTTCTCTTTTTCATCGCGGCAGGCGGCCTGGCGGTCTGGGGCGTGACGAAATATCGCACCCTGGAGCAGGATAACGAGTACGCCTACGAACAGCTTCGTCTCGCGCGAGAGGAGTCCGCCACCTATCGCGAAGACGCTGCTGCCGCGGACGCCAGTGCCGCCTTCCAGAAAGAAACTCTGTCTGCCGTGCTCAGCCGGCCGGTAGTCGCCACGTTGAGCAACGAGCAGGCTCAAAAACTAATCGAAGCCGTGCGCGTCTTCATCGGCGCAAACGCGGTCGCGGTACAGTGAAAGCACGATCCGTAATCTGGACGGCGCTGCTGTTGGCCATCTTATGGCCGGCCCGCGGCAGTGCCAACCGCAAGCCGGAAACTCCGGAAGAGCAGCAGGCCGCGTCTGGAGAGCTTTCTCGCTTTGCCGACGCATACGCCATGGACTACTGGGAAGCCGAGAAACACGACGGCAAATGGGAAGTTCAATTTATCCGGCTCGAAGGAAAGAGCGGACGCCTCGTGTGGGAAGAGATCGGCTACTCCCACCTGATGGATGCCGTCGATCCCATTGAGAGTGATGTCAAGACGTATCCGGACGGGCATTCGGGCCGTTCCAGTGAGTGATTTGTCGTAACGTAACAAATCTGGTATAATAACACATAGATGACACAAGAACAACAAGACAAATACTACCGCAAGCACTATGGCATCTCGCTCGCGGAGTACGACGAGCAACTGGAAAAGCAGGGCGGCGTGTGCAAAATCTGCGGCCGTCCGCCCAGGACCAGACGGCTACACTGCGATCACGATCACGCCGTCCGGAAAATGAAAATAATCACAGAGAAGATCAACGGCGCGTGGTTCGCCGAGGTTCCCGAAGTGGATATTCAAGTCGGTGGGTTAAGCAAGCGCGACGCTATCGCGTTGGCTCGCGAACACCTGAAGAGGAAGAGCTTCAGAGCGCTTGTTTGCCATAGATGTAATCGTGGGCTCCAAATGTTCTCGGATATGCCGCTTTGGCTCCGTTGGGCCGCCGACTATATCGTGCTTTATCGAAGGAGATTGCTGAATGTCGGAAACAAGTCAAGCAGTGGCGAAGGACATCACCTGGCTAAAGCAGCACGAGCGGCTGATTCTGGGACTGAGCCTTCTTTTTCTGGTCTTCTTCCTGGGCAACAAGTTTCTGAATTGGCGGACCACGCGTGACATCCGCCAGGAAGCCGTCGCCGAAAAAACGCTCACGGACCAGAAAAAGCAAAACAAGTCCTTTGCCGACGACTCCGCCACGCAGGCCCAGCAGAATATTCAGCTTCTTCGCGTGGTTACTCTTGAGATTCAAAAGCTCGAAGGCGCAATCCAAGCGCGAGACACTGCGGTCCACGAGCAGCAGGTCAAGGATCAAACCTTGCCCCTGACCGACTTGGTGAATCGCTGGGAGTTGCTGGTGCCGCTGCCACCGGGAGATGTGCAGGCATCGCCCACCGGCGCGACCGTGGACGACAATGGTGTTCGGAAAACGGTCAGCCAGCTTGAGCAAATTCCCGCGCTGGTCGCCGACGTGAACGACAAGAAAGCCATCGTCACAGATCGCGAGAAGCAGCTAGATTCAGCCGACACGCTGATCGCCGACCAAAATAAACAAATCGGTGGACTTGTGGTGCAGATCGCGGACGCAGACAAGACGTGCCAAGCGCAGATCAAGCTCGTGAAAGACGAAGCAGCCAAGAGCAAAAAGAATTGGATGCTGATCGGCGGCGCGCTGGTTTTGATCGCCCACGCGGTGATCCACGCCGGCGTGCTTTGACCAGCAGAGAGAAGCGTGCAGCGAGATGGGACGAACTACGGTGGACGAAAAACTTTGTAGCCTGCTCCTCCCATCCGGAGCGACCGTGCAATCGGTCTACTTACGCCTGTACCGGAGCACGCTATTGTGCGAGTTGTAACCATCGCGGGGCGGACGGCGAGCGCACCAGCGGGTATTTGAAGACACGGCACAGAAACAAACTGCGCTGTATGCGGAGGCGACACTTTGAGCAGAGCCAGAATCCGCGCCGTCTGGCTTACAAGATTTTCGCACCATTTGGTTTGGATACGGCAGGACGCAGCACAAAATTCGGGCTGGAGGCTTTCGCAGCAGCGACACGATGAGTGAAACCACCGTACTTGTCGATTACGAATCTGAATTGGAACGGCTGCACAAGACCTTTAAGAAGCGCGAGGTCCGCATCCGGCAGCCGCGAGTCAAATCCGATTTCCCGGAATTGATCGTGGATGTGCCTGATTCGTGGCCGTCCATTAAGCTCGCACCGCTCTACGACGTTCACAAGGGCAGCGGCGAACACGATAAGACGCTCTTTGAGCGTCACCAGAATTGGCTGGTAGAGACGCCCAACGTGCTCACCTGGGACGGTGGTGATCTGTTTGACAATGCCACCAAGGAATCTCCCGGCGCTTCCGTCTACTTCCAGGGTGGCTCCCCAACCGCGCAATTCAGTGAAGCAGTTGAAGCGATTGCCCCCATCCAGCACAAGACGCTGTTCAAGATTCCCGGTAATCACGAGGATCGCACGCTCACCAGTTCGGGCCACGATATCGGCAAGCTGGTCTCCGAATTTCTCAAGGTTCCATACTTTCCGGACTATTGCTTCTGCGTGATCCGCTGGCGTGAACAAAAGTTTCGGCTACTCGCCCACCACGGCACCGGTGCCGCGGCCACGGCCGGCGCGCAACGCAATGCCGCGCGCAAAGACATTGGCTGGGCCAAGTTCGATTTGTACTGGACCGGCCACTTGCACCAAGCGCTGGTCGATCCGATCTACATGATCGATTACGACCAGAAAACGGATCGGCCGGTCGAGCGCACGGCCATGGTCATGATCTCGCCTTCTTACGTAAAGTATTTCGGCGGTTACGCCGCCAAAAAGCGGCTGGCACCGGGCTCCCGCGGCCTCGCCGTAGCCGAACTTCAGGAAGACGGCCGCATCGATGTGAGCCTGCACGCCAGAGGGGAGCGCCTGTGACGACACGCGCAATCGGGCAGCCGGCGACAACGCCGAAGGAAAAATTCGAAGAAGCCGTGTACCAAGCGCTTCGCGGCTACCAAGACGGCAAATTCGTCAAGAATGGTGTCGCTGTCGGCCGGCTGGACCAGCCGCTTACCTACGTTTACGACGCGATTGTCGCAGCGTTTGTGACAGCGCTTCTCGATTCGGCTCCAAATCCTCCCCAATCTATCCTCGTTAATCGAGGAGAGAAATTTCAAATAAAGATCGCCAGCCCATATCAAGACGTTGCCGATCCAGCGGGGATCATTGAAACCTACGACTGCCAGATAAATGAGAATGCCGATTTAGTGATAAGTTCCTGGGAAAGGACGGTGCTCCTGTCATGACCCTCATCCTCGGCCTGGCGGGGCGCGCGTGCCACGGGAAAACCACCGCGGCCAACGCCATCCAACAGTATGTCAAGCAGAACGCGTTTTGTCGTGAAAATAATCCTCGCAACGATGATTGCGGCATTTACGACATCGGCGGACTTGTCCTGCAATACTGCATCGCCAATAAACTGCTGCCTAACAAAAAACGCAGCGACTTAACAGATGGAGAAAAGGAAGTCCTCGTCAACGTCGGCAAAGCGCAACGTGAATTCAGAGAGTCTTTCTGGATCGATCAAATCTTCCAGAAAATCGCCGACGACAATTTCGATGTAGCCATAATTCCCAACGTGCGCTACCTGAACGAGGCCCAGCGGGTCAAGTCTGCTGGCGGGCACGTGATCCGCGTTCGCTCCCTCAATCCGGACGGCAGCGAATACATCAGTCCTGACAGGCCGGCGAATCACCCATCCGAGACCGAGCTTCATAGCTATAACGCGGACTATTTCATCTTGGCGCGCCGCGGTGAGGACCGTTTGGTTTCCGAACAGGCTGTCACGCTATTCAGCTACTTGTGGGGGTTGAAGAAAAATGCCCGAGACTAACACCGATCTCTACCAAGGCGACTTCAACGCCTATGGCAAACAGCCCACCCCTGCCGGAGAAGGCGAAGACGTAACCAATTTGGTCATCGCCGATCTGGAGAATCCCGACCTGCGCGAGGCCGCCCGGCGCTTTCGCGTCGCGGACCTGTACGAGAGCTATCTTACGCTGATCGCTCTGGCCTACGATTTGCGCCTGAAACTCTCGGACGAGGAACTGGGCAACGACATCTCCGCGGAGAATCCGCATCAGGTCTTTCGCGCCTTGCAAGCCGATCTCTTGCGCCGCGCCATCGGCGGCGAGAAAAAATACGGAACGAAGCTCAAGACGTTTAACGGGCGCAGCGCCGTTCTGGACGAACTCCAGGAAGTGTACGACGCCATTATGTACAACCGGCAAGAATTGCAGCAGCAACTGAAGAAATCGAAGGAGGGCACCAGTGTCTAGGGCACTTAACGTTGTTCAAAGTGACAAACTGGAGGAGCAAGTTCCTCACAACATTCTGGCGCAGGCCATTGTGGATATCAGCAACGCCGCCAAGGCACTGACGAAAGGTCTGACGCGAGACGCCGTGGTTGTTCTGGTCGCGCACCGGGCGGCCCTTCCTAAATCGACGGTTCGAGTCGTACTAGAAAATCTAGAAAGCCTGAAATCCTGGACAATCCCGAAATGAGCCTTGAAATCGACAAGAACCCCAACGCGCGAAACTGGGGATACATCTATTCGTATTCCGGACGTTGTATCGGTCCCGACGATCAGTACGACTCACCTTCGATCCAAGATATCGCTGTCTCGCTCGGGCGCATCTGTCGTTATGCAGGCAGTTGCGTGCGCTTCTTCCCCGTCCTTTTGCATTCTTTTGTGGTGGCCGATCTGGTTTCAGACCACACCAATAAACTTTACGCGCTACTTCACGACGCCACAGAATGCCTAGTCGGAGACATCCCACGCGGGTTCAAAACCGACGAGATTTCCGTAGTTGAAGACATTATGCTCAAAAAGATACTCAAATCCTTGAGTATCGCTTCTCCCCTCGCGTCACAGTGGGAAGTCGTTAAGCGTGCCGACAACCAGGCGCTTATCGGAGAGATTTGGAGCGTCGGCAACGTCGGACTGCGCGCCTACTACCAAGGGCGCGACATGGCTGCCGAAGAGATAGTCCTGAAATACGTCCAGCAATACCCGCCGCAAGAATGTATCCAGCCAGACGGCCTGGCCGTCATCGAATTCGTTCGTCGCTTTCGCGAGTACAGCACGGGAGCGACAGCCAAGAGTTCCGTGGTGTCGGAAGCGGGAGGTGCGTCCATAGCATAGGCCACGACGCACGCGCGCCACACCGAAAGGCGCGCGTGGATAAGAATCTAGGCTCCGGTGGGCACGCCGCAGAGGCAGCTTGGGGGATTCCTGAGCGACGGCGGCTAGTCCTCTCATGAGATCGGCGCTGATGGTTTGGTTTTGGCCGGCTGCGAGCGCACCTTTGACTGCCACAAAAGACAACCCAAAAAGAGAAAAGGGGCCAGTTCCTTGAGTGGAACCTGGCCCCTTATAATTTTGCCCCTGTTTTGTTATGCTTGCATCACACTACTATGCGTCCACTTTCCGGACGGCCTCTGCAAATCGTCGCGCTTCTCGGTATCGCCCTATTCGTGGTGCCGGCGTTTCTTCTCTGGTTTATAGGAATCCTCGTTAACATCGAGCGCGGCAATCTTGCCACGGCGCTCCTATGGATCGCGCCCCTGGCCGCCACACCTTGGCTTTGGAAGCGCGCCTCGCGTGCGGTCAGCGGTCCCGGCATTACCACGGAGGTTGCTGCGGGAACATCCTCCGCAGCCGCTGATACGTCGGATCGTTCTGCCGCTCCACCGGCGTCTCATCCTTATTCGCGTTCTTGAAATAACTCACTTTCTTTTTGAGCAGCAGTTTGGTCAGCGCGGCCTTTTCATCGTTGGTGGCCGCGTCCCACACGCTCAGGAAGTCTCCCATTGGCAGCCGTGACGCGCGCAGCCACAGGCTGGCCATCTCGGGAGGCAGCCCCTTGGTCTCGGTCACATTCTTCACGATTTCCTTCGCTTCTTTGACGGAAAGCGCGCCGTTTTCCACCATCTGGTGGATGTCGGTCTGCGCCATTCGTCCGGCGCGAAGTTCGTCCTCAAACTGCATCTTCACCTGATGGCGCAATAGCTGTGCTTGGTCCACAGGTCCGTTTTCTGTACGATTGCTGGCAAGTTCGACGGCCTTCTTTTCGGCCTCTGTCCGGTAGGTGACCGCGGTTCCGCCCAGCGCCTTGGCGATTTGATCCGGGCTGGTCACATCCGGAGCTTTCAGCGCGCCCTGCACCGGGATCGGCGCTACGCTCTTGGCGATATCCACAAATGTCTGATATGGCGTCAGTTTCCGACCGGCGTAGTCGCGACCGGTGTAGAGTTCCGCCGCCGTGCGCCCAATCGGACTTACACGCCCACGCAAGAAGTCCCACGGATCGGAAACCATGTGCAGCATGTCCGTAGGCATGGTCCGAATCGAATAGACTTTCTCTTTTCCGTCTGAGCCTTTTGCTGGAGTAACGCGACGGCTGTGAACCTGCCGGGCGTAAGCGTCCGCATTTTCTGGTGTATCAAAAATCCCCATGTGCTCACCTGTTTGCTCATAGTGTTGCAAGGCCGCGTGGAACATAGCCTTCTCGGCGTCACTCCCTTCTGGCGGTTTTTTTCCGTCTGGGGTTAGGAATTTTCCGTTGACTACGGTTGGAACGAGAACCTCGCCTTTATCTGTACCAAACGAAGCTGAATACTCACTGCTGTGTCTGCCGTCCGCGTTCTGGATGACTGGCCTATTGGAGAGGTCGATGTTACCCGGTTCAACTAATCCTTTAGGCTTTCCGTAAACCAGTAGCGGCTGCTTCTGCTTCGAATCCCCGTTATCTTGTACGGCCACGCCAAACGGCGCTTCATTGTGCATTTTGCCCGAGACGAGCAGGTTCAACACACGCGCGGTCACCCACGTATACGCCGTCATCTTGGCGAAATCTCGACGCGCGAGCACGCCCTCTTCTGGATTGAAAAGTCGCATCGCAAACCGCACTTCCGATTCCAGCCAGTCCGGTGCCAGAGCCGCCAGGCGCATGAAGTCCTGCGTGCCTACGGCGCGCCCCATCTGCGTGTAATTCAAGCCCCCAAATCTTTCGTTGACCTCGGCCGCGGCCTCCCGCGCCGCCCGGCGCGTATTCCAGCCTTCCTTCCACACGCCGTTGCCATCGGTATTCAAATCCTTGTACCGGTCGTAAAGCGAGCGAAACGCGCGCGTCTTCAAACCGGGGATGTACTTGTCGAAAAGGAAGTGTTCGATCCCTTCCTGGACGTTGCGCACGCCAGGAATCTTAGACAGCACTTTGCTTCCGCCGTGCAGCCCTTCCATGTAGTCATCCAGGCGCTTGTTGTCTTTGCCCAGCGTCAGCCCCTCCTCCACGCCCATGCGTAGATGGCTGTCGTTCTGGAGGTCATACTTCTCGATGCCAAAAGGCGACACACCGCTCATGACCGCGCGCAAGCCCTCTTGCGCGATGTGGAATGGAGACAGTGACAGCAGGAAATGTTTGGCCTCGCTGCCGGCTTTCATCAACGCGGAAAGTGGCCTGCTCCCGCGAATAAACGAGGGCTCCGCGCCCACAAACCGGCGCAGATAATCGTTCGCCTCGGGATGCACGCGCAATTCCGACTTCACCAGAACGTTGTTTCCTTCTTCGTCCTGTACCACCCAGTTCCAGCCCTGAAACGCGGAATTATCCACGGCACGATAATCGTGCGTGTTCCACAGGTAGCTGGATTTGGACTTGCCGTCAAAAGTCTTGGTCTCGTATTTGATGATCTTGCCGTCCTCGATCATCCGGTCGAGATCGCCGCTCTTTTGCAGCCCTTTGGTCACCTTGTCCGCAATCCGGATATTTCGGATCGATTTAGGATTCACCATCACCGTAGTGGAGCCGTCTTCGTTTTGCACGCGCTGCCCCGTGCCGGCCATTGCCACCACAGGCCGACCGTCCGAGGCCCGCAGCCCGAGATCGCGCAGTTGATCCATCGCGTCTCGGGCGGCTATAGCTTCCCCCACCTTGTTGACGTAATTTCCCAAAATAGCTGTCGGGTCTTTGGCCGCGAGTTTGCGCCCGAGCAATTGGCCTTCGAACGCATTCGCGAACGTGCGCTCGCGCGCCATGCTCACGTTTGTATGGAAGTTTCCAGTGCGGTAATCGCTCGCGAGGCGATTGGAGGCGGCGTTGTTGGCATCCTTCTCCCAAATCTGCGTGATGTAATTGTTGATGGCGTCGCCGATCACGCCCTTTTCGTGCGCGTGCTCAAACCATTCCCCGAAATGATCGCGCAGTTCGCGCCCAAGCCGCCGAACTTCCGGACGTGCCCCGATGGCCGCCTGGTAGGCGCGGTGAACGCTCTCGACCTCATCTTTGCTGTAATTTGCCTTGACGTGGCCCTGCCCTGCAAGTTCGTGGTAACGAGCCTGCCGTGACGCCTCTTCGCTCTGCCATAGCTTGGACTCTTCCGGAGTCAGCCTCGACCACGGTCCTGCCGGCTTCAGCAGGTCGTTCAACGGCCGCCCAGACACATCCGAAGGAAGAACCATCACCCCGCGGCGCTCTCCGCTCGGATTCGAGTAGCGCACCCCGTCGTATCCGTTTTTGGCCAGCATCGCTTGCAGCGGCTTCAATTCCGCGAGCATGGCTTTGTCCTGTACGCCGATCCCTTTTTCTTCCGACACAAAGCGGCGCGCCGCGTCCAGAACGTCCATGTAGGTAAGGTCCGCACTCGCGAGATCGCGCCCCGAGCGCGAATACTTCGCAAAAGCATCCTGAGCGCTCAGGCTCGGGTTCTGGTCACGCACTATCTTTTCAAATACACGCCGGGCTGCATTCGCAATCGCTTCAGGCATCGGCGCGTTAGTGGCTTCGAGCAGACGAGTGTCTGGACGCAGCACCCCGGAAATCACCTTGCCCGTGTCGCCGGCGTATTGTCCGGCGTCGTGTGGGCTTTCGGTAAAGTACGTTCCCACGCCGGCCACGTCATGCGCTTGTCCATATTTCGTCGCGTCCAGTTCCTCAATGGAACTGACCGGGGCTTTGGTGCCGTGATAGAGCTTCATCGGCGCGCCCGGAGGCAGTTGCCGGCTGTCGTCCAGCGGCACATGAACGGGCACGCGTTCACCCTCCGGTGAAAGCACCGAGAAATAATCCTTAGACGCTGCGTCGTTTCCTACGATCAGTCTGGCATTGTCGGAAGGCACGACGTAATCCTTGGAAGGATCGTCGTTCATCCAGTGCAAGCCTTCGCGTGTCAAGACTCCAGACTGTCCATATTTGCGTCCGAAGCGGACGGCTTCCTCCGGCAGCATGTGCGGCACAAAGAAGGCGTGTTCAGTTTGTCCTTGTACGTCTTTGGTGTTTCCTTCTACCGGTACGGCTTCGTATCCGTACTTTTTCAGGTCATCGAGAAGCGTCTTTGTTCGGACTGCGTTTTCCTCTGGCGTTAACCGTCCGTTATGCGGATTTTCCGATTGCATAATGGCGTAGTTCTTGCCGCTACGAATGTGGTTTACGATGTCTTTCGATTGCCACTCGCGGTCCCGCAAAAGGCTCTGCGTCCCGGCTGGCAGCGCCTCGATAACGGCATTCTTGGCCTGTTCGTAAAGATCGCGCAGATACGGCCGCAATCCGTCGCCGTGTTCGTCGAGCATCTCCTGCGACCACTTCGCGAAGCTGGCCGCGCCACGGTAAATCTTGATTCCGCCCAGGATGGCGTAGTCTCGAAGTTGCTCGGCCGAAAGCACCACGGCTCCGCCGATGTCGTGCATGGCGGTATACTGCTTTTTCGCGTTGTTGATCCGCGCACGAGTCTCGGTTTCGATACGATCCAGCGCTTTTCCTACCTGTTCGGAAACCGGACGCTTTACGTAGCCCCCAAAGTCTCCTCGCTGTGCTGTGCCCGGTCCTGGCGCAAATCCGGCCGAAGGCACGGGTAGCGTGTGCTCACCTTCGCCTTGAACGAAGAGCGGCTGCTGCGCCTGTTTGGACATCGCGTCACGAATGGCATTGCGGAGCACTTCGCCAGGCATTTGCGAACTGTGTTCTCCGCCGTTCAGTACGTCGCCCACGGCCTTCCAGAGCATGGCCTGGGCCTGCTTGGGTTCGAGCCCTTCTCGCGAAGCAATCTCCGAAACAGCCGCGGAAATCCACTTCGTCTCCAGCACATTCGGAACTTTTGCTTCGCCGGTATGGATATCTTTGCCGAAGAACAACTGGACCATGCGCCGGTCGATTACGTTCGGAGGAATGAGCCCCCAGTCAAATTCCGGAGCATTTGACGCCTTCCCCTGGACCTTGTATCCAAGTTCACGCCCATACTGGCCAATCTTTTTTCCTTCAAGCGGCAGCCCGGAGGCTACGCGCTCAACGTTTTGTCGCCCGAGTCCGACGCCGGAGAATGGCTCTCCGCTCTTCCACTGGGAATACGCCTTCAGCGCCTGAGTCATATTGGACTTCAGGTCGGTGCCTTGCCCCGTGGCCGCAAAAAATCCTTTGAAGATCGTGGAGTCAGGCCCGAAATGCTTCTTGATTAGGCCGCCGAACTCGGGATCGTTATACCAATCCTTGATCCCCGAGCCGGCTTGCAAGTAGTTCTGCAAGTCCTTCGCCTGAACGAAATACTGCTGTCCGCCGTTGTCGATCTTCGTCCACAAAATGCTCTTCGAGCGCTGATAGAGATCGCGCAAAACCTTCTGCGGATACTTGTGCAATTCCTCGCCGTGCTCAGCCAGCATCTCTTCCGAAAACTTACGGAAACTGCGCGCTCCGGCCCAGATTTTGGCCGCGCCCAAAATGGCGTAGTCCTGCGCGTGCGCCGCGCTGAGTGCCAGCGCCCCGCCCACGTCGTACTGCGCGCCAAACTGTGTTTTACGCGCCTCGATCCGCTCGCGCGCCGCCTTAGCCTGATCCTGGAGGACATTGAAAGCGCGGTCGAGGAAGCCCACGTCTCCGGTCGGAACGTAGTGATCCTTCAGCGCCGCTTCGGTTGGCGTTAACGACGGCAGTTCATCTGTTCGCTTATAGAATTCTGGTGGCAGCAATCCGGCCTTTTGCTGTGCGTAGGGCCGCTTGGTTGCCGGTATGTATCCGTCCTGTCCTTTATCCGGAATGTTTCCGTTAGCATCGCGTAAATGCTTTCCGAAATTCACCCAGGAATTCTGCCCGCGCGTCTCCGTGGTCATTGCCGGAACGGACGCTTCTGAGAACATTTGCCGATGCACGTTCCACGCGTTCTCTTCCCCCCGAGGTCCAAATTCGAAGCCTTCCGCGGAGTGGCCGAAAAAGTCGTGGACGGCGCGGAACATATCGTTGTAGGTCAGCCCCGTGCGGGGATCGACCTCCGCCATCGGGTGGTCCGCGGGCATGTCACCGCCCTGGAAGAACCAGAGGTGCTTGTTATCGCGGACATCCTTCATCATCTCCGCGCTGTCTTTGTAAGGCTGTCCCTCTTTTTTCCACGACTCAAATTTCACGCCTAGTTTGCGCTGAGCAAAATCCCACTGCTCCTCAGTGTCTCGCTTGAGCGCGTTGTAGGAGCGCTCGACCGCTGGATTCTTGGGATCGTGGGTCATCGCTTCATACGCATCGGCGATATCTTTGGCACGCCCGTCTGTATCGATGAAATCTCGGACAACCGGGCGATACCCGCGGGCGCGGTTGAAGTCGTCGGCCGCTGCGGCAACCGAAGGATTGCCGTTTCCGGTAGTCGTTCGCGGGTCTTCCGGAGGGAAGGGATTTGGTGTAACCGGCAGTTTCAAGTCGTCACGGCCGGCGCTCTCCATCAGCAGGTTGTGTTGGTGGAGCAGTTGCTCATTGTCAAAGCCAGACTGATATCCATAGGTCAGCCCTTCTTTTTCCTCCGGCGTCAAATTCTTGAACCGGGCACGCTGATCCTCGACTAGGTTGTCGGCGATATTTTGGTAAGTCTTTTTGTCGCCCTGATATTTTCCAATGACGCCACGAATCTTGTTGTTTTCGTCGGTCAGCTTGACGCGCAGTCCGGCTTTAGCTGCCGCCTCTTCCATGGCGTTTCCAGCGTCACGCGAAAGCGCGTAGCCTCCCCACAGTCCCATCACGCCGCCGAATCCGGCTACTGTCATCAACCGAACGGCCGTGTCGTAATCGCCCTCGCGCAAGGCGTCGAGCACGCGCGGGCTGGCTTGCGCGGCTTGGTAAATCCCCTGAGCCGAAAAGCCGATATCCATGAGCCCTTGCGCGGTCTTCCCGACCTTCTGCGCCGCGGCGATATCCACACCGCTTGTCCGCAATCCGGACGAAATCACCGAGGAGACAATCCCGTGATGGAAGAGCGAATCCGTGTTCAGCTTCGCGTCTCGCAGTACCTGCTCGGCCGCGTTCAGTTTGGATTTGGAGACACCTCCGGCCTCAAGCGCGGTGTCAATTGCTTCCCCGGACTTGCCGGCACGAAGCGTCTTCTGCACGATCTGCGCGCCTTTGGTAACTTCTTCTACATCGCTGGCTGCGAGCCCGGCCGCCTTCAGCGCTGCTCCGCCAGCCGTCTCCAGCAAGCCGCCCGAACCCATGGTTCCAATCGTGAGCAAAAGTTGGAACGGGCTGGTAAAGCTGCTGGCTATATCTTGAATGCCGCCAAGAAAACCGCCCTGATTGTCTTTGTTGAAGTTGTAAATCGGCAGGTTTGCAATGTCCCAAGCCTTGCCCATCCACGACGACTTCGGGTCATCCGCGATCTCGCCGGCGCGCTGTGCCCAGCTTTTCTCCGGTGCAAGCGAACGCGCGCCCAGGTCGGGCGAGGTTCCGCCGAGCGGGCGCATACCGAGGTCGTTGGCTTCTTGTAGTGGATGCGCAGGGGTATCGTCACCTGCTGGCGCAGGCGCAAGAGCAGCAGCGGTAGACACCAATGGGCGCAGTTGCAGGTCGTCTTGTTCTGCCATCGTTTCCTTACGGCTTAGTCAGTCGCGGGTTCTTCGTACTTTCCTGTGGTTCGTGTGGTGGGTTCTGCTGCGGGAGCCGCTTGCGCGACGGGTGTCGCCGCCGCGGCTTGTGGTGTGGAAATAGCTGGACGCGGGACTTCTACATATCCCTTGGTTTTTGCCTGATCTAACTTCGACTTCGGAATCGCGGAGAGGTTTCCCTTGCTGTCGGCGATCACCGTCTCGTTATCTTTTACGCTGCCCCATCCGCCAGGCATTTGCGCTACCTGTTGCTGAAGCGCGGTGACATCAGGCCCGGCCGCCGCCTTTTTCTTGCTGGCATTGCCTGTGGCCTTATTCACGCCGTCGCGATACGTGCCGCGCATCGCCGGGTTGGCGTTCTCCAAAAGATAATCGTCCAACTCCTGCTGCATGTCCGCGATCTGTTTGTCAAATTGTGCAGCCTCTTCGTCTTGCCCATTGCTGCGCGCGTTGGTGGCCTCGCGTGTCAGATCGGCAATGCCCTTGGTATATTCCGAGAGTTTCGCAGCAACCGCTTGGTGATTGGTCTTAAAGGCTTCGTCGAATTGCAGACGGTTGGCCATGCGCTCCTGCGCCGATAGCGCCAGCACTTCGCTGAGCGTCAGCGAATACTGCTTGTCCCCCTGGAGAGAGTCACCGACCACGCTTTTGAAATTCTTCATCAGCGTTTTGCCGTCGATCTTGATCGGGGTCTTGGCCGTGTTCATCGGGACGGCGTAGACATTCCAGGTCGTGCGGTCTTCGAGGTTGACCGCCTTGCCATCTTTGTCCTGCCATCCGTTGGTTTTGAAGTCGTACTTCAAATCGCCGGTATCGTAGGTCTTGACGATAAATGACGACATACCCGGAGGCGGAGTGAACCGGTTCGGGTCTTTGGTGAAAAGATTCATCAAATCTTTTCCGTTACCCGCTCGCCCATTTCCCGGAACATTGGGCGTCAAAATCCCGCCAGACTCGACCGCCCACTTCTCCAGGTTCTGGGACTGCTCGTTCTCGTGGAAGAGCATCTCCTGGTCCTTGAAGTTGGCATCAGCCTCGTGCAGCAGTTCTTCCTTGTTCCACTGCTGGACTTGGGCATTGAATTTGGTGCGTTCGAATTCCAGTTGCTTATCTTCGCGTTCGAGGACTTTCCCTTCACGCTGCGTCCGCTGGGCCTCTTGCTGATTTTTGAATTGCTCCTGCGCGCGAGCGAAATTTATTTGATCGTTGTTTCGAAGCTGTTCTTGCTCCGCTCCCGCGCCTTCGCCCAGCCCTTGTGTAAAATCCTTCGCCTTGGCTCCGGCCGCTCCGCCCAGAATCGCGCCGGCGAGAATGTGCCGGAAGAGATCGCCGGGCTTGTTCGGAACGTCGGTCGCAACCGTCTTTCCGGTTTGCGGATCGACGCTGTATTGCGTGGTGCTGCCAAGCAAAAACTTGACCGCTTTCCCAAGTGCGCGTTCGCGATCCGGCGCTGGCGGCGCACCAGTAACCGCGGCCGGCGCGGTACGCGTCGTCGGCAGCGGGGACTCCATTGGATTCGGAGCAGCCGGCTGCACTGCGCCTGGAACAGCAGCAACTGCTCCGGCTGTGTCGGCCCCACCGCTATCGCGGGAAACTACGGGTGCAGGCATCGGCAGGATGGCTGCATTTCGTGCTGGATCGGGCGTTGGCCCCATTACCGCTGGATTCGCCATTCAGTTACTCCGCGAAGTAGGAAACGGGCGTGTCCGCCGTGATGTCTTTGTCTTGCAGGGCGCGCCGCAGGAAGGAGAGGATATAGTCGATGGAACCGAGAGACGTGATGCTATAGCAGGCAAGCAGTGCCGATAGCGGGCTCTGCGGCTTAACCGCCTTGGTTCGGCTATTGCCGGAAATCTTCATTTGCAGATCGAAAAGTCCGGCCTTGTAGCCATTCAGCAGCGACGTGAAAATACGTCGCCCTTTTTCGTCCGTTTCGTGTTTGCCGAGCAGCGCCCACGAGGGAATGAGTAGAGGATTCCTGAGCCGGTAAGCGTCTGACTCAGGGTCAACGGGACAGCCGTTCAATTTGCCGATTGCGTCTGCCAGTGCTTCGATTTTCTTCATGGTTTATAATCCAAATAGTTTCTTTCCGGCCCCCGTACCGAATCCTCCGGCAAAACCTTCCACCGCGCCGCCAAGGATTCCGCCTACCACGCCTTTCCAGGCATTGTTCTCCTGGTTGATCGCGCTGGCCGAACCGAAGGCATCTTGACCCGAAGAATCTACGCCGCTGGCATAGCCAAGCGGATTGATCTGACCCGAAGTGCTCAGCAGGGCGTTGGTCGCTTGCGAAGAGACTCCGCCCAAAATCTGCGCCGCGGTCAGGAAGTTCTGTCGGCCAAGGTTGTAGTTCTGTTGCGTGATCTGATTCTGCGTCTGCGCTTCCTGCACGGCCGCCTTCGTGTTTACATCCGCTTCAAGCTGCGCCTGCGCGCCCGAGGGCAGAAGCTCGTTGCCTCCGCTCTGGTTCGCGTTCTGTACCGCGATCTTGGCATTGGTAAACTGCTGCGCGTTGGTGTCTGTGGCGCTTGTCCGGATTGCGGACTCTTCCTCCGGGGTGAATCCTTTTTGCCCCGGCCCAGCGGCAAGGATGGGAGAAAACGTATTCGCGATCCGGGAACTGATATCGAGCAGGGGCTTGAACGCGTCGGTCAGACTCTGGAGAATCGCACCCTGCTTCGAAAATTGCTGGTTATAGGCTGAACTCAGCGTCTTGTAAAACTCGGCCTGCTGGTTGGATAGATTTGTCTCCGCGTCGCTTGCCTTCATCCAGTCCACAGGACCGAAATAGCTGTGCCAGACCGTCGCCGGAGCGAGGGTCTCCATGTCAATAATGATCTTATACGTGGCTTTCATTCGGTTTCGGCTTTTCCAGGTCGCTCAGCTTGATGCGGAAGGCGCGCCACGGCAGTTCTTCGAATGCTTGGCGCTTCGCCAGTAAAATCGTTTCTTCGTCTCGGCACAAAAAGTAGACTTCCCCAGAACCTTTCACGTGCGCCTGGGTGACGACGGCTTGCGTCAGTTCCTTCAGCGCCATGGCCGCTTTCTCTGGTGGTGCGCCCGGACGGATCGCCAGCGCTTCCATCATCAGCGGGCTCTGCACCGGGCAATAGGCAAGCGGCCCATCGCCGTCAAAAGCGCAAAACACAAATGTGGTCGGATACCGCACCACATCCGGATCAAAAAGATTGTTCTTGGTCTCGCACGACCACTTCACAAACAGTTCGCGGTCCTCCGGGCGCACCGGACGGACAAAGATGTGATTTTTCATTTAGCGTCCCGCTACGTGTAAAACTGGCGTTATCGCTGAAGCCAGCCAGTGGAAAAGCCCTTCGAGGACAACCAGACCGATAATCGCGCCGTAGATGTATCTTCCGTGCTGCTCAACCTTATCTTCCAGAATCTTCACACGGCCGGGCTGCCCGTTGCCCACCAGGCCGTCCATGTTGGTGTCCAGCGCCGTTATTTTTTCGACTACGAAAAGTTTGAAGCTCTCGTCAGTGGACGCGATCTCTTTAATCTTTTCGTAGTTGGGTTGTGTGCCCATGTTGTTGAACCTTCTAAATTGTTTCGTATACCCCGGAAACCCGTATGACAGCGCCGTCTACGGCGGGGTTGGTATTGTCGGCGTTGCGCATTACGCTGTCTTGGTTGGTAAACCAGCCAAGTTGGACTGTAACCGCTATTCCGTTAAGCGCTTCTTCGCAACCCACAAGCACAGCGCTAAAGCGAGTAGGCAGCGGGAGTGTCACCACAGGGTTCGCGCCAGTTCCGGCTGTCGTAATAGTGACTTGGAAAAAAACCCAGACAAGTTTGCCCACAGTCGTGTAGTAGCCCAGCGCCGAAGCTGCCGTAAATGTCCCCGAATTCGCAGTAACCCGAGGCACATAGCCAACAGAGGGCGGCGCTGTCCGACTCTGAATAGACGCGATCAGTGCCGTTGACGTGGTTTGCGAATCGCTCAGATTTTCGTCGCTATTCGCAAAGTTCGGCACAAATACCGGGCTTCTTGACGGCCCGTTATGCACGTTTGCGTCGGGCATGTCCTGCGTGGGCAGCAGACCCCAAAAATTTGGCCTCGCGCCTGCCAGCGCAGGAGGAGCCACCACAATCTGCCGCGCTTGGTCTGGCGCGATCTCTTTGGCTGTCGTAACTCGCGTTTCGATGGCTGGCATTATTCTGGGTACAGCGCCGCGTTGACAGTGAGTGTCAAAAGCTCGTTCGGGGAGGCTTCGGCTGGGAACGACACCTTGATCTGCACGCTTCGCGTGACCACAGGAGCTTGGCCCTGCGTCAGATAGAAGCGGTTCGCATAGAGGCTGTTCGAAGCCGAAAGGTCCGGAGGATCATTCACCGAATTCGGCAGCGCCTCGAAAGTTCCGCTGATCTCGTCCAGCAACACGGAAACAGCCGGTTTGGTTCCCGTCGCCACCGCCTCAGTGGTGATGAAGTGCACATCCGCAAGCTGTCCAGGCAGCGCTAAGACCAAATTGCCCAGTGTGGCGTAACAGCTATATGCCGTTCCGTTATCGCTATAAAGGTTCGGATTCCGGTAAAACAAGTGGTTGGTCCCGCTGCCGCCCTGCGCGATCAGAAGCTGTCGCGTGCCAAGAGCCGTGTACAGCGATCCGATCCAGCCCACGCCGCCCGTGACTGTGGCCTTGGCGCTCCACACCGGCCCACCCTCGGGCGCTTGGTTCGGATTCAGCCGATAGATCGTGGAGTTTCCATCCGACACGTAAACAGCCTTGTCCTTCGAGCCGCCTACGTGGCTGGTAACAACCGCGTTTGCCGGATTGATGAGGCCGAGAAGGTCGCCAATCGCAAATCCCGGTTCGTTTACGCCGGTCGCGTCGATCTGCACCAACTGGCTGGTGTTGCTAAAAACGTAAATCTGGTTCCCTTCCTGCCAGACCGCGTTGTAGGAAAGCACGCCCAGATTCGGGATAAACTGGCGCGCGTAAAAGACTACTCCGCTTGCACCGGCAATTGCAGCGGTCGCGCTGATCGTGCCACGAATAATGTGAACGTCGTCCGCGGTGAAAACAAGCAAGCCCTGTGAAGTCGAAAGCAGTCCATACACGTTGGTCGGGAAGACGAACGTATTTAGTGGGTTGAATGCTTCTTGCGGGTTTCCGAGCACGATGTCCGGCCCGGTCGCGTAATAAACGATGTTGCCGACCGCGCCCCACAGCCGGTTGGCGTGGAACTCGTAAACGGTCATTCCAGCCGGAGGAGGATTGTTCGTGAGACCGGTTGGCGCGATGTTCTGCGTCAGAAGGTTTCCGTCCGCGGTCGTGTCCGTTACTGTCTGCGTGCCCGTCGAATAGCTGGTTACCAGGCTGGGCACTTCGTAAAAGATTGCTCCACCCGCTTTGGTGCGGAAGACGCGAAGCTGGTTGACCTGCGCGTCCGCTGTGCTTCCGGTGACGCTCAGTTGCACACCCTGATTCGAAGGCGTGACCGTGATAATGTTCGATGGAGAGCCGACGTGTCCGGAAACCGAATTCCCGAGGCAGTAGCAATACTGGTATGTTCCGGTCAGCCCGGTTCCGGAAAATCCTGGGCTTGAAAGCGCGGTGCTTGTGTAGACGACAAGCTGCGCCGAGTCAAAATTGCAGGTCGCAGAAGCGCCAGACGTGACCGTAAGCTGAACGGCTATATTTCCGCCAGAAGAATTCACTGCGGTTGTAGACCAGGCGTATCCCCAGTTGTCAGTTGAGCCGCCCAGCGTTATAGAGGTGTCCGCACCGGCTCCGCCCCCATTGAATGTCGCCGTTTTTACGCTGCTGACGGCCACACCACCGGTCATCAACTGCGCGTTGACCGTAAAGCTGCCGCCACTGGTATACCCCGCTAGAACGAGGCCAATTCCGACGACGCCACCAGACACGCTGAATCCATAAGTGATCGCGCGCAGATTTGGCGAAGTTCCTGAAAGAGTAATCGAGGTGTATGCCGGGCTGCCGCCATGATTCGGCGCACCCGCAATACCATTCGGCGTTGTCCAGGAAAGGCTCGGTGTCGTGTAGTAAACCGTTATCGCAACGTAATCGATAAAAACTCTATACGTGGGCGTTAACTCTGTGCCTCCAGCCGTTACTTGCCCTGCTGCTGTTACGGCTACGCCAAAATTTGAGTCAATATCACCGGCGACAACGCCATACCAAGTATCGGAAGACGAGCCATAATTGTTTGTTCCACCCCAGCCCGCGCCAGTCAATCCACGGTCTGTAGACTGAATGACGTTGCTTTTTACTAACTGAACATGACCATCAACCCATGCTGCGGACCCAGCGCCGCTGAGCTTGGCTGTTGTCAAGCCCTGTAGTGTAACGGCGACACCAGTTACAGTTGCGCCGCCCGGAAGACTCAGGCCGAGACCAGTTATCCTTAGATAGTCGGTTTCCTCGTAATCAGTGCCACCGAGGGCGTCAAAGCTAACGTCGCATGTGGCATAAACGCCATCAAGAACCTGCGTGTTGGAGCCGCTGCTCCATGGGCCTTGAGAAGAATATCCTTGTCCGTAAATCGTCTCCGAGCCGATGCTAACGTTAGCAAAACTGCTTCCGACTCCGGTCTGCGAGGAGCTACCTCCGCTTATCGTGTCTGTCTGCCCCGCGCCTGCGTATGCCGAAGTCGAACTTCCGCTTCCACCGGCCGCTACAATCCCCCAATTCGTTACGCTCTGTGCGTCATTGGCCCACTTCTTGAGATCGCTCCCGCCGTGTCCGAAGTAGAGGTATTTCCCCACGCCATGAAAAAATGTTTGCGCCTGAACGCCGTCTGCGTTCGAAAAAAGTTGCGTTGTCGCGCCCGAGGTCACGGTATAAACCTTGGACTTCGTGGACGCCATGATCGACAGGCTTGTGCTTCCACCCGGCAAAATCTGAATAAACGAATAGGCACTCAGCAGGGCCGATGGGAACGTGCCAGAGGAAAACGAACTGAATCCCGGACGCCGCTTGAGCGTTCCAGAATTAGTGACCTCCATGTTCAGGCCGTCGATCAGCGTGTCGGGACGGCCGCCGTAGAAGCGATAGTCTGGCCGCCCGCCAGACTGCACAAACGGGTTTCTCTGCGTCACGAGGCCGGTGATCCACCGGTTGATGTAGATGGACATCGGCGCAGCCGGCTTAGCCGGTCGCGCGCCCTGCATCTCCAGTATGGAAGGCTCGGCCAATTAACCTTGATCCTTTCCAAACATGGTGGGGAATTTGTTTGACGCGTACGGGCTCACGATAAAAGCGGCAGCGCCGCCCAGGGTTGTGGCGTCAGGAAATGCCGCACCACGCCAGATTCCGTGTGTGATCCAGCCAATCACGGCCAGACTGTGAAAGAGCATGATGAGCCGCGAAGCCGATCCTGCACCATCCGCCTCGGAGAAGGCACTGCGCAGCCATCGTGGTTTCTTTTCTGTTTCCATCGCTATCTCCACGTCCATCCGCATTCCGGACACTGGACGGATTTTTCTGGATCGTATTTTTCGAGTTCACGCCCGCACTTTGGGCACTTCCGCTGCCACGCCTGCTCGTTAGTAGGAGTAGGGCTCATACGGGTATCCTGGGCCGATAGGAAGCGGTTGCCACGGGCCTCCGCCCGTGATCGATTCGCTTGGATACATCGTGGCGTCTTCCGACTCTCGATCTCCCGCGCGCAACGCCGTATCCAGGTCCGCAAGCCATTGCGTGTATTCCTGCTCGAAGCGCTTGGCGTATTGCGGCCCCGCTTGCTTGTAGCAGTAGGTGACGAACCCTTGGAAAAACAAGTAGTAGTAGTCGTCTGGAATCGGTGTTATCAGGGTTTGCAGCGCGGTCATCTTGGGAGGCTTTTTCTGATAGATGGGATGAATCTCCCACACAATGCCGGAACTTGCCGGCATGGGTGCGAGCCGAAACGCGATCCCGTTCGGGTCGGCTACCGTCCAGGTCACCGCCCCATCCGTAACCGTGACGCCAGCGGCTGAACTAGCCGGCGCGGAAGGTTGCGAATTCCCCGAGGTTCCGAATCCGGTTA
This sequence comes from Candidatus Sulfotelmatobacter sp., assembly GCA_025462865.1. Classification (GTDB taxonomy): domain Bacteria; phylum Acidobacteriota; class Terriglobia; order Terriglobales; family Acidobacteriaceae; genus Sulfotelmatobacter. Next base: position 21,321 of record JAOAPI010000069.1, on the reverse strand, counting down.
CGTAAAGAAAATTTCCGTTTGTATCAATGAACTGCTGAATCGGCGACGCGGGCGTCTGCGCCGCGCCTAGCCCGGTCTGGTAGCTGGTGTTGGCCTGCCATTTTCCGAATGTGGCCAGGCTGTTTGGAATCCACGAAATCTGAAACGGATTCCGCTGATAAGAGGTCTGCCCGAGATCGCGCACTTCCTCCATCATGAATACCGGTTTGGGAAGCGCCGTGTTGTTGATGTCGATGCGCCAGCTTTGCGTTAACCAGCCGAGATTGGTGATGCTGGTAACGTAATCTTGTTGTAATGCGACGGTGAGGAAAGGCGCTGCCGCGGCGCGATTGAACTTCCAATCAAGTCGCGTAGCCAAAAACTTCTGCATCACCATGTTGCCGATGGTGAGCGCCGGCTCTTGCGTGAAGCCGCTCGTCTGCCCGAAAACAGGCGTCAGGTCCGGCATGGCGCGCGCGGACTGCACTACATCGTAGAGTTTGTACGTGGTGGGCATTTACCCTGCCAGGCTCCGGCCGGATACTCCAGCGGCGGCTTTGCCCAATTCCACCTGTGCCTGGCGCTGCATGTTCAGCCGTTCGCTCAAGAAGATGTCGATCTGGCTGTCGCTCAAGCCGGCGTTCGCGGCGATGACTTGACGCACGAATAGCTGCTGCGTGAACGGAAAGCGCTCATCGCTGCGGTATTCGTAAATTTTGGCGCGGAAGCCCTGCTCGTACAGGTAGCGGAGATAGTCTGGGATGGGAGCCCAAAGGTTGGTAAGGTCGTTGAATTTTGGCGCGGCGTTCTGGTAGTGGATAGTTACCGTGTATGCTGCATCCGGCACCGGAAGGAAGCGGAAGGTGATTGACCCCGCGGTGTCGTCAATCAGCGCCGAGATGGATTGAGGCGGATTTTGCGTGGTATCCGGGGCGAGCACCAGCACGTTCGTGAGCGGGTGTGTGTTGGTCCCGTCCGTATAGGAAGCGGTTTCCAGCCATCCAAAAGAAGACAGCAACTTCGGGTAATCCTGCTGGCCCTGTACCGTAGTAAACGTGACTGTGCTGCGGTTCCATCGCCACGCGAAGGGAGGCGCGAGGATAAACTGGCGTACTTCGTCCGCGGCCGACAGTGCCGGCTCGTTCACGAATCCGCCTACACCCGTAAGCGGCATCCCGCGAAGGAAGACGCTGGTCACATTTACTGTGCGTTGAAGCTGGATCGTGGACGTGGAAGCCATTCGTTTAGAAAATCTTCAAGAAGGATTTGTACCCTGCGGCGGCGTAGTGAACGCCGAAATGAACGAGCAGCCAAAACAGAAACGGCATGACTACCCACCACGGCACGTATCGAACCGTCACGTAAGTGAGCGGAGGGGTTTCCTTGTCGCCGCTGAAAATGCACCACAGTTCGTAACCAAGCAGGACGAAGATGATCGCCGCCCAGCCGATTAGGGCCGCTCTGCTCCAGCTACTTGCCATGGGTACACCTCGGTTGGGGGTATTAAGCCGCTGCCGCGCGCTGCGCCGCGGCGGGGTCGAGGAAGAAGCGCCGGCCGGCTTCGGAAATCTTATTTCCACTCTTTTTGCGCATCCAAATTCCGTAGTCCGGATCGCTGGGCCTGAAGACGCGCAGGCAGTTGGTGCAAATGCCGATCACGTCGTTGGTATCGCGCCGGTGCATCACGATGGAAGTGGTCTGCTTGGGCTGTTCGGAAAGCGGATTCGATCCCTGAAGGTGCGGGCACAAATCCTGGCTCGCGCGGATGTCCGCCGCGATGCGCTCGGACTGCTCGCGCATCTGCTTCTTCATGGTCTCGTCGTTTTCTTGCTGCTTCGGATCGACGTAGGGCTTGCGCGATTCCTTGATTGCGTCGGCCAGCAAACCGGAAGAGCTTCTTACCGCCGCGGCCACCGCCGAGGCGATGATCCGTTCGAGATCGCTTTCCTTGAAAGTCAGTTCTTTTTCCGCCTTGGGCGGAGCCTCTAAAGCGCCAGTTCCTGGCAGACCGCCAAGCGTGGAAGACACTTCTGCTAAGGCATTCTTCGACATTGCATTCTCCTGCTGTTAATCCGAACAGCTACGGGTGTGGAGGTTTACTGCTACTTTGCTTTTGGTTTTTTCTTACCGATAAACTCTTCTAGCGGACCCAAGAATTCTGTTACTTTGCGCGATGGGCGGTAGGCATACACGCCATTTTGATGAATCGTATAAATGTCAATCCCGTGAGAATTCGCGAGCTTCTTGTCGTTCTCTGACGGTTGCGGTAGTGATCGATTTGGGTGAACGTGAAATTCAGCCACGGTCGTAGGGCTCTTCTCCCAGCTTATTTCTCCCCGCTGATTCGTTATCTCGTGGGGCACGACTGATATGCTCTCGCCGCGCTGATCTACGCGAAACCCTGCTTCGATGGCGGTGTGGCTCTCCGCTCCTCCCGTGCCTCCGCGCGCCTGCCCCCATGCTTTGGCCGCAGCCTCGCGAATATCATTGCGTTCATAAAAAGGGTCTGTAGGCGTGCTGGCTGTCTTGGGAACCACATCGGGCTGGCTACTGTCTCTCCCCAACTCCGAGTGAGAGGTTACTCGCGCGCGTCCAGATATCCTGTTTCCGTGAACGGCGACACCGCTATCCGCTGTGCTAAATATGGAGCCCTTCAGCCGGTCTCCGCGTAGCTCGCGCTGTATTTGTTTTGGCACTTGTTTAGGGCAGGTCAACAGAAGTAGAAAGGCCAGCAGAAAGTGCATCGACGGTTAGCGTCCGGCTTTCGCATCTTGTTCGTGCTTCTCTTCCATGCGTTTTCCGCGCGCGGTGATCTGGCTGCCGTGGACGGCTCCGATGTTATTCATCCCGCCAAAGACGTACTTCATGAGGCGCTTGCCACGCAGGCCCTTTTTGCGCCCGCCCTTTTTCAAGGCGTCTTCGAGAAATTTCGGCATGGTTTGAGTTATTCGTGGCCGTTCCGAAAAATGAACAGTTCACGCCGCCAGGCAGTCGAGGCGCTTCCTTGTGCCTCGCCAAACTCATCGCGCACTTGTCCTTCGGTCAGCATTCGGGATTTAAGCAGCCGCAACAGCACTGTCCGCCATCCGCGACGTTTCTCGCGCACCGGGCAATCCTTGTCGTCAAACTCGATGATGGAAAATTCCGGCAGAACGCCGGTTGGAATGTAGAAGAGATACTCGGGCGCTTGCCGTGTGATCTTGAACGCCGCGAGATCGCCGACGATCCGTCCGTCCATCAGGTAAAGCTGCTCGGGCAGGAGCAGATGGCGCAAACCGCAAAGCAACTCGGAATGGTGCTTTTGGCGGCCGTAGCGCGCGGCTTCGTTCTTGAAGTCCTGCTGATGCGCCCAGCGCTGCCGCTTTAGGGCTTCCGAATTGACGTTCAGTTCGTGCAGTCGGTGGACGTGCTCCGCGGTCGAGAGCCGCGGCGAAGCCTCGCACTGCTCGCACTGCATTCGCCGGCCGTCGCTGACGCTGGAATCGCGGCGAAACCGGTTGAGCGGCTTGGTCGAGCCGCAGGAGATACATTCCTTGCTTTCAACGGACAAAGAAGGAAGGTCGATTCCCTCTAACATGGTCCTCCTGAAATTTCTCGCTGCACTACGTGTCCGGCGCAGCGAGATAACCCTGCCGGAACAGGGCACGCGTGTGGTTTAGAATTGCTCGATGGAGAATTCAATCGGGGTGACCGTGTTGGCCGCGCCCGAATTGAATTTGTAGGAAGCGCAGAAGCTCAGCGCCGTGTAGGTCGTCGGTGAGGCACTGTTGGTCAGTCCCGTGCGGCTCACGTAGTTTGCTCCTGTGATCGCCCAGTATTCGCCTACCAGCACTTGGCCCACCGATTCCCAGAGGCAAGTCGCTTCCACGATTACAGCGTAGTTGCCGCCCGCCAGCGCAGTTGTGGAAAGCCCCGCGGCGATCTTGTTGTTCGCCGTGATGCTGTTGCCCCAATAGAGATTGAAGGCATGGGCCGTTCCACCGGCCGCGGCCGAAGACGTGAACTTGGCCACGAAGCGAAGTCGGAAGCCGCGGGCGTCGAAGCTGCCACTGGTGAAATACGGCCGTACTTGGCCGATATAGTTGCCGGCGCGCCCGTACTGATCCTTCAGCAACGCAGGGTTAACGTTTGGATCGAGTGGGGCGCTGTTGCCGATGATGGCCGCCTGCGACGGTACGCCGACAACCGCTGTCGCATTCGTGCTGGCCGTGTCCGTGCCCATGACCACGAGCGTTTCGGTTGTGCCTACGCCGGTCACCGCAATCAGAGCGTTTCGTCCGGTCCCGCCCTGCAACCCGGCAAATGTGTCAGAATTCATGTGTTACCTTCCTGTTAATTCGAATGGAATTTGTACTGCTAGACTTTGCCTCTGTGATGCAGGCGGTTAAGAGATTTTGTCTGCGCCGGAACGGCCGCTCTGGAAATCTGGTTTGAGGATTGGTTCAGCCTTCAGGTTGCCGTTACCGTAGTAAATACGCGCGGCCCCGCCCGGCTTTACGAGCGTGGACTCGTGATCGTTATTTATCATCGAGCCCATTTCGTGAATGATGCTGGAATGAATGGTAAAAAGAACCGGTTTCCCGATTTGATTCGAGAGCTTGACGCCTTCGGCCAGCAGCGGACGTACGCGCGCCTTGAACCCGTTCAGCGACTCGCCGCCCGGAATCGTCACGTCCGGATTCTGGACGTAATACTCAAATTCGTCTTCGTTCTCGTCTTTCGGCTTGCCGGCAAAGTTACCGACGTTCAGCGCGTGCAGTCCGGAATTGGGATAAATCTCGATGCCCGGCTTGTACTTCGCAATCGTGTGCGCGGTCTGGAGCGCGCGGGTCTTGTCTGAAGAGATGATGCACGCGATGGGAATATCCTGGAAAAACTTCCCCAGTTCTTCGGCATCGCGCTTGCCCTTCTCGTCCAGAGGAGGATTGAGAGGTCCGCGAAAGCAGCCCTTCTCGTTTAGAACCGTTGTTCCATGCCGCGCGGCGAAGAGCAGTGTGTTTTTCAGGTCCATTAGGCTTTTTCGGTTTCGCCTTCGGGAGCGGGAGCGTCGGTAAAATTGACCTCTTCCTGCTTCCAGTTCGCGATCACCGCGGCGATGAGTGACTCGATTTCTGGGCTCTTGGACTGCTTGTGCCCGCCTTCGAGCAAAAGCTCGGCCGCAGCCACGCGCGCGATAAGCTGTGCGGCTTCATTTCGCGCCAGTTCAAACAGCACTTGCGGTGGCAGATGGGCCAGCGTTTCCTTGAAATTCGGTGTGCTCTGAGGAAGGTGCCCCAGCCGCTGTCTTAAATTCATTCGGTTTCCTTACCCGGCTAAAATAAACTCGACTGGAGTGCTCGCGCCCGAGGCGGTCAGCGAAAGCGCCGTGATCCCGCCGCTGGTATTGCTGCCCACAAAAAGGAGCGCTTCGCTCGTCTGGAGAGTGACCACTGGATTCGAAGCCCCGCCGTTCGGGGTCCACGTCACGGTCAGCGTGTTTGAGGCGTGCAGATTCTTGATGTACACAAATTTCGTGGGGCTGATCGGCAGCGTGATCGTGGTCGGGCTCGTGCCGATATTCTGAGAATTCGCGTAGGAGGAATTGGTCCCGGTAAAAATCAAGCTGGCAATGGACTTGATAAGCGCCTGGTTTCCGACAACGGAATCAACCAGCGTGATGTTTCCGGTAAGTGAAGCGGTGATCGACATCTATCCTCCGGCAGGTTTGGGGGCGCGCAGCGATAGGCACACGCGCCCCATCCTTAGCGCGATTTAGCTCGCGCTTGTTTCGGACTGCAACCGGCGAAGCGTCATAACAGACCCTGGCCGTAAAGTGTTGGTATATTTAAGGTTATAACTCACCCAGCCACCAATCTGGCGAGCAGGGTCGCTCACCGATCCAGTCTGCGGAGCTTCCTGGATCATCAACCGGTAGTTCTTTTCGCCGCTTTCCGGGTTCTTCCCGAGGAACACAGAGAAGAGCGCGTCGTCGCCGAAAATGTAGGTGTTGTAATAGGTGTTGCTGCTGATGGTCGAGGTTGGCGCAGTCGTGGTCTGCTTGAAGCGCACGCCGGCGAACTCAATCACTTCGTCGTTTGTCAGCGGCTGGATCAGCTTGCTGACCATGCTGTCATTGCGCTTCAGGATGTCCGTCAGGCCGTTGTTGGAGGTGTCGTTCAAAACGTCGTGAACGACGTAGGGGTGGATGATCCCGCCCCAGTAACCGTCCTTGGTCAGCGGACGCGCGTTGATCCCGTGCAACTGCTGGGTGACCGTGCGGATGTTGGCTGCGGTCAGGTACGAACCGTTGGCCAACTGCACGTTTACGCTGGCGTCTACGCCGGTGGCGCTGTCAGCGGTAAGCTGGACCAGCGTGTTCAGGGTCAGAGCCAAACGGTAATTCAGTTCGGTTGACAGATTCTGGAGCAGTGACGGATCGTCAATCGCCACGTCCATGGACAGATCGCTGGAGTTGATGAAATCGGCGTACTGCCCGATGGTGGCCACGATCTTCGTGGTGGATTCGGAAATCGGACTTCCGACCGTTCCTTCCGCAGCCTGGGTCGTGTTGGCGGACAGCAAGGCGTAGGTGAAGAACTGAATCTGGTTGCCCGAGCGCAGCGGCAGCGGCTTCTGCTTGGTCATGCTCAGAAACGGCGTCTGCGCCTTCAGGTTCGGGATCGATTCCCGCTCATAGTGGATGGCGACCAGGTTCGGCAGCGCACCCGACGTTAAAATCGATGCAGGGGAAATAGACATACGTTAGGACTCGTTTTACTTCTGTTAACTTCGTATTAGCGCTGAGCGGAAGCGCGAGCGACGTTCTGGCGAACGCCCGCATAAAGCTGGGCGATCTCAGTGTCACTCAGGTTGTCCAACTCTTCGACGGAAGGCTCGCTCGTGATTTCCGGGGAGGGCGCGCTTGCGTCCCGCGTCCGGATTCCGAACGACGCGTTCTCACGCCGTGGGCGGACAATCCGTCCGTCTGTAGGCGTCGGTCTCGCCGGTGGTGTAGCCGGCGCTGGTGCAGGTGCAGGTGGTGCTGTGGCAGCGGGTACGGGCAACTGGGCAGGCACGTTGGTAGGCGTATCTGCGGCAGGCGCGGGTGGCGCTGCGGTCGGAGCCTCGGGCTTCTTCAGAAGCAATCCGTCTTCGTGAAGTGCATCGTAGGCCGCGATCAAATTTGCTGTGGTAAAGAGTCCGTGCTTGACCAGGTATTCGAGCATCGGCTCGGACTTGGCTTCGGCGGGGAAGCTCTCTGGATGCTTGGTGCGGTTTCGATTGCAGATGTTGATGAGCAATCGGCGATAATTCTCTTCCGCGTTCCAGTATTCCGGCCGCGCGGAAATAAACGACTTGGCAACCGCCTCCGCGTCGAGCGTTTCCTTGGCCGCCGATCCTTGCTGTGCGAGCCCCACAAGCTGCTCTAAACTGAGCCCGGTCGTCTTTTGGAACCACTCTTTTAACGCCAGATCGGGATTAGCCGAGAGCTTCGTCTTGATTTCAAACTCTTCGTCCGGGGTCAGTCTTCGGACGGTTGGCGCGGGTGTGGGCGCGGGGGAATGCGCTGCCGGCGCGTCAGCCGCCAAGGTTAGCTTGTCTCTTCGGACCAGTTCGTTGATCTTGCGAGTCGCGTGCAGTTTCCCGATGTAAACATTTCGGTCCAGTTCCGGTCGCGTTCTGCCTCGGAAAACTTCGGCTCCGGCTCCGGTGCCGGCATCGAGCACGGCTTCCCATCCGAGATTCGTCTGCCGGATGGTTACGGTCGCGCCATCTCCCAGATCGATCACTTCCGGCGCGCCGTGTACGGGGGCGGCGGCTGCCGCTTGCGCCGCGGTAGGCCCAACGATTACTTCCGGACGCAACGCGGTCTCACTCGCGTTCGGATCATCAATGTGTTCTTCTTCGGAAATCTTGCTTAGGTGTGCTGCAAAATGCTCTGGCCCCGTGCGTAAATCCAACTGTGCGAATTTGTCATCTGGGGCAAACGGGTCGTTACTTAGTGTCATGCCTGTCTCCTGCTCATAATCCGATGAGCACGGGTGCGAGGATTAAATTGCTGGTGTTTCGGAATCCGGTGCGGCGTTGGCGATGCGGGTCTTCACGTATCCCCGCATTACTTCTGGGGTTTTCTTGTCGATGGCGTTCTTCACATCTTCTGCAAAATTGTGGTAAATCTTGTTCGCTGCGTATGCGGCGGCGTGAAAGCCGACGATGTTCGTGGTGTCGCCGGGGTCGGTCACGATCAACCGCTGGATCGCGTCCTCGGCATAGCTCCGCAACATCTCCATCACGACTTCCCATCCGTAGAAGTTCGTGAGTGGCGCGAGAGCTTTGCCCTTTTGCCAGACCTCGATATCGTTGCGTTCGTCTTGCGTCAACTCCCGGCCGATGTACTCTTCGAGCCGGGTTATCATCATGTCCGCTGTATCGCGGTTAATTGCGCTTGCTCGTTGTGTCACGCAGCTAAGCCCTTTCTGTTATACGTTGGCACCGAAGCCTGGTCCGCCTGGCTGGCCGGTAATTTCTTCCGGTTCAGCGGCTTTCTCGATGGCTGACCGCAAAACTTCACGGCCGGCCCTTGCAATATTTTCCTGGTCGATTAAATGACTCTTGTCATCGGTCTTCTGGCTTTGAAGACCGGCCTGCGCCTTTGCTTTCGCCGCGACCTGAGCACCCGGCTGCATGGACATCCAGCGCTGCTTGTCTTCGTCAGACATGGCCACAACCACGTCGGTCACGTTCGGCCAGTCAGAGACTTCAAACATCATCCGCATGATTTCCTTGACGTTGACCTTCATGCCTTCAATGGCCAGGCTCTGCGTCGTCTCCGGGCTCATCAGGTACTGGATCATTATCGGCAACGCCTGCGCCATGTTGCGGCGAGCCTGCAAACGGGCCGCGGCCGAGATCGTGAATTTAACCCGCGCGTTGATTACGTCGAGGACATCGATCTCGTTAACCCAGGCTTCTTCGAGTTCCTCGTCCAGAATCTGCTTGATTGTCTTCGGCGGCAGCAGCGCGCAATTCAATTCGTGCGCCGCGTAGAGGAAGGGCAGGAAAACCTGGTCCGCCAACTTGCCCACAAAGTCTTGAACGCGGCTGCCAGACCCGCCCGCGAGAATGTTGGCTCCGGTCGCCGTCCGCGTGATGCTCGAACGTCCGCCGCCTGAAAGCGAACCCTGTATGCTCAGTGCGTCAGCGCCGGAGTATTGGTCCGCGCGCGTCTGCGACATTTGCAGGGCTGCGCCGGCTTCCGGCACCGCGGGCAGCCGTTCGAGGGGAGAAAAGTCACCCTTATTGTCCACGTCCACGATGCGGCCTGGTGCCACGCGAATGCTCTGCGTAGGCACACTCTTTCCGCGCACGCGCACGTAAACGCCATTCAAATTCAGCGATACGCCGTCCAGCCACGAATTTGTGATGCCTTGCTGTAGGCGCTGTTCCGATCCGATGGTCTTCGCCAGCCCCATTGACCAGAAGGCTTCCGGTACGTCCCACCAGCCAATCGAGAGGAAGGGAATTACGCCATATGGATTCGGCGCGTTGCAGATCACCAGCTTCTTTTGCAGCACGACCATCACGTGGTCGTTGTCCCAGCGCTCCAGCACTTCTAGTGGCTGGTTGAAAGGATCGACGGTGGTCTCTTCAAATCTTGCTTCCGCCCGCGCATCAAACAGCGGATTGCGGCTTGTAACTTCTCCGGCCGCTGCCTGCACGGGTTCCTTCGGAGGGAAGAAAAGTTCAAGCAGCGTATGCTGGTCGGGGATATCAAACCCAGGCCGGTCCCGCAGCTTGTCGAGGTCTTTCCACGTCAAGAACATCCGGTGGACGACATACTTGCCGCGCCGAATATCCGGAACGTTCAGCCCCGGATCGACCATCACGTGGCGCAGGTTGACGATGTGATCGAAGGTCGGGCGGTTCACCTGAACTTTGGTGACAACCTCTTCGATCTCTTCTTCGTCTGGCGAGATCGTTACAGGATCAAGCCCCGGAGCGTTCGGAATCCGGACAGGCAGTTCCGCGCGCCGGTATTCGCTACGCTCTTCAGTAAAAGTCTCCCAGCCCCACTTCCAAATGCCTGTTCCAAATAGGCAGGCGTTCTTCGCGCCCATCCGCAGTTCATGCTTGAAGTTGATGTCCTCAAGTTGAAACGCGAGGACCGTCTGAACCGCGCGAGCGTGGTTCATCGTGGTCTTCCCGCGCTTCTTAATCATGAACGGCGGGTCTTGATAAAACAGGCCGCTAATGATTTGCGGAACGAGTGATTCCACACACGTAGCGACCGTGAAAAATGGGATGTTCGCCCGTTCGGTCTGTGTGCCTTCCCAATACTTCGCCGCGTAAGGAGACTGGAAGAGCAGCGAGGCGGTGGGCCAGTTAAGCACCCACTGTTTCGTTGACTCAAAGTTCTCCGCCCGCTCTGTGTCCTGGATCACCAGTTGCAGAACGGATGGGTCGTCCCATTTACCGGTGGCGAGCGCCTTCTTCGCTGCTTCAGGCCGTATTGGGCCACGCACGTCCGAGGGAGGCGTGGGGATAATCGCCATTCAGGAAAGTCCTTTTTGGAGGAGAGTGGTGCGGCTTAGCCCAAGTGGACTTGGCGGTCGGCAACTTCCTTTACCCGCGATTGACTGACGCCCTTGACCTCAACGTGTCCGGTCGATAGGTTCACGCTCTCCGGCATCGCTACGTCGCCAGGCTTGGCATCGCTTTCGCCGGCGCTGCGTCCCACTTTGAAGTTCGCGCTGACCGCGGCCTCTTTGCCGGCCATGGAATCGCTGGAGTCGCTTTCCTCGGCGTGCCGCGGTCCTTCTTGGTTGCGGCTCTGGGAAACCAACGTCTTTTCTCCGGAGTCCGAACCTTGCCCGTGTGCCGGGCTGACGTGCGTGACGGAAAAGTCGCTGCCCTTCACGCGGTATGGATCGCGCTGCTCAATGCTCTGAGAAACCAAATTGTCTTGTTCTGCCATTTACATTCCTTTATCGTGCTGTTATCCAACTATTCCGCCGCCGAGCATAGGCGCGAGTCCCGGTGTTGAAGATTCCGCTGGAATATCTGGAGCCTCGGGGGGCTCCGGTGTAAGCGGTTCGGGAGGCGTCCAGCCCATGCCCACCCGGCCAAAAGGATCGCTGTTCTCTTCGAACATGATGTTCCACGCCGCTTGTTCGCGGCTCCAGGTGACGATCTCTTTCGTCTCGATCACCCGCTGCATCCGCGGCGCATAGCGCGGCAGATACGAGATCACGTCCGGAATATCGTCATGGTGGTGGTTCACCATGCAGACTTCAAATTCCGTGTAGAGCACTTCGAGGTACGGCAAGTGGGACGCGAAAAAAAGTCTGTCGTCGGTCAGCCAGGGGTGCAACGCGCCCATGCGTGAGCGCTTCGCGTCTTTGTCGTGACTGACGGGAATCCAGTCGATCCGTCCGCAGACCGCGACCACATCTTCGTATCCGGTCTTTAGCGCCTCATTCTGGATTGCGGGCTCCAGCATGTTCGAGCCGCCCGCGTCTTCTATGGCGATCACTTCCGGTCGCCAGCGAACCGCCAATTCCACAACTTTCTTTGCTAGGTCTTTCGGCTTGTAACGGCCGCGCTCCAGATCAACGACGAAAAGCTGGCCCTTGTCGTTGAACTTGCCCACCGCGGCGGTGGTGAAATCCCTCGCCCTTTTGCGCGAGAACGCGAAGTCCCAGGTGATAACCGTGGGTCCGTTTACCGGCAGTTCACGGAAGGGGACCGTGTGCTTGACCAGCATGGGCCGGTCGAAAATGATTTCGCTCTTTGGCCGGGGGTTCTGGTTGAACTGCCCCTCGAATACCGAGTCGCCCCAGTTGTTGCGCTCTTTGAGCAGGTATTCGTAGCTGTGGTACTCGGGGAAAAGAAGCGTGTAATCGTCTGGCCCGAGTTCCTTGTCGTCCTTGCTGAGGCTTTCCGGCTTTAGCTCCCACGCGCGCCCGATCAGAATCTGGAGACCGGTCGTCAGGTTGTGGGAGAATTCCCAGTTCGGGCCTTTTTCCGTGCGGATATCGCCAACGTTCCGCTCGATGATCTCGCCCCACGTATCCGCCTCGTGGTAGCGCGTTCCGATCATGTCGAGGTAGCCAAACGCCATCAGGGTCTTGCGGTTCACCTGAAGCTGCTTGGTGACCTTACGGCACTGGTCTTCGTTTTCCGAATTCTTGTTTGAAACGATGTCGTCCGCTTTGATTACGTCAAAGTGGAAGCCCGACATCGTGGAGATGATCGACCGCGCCATCACGGTCGGCTCGCGGCGCTTATTTTTGCGCTGCGGCGTGGTGAACTCGAAATCGTTTCCGAGCTTGCTCTCCGGCAGGCAAAACTCGCCGAAGAAAATGTTCATGAAGCTGGGCTCGACTTCGCGAATCATGAAGCAAGCCTTGGTGTCGTCCACGAACCCAACCGCCAGGTCGTCCGAGGCAGTCATGAACAGAATCCGGATATCCGGAAAGTTCAGAATCCATTGCACCGCGTCGAATACGTCCAACATGCTCTTGAAGGCCGACCGCGGGTAGAGCAGCAGGCGCTCCTTGCAATCGTCCTGTTCACCAAGCTCTTTGCTGTCGTCTTTCTGGACAAACAGTTTGCACACACGACCGTGAGTGCCCTCCACGATCAGCGGGTTCTTCTTGTTTTCGAACCCGATAAAATACTTCGCCAGAAAGAAAAGATCAGCCTTGGCGCGCCGGCGAACTTCCTTGAAAAACGGGCACTCCCTCAGTTTTACGTAGTAATCTTGTAGGCGTTCATCCTTGCGTAACTCTAGGATTAACGTGTACAGATCGTCGTTGACGAGAGACCGGCAGTGCTCCTTGGGCAGAAGGAGCAAGGAATCCAAAAATTCCTTGGACATTTACAGTTCGTAGGGCTCAACTTCCTTGTGTGGGAACTTCTTCTGGAATTCCTGAACGCTGTTCTCGGAAAGATGGTTGAGCAGGTGCCACACGCGGCTTACGGGGATCACAATTCCAAAACCGCCGCGTCGGAAGTCGCCGACGACCACGCCGATAATCTCTTGCTGGAACGCATCAAAAATTGGGCTGCCGCTCGATCCTGAAGCAATCGTCATATCCACGGGCATCGAATAGTTCCACTCCGGATAACTGTCAGGGATGACGCCAGGCAAATGCGCGTAAATCGGCTCGATAAAACGGCCCTCGATCCTCATCTTTCCTTGGTCGAGCGCATAGGTGAAATTCAGAATCGGATGTCCGGCCGGCGTCCGGCTTTCGTCGCCGAGTCCGACCCAGGGCACATTGCTTCCGTTCACAATCCGGAGAATGGCGATGTCGTCGGTCAGCGAAAGAGCGACAATCTGGGTTTGGTAAAACGGTCCTTTTTCGTTTGCCGAAAACGAAATATACTCATCGCCGCGGAGGTCATACTGCTCGTCCACGACGCAATGCCGCGCGGTCAGAAAGTAACCGGGTGCAAACGAAGCTCCGCTACAGATCGCATGTCCGTTCAGATAGATCGCGCCAGTCGCGTTCTCGGCTTGGCCTGCAAATGCTCGGTCACGCGCATGTTGTACTAACACGTGGGAAAAAAAAGAAACTAGAAATACGAAGAAGAGCCCGAACCAGACGGCAAGTTGTTCCCTTCTCTTACCAGACTTGCCCTTGTGCTTGCCCAGGAAAAGTTCAAATTTCTCTTGTTTCTTCATGGTCCTGCCTTTCGTTGTGTTGTTGCCGGCAGGACTTACGTTTGCCGCGCGGGGTCTCTTCTTGTATTAAAAAACCCTTTAAGTTTTAATCTCGGAATCTAGGAACTTGCGCCGCTTTTGATTTTCGTACTCCTGCTCGTGACTCATCGGCGCGCGGGGTGCGCGAGGTTCGATCTCTGTGATTCGGCCTTCGGCACGGGGAGCAGGAACGACCGTTTCACCCTTTTGCAAGTTATATATGCCGTCTTTTGGAACTGTTCCGCCTGTGTGCATCTTCGGAATTTCTTGCTCTTCCGGCTCCTGCTCGGGCAGGTGCTGCGCCATGTGCGCTTGCAGTTCAGCCATATCGGGTACTACGTGCTCTTCAGGTAGTGGTGCCGGCTCCGCGGCCTGTCCGGCTTCCGGCGGTTCGGGACGGAAATGATGCTCTGCGATGTAGCCGCCACTCTTGGCGCGCCGCGTATGGATCGCGTGAACCTTGTGCTTTTTCGCTTTTGATTTGTGCTCTGCACCGCCCAGCACTTCGCTGGCGCGGCTCTTTTCGCTTGACATAAAATTCCTTATTTTGAGGGGTGGTGCTGACGCACCAGGATCACCCAGCCGCCCGATCCGGTCGGCACGGGGATTATCGTGAAGTTGCTGAAAGGCTCCTCTTCCGCGTACAGGAAAGTAAGCGGAATCGGACTTGAAAAATCTTTCGACCAGTCCCAATCATCGTAAGCCGCGGGGATCGGCGGCACCATGTTGTGCCAGGTTTCGAGGTCGTCAACCGGCTTCACCACATACGGCGTGAAATCCCGGCTCCAATCCCAATCGTCCCACCACGCTGGCCACGGAACGATTCCGACCAGATCGGAGAGATCGTCCATTTGCGGCGCATACTGGAGCGTGTAGTCTTTGCCGTACTCCAGCGCGTCCCAATCTCCGCCAAACGGAACCGGAATAATGATCGGGAACGCTATGTCTTCTTCAGTGGTTTGCGGTGCGTAAGTTTGGTCGTAGCGCCGATACCACTCTAGGTCGTCCCAACCCAGCATTGGCACCGGAGCAGAGGCGGCAAGTCCAGTCGAAACCCAATCCTCTTCGAGTGTGGGCCAACTATACCCTTGATAGGTCGCTCGACTGTGATACTGCTCCTCAAACTCGTCAAAGAAGTCCCCAGTAATCGAATCAACGGAATTGGCAAGAGTGCTGGGCCAGTCTTCATGCTCGAATTGCGCCCAAACGGCGAACCGGTCGTAGTTTTTCGACCAGTCCCACTCATCCCAGCCCATGTTCGGAGCGGGCGGAGGAATGAAGGGAAGTTGCGTCGGCGAATCTTCGTCACTGTTGGCAAATCGGAAAGAAAAATCCCGGTTCTGCTGCCACTCGTGAGCATCCCACTCCATGCCCGGTGTGGGCAGTAGCGGGAAGTTCGTGAAATCGTCGAGCGTCGAATCGACACTGTTGAAACGTGTGTCGGTGTTGCGCTGCGCCCACTCCTCAAAGTCGCGCCAGGAGAACTGCTCGACCGGAATAACCGGCGTAATTAAAAACGGTGTGGGTACCCCGTCTTCGGCCAGAGCACCGAATCTTATGAATTGCGCAATGTGCCGCCCGGCCTGCTCTGAATGCCCCCACGCTGCTTTTACCGGAGGCGCGGGAGGATTGTTAGGCTGGGTGAGGTGCGTCGGCCAATCTTCACCGGCCTCGGCCAGAGCGCCAAAGCGCACAAACTGTGTAACGCGTCGTCCAGCCTGTTCCGCACGGTTGTATCCCGGCTGCACCGGAGGCATGGGCGGATTGTTGACGGTCGTAATTCCGGAGGCCGGAATCTCACCGCCATCGGTGTCAACGAGCGCGCTCCAGCGGATGAAGTACGCCTGTCGGCGCGCTCCAGCCCCATTGAACGTCGTGGCTTCAAGCAGTTGCGGCATTATTCGCTATGATCGTCGCCGGCGTAAAACGTGAAGTCTTCCACCACGATTGCCGGCAGCACAATCACACGCGGCCACGATTCGTCCTCGTTCGCGGCAAATTCCGGAATGCTGTAATCGAGGTTTACTCGATCTGTAAAGCAGTCGTTCTCAAACCCGATGATGCCTGTTCCCAATACAACCTGATTGCTACGATCTTCCTCTTCAATGGTCAGGCCGGCCAAAGGCGCGCGGCCGAAAAATTCTAACGCTCCGGAGCCCTCGGTATACCAGTTTGGCGACAACTGATCTGTTGTTGGTCCGCCACCGCCGCTTTGATCCGTGTCCGCGAAAGCCGCGAATATGCCGATGCGATCCAGGCCAGTGTTATTCCAACTCATCGAGGTGGTCACACCGTTTTGGACAGCAGACACCCCCAGACTTTGCATTGCCGCGCGGAAGGTGGTCACGGTCGTGCCGTTGAACGAGTATCCAGGGCCTACCGTGAAGTTGCCAGTGGTCGCCTCGCCTACCCCATAGAGCAAGATGTCGTGGGCGTTTGAGGTGGTAAGCGTGCCACTCGTGAGCGAGGTACCGGTTCCTGAGTTACTAGCCAAGGCCGGGTTCGCTGCGTTGCCGTCGAAAGGCGTGTTGAGAGCCGCCCCGGTAATCTCGTAAACAATTACCGGCAAGGTTGCCGCCACCGAAACACTCACCGTTACCGTCGTGATCGAGGCGGAGTTTGGCATGTACCACATAGCCGCAATTCCACCCGCACCAACGGTCACGGGGGTATTCGGAACAGCCGTCCACGTTTGTGACGCGCTGTCGGTGATGCTCATCGAGCGATTGGCGTCGTTATACGCAAAGGCAACGAGTAAGTTCCCGGCAGTCGTGGGACTGGTGGGCGTGACTACTTGGGCGGTAGTGGCCGAGGTAGCGCTTTTTGCTTGGACTACTGTGGGCGTGGCCATTTTTAGGGAAACTCTACCGTCGCACTGATCTCGGCGGAATTGGGGCTCTCGCTGCCGGAATTATCAACTTCCGACGTAACGTAAAAATATGTCTGCCCAGGATTCACCTGAAAATCACGATAGGCGTTGTTCGGATTCTGGACGTTTATCAGCAGCGTATACGGGCCGCCCGAGGTCGTTCCGCGCTTGACGTTCGTGCTGGCTGCGTTCGGATCGGTGCTGAGCGTCCACGCTACGTCGATAAATCTAGTGGGCCGACTGTACCAAAGAGGCATAATCTTCGTCAGGATCGAGGAACAAAATAAAGCGGCTGATGTACCCAGGGGTTGCCGTCAAATTCGTTGGCGCAGCGAGGGTGCTGCCGCTTCCACCCGTCGCTTTGAACGCCATACCGGTAGCGAACGTGGGTGCGACATGCATAATCAAGTCAGGACAATTCGTCCAAATCGGCGTGGGGATCGTCGGCCCCGTGTCTAATAGAAGCGTAACCGCCGCCTGGTTCAAGGAGATGTAGTTGTACGGGCCAGTGCCAGGGTTCAACCCATTCGTCGGAATCGGCGGGGGCCAAGGAAAGAGCGATGGTCCGTTGGAGCCGCCCCCACACTGCAACGCCTGAAAGGCAACGTCGTTCCCTCCGGTAGCGGCAGAAAGGTTAACCCCAAAATTGTTGTAACCGCTATCAAAGCCGTTGCTGTCAGTAAGGACGCCTTGCGCGTCTAGCGACCAAGTGCCCCCGTTTCGGTCGTGTATTTCGTAGACGATAAAGTACGAATCGTTATTTGAACTCTTCACAACCGAGATAGCGTTAAGCCCAGCAGTCGAGGATAAGTTGTAGGCGCAATGAAAGCTACTGAGCACACAACCCGAACTTGTTCCTATTACCCAGCCTGAACCTGAGCCAGTTACCGCTGTGATTGCGGAACCTGACCATTTCTCTATGAAAATCAAATCGCCTGCCTGCGTAGGCTTTGGCAGCGGGATAACACAAGTTTGACAAGCCGTATTCGCGGGCTCGAACACTGTTTCTTGATAAACCGTATATTGCGGAGTGGGCGGTGTGTAAGCACCTAAAGTAGTCTTAAACGCGAGCACCGAAAACACTGGCGCAACCAGTCCTGACTGCCGCCGATAATAACTCGGCTGGTTCCCTGCCGCGCCCGGCACAGCGTTTAACAAAAATCCTTTACCGTCAGAATCGGTGAACCAGTTACTAGTTTGGCAACTGTTTCCAGTTAGGGGGTTGGTATCGCAAAACTGGCCGCTCGGTCCTCCTTGCAACGCGAGGACCATGTCAGTGTTTGTAAACGCCGGAAGCGTAGGGACTGTGCACACGGTGCAGCCCGTCGTACCGCTGCCCGAAACAGCACCATCAAAGGTTGCTGTTGAACCTACCGGCGGCATAAGCTCCATGAAGTTAATACTGTCGGTTGCAGGGGATTGACCGCTGAGCAGGGTGACTGTGATGCCCCCGGTCTGCCCGCCCGCATGAGGTCCCAGGTTGTACCAAACATCTTGGTAATAACCGATTTTTGTTCCAACTCCGGGGCCTTGGACAAAACAACTTGTGCACTGCACCCACGTGCCATCTCCACCAGTCACCGTGATGTGTGCGTTGGCGGGGGCGCTAGAATATGCGGCGCTGGATTTAACTACCCAAATCGTCCCCGCAGTTGTGGTGGCGATTGGACCGTCCTGGCCGGGGCTTATGTGGCAAACCGTGGGAAGTGGACTTCCTTGTCCACAAAATATAATGGGGTTATTAGCGATTAGCCGCCAGCCGGTCCACATCCCTTGCGGGCCTGGTTCCAAAGCTCCGATAGTTAGCGGCTGCACTCTGCTCGAAACCGCCCCTGTATCAGGTCGCATCTGGAAGCGCACGGGCATGACCGCCATCGCGCCTGTGAGCGCAGTCCCCGCGTTGATCGCAGCGCTCCCTGAGGGAGGAACGTACGTCGTGGAATCAAACGGCTGAGTTCCCGTGGTCAAGAAGTTCGGCGCACTAATACCGGCCATGTGCGCTTCAAGGGGTACGGAAAGCGGATAAGAAAACTGTGTGGTGGCGTTCGACCAGCCGTTGCCAGTCTCAGCGT
Organism: Candidatus Sulfotelmatobacter sp.; assembly: GCA_025462865.1. Lineage (GTDB taxonomy): Bacteria > Acidobacteriota > Terriglobia > Terriglobales > Acidobacteriaceae > Sulfotelmatobacter. The sequence goes on along the minus strand of JAOAPI010000069.1, from coordinate 2,714 downwards.
TCGGAGTGCCACCTAAGATTGGTGTCGAGATGTTGCCCCAATTAGTGGCAAGCAAATTCGTCTTGAAGGTTCCGAGGAACGTCGCCATCAAGTTCCAGTAAGGATGCCCTCCGGGGCTTGGAGGCGTCCAAACGATGCTGTTCTGCGCCTGCACTTGAGGCCACTCAAAATTGTTGTAAGCGTTTCCACCGCCGCCTGATGTATCGAAGAGAACCTGAATGGGCGCGCCGTCAAAGCCTATCGGCCCGGTCATGTTCCAGGTGTTGCTGTAGTAGAACAGCGAGCCCATGCGGTTGGACATGCCGCCGTCATGGTCTTCCGCGAAATGGAACGAATACTCGGTCGTGCCGTTTTTCGACACGTTACCATAGAAGAATGCCTGATGATAGGCTTCCTGCCACGCGGCGAGGACATTTGGTCCCATCGTGTCGCCCAGGCACCAATTTGAATCGTTGCAATTGGTGTCGCTGGGGAAGCTGAGGTACTGCTCGAATGACTCGTAGTCGGAGGAGTCTTGCAACTCCACCATATCAACTTGCCGGCCCGCACTGGAATCTTCCTGGTCCAAATAGTTGTACCGGAAGATAGTACCCAGAGAACGATCTTTGAAATTCGTGCCTTGTGCGCCAGGCGTGTAGTTGTCGATCCGGTTAAACTGAATAACTTCCAGCCATTCCTGCAAGTACAACTGATGGTCTAAAAACGAGCCAGAGATGCCGCTATTGTGGATGTGGTTGCCTTCCCACAGCACCCCAAGAACGTTCCCCGCCCAGGCGTTCGAGTTCATGTTGTTGTCGGTGAACACGCCATTCGAACAGCCGTCTGCATCGTTCCCGACAAAGGCAAGCTGATAGCCGTGACGGACGTTTATGCACGCTGCGCCGTCAATCCACGCAACTGGAGCGCCTCCCCCCGGTGGGGTGTAAGTAAAGCTCGGGGTCGCGTTGCGGAAATGTATCCCCTCTACCGTTACAAACTCGTTGCCAGGATTGCCCGTTTGGTAGAACCCAAACGCGCCTCCAGCTATGGAAGCAATCCCGAATCCCGCGGCGCTGAACGGGCTTACCCACGAGGCTCCGGTCGCGTTCTGACCGTCTACAATGGGAAGCTCGCCGTTCGATGCGGGACAGCCGACGACGCGAAGGGGTTGTGCGGCCGTCCCGGTCTGCGAACTTATCTGAAAGTATTCGTGGTAGACCGTGGGGTTTCCCGGCGTACCGTCGTTATGAATCCGCACGGTTGAGCCCGCGGGCATGGTGTTCATCGGCACGCTTTGAATCGTGGGGAATGCGCGTGCCAGTCCTACTTCGTAAATTGTTCCGGTCAGAGCCGGATCAACCGTGCAATCGACGGGCACAGTCCCGTTTGGCGTCACCGAATAAGACGGCAGTGCGTTGCCCGTGACATAAATAATCGTTGTCGCCGTTTTGGTGGCGTCCGCGGCCGAAGTCGCCGTCAAGGTATATCGCCCCGCGACTGTGGCTGAAAATACGGTGTCTCGATTCGCTGTATCTGAGAGCGTGCCGTTGCCACCGGCGGGCTGTGCGGTGATGGACCAGGCGACGTTGAGATTCGTGTTCCCGACGACGAAAGACTGCACGTCCGCTTTCTGTCCGGCGTAGAGCGTGTGGTAGGGAGGGACGACGGTAACGGCCGTAGAGGTTGCACAGACGTTGAAAGTTGTGGAAGCTGTCTTGGTGTTGTCGTCCACCGACTGCGCCTGGATCGTGACGGTGGCCGTCGAGGTCACGGAATAAGCGCCCAGCGCGCCGTTGATCGTGCAGTTTCCCGATGTCCCGCCTATCGTCACGGTTACGACCGGCAGCGCATTGGCGGAGGCTGAGAGTGTCGCACTGGCCCCGCCAGTTGTGGCTGAAACGGTCCAGTTGACGAGATTGCTTGAGCCGTTCGTGATGCCCACGTTTACTGTGTGCGTCGAACCCGCCAACACATTGAAGCCGTACGTAGGCGCATTAAACGCCATGACAACCGTATTCGTAAGCGGGTGCGGATACGTGTATGGCGTGTAACTTTGAACCCAATTGTTGCTAGAGCCGCAAATCAGTAAAGCGCCATTCCCGCTATTTAACGCGGGGTTCCAATACCCGACGCCTTGCGTGCAAGTTGAGGGCTGTGCTACTGGATGCGTGCATCCCGTTCCCGCTGAGGGGCCACACCCAACACCTGATGTCCCATTGAATGTCGCGCTGTTGTTGAGATTTGGCAATTCGACGTAATAATCGCGGTCACTTGCCATCGAGCCGCTGGCGGTGTTTCTCCAGTATCCGAACGGCGACAGATTCGAGAACGTGCTCTGCGTGTTTCCCCACGCATAAGCGGGGTCGAGAAGCTGGTTCAACCAGCTTTGTGTGTTCGTGGTGCTGTTGACCTTATTGCTTGGACAAATGCTACAAGTAGAGTTGTGAAAGTCGCCCTTCACATAATCGCCGGTGCCTCGGCCGGTCTGATCGACACAGGGGCCGCCACTCTGCCCACCTAAGTTCTGGTCCCAAACAGATGGGCCAGCTACCCCGCTAATTGGCGTCGCACTGCAAGCGCCCCATCCGTCAGGAGTGGAAGTTACCGGATAAGTGAGGGTGTTGGATCGAACGTAATCGTTATCGACTAGGTTTTGAAAGGCGTGAGTGGCGTTGTTCCAAAAGTAGAACCCGCCACCTTCAAGTTGAATCAGTTGCGAGAAATACGTATTTGTG
>JAOAPI010000064.1 GCA_025462865.1 Candidatus Sulfotelmatobacter sp. | reverse complement strand
CAAAAGTTCTAAACTTTTCCAGGGAACTGGTGCATCAAAGCCATCGTATCCGAGTGCAGTCAGATCTCTGTCCCCGGGCAGACTGCGGAGGTCTCGTTCGTGATGAACAAATGTCTTGTGTTGTTGTTTTGCATGCTGGCGGTGTCGCCTGCACTTTGCGCGCAGCACGTTGCGCTTCATCCCAGAACTGGTTTTGATTCCGCCGACCAGGAAACCATTCGCCAGATCGTTGATATGGAGCGACAGGCTAAAGAAGCGAGTCTCCGGCGCGACGCGGAGTTTTCATTGCGCGTTCTGGCCGACGACTACGTGGCTATTACTCCTCTTGGCCAGGTGACCACAAAGCAGGAAAGCATTTCTGCCCGGCGCAGCGGACAACTCCGATACGAATCCATGAATGTCTCTGACTTGGTAGTTCGACTCTATGGGGATACCGCAGTGGTAACGGCTCGAGCCGACGTGAAAGGCCATCAACTGGGAGAAGATTTCAGTGGACTTTACCGCTATACGCGCGTCTGGGTGCGACGCAACGGGCGCTGGCAAACTGTCAGCTATCAGGCCACCGTCACGCAATGAAATACGCGGTCAGCCAAGATTGTTCGAGGCTCTGACGGCCATCGGACCATTCCCTGACGTCGCCTTGTCCTCTTCCCCGCCCAACAGCGGCGCCGCAACTCGCAGGGCCTCGACCTGCCGTTTCACCTTGAGTAATTCTTGTTCTTTTGCACGCAACAACTCCATCACATCTCTCATGAATTTATTCTCCAAAATTGCAGTTATAAGTTAATCCGTGAATATCAATTTAACAACTGTAGGACTCGCTAGGTGCGGGAACAATACACGAAGGTGCTACCTGAAGGCCAGTACTTTAATGTCCGGAATGGTAAGGATGACCCTTCAGAATGGTAAATGCCCGATAGATTTGCTCGAGCAAAACCACGCGAGCCAGCTCATGTGCAAGTGTTATGCTGCCCAATGAGATCGTATGCTGTGCCACATTGCGGACTGCTTGACCGAACCCGTCGGCGGGGCCGACTGCGAATACCAGAGGCAGCGGATTGCGATCCTGATACCCCTCAAGAAAACGCGCGAACCCCTCGGATGAATACTGCGTTCCCCGCGAGTCCAACAGCGCCAGCGTCGATTTCGCAGCAATGGCTTTTTTACCCGCCTTACCGAACGCCTCCCGCCCGCACATTTGCAAAAGCGTCAATTCGTCTCGCACGGCTTGGCCTTCCACCTGCACGTAGCGCGAAATACGTTTGAGGTACTCGTCCGTCAGCGACTGGATCGCCGGCTCTTTCGTCTTTCCTATCCAGGCTATTCTTACCTTCACGGCAGAATCTTCACTTCCTTCCGGACGCCAACACCACCGACGCCCCGAACGCGATGCTCTCCCCTTGAACATATTGGCCGATGGCCGCGAGCACTTCCGCATCAATCTGAGGCCAGAGATTCGCGGGAACCCGATCCAGCATGGGACGGAACGGCACGGATACAGCTCGGACCTGCTCCCAAACTTCTTGCGGTGTTCCCGGCCACGTCCAAGAAAGGTTTTTTGTTTCTTCGTGCACTTCGCGAAAGCCAGCATCACTTAAAACTGCAGAAAGGCTTCCCGACGTCGCGAAGCGAAACGGATCGGGCCCACCAGGCTCCAACAGCGAGCCACCCACATGTCTGTGGGCCACGCCTATCGTGGTTTGCCAATAAGGCTGGTCGAACGAGCCCCAGGCTAGAAAACATGCTCGTGATTTATCTCTTAGAACTCGACGCAGTTCTCCGAGAGCCTGGCAAGGATCACGGAAAAACATTATGCCAAAGCGGGAAGTGGCGAGATCAAAACTGCTGTCGGCAAAAGGCAGCGCGTGGGCGTCGGCTTGACGCGTGAAAAAATTCCTCAGACCGCGCTCTTGCGCTCTTCCCTTGGCGATCTCAAGAAGATCGGCGCTCAGATCAAGAGCTGTAACCTGTCCCTGCGCGCCTACGATCATCGCGATGCTAATCGCGGGCTCGCCGGTACCGGTGGCCAGGTCAAGAACCCGCATGCCAGACCGTGGCTGCGCATATTGCACGAGCGCCTCGGTAACAGCCTTGCCCATCGCCGCGGATTTAGCCTTCCATTTTTCGGAGGCGACGAGCCGATAAGAACTGCCCCAACTCGGCTCTTCTTTGGACGGAGTTGTCATGCGAACAAAAATTCCGAAGCGAAGCGACTACGCTCTTTTGCGATGGGGAACTGTCGCAACAGGCTTTCGGAGCGCTGTCTTACTCCTGGATTGCGTCTTCGTTTTGGTCTTCGTCTTTGTCTTGGCCTTTGCAGTCAATTCCGAAGGTTCGAGGCGTTTGGCGGTCTTCCATAGGCGTTCCAGATCGTAAAACTTGCGTGCTTTCTCCGAAAAAACGTGCACCACGAAGTCAACATAGTCGACCAGAATCCATTCTCCCTGCCTGTAGCCCTCGACGTGTGCCGGGCGCACGTCCGCGCCCTTCAAGCGAAGTTCCACTTCGTCCGCGATAGCCTGCACCTGCCGCGGATTTGTGCCGCTGCATAATACGAAATAGTCGGTGAATGCGCCCGAGCCCTTTTCCATCTCCAGAATGGAAATCTCTTCAGCTTTTTTGTCGAGGCAGGCCTGAATGGCTGCCGATACTTGCTGCTTCAGTTCATTTTTTTTCATGCAGAGAGTCGGTTGTTGGTCGTTAGTCGGTGGTCTTTAGCCCCGCGGTTCTCATTGTAAACGAATATGCTGGGGTTCTTCTTCGCGAGGCTGAAATGAAAGTTGCTGCGATAAGTTTCTTGCGAACGACCAGCGACTAACGACCCTTGTACAGTCCCATCTTCTTGATGTAGTCGGCAACGGCTGGCTCGACAAAACGAGCAAGAGGCTTTCCGGCAGAGACGGCCTCGCGAATCGCGGTCGATGAGATGGGCTGATACACCTTGTCGAGCAAATGGATAGTAACGCCGCTGAGAACTAAGTCCCCGGTAGCCGCTTGCTTACGAAACGGATGTGTCACTTCTTGACGCGGCCGCAAACTTGCGGGTAGCGCATTGGCGATATCGGCGAGAGAAAATCCCGGTCTGCTGGCAACCACAAACTCACACTCGTGAAACAGCGCCTCGGCCTGGCGCCACTTGGCAATATCTGCGAACGCGTCGATGCCAATCAGCAGGAAAAGGCTATCGGCTTTCTTGAGCGTCTGCTTGAGATGTTTGACTGTATCGATAGTAAAGTTCGGCTTTGCCGCCCTCATCATTTCTTTGCGCGACTGCCAATCTTCCGGCGCTTCCAGAAGTGATGGCACGAAATCTTTTTCCTCAGCGGTTGCGAGAGCAGTCATGGCATGACGATGGGCGAATGCGGACAGCGGCTGCGCCTGCTTGTGCGGTGGAATGTTGGCAGTCACGAAGAAGATTCGGGAAAGCTTGCAGCGCTCCCGCGCGGCGCGTGCCAGCGCGAGATGCCCGCGATGGATCGGGTCAAACGTGCCGCCAAAAAGGCCGATATTCATTCGCGTTTAGTGTCACCGTTCGCGGCCTCGCTTGGCAAGCTCAACATTTCGTGAAATTGGTGGTCGAGATTCCACTTGCCTGGTCAAAAGAAAGAGCTGGGGCATTGGCCAAAGGAACATCGTGACGATGTCCCTTCGGACCGGAGACAAGTGTCCAGCAACCTATTTTGTCCCGCGAATCTGGAATGCACTCCTGTAATCTCGCGCGTTTTTGAAACCGGAATTAGTATGACCCTCATATGCGAGTAACCCTCCCCCTACTCCGCATCCAACCTGCCCGTGCGCCCATTTTGCGCTATGGAGTTGCGGTGCTCAGTACGACCCTGGCGCTGATTCCTGCGCTGCTGCTTCCCAACATTGCCGAAAGTCGCCTGGCTGTATTCGCCGTCGCGGTGATGGTAAGCGCATGGTACGGCGGCTGGAAGCCGGGATTGGTAGCCACTTCCTTCGCACTCACGGTAAGCGCCTATTTCTCCTTTTCGGCGGAGCAAACTCCAGCGCAATTCCGGTCGACGATGCTGCGATTGGCGCTGTTCGTGGTGCTTGCGGCTCTGATCTGCTGGTTCAATGCCGCCCTCCGTGCGGCTCAAGAAGGGTTACGGCGCTCCGAAAAGAATTTCCGCTCCCTGGTGACTCACGCTCCCTATGGAATTTGCCGCTGCGACTCCGCGGGACAACTGCTGGTCGTTAATCCGGCGCTGCTCGCGATGCTCGGATATTCTTCTGCGGACGAGTTGGTGGGGAAGCACCTGGGCGGACTCTACTCCGACACGCAGCAATGGTTTGAACTGGCCGATCACCTGCGCGCGACAGCCCCTTTCCATGGACTCATCGTCGAATGGATGCGCAAAGACGGCCGAGCAGCGGTCATTCGCGTTTCAGGTCGGGCTGTCTCGAACGGCAGTAAAGAGAAGACCTTCGAACTGTTTGCCGAAGACGTGACCGAGCAGCGCGCCTTGCAGCAGCAACTCCTGCAGTCTCAAAAAATGGAAGCCGTGGGCCGGCTTGCCGGCGGCATCGCGCACGACTTCAATAATCTTCTCATGGTGATTTCCGGCTATTCGGAGTTCCTGCTCGAACGCCTTGGCCCTGAACCCACGCTACGCGCTCCCGCGCAGGAGATTTCAAATGCAGCCGCTCGCGCATCATCGCTTACGAGGCAGTTGCTCGCCTTCAGCCGGAAGCAAATGCTCGCTCCAAAAATTCTCGACCTGAATGGCGTAGTCACCGAGAACCTGAAGATGCTCACACGCATGATCGGCGAGGACATCGATCTGGTGATGGTTCCCGCAGCAGACCTGGGAGCAGTGCGAGCTGACTCCGGACAAATTGAGCAGGTCATCATGAATCTTGCCGTCAACGCCCGGGATGCGATGCCCTCGGGAGGGAAGTTGACTATCGAAACTTCCAACGTGTCGCTTGACAAAGATTACGCGCGCTTTCACGCGCCGCTCAAGCCGGGAAATTACGTGACGCTGGCCATCAGCGATACCGGCGCCGGTATGGATTCGGAAACCCAGTCCCACATCTTCGAGCCTTTCTTTACCACCAAGGGAACAAAAGGAACCGGCCTCGGGCTTTCCACTGTTTACGGCATCGTGAAGCAGAGCGGCGGGTACATCTGGGTGCACAGCGAGCCCGACAAGGGGACGACATTCAAGATCTACCTACCGCGCGTCGCAGACACCACTGAGAGCCAGGCACAAGTTGCAGTTGTGGCAGACCCGAAAACCGTGCCGGGAACAGAAACCATCCTGGTGGTCGAGGATGAGCCCAACCTGCGCTATCTCGCTCGACAATATCTGGAGAAGCAAGGTTACCGCGTGATCGAAGCGGCGGATGGGGCGGTGGCCATGCAGATCGCGGTGGCCCACGAGGGAACAATTCACCTTCTGCTTACGGACGTGATCATGCCCGGCATGAACGGCCGCGAACTTGCGCAACGAATTGTAGAAATTCGTCCCAACACCAAAGTGCTCTACATGTCCGGCTACACGGAAAATGTAATCGGGCGCAATGGCACGCTGGACGCGGGTATACGCCTGCTCCAAAAGCCATTTACCCTTCGCGACCTCAAGAATCGAGTTCGCGAGGTGCTGGATTCCACGCCTGGGGAGGTTGCCATGCCGATCAAGACCGCTCACATTGAGGCGCCAGCGCTGCGACAATTGCCGCTGTCGCGCGCGCAACGCTTTCAACTACAACTGCCCTTGAAGTACCGCCGACTGGATGAAGAAGACTGGCACGATGGCCAAACTCGAAATATAAGCCGCTCGGGATTGCTGTTCCAGGCGGAGGATATCCTACAGCCGAACGTGATTTTAGAAATCAATCTGGTATTGCCACCAGAAATTGCAGGACTTTCTCAAACAGAGGTGGTTTGTCGCGGGGAAATCGTTCGCACCGTCGAAACCGCAGGAGAAGAAATGCCGCCGGCTCTGGCTGCGAAGATTTTGCAATACCGGTTCCAGCACGGAACCAACTTGCCGCGGGCATAAACTAGGCGCTTTGAGGGTTGCTGGCTTCGGCCTGTTCCAGAGCACGCTCGCGAACAGTATTCACTTCCTTGGCCATCGCGTACTTTAATTCGTCGATACCTTTGCCGGTCACTGCCGAAATCTCGTAGAGCTTCAACTTGTGTTTCTTGCAGTAACGCTTCAGCGCCGCCACTTTGTCTTTGTTCGCGACATCAATTTTCGACGCGACCATGATGGTCGGTTTGTCTTCCAGATGAGCGCCGAAGCTTTCCAGTTCGCCGAGAATCACTTCCACGTCCTTGACGATGTCAGCGCGACCGCTGGAGTCCGAAACATCGGCGAGATGAACCAGTAGACGCGTGCGCTCGATGTGCCGCAGGAACTGAGTGCCCAGTCCGGAGCCGGTATGGGCGCCCTCGATCAATCCCGGAATGTCAGCTACTACAAAACTGATTTCGTTATTAGGATCGCCGACTGCAACCACTCCGAGATTGGGCTCCAACGTAGTGAAGGGATAATCCGCAATTTTTGGCCGGGCGGCTGAGATTCGCGAAATCAGCGTAGACTTGCCAACGTTCGGATAGCCCACGAGGCCCACATCGGCGAGCAACTTGAGTTCGAGCCGGTAGTTGTGCTCTTCGCCCGGGCGTCCGGGTTCATGCTCGCGCGGAGCTTGATGTACTGAAGTAGCGAAGCGCGCGTTGCCGCGGCCGCCGCGTCCACCACGGGCAATCACCATGCTTTGATCAGGGGCGGAGAAGTCGAACACTTTCTCACCGGTCTCTTCGTCGTACACAATCGTTCCGACCGGAACCTTGAGGATAATGTCGATACCTTCCCTGCCGCTTTTGTTCGAGCCTTCGCCATGGCGTCCGCGCTCCGCTTTGTATTCGGGATTGAAGCGGAAGTGCACGAGCGTGTTGTGGCGCTCGCTGGATTCCATGATCACGTCTCCGCCCTTGCCGCCGTCGCCTCCCGATGGACCGCCGCGCGGGACGTACTTCTCCCGACGAAAAGCCATGCAACCGTTGCCGCCGTCGCCGGCTTTGACTCGAATTTTTGCCTCGTCTATAAACATGGCGGTGCTTAACTCATGCTTGTGTAAAAAAACAAAAGCCTCGTCCAGAAGGCGAGGCTGAAGCCGCGTCGCACAGCTCGCCGCGGCCGTTAACACGCGCTACAGTTCAGGCAGTCGAACGCGAACTACTCCACCATCTCCATTGGCTCGACCATTACGAACTTGCCCATCGAGCCCTTGTTCAGGAACTTGATGCGGCCCGTGATCTTGGCAAACAAAGTATCGTCCTTGCCGCGACCAACGTTCAGCCCTGGTTTCACGCGCGTTCCGCGCTGCCGCACGATGATGGTGCCGCCGGGCACGATCTGCCCGCCGAATGCCTTGAAGCCCAGCCGCTGCGCGTTTGAGTCGCGGCCGTTCCTTGAAGTGCCTTGTCCCTTTTTATGTGCCATCGATTAACTCTCAGTTCTCGATTTTCAGATTTCGTTACTTCTTTTTCTTGGTTGACGATTTCTTGACGGATTTTTTAGGCGCAGCTTTTTTCTTTGCGTGCCCCTTCTTGGCGTGAGATTTCGCAGTCTTGTGCTCAGCCTCATGTTCCGTCTCGTGCTCTTCCGCCGCGACTTTCTTTGGCTTGGGCTGCTTCTTGGCCAGCTCCGGCGCCTTGAAACTCTGGCCGTCGAAATTGATCTCGGTGATCCGCACCGCAGTGTAGGACTGCCGGTGTCCGCGCAGCTTCTTGTATTGCTTCTTGCGTTTGTAGTGGAAGACCAGGATCTTGGGGCTGCGGCCTTCTTCGACTACTTCTCCGACCACGCTGGCCTCCGACTCCGGTTTGCCGATCTTTCCCTCGCCTCCAGACACCGCTAAAATCTCGGGGAAGTCCACGCGCCCATCGGTGCCTGTCGCAAGCTTTTCTACTCGAATCACATCGCCGGGCGCCACCCGGAACTGCTTTCCACCGGCGCGGATGACCGCGTACATACGTCTGCCTCCATCAAAATGTATTGAAATCAGCTCACCAAAAGCCGACCACGCGCACACGGGCGCAACCCTGGGGCTAATCAACTTCCCGCTGAACTACCCTGCTTGCTTTGTTTTGCGCAACGCTGCTTCAGCAGCGAAGGCAGGCGTCCCCAGAACGGGTCGGCAAGTACAGGCAAACTCAACCATTCTAGCGTGTGCTGTGGAAATCGGTCAATGCACGCTTGGCAATATTGCGGGGCATGTGCGAGAATTCCGCCGAATCCGGAGGGACTACACGATGAAGCGACTTGCCACCACACTGCTGTGTCTGTTCGCTCTTATCACATCTGGCCTCGCGAAGCCTGCGTCTAAGAAATCCGCGGCCCCGGCCGCTCCCGACAAAGCCTACCTGCAGAAAATCTGGGATGGCTGGGCCACGCTGGATCCCGCAAATGTGGCCAAGTACTATGCCAGCGGTCCACATACGTTCTTCGACATCGCTCCCTTGAAATATGGAAGCTGGGAAGATTACGAAAAAGGATCGAAGGCAATCCTCTCTGGCTATAAGAGCGCGAAGTTCACTGTGAACGATGACGCCGCGATTCACCCCCATGGAGATTTGGTCTGGGCCACCGCGACGGTGAAAGAGGAGATGACAACGAAAACCGGCAAGGTTGAGATGGGCAATTTCCGCTGGACCGTAGTGTTCGAAAGTCAGGACGGCAAGTGGATGATCGTCCACGAACACGTCTCTGCGCCTTTGCAGTAGTCGACCGGGCCGCCGTTATAAGTGATCAGAGTTCGTGCGCAACGATTCCTTCACGGACCTGTCCAGCCAGTGGCAAGTCAAACCTTTTCCCTTCCGCAGCGTCAGAAGCTGCGGGAGGGACATCATGCATAGATTTTTGAGTCTGCTTTTACTGTCGCTTTTTTCCTCGATTCTTCTCTCACAAGAGTCAACCACCCAGGCAAAGCCGAATCCGTGCAGCATTGCCGAACAGCGGCAATTTGATTTCTGGATCGGCGAGTGGGACCTCACATGGCAGGGACAGAAGTCCGGCGAAATTGGCCACGGCTCGAACAGCATCAAGCGCATACTCGATGGCTGCGTGGTGCAGGAGAATTTCTCTGCACAAGATCAGCACTTGCGTGGAACCAGCGTTTCCACCTTCGACGCGCGAGCCGGCAAGTGGAAACAGACGTGGGTCGACAACGAGGGCGGCTATCTCGATTTTGTCGGAGAGTTCAAAGATAGGCAGCTCATTCTGCAGCGCGAAGCCATCGGGAAAGATGGAACAAAAACGCTGCAGCGCATGGTATGGAAAAATATTTCCGCGAACGAATTGGACTGGAGCTGGGAAGCTTCTCGAGATGGTGGCAAAACGTGGCAGGTCCAGTGGCCGATACATTACAGGCGCAAGAGTTGATCGGAATCACGGTGCGTGCTTGCTCGAAAAATACTTCCCACGTTCGATTCGAAACAGAACACACGGTTGCTGTTCCATATTTTTGATTACTAATTCGCCGTGCTTTCTTGCTACCCGAAATGCGGACGATTCGTCCATAGGTGTGTAATCGAAAGTTATCAGCGGCACGAACGTACTCCACGGAACTTTCGATGAGGCGCCTCCGTAGTAGTGGGAAGAAGACAGTGCGGAGGTGAAGCAGGCCGGAGTTTTTGACGAAAAAATTTGCGGGGTTTCGGGGATTCTCTCACTTTCGGTTTGGCGGCCCAGGTGAGAAGACCCCCGCTCACAGCACGACTAGCCTTTCGGCCTCTCGGCTGAACCCCGGCGGTTGCATTGTAGGCGATTCGCGGCAAAACACAAAGGTTTTCTCGCGCAAGTCGTGAACCGGGCCGCCCCAACCGTTCCGCCGACATGATTCGGGGAACAACTTAAGGAGCAGCTATGAAGTTCGCGACAGTATCAAAAAGTCTGGTGATGGGCTTGGCGTTGTTATTGGCATCAAGCGCTCTGGCGGCAACGAAAGCCAGTTTGCAACTAAACAATCCCACTCTGGTTAACGGAACAAAGCTGAAGGCGGGGGACTACAGAGTTCAGTGGGAAGGCAGCGGTCCCAACGTTGAACTAAGCATCATGCAGGGCAAAAACGTGCTTGCGAAGGTGCCCGCGCACCTGGTGGACCTGCAGAGTCCAGCCGACAACGATGCTGCGGTAACTCGAAAAAATGACAGCGGACCGAACTCCCTGGCCGGTCTTCGCTTCCACGGGAAGAAATTCGCGCTAGAGTTGAATGAGGCCAGCGAAGGAATGCAGGCCGGGTCGAGCAAGTAACTGGAGCAAAGGAAAAATTACAGGGAGCACAGAATCGTGCTCCCTTTTTCTTGATACCTAGTTCTTCACTGTCATGGCATCTGAATTTACGGCCTTCTTGCCCGTAACGCCTTCGAGTCCTGCCAACACTCCTCGGTAATCGTTCTTATCGCATTGCATTGCAAAGCCGCCTTTTTTGTCGCCGTCGACCCATGTCAATCCGACGAAGTGCTTCTTCGATTTGGTGAGAGCCATAAGTGCTCCGATTCCGAGCGAGACCACAGCAAGGCCGATCGCCGCGCCCACCCTTCGATGGACATCTTGGCCATAGCTGATCTCGGTAACAGCCGCCGAGGGTATTGTTATCACGTCGCCTTTATCTCTTACGAGTCGAACTTGGTTCGACTCAATAAACAACTTCATACCAGTTCCCGCCTTGGTATCGGAGATCGATCCTCCGTCATAGGTAACCTTGTAACCGTTGTCACTGGCGAGAACCGTAAGCGGAATCGCAAAGCATAGTACAACCACGATCAGTTTCTTCATACGCCTCCAGAGTCGGCAGGGCAAGAATGCGACTGCGGTAAGCAGTCACACCCGTCCTGTGAAGACTCGTATTCTGTTTGGATAGTTACGGGGCCTGGCACGGCCCTTCTCGGAGGGAAGAACAATTACTTTCGCGAAAGGCGGCGCGAAGGGATTGTGGGGTCGCGGCGCGACCCTGTCAAGTGATCACCGAGCGAATACTCGAAATTTCATCCCGAATCGGGCTTCGGGCGGCTTTTCGTCTTGACGGATGTGACTATCGGTCAATCTCTCGGACGTAGAGACTAGCATCGCACGCCCCCAGGCGTACCCTCAGACCGTGCATCCCAATTCGCCGTAGCCCCTAGCAATTCCTTTAGTACTTCGGAACCTTGGGATCCACGCGCTCGGCCCAGGCATTGATTCCGCCGGTAAGGTTGTGCACCTTCTTAAACCCAGACTGCTGCAGGAAGGCAACGGCTTTCGCGCTGCGTCCACCCATTTTGCAGTGGACGACGATTTCGCGGCTGGAGTCGAGTTCGTTCACGCGCTTCGGCAGATCGTTCAGTGGAATCAGATGTCCGCCGATGTTGCAGATCTGGTATTCGTGGGGCTCGCGTACGTCGAGGACGTAAAGATCTTCTTTCGCATCCAAACGACGCTTCAACTCTTCGACTTGAATTTCGGGAATGCCTGCTTCCACCGGTTTTTCCTCCCCGCGAATGCCGCAGAATTGGTTGTAGTCTATCAGGCTGGTTACCGTGGGATGCGTGCCACAGACCGGGCAATCAGGATTTTTGCGCAGCTTGAGTTCGCGGAACTTCATGCCCAGCGCGTCGATCAGAAGCAGCCGTCCGATAAGCGGTTCGCCCGCCCCAAGAATTAATTTGATAACCTCCGTCGCCTGCATCACGCCGACAAGACCCGGCAAAATGCCGAGCACTCCGCCTTCGGCGCAGGAAGGTACCAGCCCGGGCGGCGGCGGCTCCGGATACAGGCAGCGGTAGCACGGGCCATCTTTCGTTGCGAAGACGCTGGCCTGGCCCTCAAAGCGAAAGATCGAGCCATAAACGTTGGGTTTGCCCGTGAGCACGCAAGCGTCATTCACCAGATATCGAGTGGGAAAGTTATCGGTGCCGTCCGCAATGATGTCGAAGTCGCGAAAAATCTCAAGCGCGTTCTCGCTGCTCAGGCGAGTGTCGAACTTGCGAATGTTCAAGAAAGGATTGATCGCGGTCAGCTTATCGGCGGCGGAATCCAGTTTCTTTCGGCCGACGTCGGCGGTGGAGTGAATGATCTGCCGCTGCAGGTTGGTGTAATCGACCACGTCGAAGTCGACCAGGCCGAGCGTGCCCACGCCGGCAGCTCCAAGATATAAAGCCAGCGGAGATCCCAAGCCTCCCGTGCCGATGCACAGTACGCGCGCAGCCTTCAGCTTCTGCTGCCCCTCCATACCGACCTCGGGCATGATCAGGTGGCGTGAGTAACGCAGGATTTCGTCTTTGCTTAAGGTGACGGGAAGTTCGGTGGTGATCGTAGCCATAAAATCCTTTTAAATTTTGCAGATTGCGCTATCGGGATCCAAGCAACTAACAGCAGAGATTGCAACAACAGCGGCTTGTGAAGCGAGGTTTCAATTCTTGATCCTTAGACCCAAACGACGGCAGATCCGCCTCAGGCGGCCCCGCCGGCGATAGAAGGCACAATGGAAATGTTATCACCTTCCTTTACCGCGGTAGCCTCTTTCTGCAAGTAGCGGATATCCTCGTCATTGAGATACAGGTTGACGAAAGCGCGTAACTTTCCTTCCTCCGTATAAAGATGGCGATGCAGTTCGGGATGCTGCGCGACGAGGGCGGTAATGGCTTCGCCCACCGTGGCAGCTTTCACGTCGACGGTTGATTGCTTGTCCACATATTGTCGCAGTGGCGTAGGAATGTGAATCTTGCTCATAGGTATAAGCATAGAGATGCTTTGGCAGAATGTGAAGATTCAGGGGCGCTGAGACTTGGTTCCAGAGGAGTTACTTACGGCGGCGGCCGCTTCGTCCTAGAATCAGCCGGGGGACAACTACGATGACAATTTTTGATCCGGCGCGAGGCAGGATTATTGATGGTGGCGGCGGAGCCGGAATGCTGCGCCTGATCGGGCTGGGCGTAGCCGCATTTCTGGTGGTGATTTTGCTGTTCAGTTCCGTCACCAGGGTGGGCACCGGACGGGTTGGCGTGCTGACGCTTTTCGGCAAAGTGCAGACGGGCGAGACTCTGGGCGAGGGTATCCATCTCATTAATCCGTTGAAAACCAATAACGAACTTTCCGTTCAGACCCAGACCCTGAAGGAATCCGCCAGCGTACCTTCCAGCGAAGGTCTGATGATGAGCCTCGATACGTCGCTCATCTACCATCTCAATCCGGACCGCGCCGCAGACGTGTTCCAGAAGATCGGGGCTGATTACGAAACCGTCGTCGTCGAGCCCACGCTGCGCTCCGCCATTCGCGAAGCCACTGCCTCCCATACCGCGAACGCTCTGTACACCGGCGAGCGCGAGATGGTTGCGAAACAGATTTTCGATCAAGTGAGTACACAACTTAATCAGCGAGGGCTGACAGTTGAAAATGTCTTGTTGCGCGACATTCAACTACCGACCACGCTTAAGTCCGCCATCGAGGCCAAGCAGCAGGCCGAACAGGAATCGCTGGCCATGAATTTCCGTCTGCAGAAAGAAACTCAGGAAGCTCAGCGCAAGCGCATCGAAGCCGCCGGAGTACGCGACTTCCAACAGATTGTGGCGCAGGGCATCACACCATCGCTGTTGGAATGGAAGGGCATCGAAGCTACGGAGAATCTGGCGAAGAGCCCTAACTCAAAAGTCGTTGTCATCGGAAACAGCAAAAACGGGCTGCCGCTGATTTTGGGACAGTAGGTCTTATGTCTCAGCGTGGACCGTAAGTTCTTTGTATCAACGCGCGGCGGCATCTGAAGTTCTATATCTACGACCTAGCCCCTAAGACCCGCTGGAACGCTGCTAACATGACATCGTGTCTCCGCTTCTCGATGTCCGCAATTTGAACATTGCGTTCCCCACTGCCGCCCTGCACACGGCCGGACAGACGGGCGTGGCTTTGCCCACACGGACACTTCCCGCCGTACGCGACCTCAGCTTCTCCGTCGCTGCCGGCGAAGTTCTGGGACTTGTGGGCGAATCTGGTTCCGGCAAGTCGATCACCTCTTTGGCGATCATGCGGCTGCTTCCGCCGCAGGCGAGGGTTTCGGGCGAGATATTCTTTGGGGAGAACGGCTCGGCTCGCGATCTCGCCGCGGTTTCCGCCGACTCTATGCGCGAATTGCGCGGATCGCGTATTGCCATGATCTTTCAGGAGCCCATGACTGCGCTCAATCCGGTGATGCGGGTAGGAGATCAAATTGCCGAGGCGGTACTGGCTCACGGATCGCATTCCAAAAGCAAAGCTGCACAGTTGGCGGTTCAGGCAATGACGGATGTCGCAATCCCCGATTCCGATCGTCGGGCGCGCGATTATCCTCATCAACTTTCCGGCGGCATGCGACAGCGCGTTATGATCGCCATGGCGATCGTGAATCGGCCGCAACTGCTCATCGCCGATGAACCTACGACTGCGCTCGATGTGACCATTCAGGCGCAGATCCTCGAGCTACTGGCCGAACTGCGCGCCAAGTTCGGATTGGCCATGCTTTTCATTTCGCATGATCTCGCCGTAGTCTCGCAAGTAGCCGACCGGGTGGCGGTAATGTATGCGGGGAACCTGGTTGAACTCGGCGACAGACACGAAATCTTTCGGGCTCCCGCGCATCCCTATACACGCGGGTTGTTGCGAGCGGTGCCAAATTTGAAGACCGAGCGTGGGCGTCCGCTGGGAACGATAGAAGGAACGGTGCCGCCTTTACATGCGATGCCACCGGGATGCGCCTTTGAGCCACGATGCGGATTGAGGGTGCCGGAGTGCGCGCGTGCAGTTCCCCCGCTGATCGAGGTCGGACGCGGGCACTGGGCCCGGTGTCCCGTGGTGAATGCTCCGGTAATCGATACTCCGAAGGGCAATGTGAAGCAGCCGGGAATAAACTGACTGTGTAGCCGCTATGTTCGGGCTCGTTCTATAATCGCCATCCGTCTGGTGTTCATTGCACATACTGCTTCTTAGCGACATTCACGCCAATCTCGAAGCGCTGGAGGCATGCCTGGCGGCTGCCCCGTCATTCGATTCCGTGGTTAATCTCGGGGACGTTGTGGGCTATGGAGCTTCGCCTAATGAAGTAGTGGATCGCTCGCGCAGCCTAGGAAACATTTTTGTACGCGGCAATCATGACAAGGCTGCGACCGGCCTGCTGGACATGGAGGATTTCAATCCGATGGCCGCCGCGGCCGCAATGTGGACACGGGATCAGCTCACTCCCGAGAATCACGATTGGCTGAAGTCGCTCCCGCATGGTCCGCTTTCGTTGGAAGGAAGTCCTCAGACGCAACTCGTGCACGGCTCGCCAGAGGATGAAGATGCGTACATTGTTTCAATTGGCGATGCCCTGGTGCCGCTACTGGCGCTGAGCACTCCGCTGACTTTCTTTGGCCACACCCATCTGCAGGGAGGGTTCTTCGCCAACGGAAATAGTCCCGATGGCTTCCGCCCCGAGTACCGAACGGTGGGACAAGCCGAGTCGATCTCGCTGCAACTTAAGCCGGACACGCGTTACCTGATCAATCCCGGCTCGGTCGGACAGCCGCGCGATGGTGACTGGCGTGCGGCGTACGCCCTGTTCGATACCGAAGCCCGCATCGTCCATTTTCAGCGCGCGCCATACAACTTGAAAGCGGCGCAGGATCGCATCTTCGCCGCCAACCTACCTCCGCGGCTCGCTACACGTTTAGCTGCGGGGCGCTGAACTCAGCTGCCGTCGTTGTAAACTCGATTGCATGCCTTATCCCCGCCGCTCGGCGACTAAATCTCTTTTTTCACACGGCGAAGAGTCCCCTCGCGAGAATCCTCCGGAGCACTACCTCATCGCGCACAGCGATGGCGGGGCGCGCGGCAACCCTGGCCCTGCGGGTTACGGCGTAGTCATCCAGGACCAGTCTGGACACAAAATCGCTCATCTCAGCGAGTACCTTGGACACCAGACTAACAATTTTGCCGAGTATCAAGGATTGATCGCGGCGCTCGAATACGCGCTGCAAAATGGTCCCAAGGCGCTCAAGCTCATCAGCGATTCGGAATTGTTGGTCCGTCAGATCAAGGGCATCTATAAAGTGAAAAACTCAACGCTCCAGGACCTGCATGGCCGCGCCAAAGAATTAATTGCCCAGCTGCAATGGTTCTCCATCGGTCATGCTTTACGCGAACAGAATCGAGATGCCGACCGCCTGGCAAACGAAGCCATGGACAAAGGCATGGGACGGCGCACCGCTCAGGTGGAAACGGGTGACTCGCCCCCGCGGCCACCGCTTAACGCCAGCGCCACGCAAACCGAACTGGAAGGTGTGATTCGAAACGGGATGGTCGAGTTGGTCAACGGCAAACTTCCAGAAGGTACGCGAGTGCAAGTCCGACCAAAACGCGGCGTATAGCCGCAACGGGCGATATGCAAATCACTCTGCCGTCGAAGTATGATCGTGAACAATCTTCCATCCGTCGGAAAATTTGCGGAACACCAAGGTGAACAAGCCATGAGGGGTCTTGCCATTCGACATCGTTAGCTTCCACGAACCGCGCACAAAGGCCCCCTCCTGTCCGAGCACTTCGATGCGCAGGCCGGAAAATTCCAGCTTTCCCATCTCGTGTCCGGGACTTCCATAGGTAGCGAGATAGCGCTCAATTGTCGCCTGCCATCCATGCTGCTCTGTCGCGCCGGAGAAGAAAGTCAACTCTGAAGAATTCCAGTAGCCCGTCATGAAGCCTTCCAGATCGTGGCGATTCCAGGCATCCTGTTGCGTGTGCAGGACGCGCTCGATCGCTCTTCCTTCATTGCCGTACTCGCCCGATGCGGTCTGGGCAAAGGCTTGGGCTGTGAGCAGCGCGACAGTCAAACAGCAGGAGGAAAACAGAGAGTAGAGAAGCGACTGGCGCATGCAAACCTCCGGGCGTTTATGCGGGCGCACCAGTTTCGCACGGCGGAGGCGGAATCAAGTGGAAAGATTTGAGAAAAGGCGGCTGCGACTCTTGAGAATTACGCCCGGCCCTTTTTTGCTGCGACAGCTTTGTTCGCCACCGCTTTGCCGGCAACTTCCCAAGGACGCTTCGGACGATCGACTGGTGCTTTGTCGCGATCCTCAATTCGGTCGTATTGGTAAGACTCGCTTACCGTTCCGAGGGATTCGTTGTAAAGGCTGGGCAGTCCCAGTCCTACTTTCAGCTCTTCTGCGAACGACTGCAACGCTTTGAGGTGGTCGGCGGTTGCGGGAATTTCAGTCTTCGAATTCTTGAGGAATTGCTGATAGCCGCGATTAACCAGCTTCGAGATCTCGCTGCCGACCAGGTATCCGGGATAGGCGAAAATCTTGACGCCGTCCTCCGGCGTCTTCTGGATGGCTGCTGACACGTTGTATTTTCTGAGGAACACACGGCCGTTCGTGCCGGGCGCTTCGGTCACATCGAAACCGTGCTCGCGCAGCCAGTTCAACGCCTCGTCGTAACCTCGTGCTTCGATTTCCTTCGACATTCTGTCTACGCTTCCAATCTTTTAGATGCAGGTTGCGCCAAAACTGTGCGCTGCTTATTCACGGCTGCATCCGCCTGCCATCTGTATCATCTAAAGACACCATACTACATAGCGTGTTTTGCACTTCTTTGCATATTACGATGGTCACGAGAGAATAGTTCAAAATGGGTCAGACATCAGCGAAGTTGGCGAAAACGTTCCCGGCGCATTGTGCGCCCGCGCCCGAGATGGAGCGGCTGGGACTGAGCCTGCTTGATCGTATCGGCAACACACCGCTGTTGCGTTTTGATCGGCTCACTGCTGATTTACCGGGGATAACTCTTTTGGGTAAGGCCGAATGGCACAATCCAGGGGGCTCGGTGAAAGACCGCGCCGTTGCCAGCATCGTCGCCGAGGGGCGTCGTACAGGGAAGTTCACCTCTGGAAAGACTCTGCTTGATGCCACCAGCGGCAATACCGGGATAGCTTACGCCATGCTGGGTGCGGCTGAGGGCTTCCCGGTTACGCTTTGCATGCCGACGAATGTTTCTGTTGAGCGCAAGCAGATCCTGAACGCTTACGGCGCCAACATCGTTTATACCGATCCCGGCGAGGGTTCCGATGGAGCGATCCGCGCGGCTCGCGAACTTGCCGCCAAGCATCCGGATTTGTATTTCTATGCGGACCAATATTCCAGCGACGCCAACTGGCTCGCGCACTATCACGGAACGGCGAACGAGATTTGGCAGCAGACCGAAGGGCGCATTACTCATTTTGCTGCGATGCTAGGCACGAGTGGCACCTTCATGGGTACCACGCGGAGACTGAAGGAGTTGAATCCCACCATCCGCTGCATCTCACTGCAACCGGATTCTGCTTTCCACGGGATCGAAGGCGCTAAGCACATGGCCAGCGCAATCGTTCCCAAGATTTACGATCCCACGCTGGCTGATGAGAACCTCGAAATTGCCACCGAGGATGCTCACGCTATGGCTCGGCGTGTCGCGCGCGAATGTGGATTGCTACTGGGAATCTCTGCCGCGGCGGGAATATTCGCCAGCCTCAAGATAGCCGCGCAACTTCAAGTGAGGAAACCGCAGCCCGCGGTGATTGTGACCATCCTGTGCGACTCAGGCGATAAATATCTAAGCGAGAGATTCTGGACGGAGAAATAAAATCAGCAATCAGCAATTCCCATCCATGCTGAAAATAGTACGCAAAGACTACGCCGCCCTTCGCCGTCATGGGGAAGAGACTTATCCACACGAGTGCTGCGGTGTGCTTCTCGGCCGGGTGGCGGAGAACGGCATCCGCAGCGTGAGTTCGACCGCCCGTTGCGGCAATACCCGAACCGACTCGCCTCAAAACCGTTACAACATCGACCCGCGTGAACTCGTCCGCATCCAGCGCGAAGGTCGCGAGCGCGGCGAGGACATTGTCGGCTTCTATCACTCTCACCCCGATCATCCAGCGCGCTGGTCGTCGACCGATTTCGCCGAGGCGCACTGGATCGGATGCTCTTACGTCATCACCAGCGTGGAACAGGGGAAAGCGGCAATCACTAATTCGTTTGAATTGGCGGGCTCCGACGAAGCCGATAAGCAATTTGTCGACGAGCAAATCGAAATCGAGTGAAGTCAGAGCAAATGCGTGTAAGTACATGCGGTACGCAGCGTGGGTTCCACGGGATTTTCACAAAAGTTCAATCCTTCGAAGACCTCGTCTATTTCATTTCTCATTGAATCGTAGCCGCGAAAAGTTAAGGTATTAAATAAAGTCCTCATTCAGAAATGAATGTGGCCTTTTCCTTTTTGTGGTGTGATGTGGCGCGGGCGCCCTCGCCCGCGAACGCTGGCAGTGCCTGAATCTCGCGCGAGAAAGCGGCGGGCAAGGCCGAGTTGGTCAGGGGATGGAGTGTCGAGGGTGCAGGCCGACGCGGGCGCACCCACAGCCAGCAGCAATCTTCCGGCCTCGGCACCAAACCTCTTCTCACAGGATTCTGCCGGATGTATTCAGCTTTTTCTTTCAGGCTCTCATCTGACCGCAGGACGTGATCGAAGGATTCCTCTTCCCACACCGGTCCCTCGTGATGCAACAACTTGTTGATCTGATGAGCGGTGGCACTCTTTAGGCATTGCAGGATGGCGACTAGGGGAAAGGGCCAAGCGTCTCCATTGCGCAACGGCTGCAAAAGCAGGTGCACGTGATCGGGCATTACGACTGCCGCGTGCAAGTGGATTCTTGGAAGTGGGTTGTTCGCGGGCGAGGGCGCCCGCGCCACACCGCCCTCGCGCAGGCAATGTTCCAGAACCAAATCCCGTGCCACGTCCGGCAATGAAAAACGGGCAGTACAGAAAGTGACGAACAAATCCGCATCCGCCCGCTGCAAGTGCGGAAGACGGCGCCGGTAGCGGTACTTTGCAAGAGGCGTACTGGACATTGTGGGGTGTGTAGGCGCCCCCGCCCGCCAACTGCCTGCAGCATAGCCAAATCCGCAATTTGTATTTGTGACGGATAACCATCGGCGGGTTGTGGATTCCCAGGTCAAGAAGGGACGCTGTATCGCCGAGGGACGGATTCGCGGGCGAGGGCGCCCGCGACACATAAACCCCGCAGGGCCGGATGGAGACGCCGACTGCCGAAGCCGGCAGTACTGGTCGAGACCCACTAATACACCCACCCGATGGCGCTCGTCGGGTGCCCCCACCTTTGTCGCATTCTTTGCGGCAGAGCCTGCCGTGAGCGAAGTCGAAGGAGTGGAAATTTTGACCTCCTTCTACCGCGTCAGAAGAGATCCTTCGATTGCAAAAGAACGCTCAGGCAGGCGTCTGAAGGCGCTGCGGCGATTCGGGGCTGGAAACACGTTTGAGGAGCGGGCAAATAAGGATCCACGGCTTCGCGGAGCAAAAAAGCGGCCCCATTTCTGGGGCCACAATTCAAGAGGTCAAATTTGGAAGGCGATGTCAGGAAAGGCGCTTGAAGTGACCGATCGAACAAGCCGAACGCCACTTCGGGAAATGTTGACGAGAGATGAGAGTGAAGGTCATTGCTTCGGGTTTGCGGCCTCTTAGTACCTTGAGAAGTAGCACTTGCCGAGCCAAAAGACGCCAACTGCGTCGCGAGGAGGATGTTAGCTTCTAAGTGTCTGATCAGGCTAGTTTTAGCGGGATGACGCTGTTGAAGGAGCTTAACGCCCTGACGAAGAAGGCTTCCCGGCGAAGTGCAGAAGACTGCACATTCACTGCATGGGCATGGGTTTTGCCAATGTGACCGGGCCGTCGTGGCATGGCAACGACGGCCCGATGATGTTTTAGCTGTTCCCCGCCACCGTGCGCAGCTTCCCGGGTAGGAAGTGGTAAGGAGGCCAAGGTCCGCTGATCGCCACTTCGCAGTTCTTCAACTGTTTGGCGGCGGCGCTATAGCGGTTCTGATACTTTTCGAGCGACTTGTTATCGATAAGGTGAGCAATGTCGATGAGCATGCCCTGGGGGGCGACTTTCTTGCAGCTCACTTCTTCTTCCAGAGGATTAAATAGTTTATGCACCTGAACCGAAAGCGCGCGGGCTTTGGTTTGGCGCTCACGGTCGCGGGAGGCTTTGACGCGAAGTTTAGAAAGGTAGTCGCCGCCAACGGTATCGGGCAGAACTACTTCGATCATCGCTTCGCGCAGCGAGCCGTCGGTGACCGTCAGCTTGATGTGCATCTCGCTCTTTCCGCGGAGCCGGGCGACACTCAATCCGAAAGCGCGCCGGTTTACCCGGACAGCCTGGCGGAGTGCGTCATCGCTCTCGAAGATGGTTCCGAAACGGAATGGGAGGACAGTGGAGTTGCGGAAGCAGCCGCTAACGACGCGGGCGTGCTCGATGGCCGACTTCTGATCAAGTTGTCCGGCATTCTGGTCGTACTCGCTCACGATCACAGCAAACTCGCCACTGGGATAGCTGAGGACAGGGGCTCCGTTCACGCCTTGAACATTCTCAATTACGAAAGGGCGTCGGGAACGGGTGCCGTTAGGAAGGGTCTGGTGCTCGGTAAGGCAGTATGCGTACCACGCCATATTGAACTCTCCGAACCGGGACGGAGGCTGACAGGCGGCCTCTTATGTTTTGCACAAGCTGAACTGCAATTTGGAAGTTAGGGTTTAGCGGTACAGGGTCTAGAACACTGGGAACCTACTATCAAGCTCCGTAATGCATATTACTTTGGATTAGGTGGAAAATGCAACTTTTTCGTTGCATGACGCATCTCGGCGATTCAGCAATTGACTGATTCGCGACTAAGACCTTAATAGTCAGCGGGTTAACTTGATGTTACTCGTAGCGCAAGCTTTCCACAGGATCGAGCTGGGCGGCGCGACCGGCCGGGACGGTTCCGAAAATTACCCCCACCACTGAAGACACGATAATGGCGATGATCGCGGATAAGCCCGAAATCGGAATTCGATACTCGGTGAGGAAACGTACCGAGTAAGGGATAGCGAGGCCAATCACGATGCCGGCGAATCCTCCGATCAGGGAGATCAGGATTGCCTCGGCCAGAAACTGAAAACGGATTTCGCGATTGGTGGCGCCGATGGCCTTGCGAATCCCGATTTCGCGGATGCGCGAGGTCACTGTCGCCAGCATGATATTCATTATCCCGATGCCGCTCACTAACAGAGTGACCATGGCAACTAGAAGAAGAACCCACGTCAATCCGGAGGCAATACGGTCCGCCATGGAAAGCAGGGCAGTGAGATTGGAAACGTCATAAACCGACTCGGCACGATGCCGCGACTGCAAGACCCGTTTGATCTGCGCCGTGGCTGAAATCACCATCGAGGGGTCTTCCAGGGAGAAGTACAGGAGCTTAACGCTGGGAACCTCCATGAAGTAGCGGCTCACGGAGTACGGGATCAGCATTGTGTTATCGACAATTTCGGACTGGCCGAAAGTTTCCACCCTCTCCTTGAAAGTTCCGATGATGGTGAAAGGCAGCCCCGTGAGCTTGATTACCTTACCTACGGCGGCTTGCGGTGAACCGTAGACCTCAGTAGCCATTTTTTCCGTGATTACGCCGACCTTGTTGTGGGCCTGCGAATCCTCCCGATCGAAAAACCTTCCCGAAGGAATTACCAGGTTGCGAACCCTGACGTATTCAGGACTGACACCGAGAATGGATACATCTTTTTCCTTGCCGTTACCGATGGGCACGCGGTCGGAAAGTTGAGTCACGGGCGAGGAAGCAACGATGCCGGGCACTTGCTGTTGGACGGCCTGCAGATCTTCGATAGTGAGCGGATCAGGATTGGAGTTACTGATGTGGGGCGCACCGCCCAGGTATTCCGCCCACACTTCATTGGTCCCAATTGCCTGTATTTGGGAGAGGACATATTGTCGTCCAGTCATTCCGATGGTGACGACCAAGATGAGGGAGGCTGTGCCTATCACCATGCCCAACGCGGTGAGGATGAAACGAATTTTATTGCTGCAAAAAGTATCGTAGGCGAAGCTCAGTATTTCGCCGATGGCCATGTTGGGCCGAAGGCGTTCGGGCATAAGAGCGGCGGCCATGTGACTTAGATGCTACTACGTAGCGGTCACGACTCATCGACGCAAATGTTACTCCGGTTTGCACGTTCGGAGGATCCCACGCTTCAGTGTCACTAGGGTAGAATTGGCCGTTAAACTCCTTGATTGACTCCCACCTATCGAGATGGAAGCTGGTGTCCCGGCTAACGCTCCTGACTGCGGGCGCAGTTCTGGTGCATGGATACCATCCGTTCGCGGAAGACGCGGAAATCTATCTGCCCGGGATCGAGAAGATACTGCATCCGGAATTGTTTCCGGTGGGCCAGGAGTTTTTCCGGTCGCACGCCAGTCTGACGTTCTTCCCTAATCTGGTTGCGTTTTCACTTCGTGTCAGTCATTTGCCCTTTGAGTTCGGCCTCTTTGTGTGGCAGGCAGCGTCCATTTTTCTTCTGTTGCTTGCCTGCTGGGAATTAGGCGGCTTGTTTTTTCAGAATGCAGGCGCACGGTGGGGAGGAGTTTGTCTAGTCGCTGCGCTATTAACCATTCCGGTGGCGGGAACCGCGCTCTACATTGTGGATCAGTACCTCAACCCGCGAAATCTGGCGGCATTCGCCGGAATTTTTATTGTGGCGCGAACTCTGGAGAAAAGATACGCGCAGGCTTTGTTGTGGCTGCTGTTCGCAGCCTGCGTACATCCGCTTATGTGGGTGTTCCCATTTTCGTTTTGTGTATTGTTCCTGGTGATGGAAAGATTCGAAGGCCATTGGAAGAAGAGGGCAGGGCTAACGCAGGCGTTTTGGCTGGGGATCCCTCTGGCCCCGGCATCCTCGGCGATATATCACGAAGTGGCAAAACATCATGCCTATTTCTACATTCAGAAGTGGCAATGGTATGAGTGGCTCGGACTTGTCGCGCCCCTGCTGTTGCTGTGGTGGTTTCGCCGGATGGCTCGCACTCGGCAGTGGTCCAATATCGAACGCGTAAGCCGCGCTTTCGTGATATATGGCCTGATTTATCTGGCTGTTTCTTTGGCCGTTGATTTACCGGCACGACTTGAAACCCTGGCACGACTTCAGCCCATGCGCTGCCTGCATCTTCTATATATCGTGATGTTCGTCATGATGGGCGGCTTTCTTGCCGAGTTCGTGCTCAAGAATCAAATATGGCGCTGGCTCCTATTACTTGTGCCTTTAGGTCTGGGGATGTTTGTGGTGCAGCGGTCAATCTTTCCAGCAAGTGCGCATGTGGAGTGGCCCTGGGCCTCGCCAAAAAATGAGTGGGCACAGGCGTTTGTTTGGGTCCGGCAGAACACTCCCATAGACGCGCTCTTCGCCTTGGATCCCGATTACATGGGTATCGAAGGCGAGGATGAAATTGGATTCCGCTGCCTGGCCCAGCGAAGCCGGCTGGCTGACAGGGTGAAAGATGACGGGGTGGTGAGTATGTTTCCACCCCTGGCAGAGGAATGGTGGTCCCAGGTACAAGCACAAACACCGTGGAAGAGTTTTCAGTTAGAAGACTTCTCCCGATTGAAAAAAAAATCAGGTGTGAACTGGGTCGTGCTACAACAGCCCGGAGTTGTCGGACTCGATTGCGCCTATCAGAATAGTGCCGTCCGGATCTGCCGGATTCCTTAAGGGGTATATCTGCTTATGCGGGTCGCGCGGTTTCTGTGCGGCTGGCGTAATACTCGGTATAAGCAGGATCAAGCTTCCGGCCCTGATCGCTGAAGCGCGGGAAATGCATCCAGCCAATTTTCTGCAATGCGAACTGCATTGTGGTTGCGAGAACTCCAAAACCGTATTTCACGCTGCGCCTGAAGTTAATGGACGAAGCTTCTTCGAAATACTTCGTGGGACACGACACTTCTCCAATGTGAAAGCCGAAGTGTACGCACTGGGCAAGCATCTGGTTATCGAAGACGAAGTCGTCGGAATTCTCCAGCAGCGGCAGTTCGGTCAGCACCCGGCGGCTGAAGGCGCGATATCCCGTGTGGTATTCAGAAAGCTTTACGCCCAGAAAAATATTCTCAAATGCCGTGAGCAGCCGGTTCGCAACGTATTTGTAGAAGGGCATGCCCCCGCGAAGTGCCGTCCCACCTATAATGCGCGAGCCCAGCACGACGTCATAGACGTCATAAGCCACCATACTGGCCATGGCGGTAATCAGCAGAGGGGTGTATTGGTAATCCGGGTGAAGCATGATGACAACGTCAGCGCCCGCCGCCAGGGCCTCGCGATAGCAGGTCTGCTGGTTGCGGCCGTAACCGTAATTGCGATCATGCTGGAAGACCAGCAAGCCGAGACGGCGCGCCAGGTCGACAGTGTTGTCAGAACTGCGGTCGTCCACCAGAATTCGGATGTCGACCAGGTCCGGCACCTCGCCGACGGTGACCTCAAGGGTCTTTCCCGCATTGTAAGCGGGCATAACCACCGCTATGCGCTTGCTGTTGATCATGGGACGATGATTCTATGATACCCGAGAGCAACGTCCGACTGCGATAGCTCCGCGCCCTCCGCGCGGAGAACACCGAGGAGTTCGACACGAGAGAGCGGAGTCGGTGGCAGGAGGTTTGTTCCAGCCTGGCTGCTTGCTCGCTTCCGCGCGCTGTGAAAAACTAGATGGGCGTGGTTTTCGTGGCCAAGCACGCCTCGGGCCTTCTAAAGTTATGTCATCCAAGCGAACACTCTTCGAGAAGATATGGAATGCGCACCTGGTGGCGCAACCAAGCGGCCGGTCTCCGATCATTTACATCGATCTGCATCTGGTGCATGAAGTTACTTCGCCGCAGGCATTCGAGGGCTTGCGCGTCTCGGGAAGAAAACTGAGACAGCCCTCACGCACTGTGGCGACAGTCGACCACAATATTCCAACAGAGCCGCGGGGAACTCCTATCATCGACCTCATCGCCGCAAAACAGATTGCGGCGCTCCAGGCCAACTGTAAGGAATTCGGCGTGCGGCTGTTTGACATGGATTCGCCCGACCAGGGGATTGTGCACGTGATCGGTCCGGAGTTGGGACTGACACAGCCGGGAATGACCATCGTCTGCGGCGACAGCCACACCAGCACCCACGGCGCGTTCGGCGCACTTGCCTTCGGCATTGGAACGTCGGAAGTTGAGCACGTCATGGCAACGCAGTGTCTGGCCCAACAGACACCAAAGACCATGAAGATCGACGTGCGGGGTCGCCTGGAAGAGGGCGTGACCGCAAAGGACCTGGCACTAGGAATCATCGGACAGATTGGGACCGACGGCGCCACCGGCCATGTGATCGAATATGCGGGCTCGGCAGTACGCGCTCTTTCGATGGAAGGCCGCATGACGCTGTGCAATATGAGCATTGAAGCCGGAGCGCGGGCCGGAATGGTTGCTCCGGATGAAACAACATTCGCGTACGTGAAGGGTAAGCGCTTCGCCCCAAGCGGAATCGAATGGGAGAAGGCAGTCGAACGCTGGCGCTGCTTGCCATCGGAAGAGGGAGCGACTTTCGACAAAGTTGTGGAGATGGACGCCGCGCAGCTTTCTCCATTTGTGACTTGGGGAACGAATCCCGGAATGGTGGCTCCCGTGACAGGCCGCGTGCCTGATACCAGTGGCTTAAAGGAATCGGATCGGCACTCAACCGAGCTTGCCTTGCAGTACATGGGGCTTGAGCCGGGCAAGCGCATCGAAGATATTGGGATCGACCGCGTATTCATTGGGTCGTGCACCAATTCGCGCATTGAAGACCTCAGGGCAGCGGCGCGCGTGGCGCGGGGTCATCACGTTAGCGGCAATGTGCGCGCCATGGTGGTTCCGGGATCGCAGAGGGTAAAACACGCGGCGGAGCAGGAAGGACTGCACCAGATTTTTCTGGACGCCGGATTCGAGTGGCGCGAATCGGGATGCTCGATGTGCCTGGGCATGAATCCCGATATTTTGCAGCCGGGTGAGCGTTGCGCTTCCACCAGCAACCGCAATTTTGAAGGACGGCAGGGACGCGGCGGGCGGACTCATCTGGTGAGTCCAATGATGGCGGCGGCGGCGGCCATCGCCGGACACTTCACGGATATTCGAAATTGGAAATTCCAATGATGGCGGGGACCACATAATGAAACCTTTTCGCACCCATCGCGGACGTGTGGCGCCCCTCGACCGCGTGAACATCGACACTGACCAGATCATTCCCAAACAGTTTCTGAAACGTATTGAGCGAACCGGCTTCGGCGAGTTTCTTTTTCACGACTGGCGGTTCTCCGCCGAAGGGAAGAAGGACGCGGGGTTTGTTCTGGACGAGCCGCGCTACAAGGGCGCGAGCATCCTGGTTGCCGGAAAGAACTTTGGTTGCGGCTCTTCACGCGAGCATGCGATATGGGCTCTGGCGGATTTTGGATTCCGCGCCGTGATTTCCTCTTCCTTTGCCGACATCTTCGCCAACAACGGCACGAAGAATGGTTTCCTTACGGTGCTTCTGCGGGAGAATGAAGCCGCTGACGTAATGCGACGCGCCCGCGAGATCGAAGATTACCAACTTACGATTGACCTTGAGCGCTGCGAGGTTCGCGACGATCAGGGATTCCGCGCAAACTTTCCAATCGATGAATTCGTTCGTCATTGCATGCTCGAGGGTTTGGACGACATAGGGCTCACCCTGCAGCACGAACCCGAGATTGCAGCTTACGAATCCCTACACCCGGTGCCATCAGCCCTGCAGCCGTCAAAACCGTAAAGGCCCCGTCAAAGGCGGTAAAGATTTGTAAAACCTTCGCCCCACCCTTGACCTCCTGCACGCCGCAGTTGATGCTGGCTAAGTACGGTATTACTATGCATCTGCGTTCGGTGCCTACCTGGCTTCTTCAGCGTTGGGCGACGGCCTGTCGGCGTACGACGGTCCGCTAGCGTTTTCCTGGGTAAGAGGTCTCACAACCGAGTCGACAATGAATACGTCTAACCAAAGGCGGTTTTCCGCCAATCCTTGGAAGTGTCGCAATGGGAATATAAGATCTTGAAGATTAGCGATTCGAATTCGCCCCCTGATAAACTCGCGCTCCTCATTCGCTGGATGTGGCCCGTATTGGCTCCAGCTATCCTGGTGGGTTGCACACTTCTTCTCTTCGGCTGCAGCGGTTCCGATTCCAAGCAGCAGAAGGCCCAAGCCGCGGCGCCGCGTGCGGTGTCAGTCGCAGTGGCAAAGGTGCAGCAGCAGGATGTGCCGGTCTATCTCACGGGACTCGGCTCCGTAACCGCCTTCAACACCGCGAACATCAAGAGCCGTGTCGACGGCCAGATCATGCAGGTGAATGTAAGGGAAGGTCAGAATGTGAAGCAGGGTGAGTTGCTAATCGTAATCGATCCTCGCCCTTTTCAGGTGCAACTGGAACAGATGCAAGCCCAACTGTTCAAGGATCAAGCCACACTACGCGATGCAAAACTTAATCTCGATCGCTACACCTCGCTGATTCCCTCCGGCAGTATTGCGCAGCAACAGGTCGACACGCAAAAAGCGACGGCGGATCAACTCGAGGGCCAGGTGCGCACCGACCAGGCTCAGATCGATAACGCCAGGCTGCAGATCACTTATTGCCACATCACCGCTCCTTTTGCCGGACGGATAGGGCTTCGACAGGTGGACCCGGGAAATATCGTGCATGCTTCCGATACCAACCCGATGCTGATCCTCACGCAATTGCAGCCGATTGCGGTGATCTTCACCCTGCCCGAAGACCAGTTACAGTCAGTTTCGCAGCACATGAAAAAATCGACCCTTCCGGTGGAAGCCTACAGCCGCGACAATCAAACCAAGCTGGCGGCCGGCAAACTGCAGACCATCGACAACCAGATCGATCAGACGACGGGCACCGCGAAACTTAAGGCAGTCTTCGATAACAAAGACAGCCAGCTCTGGCCCAACCAGTTCGTCAATGCGAATCTGCTTTTGGAGACTCGAAAAAACAGCACGGTGCTTCCTACGGCCGCAATTCTGCGCGGTCCGCAGGGAACGTTTGTATACGCGCTAAAGCCCGACAAGTCGGTGGAGGCGCGCACTGTGGCCATCTCGCTGACTCAGGGCAATCTCACGACCATCACGAGCGGCCTCAATCCCGGAGACATTGTCGTGACCGACGGCCAGGATAAATTGCAAACCGGAAGCAAGGTCGAACCGCGGAACAGCAATCCCGGGAATACCCCGAGCGGAGGGAACGGCAACGGCAGCGCCCCGGGAACACCTGGCACGGGAAGGTCCGCTTCAGGAACTCCAGGTTCATGACTCCTTCTCGCTTATTCATTCTCCGGCCGGTCGCGACCACGCTATTGATGGTGGGCGTGCTGCTGATAGGGTGGGTGGCGTTTCTTCAGTTGCCCGTCTCCGCGTTGCCGGAAGTCGACTACCCCACCATCCAGGTCGTCACTTTTTATCCCGGCGCCGATCCTGATGTGATGGCGTCGTCGGTCACGTCGCCGCTGGAGCGACAGTTCGGTCAGGTTCCGGGACTGAGCCAGATGACCTCGACGAGTTCGTTTGGGAGTTCTGTAATCACTCTGCAGTTTGCTCTTGATCAGAACATTGACGTCGAAGAGCAGCAGGTGCAGGCGGCCATCAATTCGGGATCGACTTATCTGCCTACGGATTTGCCCAATCCTCCGATCTATAACAAAGTGAATCCGGCCGATGCGCCTATCGTTACGCTGGCTTTGACCTCGGACTCGTTGGCGCTGTCTAAGGTGGAGGATCTCGCCGACACCGCGCTGGCGCAGAAAATTTCGCAACTGCCGGGAGTGGGGCTGGTTTCGATCAGCGGGGGACAGAAGCCCGCGGTCCGCGTGCAGGTGAACCCGACGCAACTGGCCTCCTACGGGTTGAGCCTGGAAGATATTCGCACGGCGATGGCCCAGGCCAATGTCGATCAGGCGAAAGGTGTAATTGATGGGACCCGCCAGTCGTACACAATCGGCGCTAACGATCAACTGTTTACCAGTGACCAGTACAAGCCCATCGTAATCGCTTACCGCAATGGCGCTCCGGTGCGGCTCAGCGACGTCGCGAACGTCATCGACGGCACGGAAAACACGCTGCTCGCTGCGTGGATGAATACTACTCCGGCTGTGATCGTGAACATTCAGCGCCAGCCCGGGGCAAACATCATCAGCGTCGTCGACCGCATCAAGAAACTGCTACCGCAGTTGCAAGCGTCGTTGCCGTCGGCGGTAAAAGTACAGATCCTCACCGACCGCACCACTACCATTCGCGCTTCGGTAAAGGACGTTGAGTTCGAGTTGGCTTTGACCATCGTTCTTGTGGTCATCGTTATTTTCTTCTTCCTGCGAAATTTGCGGGCGACTTTTATTCCCAGCGTCGCAGTCCCGCTCTCGATTGTTGGAACTTTTGGCGTGATGTACCTGCTGGGCTATAGCCTGAATAACCTCACGCTCATGGCGTTGACGATCTCCACTGGCTTTGTGGTGGACGATGCCATCGTCATGATCGAAAATATTGACCGCTACCTCGAAGCCGGAGATACGCCTCTGGATGCGGCTCTTAAGGGATCGGGGCAGATTGGTTTCACCATCGTCTCCCTCACAGTTTCTCTTATCGCCGTGCTGATCCCGTTGCTATTCATGGGCGATATTGTAGGCCGGCTTTTTCGCGAATTCGCAGTGACATTAGCGGTGACGATTTTGGTCTCGGCGGCAGTCTCTTTGAGTTTGACGCCGATGATGTGCGCCAAACTCCTCAAGCATCGCAAGGAAGGTGAGAAAGGGCGTTTTTACGACGTCACGGAAAATTACTACAACCGTGTCGTAGCGTTTTACGGTCGCACGGTGAAGTGGGTACTGAAGCATCAGACCGCAACGTTGTTGGTAACCTTCGGAACATTGGTGCTGACCCTCGTTCTTTATGTAGTGGTTCCCAAGGGATTCTTTCCGGTGCAGGACACGGGCGTGATTCTTGGAATTTCAGAAGCACCTGACAATATTTCGTTTGGCGCTATGTCCCAGCGCCAGCAGGAACTGGCGAAAGTAATTCTCCAGGATAAAGACGTTGACAGCCTGTCATCCTTCATCGGCGTGGATGGCACGAACACCACTCCAAATAGTGGCCGCATTCAGATCAACCTGAAGCCGCGCGATCAGCGCAGCGATGACGCATCTGCGATCATCCGGCGACTGCAGCCAGCATTGGCACAGGTGGAAGGCATCACCCTCTACATGCAACCTGTGCAGGACTTAACTGTTGAGGATCGCGTGAGCCGCACTCAGTTCCAGTACTCGATTGAGGATGCGGACGCGCAGGAACTCACGCAGTGGACTCCGAAGCTCATCGAGAAACTACGTGCGTCGCCGGTACTGCGCGATGTTGCCACGGACCAGCTCAACGGCGGCCTTAGGACGAACATTGTGATCGACCGCGACACAGCATCGCGCCTTGGCATCCTGCCACAGGCGATCGACAATACGCTTTACGACGCATTTGGACAGCGGCAAGTTTCGACCATCTTCACGCAGCTGAATCAGTATCACGTGGTGCTGGAAGTTCTGCCCTCTTTTGCGCGGACACCGGATCAGATGAGCGATGTATATGTTCGTCCCAGCAGTACCATCCCAAACTCCGGAGCACCAAGCGCCAACGCTGCCACGGCCTCAACCAGCGGAGCGCCCGTTCCGATCACGGCGTTTACCAGGATGCAATCCGCCAGCACTACTCTCGCCATCAACCACCAGGGACAATTTCCAGTGGTCACACTATCATTTAATCTCGCGCCGGGAGCGTCCCTGGGCGAAGCGACAACTGCCATTCAGCAGGCCGAAAAAGATATCCAGTTGCCGGCCAGCATCCACGCCTCTTTTCAAGGAACCGCGGCGGCATTCCAGAATTCTCTTGCCAGCGAGCCGTTCCTCATTCTTGCCGCCATTATCACGGTCTACATCGTGCTCGGCGTCTTGTATGAGAGCTACATTCACCCGATCACGATTCTCTCCACGCTGCCGTCAGCAGGCGTGGGCGCTATTTTGGCTTTGCAACTTACGGGGAACGATCTCACGGTGGTCGCTCTGATCGGCATCATTCTGCTGATTGGCATCGTGAAGAAGAACGCGATTATGATGATCGACTTTGCCCTTGAGGCCGAGCGCGAGGAACACAAACCGCCCGAAGAAGCAATTTTTCAGGCCTGCCTGCTGCGCTTCCGTCCCATCATGATGACGACCATGGCGGCATTGCTCGGAGGTCTGCCGCTGGCATTGGGATCAGGTACAGGCGCGGAATTGCGGCGCCCACTGGGCATCACGATTGTTGGCGGTCTGCTTCTCAGCCAGTTGCTTACGCTCTACACCACACCAGTGGTTTACCTATGGTTTGACCGCCTGGCGCACAGGTTTGAGAAGTACAAAATCGGTAATCCGATACCGCACGAAGCAGCTCCGGGAGACGCCTCGGCGGATTAGACTTTGCCATTTTAAGCATGAACATCTCCGCTCCATTTATCCGGCGTCCCATTGGCACCTCGCTGCTGGCTGCGGCGTTGCTGCTTTCCGGGATTCTGGCCTTCAATTACCTGCCGGTGGCTTCGTTGCCGCGCGTGGATTTTCCTGTGATTCAGGTCGGTGCCGGTCTGCCAGGCGCTGACCCGCAAACCATGGCGTCTGCGGTGGCCACGCCCCTGGAGCGGCAGTTTGGGCGTATCTCAGCCGTGAATCAAATGACTTCCACGAGCCAGCTCGGCTCGACCAGCATTGTCTTGCAGTTCGATCTAAACCGGAACATCGATGCCGCCGGACGCGACGTGCAGGCCGCGATCAATGCTGCGCGCAGCCAACTCCCTGCCAACCTCCCCAACAATCCAAGCTATCGCAAGGCAAATCCCGCCGACGCTCCGATTCTGATTCTGGCGCTGACCTCGGACACCGAAACCGTTCCCCAGATGTATGACGCAGCCGACTCGATTCTGGCGCAGAAGCTCGCCCAGGTGTCGGGCGTGGGCACAGTATTCGTGGGCGGAGCGGCGCAGCCGGCGGTGCGCGCCGAAGTAAATCCGATGCTGCTGAACAAGCTGGGCGTCGGGCTGGATACTGTCCGCAACGCACTCAATCTGGCGAATGCGAATCGGGCCAAAGGGCAGTTGTCAAACGATCGGACCTCCTGGTCTCTCGACGATACCGATCAACTCTTTACCGCTGATCAGTATCGCCCGCTGATCGTCGCTTACCGGAACGGAGCTCCGGTGCGCTTGGGCGATGTTGCAGACGTGCAGGATTCGGTGTCGGATGTTCGCAACATCGGATTGGCCAACGGAAAGCCGAGCGTCCTGATCATTGTTTTCCGGCAGCCCGGGGCCAACATCATCGAGACCGTGGACCGCGTGGTCGCACTGATGCCGTATTTGCAGTCCTCGATTTCTCCAGCAATTTCGCTCACCATAGCAATGGATCGTACGGTCACGGTTCGGGCCTCGGTGAAGGATATCGAGTTTACTCTGATCCTTTCCATCATTCTTGTAATTCTCGTGGTGTTTGTCTTTCTGCGTACCGTGCGAGCGACCATCATTCCCAGCGTTGCGGTGCCGCTGTCGCTGGTCGGGACCTTCGGTGGCATGTATTTGCTGGGCTTTAGCCTGGACAATTTGTCGCTGATGGCGCTCGCTATTTCGACTGGGTTCGTCGTCGACGATGCCATCGTAGTATTGGAGAACATCACGCGCTATGTGGAGCAGGGCATGGGCGCCGTTGAGGCCGCGTTCAAAGGAGCATCCGAAATTGGATTCACCGTGCTTTCCATGAGCACATCGCTTGTGGCGGTGTTCATCCCCCTACTGCTGATGGGCGGGATTGTAGGAAGACTCTTTCGTGAGTTCGCGATCACCCTGAGTATTGCCATCGCCGTTTCGCTGCTGGTTTCCCTGACTACTACCCCCACGATGTGTGCGAAGTTCCTGCGCCCTCCGGCAAAAGATGAGCGCCACAATCGCTTCTACCGCAGCAGTGAATGGGTGTTCGACAAAACTTTGGCGACCTACAGCCACGCCCTCAAGTGGGTCCTTGAATATCAGCTGGTAACTCTCATCGTGACCATCCTTGTCGCGTGCCTCAGTGTGTTCCTTTACATCAAGGTGCCAAAGGGGTTTTTCCCGCAGCAGGATACGGGACGTATTGGGGGATCGGTGCAGGCGGCTCAGGATATTTCTTTCCAGGCCATGCGCCAGAAGATGGAGAGTTACGTAAAAATCGTGATGACCGACCCTGCGGTGAGCACCGTCGTCGGCTTTGCGGGAGGAAACACGATTTCCAACCAGGGTAGATTCTTCATCATGCTGAAACCCCTGGCCGAACGCGGCCAGTGCAAGAATCTTCATTTCTGGCAATCCTGTCCCAACGTTTCTGCCGACGATGTGATTAACCGTCTTCGCGGCAAACTGTCCGTTGTCCCGGGTGCCACACTTTATCTGCAATCCGCG
This sequence comes from Candidatus Sulfotelmatobacter sp., assembly GCA_025462865.1. Lineage (GTDB taxonomy): Bacteria > Acidobacteriota > Terriglobia > Terriglobales > Acidobacteriaceae > Sulfotelmatobacter. The sequence continues at coordinate 18,601 of JAOAPI010000064.1, read as the reverse complement.
CAGGATCTCACCATCGGCGGCCGTCAGAGCAATGCGCAATATCAGTACACGCTGCAGGGTGAAGATCTCAATGAACTGAACGACTGGGCGCCGCGACTGCTGGCGAAAATGCGCAAACTTCCTGACCTGCGCGACGTGAATACCGATCAGCAGGATAAAGGATTGCAAGCGAAACTGGTCATTGACCGCGACACAGCCAGCCGGTTGGGCGTTGCGGCACAGGACATTGATAACGCCCTCTATGACGCATTCGGACAGCGGCAGGTTTCAACTATGTACCGGCCGCTCAATCAGTACCACGTGGTGATGGAAGTGGCACCCCAGTTCCAACAGACCCCAGAAGCGCTTCAGAATATTTATTTGCGGGCTTCCAATGGTTCGCCTATTCCCTTGGCGGCGTTCACGCACTACGTTCCCTCCAATATTCCATTGGCGGTGAATCACCAGAGCCAGTTCCCCTCCGTTACGATTTCGTTCAACCTGGCTCCCGGAGTTTCTCTTGGCCAGGCGACCCTCGCGATCAACGACGCTGAACGTTCGATTGGCTTCCCATCAAGCATTCAGGCGAGTTTCCAGGGCACGGCAGCGGCGTTTCAGGATTCGCTCTCGAGCGAGCCGGTGTTGATTCTTACTGCTCTGATCACGGTCTATATCGTGCTGGGCATGTTGTATGAAAGCTACATTCATCCCATCACGATTCTTTCGACTCTGCCCTCGGCAGGCGTGGGCGCACTGCTTGCATTGCTTCTGACTCACAACGAACTGAATGTGATTGGAACAATCGGCATCATCCTGCTGATCGGCCTGGTGAAAAAGAATGCCATTATGATGATCGACGTGGCATTGGAAGTGGAACGCACGCAGGGCAAGAGACCCGCCGAGGCCATCTATGAAGCGTGCCTTCTGCGCTTCCGTCCGATCATGATGACGACGATGGCAGCGCTGCTGGGAGGTCTTCCACTGGCACTGGGCAGGGGCACTGGTTCCGAACTGCACCGCCCTCTCGGCATAACGATTGTTGGGGGACTCATCGTGAGCCAGGCACTTACGTTGTTCACCACGCCGGTTGTCTATGTTTATCTTGACCGCTTGCGGACGGCTTTACGCGGAGATGATGAGACTTCGCCGGCGCAAAGTTCTACCGGCACTCCCAGACCCAGCCCTGCCCACTGATCACCGCTTTCAGGACAGGTTCATTTCCAAGCGGCACAGGGCCCTACGTGCAACCTCGTTTGACGGGCCGCGCATCGCAGCAGTGAGGTACTTGCGCTTCGCTTTCCATGCTTCTGTTCTACCGTATGATGAGTGACCGTTTGTGATTCCATGCCGGTTTACGCGCAAACCAGTATTATTGTTCTTCGCGTTCAAATTCTCTCAGGAGTCCTGGATGCTTCAGAAAGCACTCGTCCTGGTATTTGTTGTTGCAAGCATCACCGGTTTCACTGGCTGCGGTAACACGGCGAATCATTACATCTACGCGGCCATTCCGGCTGCGAATCAGATAATCGCTTACCGGGAAGATCCCAACTCGGGAGTACTTACGCAAATCTCGGGGAGTCCCTACAGCGTGGGCAACGGAGCCCATTCCCTGGCGCTTCATCCCTCGGGAAAATTCTTGTACGCTGCGAATCCCGGTCAAAACGAGAACGATATTTCCCTATTCACGATTGCAAGTAACGGCGTTTTGACTGAGGTCTTCCCGCGGACGTCCGTGGCTCCGAATGCTTCTCTACCCCAATTTTTGCTCATGGACCCCGGCGGCGCCTTTTTGTATGTAGCGAATGCGGGTTCGAATAATATTTCGGTTTTTTCGATCGACAGCAGTAAAGGCTCGCTCACCCCGCTGACGGGCTCACCATTTGCAATCGGTGCATCTCCGCTGAATATGCAACTGACGCCCTCCGGCACTTTTCTGTATGTAACTGCTGCGAGCCAGCCTTTGGGACTAATCATTGGATTCAGCGTGAATGCCGGGACACTCACAGCCGCGAGCATAACCTTTTCCGATGGAGCCAATCCGAACGGTCTCGCGATCAATCCCGCGGGCACCTTTCTTTATGCGGCGAACTCCAGCTCGAATTCGGTTTCGATCTTCAGCATAAGTTCCTCCGGTTCGTTACAGGAAGTTCCGAACTCTCCGCTGAGCGTTGGCACCGTTCCAGTGGCATTGCTTCTGGATCCGCAGGGAAAATTTCTCTACGTTGCGAATCAGGGCGCCAATACCGTTACGGCATATTCCATCAATGCAACCAGTGGTTTGCCCGACATACTTACGACCTCCACCACCACGGGTTCTTTCGGCACCGAAGGCAGTCCCAGCTTTCTGGTGATGGACCCGAGCGGCAAATATTTGTACGTGGGAAATCAGGGTACTTCGGCGGGGATTCAAGCATTCAGCGTGAGTAGCGGCAATCTGACTACACTGTCGACGTACGGAGTAGGGAATACACCGAGTTCCATCGTAGTTCTCGGCAAGTAGAACTTGGTAAAGATTACATAAATCCGCCCTGCGGCGTGTTCGGCGTGGCTTTCTTTACAGCCGCGAGACGGAGATATGACAACGAAAAATTCGTAACTCTGCGACAATAGCAAGGCCGGCGCTGGTCCCCCGTTTGTACAACCCTCACGGGCGCTCGAACATCGAATCTGGAAAGCCTCTAGGATTCGGTTGGCTGGGTGGATTCCGTTGCCGAGACTGAGTTCAGGACACAGAATCCATGAGAATTGCCAGCGCCACGAGCGCGTTTCCAAAACACTATTACACTCAGAAGGTTCTCCTCGAACGACTTCAGGATTATTGGGGCGACCAACTTAAAAATCCTCTGCTGCTGGCGCGATTGCACCGCAATGTGACTGTGGACGGCCGCTACCTGGCTGTTCCCGCCGAAGAATACGTCGACATTAAGACCTGGGGCCAGGCTAATGACATTTGGATCAGAGTTGCACAGGAGTTGGGAGAGCGGGCTCTTTGTCTCGCACTTCACAACGCCGGCCTGAAGCCTGCCGATCTCGGAGCCTTGTTCTTCACGACGGTAACGGGCGTAGCCAGCCCATCGATTGATGCCCTGTTGATAAACCGCATTGGACTTCCGGCAAACATACGCCGCACCCCGATTTTCGGCTTGGGATGCGTGGCTGGAGCAGCCGGGATTGCCCGTTGCGCAGACTATGTCCGCGCCTATCCTTCGCAGGCGGCGGCTTTGGTCTCGGTGGAACTTTGCTCGCTCACACTGCAACGCGAGGATTTGTCGGTGGCAAATCTGATTTCATCGGGGCTCTTCGCCGATGGCGCCGCGGCGGCCGTCGTGACTGGCGCGGACTTCGAATCGGAGGGGGCGGAAATTACGGGCCCGAAGATTCTCGCAACCCGGTCAGTTTTCTATCCCAGCACCGAAGAGATGATGGGCTGGAAGATTTCGGAGAAAGGATTCCGGATTATTCTGTCGACCGAAGTGCCGACTTTGATTCGAGAAAACCTGGGACGCGACGTTGACGCTTTCTTGGCGGACAACGGACACAAGCGCAGCGACCTGAACAGCTGGGTTCTGCATACCGGAGGCCCGAAGGTGCTTGAGGCTTCGGCCGATGCATTGGGATTGCACAACGGAGAACTGAAGGCCTCCTGGGATTGCCTCCGAAAGGTGGGAAATCTTTCTTCGGCGTCGGTTCTGGTAGTGCTTGAAGACGTGATGAAGAACCGGCGTCCCGCGCCCGGCACCCTGGGTTTGCTCGCGGCCATGGGGCCTGGATTCTGTTCGGAGCTTTTGCTTCTGCAGTGGTGAGACCCGAAGCTAGTGTTCATGCGCGCAGCGTTTGATAAATGAAGACAATCACTGAAGCTTTTCGCCGAAGATGGAGCTGCGTTTTATTGGCCGCAACTGCGTTTGTCGCGATCGGCAGTTTTGCCGCTTCCAGTCAGGATGTGGCGTTTCAGTTTGATCCCAAACGCTCTACTGTGAATTTCACGCTTGGCGACGTGCTCCACACGGTGCATGGAACTTTTCATTTGAAGCAAGGATCTCTGCGCCTCGAGCCTGCCTCCGGGCGGCTGACGGGTGAAATCATAGTGGATGCCAGAAGTGGCCAAAGTGGCAGCGGCATGCGCGATAGAAAGATGGATCGCGAGGTCCTCGAGAGCGAGCGCTATCCGGATATTGCTTTCCATCCAGATCATGTGGAAGGAATGGTGTTAATGCCGGGAAAATCCTCGGTGCGCGTGCACGGAATTTTTAGCATTCATGGATCCGACCACGAACTCACCGTCCCTGCCGAGGTCGAAACCTTCTCGGATCACTGGGCCGCTACCCTGCACTTCGCAGTGCCGTATGCGAAGTGGGGAATGAAAAATCCAAGTACGATGTTCTTGCGTGTCAGCGACTCTGTGACCATTGACCTGGCTGCCACCGGGGTTCTGGCCCAACCTTGAGATTGATCCGCCAGGCTTCGATCAAAAGCCATCTTGCGGAAAAATTCCCTTGCCCTCAATACACTCGTAGGATCGCCCGGCCGCCAGGTTCTTGAATTCCTCAATTCTACCGCTCGGCCAATTGATCACAACCTGGTCGACGCGATCGCGCTTTCCCAAGCCAACAGTAAGCGGGAGTTCGGACTGCGATAAATAGCTGGATCCGCTTTTAACCATCCGTAACTGGCTTGAGCCGCCGGAGACAACGCGAACCGTGGCGCCAATTCCATCGCGATTCGATTTGGTGCCGACCAGACGAAAGCGAATGCTGTGATTTCCGGCAGCGTGATCGTTGCGATATAAGTGCGCGGGCCCGTTGTTCGTAGTGAGCAGCAGGTCGAGGTCGCCGTCTCGATCAAAGTCAGCATAGGCAAGTCCGCGGCCTACCTTCGGCTGGTCGAACGCAGGCCCAAGCTCCGAGGCAACATCGCGAAAACTCCCATTGCCCTTGTTCAGAAACAGCAGCGGGGACTGCGCGTACCCGAGGTTGCCACGAATGTTGCGCACGGTTTCGTCGATGTGACCGTTTGCCACCACGAGATCAAGCCAGCCGTCAAGATTGGCGTCAAAAAAGGAGCAGCCAAAACCCAGACTGTTCTTTGAAGCCAGACCCACCCCTGCCTGCGCTGCAATATCTTCGTAAGTTTTCGTTCCGAACTCGTATAGCCCGGTCATCTCATTGTCGAAGTTGGTGATGGCAACACCGTTATGGCCGGAGTTTCTGAAATCACCTATATCCACGCCCATGCCGGCGCGCGCGCGGCCCTCGCTGCTGAAGGCCAGTCCCACCTCAACGGCGACATCTTTGAAAGTTCCGTTACGCTGGTTTCGATAGAGCTTGTTTGGCTGAGTGTCATTGGCTACCAGCAGGTCGGGCCAACCGCTCTGGCCGTCATCCAACATAGCAACGCCAAGAGATTTTGAGCTGCTGTCGAAGATGCCGCTCGATGCGGTTACATCTTCGAAAGTGCCATTACCGCGATTATGAAAAAGCCAGCACGTCTCGCCCCGATAGGCCTCGGGTGTGCAATAAGACTTATGTTTGCCGTCAAGGCTGCAAAATACGTCGTGCTCGGGCGACCACTTCACATAATTGCAGACAAAGAGATCAAGCAGGCCGTCGCGATCATAATCAAACCACAGAGCGGACGTGCTGAACGACAACCGCTTTCCCAGACCGCTGGCTGTGGTCACATCTGTGAAAGTTCCCCTGCCGGTATTGTGAAACAAACGGTTCTGGCCAACGCAGGTCACCAGGATGTCCGGAAACCCGTCGTTGTCATAGTCTCCGACAGCGACGCCCATGCCATACATTTCAACGTCGAGGCCGGCGCGTGAAGTGACGTCGGTAAAGCTGCCGTTCCGGTTGTTGCGATAAAGCCGCAGGGTGGAGCGGCGCTGCTTGTGGCCGGGCCAGTCCATTCCATTGATCAGCAGAATGTCCTGCCAGCCATCTCCGTCATAATCAAGAAACGCGCAGCCGGAACCTAAAGTTTCCGGCAGGAACTTGCCCCCGAATGCGCCGCTGTTGTGCTGGAACTGAATGCCGGCACTGGAGGTGACATCAACCAGTCGAAAGCCCGGCGCGGCCACCGTGCCGCCGACCGCGCCCAGAGCCTGAAGCAGGGGCAACTGTGATGCGGACGCCAACACCGCCATGTTCCGCAGAAAGGCTCTGCGATTCACGGAACGTTGACCAGCCCGGAGCGAATTGCATACACAACAAGTTCTGCGGTCTTGTGAATGTCGAGAGCATTCATGATGTTGGCGCGATGCACAGCCACCGTATTAGCGCTGAGATCGAGTGCAGTGGCAATCTCCTTATTCGACTTGCCATCAACAATCATCTGCAGGACTTCGAGTTCCCGCGGAGTCAGGCCGCTGTTGCGCTCCCCTTTAAGAGGAGAAGGAAGTTCCACCTGTGGATCGAAAACGGTTTCTCCGCCGGCAACACGCCTTACCGCTGGCCCAAGTTCAAGGTTCATCGCGTTCTTCAGAATGTATCCGCTGGCTCCAGCATCCACGGCCTGGCGTACCCAGGTATTCTCCGAATGCATGCTGAGCATAAGAATCTTTGTCCCGGGCAGGTCCGCAAGGATCTGCCGCGTGGCATCAAGGCCATTCACCTTGGGCAAGGCGCAGTCCATCACCACAACTTGTGGTTTGAACTCACGCGCCAGCTTGATAGCTTCTTCTCCGTCACCCGCCTCACCGACGACAACCATATCGGACTCATCCTCCAGCATGCGCCGAAACCCGCGCCGCACCAGGCTGTGGTCATCCACCAGCAATACCGTAATCTTATTTGTCATATTCATCGCCATCTATATTTATCTAAGCAATCTACCCCTGATCTTTATCTCGCAACTCAACGTTTTCGCGCGGCACGATCACGCGCAGCAACGTGCCGCCCTCAGCGGAAGCCGAAAAAGTGATTTGCCCTCCCATTAATTCCGAACGCTCGCGCATGGCAACCAAGCCGATACCGTGCTTCGCAGGCCGCCCGTTGAACCCAACGCCGTGATCTTCGACTTCCAGTTCAAGCGCCGCCAGCAAAAATTTCAATCGCACCCAGGCCTGCTTGGCCCCCGAGTGGCGCGCCACATTGTTCAACGCTTCCTGCAACACGCGGTAGATCTGAACAGCAGCGCTACCATCCAATGCGAACGGATTACCTTGCTTCTCATAGGATATGGCAATTCCTGTCTGTCTTTCTATGGTCGGGATGTACCAATCCAGTGTCGTCTCCAGCCCGGCTTCATCCAGCATTACCGGATGCAGCGCCTGAGACAGACTCCTGACGCGCTCCAGCGTATCCTGCGCAATCTCCCGAACCTCTTGCAAGTCGTTGCGCAAAGCCGAGCCCTCCGGGGCGTGAACTCCGGCGCGGCCAAGCATCGATCCCATCGCAGTCAGAATCTGTCCGAACTCGTCGTGCAGTTCGCGCGAAATGTACCGCAAGGTCGATTCCTGAGTTGCAATCAGCTTCTGGGCCAGTTCGCTCCGCCTCTCTGAAAGTTCGGCCATATGCGCGAACAGTCGCCGGTTCCAGCGAATCATGGAAAATCCCGTCAGAAGAATGGCGGCCAGCGTCGCCGCCAGAAACACATACACTTGGCGCTGCACACGGTCGTAAATCCGAATAATCCGCTGAGCGGCAGCTTCTTCGCTGTCGCTGTTCTGCACCAACAACCGAGCCACGGCTGTGCTCAACGCTGCCTGCCGAGCCTGAAGCGAAATCTGAATCTGGCTGCGCGCTTCTTTTTCCCGTCCCTCAGCAGCCAACGCAAACACACGGTCCACCGCATCCCAGAACTGGGTCAGCGAACTGCTCAACGAAGCGCTCTGCTCAACCGACCGTGTAGTGGGAGCCAATGCGGCTTCCAGGCGCACGGCATCATCCAAGTCAGTGCGAATGCGCTGAAACTGTGCCGCCCACGCCGTCAGTGGATACGGCTCATCATTGTCGATCATGTCCCGCATGGCAACCGCAAGCAGATTCAGATCATTTTGAATACGCAGCAACTGCAGGGAATCCTTGCGGTCACGGTCGATGAGTTCGGACTGAAGTCTGCGGAGTCCGGCCACTTGCCAAGTAATATAAGCGGAATACGCAAGAACCGCGGCCAGCGTCACGATCAGGCCGAGCAACAGGCCCAGGGTTGGAGAGCGTTCCGGCGACGGCGAACGTGCCACTCCCCGAGCATACAACGGCTGGCCCAGGCATGTCACAATGCAGTAATAATGAAGCGAAGCGCAGTCTTGCGGAGTCCAAGTAGAGATTGAGTACAGATCCGAAATCAGCGCAGACAACCCCGAAGATCCGGCGACTCCGCTCTATTCTGCCGGAAGTGTGGCGGCTTATGCGGCCCCGGCGCTGGCTGCTCGCCCTCGGCTTTGTGTTGATGGTAATCAACCGCGTCGCGGCTCTGGTGTTGCCGTATTCCACAAAGTTTTTGATCGATACGGTCATAAACAAACACCGCATGGATCAATTGCGTTCGCTCGTGCTGGTGGTCCTCGCTGCAACCCTGGTGCAGGGGTTCACGTCCTTTTCGCTGACCCAGTTGTTATCGAAGGCAGCCCAGCGTTTGATCGCGGAACTCCGCGAGCAAGTGCAGGTGCACATTTCGCGTCTGCCAGTGGCGTTTTACGACGGTAACAAAACTGGCAATCTTGTATCTCGAATCATGAGCGACGTGGAAGGCGTGCGGAACCTCCTAGGCACCGGCCTTGTGGATTTCCTGGGCGGGCTGATCACTTCGGGAATTGCGCTCGTTTTATTATTCCGCACCAGTCCACAGATGACGCTGATCGCGGTCAGCTCGCTGGTCTGTTTTGCAATCGCGCTCAACAAGGCCTTCGCCACTATCAGGCCAATTTTCCGCGAGCGCGGCAAGATTAATGCCGAGGTTACCGGGCGGCTTACAGAATCGCTGGGTGGCGTACGCGTAATCAAGGGCTATCACGCCGAGGAACGCGAGGAAGCAATTTTTGCGACCGGTGTGCGCCGCCTGCTGAATAACGTGATGCGCACCTTGACCGCGACATCTGTTATGAGCCTTTCCGCGAGCGTGCTGCTGGGAGGCGTGGGGGCGGTCACAATGTATGTTGGGACGCATCAGATTGCTGCTGGCACGCTGACGATCGGCGGTTTTTTCTCTTACACTTTGCTGCTCGGCTTTCTGGTTGCGCCCATCATGCAGATCGTCTCCATTGGGACCCAGCTCACGGAAGCCTTGGCTGGACTTGAGCGTACGCAGGAGATCATGCGCGAGCGGCCCGAGGATCAGGATCCCCGGCGGACGGTCTCGCTAAAGGACATTCGCGGTACGGTGGAGTTCGACAACGTAAGTTTCAGCTACGATGGAATTCGCGACGTGCTCCACGATATTTCGTTCACCGCAGACCCTGGCACGGTTACGGCATTGGTGGGATCTTCGGGCTCGGGAAAATCCACGACGATAGGGCTAATTTCCGCCTTCTATGTTCCGACCAAAGGCAGAATTCTTGTGGATGTCATCGATTTGAGCACCGTCCGCCTCGATTCGTACCGCACGCGTCTCGGCGTCGTCCTGCAGGAATCGTTTCTGTTCGATGGGACCATCCGCGACAATGTCGCGTTTTCTCGTCCCGATGCAACAACGGAAGAAATCTTGCGGGCCTGTCGAATCGCACGCGTGGACGAATTCGCGGAATCCTTTGCTGATAAGTACGACACCATAGTCGGCGAACGCGGCGTGAAGCTCTCCGGTGGGCAGCGCCAGCGGATTTCAATCGCCCGTGCCATTCTGGCCGAACCTCGCATCCTCATCCTCGATGAGGCAACTTCAAGTCTCGACTCCGAATCAGAGCAGATGATTCAGCACGGTCTCTCCTACCTCATGCAGGGTCGCACCACTTTCGTAATCGCACACCGGCTCTCGACCATTCGCCGCGCAGACCAGATTCTGGTAATGGAGCAGGGGCAAATTGTGGAGCGCGGCACTCACGAAGAACTCTATGCGTTACAGGGCCGTTACTACGATCTCTACAACAGACAGCATGGAGTAGAGGATAACCTTTTCCTTGCGCCCGGCGAAGGAGACGCGTCAGAAGCAGACGCGGAGAGCAATTCAAATCCCTCCCGCAATGGCGACGTGAAGGCTGCCGATGCATTGCGTGTGCTTCGAGGAGAGGTCCGCTAGCGAATGGGAGGGATTAACAGATCTCCACAGGAAGCCACTCCTGCCATACAACTGGAGCAGCTCTGCCGCCATTACCGGATGGGCGAGACTCTTATCCGCGCCGTTGATGGGGTGAGTCTGACAGTGCGGGCGGGCGAATTCGTGGCCTTGCTCGGATCGTCCGGCTCGGGAAAATCTTCCGTACTCAATCTGATCGCTGGCCTCGATCGTCCTACATCCGGCAAAGTCATTATTGAGCAGCACAATCTCGCCGAACTTTCGCGCGAAGAGCTTGCCAGGTATCGCCTTCACACTGTCGGAATGGTTTTTCAATCGTTCAACCTGATTGCCAGCATGACGCTGGCGGAAAATGTGGAACTCCCCATGCGTTTCGCCGAGGTAGATCGCGGAAAACGTGACAGCCTGGCGCGAGAAGCGCTCGCGCGGGTGGGGCTTCAAGCGCGTATGCAGCATCGTCCGAGCGAACTCTCTGGTGGAGAACAACAGCGTGCAGCGTTGGCGCGCGCACTCATCAACCAACCCAGAGTTCTGCTTGCTGATGAACCCACGGGCAATCTCGACAGCCATACCGGAACTGAAATCATGAATATGATTCGAGAGTTCAATCAGCAATTAGGAATGACGGTCGTGATGGTGACGCATGAACGTGCTTTGGCTGAGCGCTACGCCCAGCGCCTGATCTTTCTGGCGGATGGAAAACTGATTGGTGATGAATTGAACGCAAACGTTGCGGCCATCCCGACCGCCATGGATCACGCGGGCGCGAATGGAGAGCGCCGATGAAGCTTCCCGACCTTACCGAGCTGGCAGTACGTAATCTGCGCGAATCTATTTTGCGGAATTCGCTGACTACAATCGGCATCTCGGTGGGGGTAGCCTCGCTGGTCGCCATGCTCTCTCTGGGTATTGGTCTGCAACAGTTGGCGTCGCGCCGGCTGATGAAATCTGGATTGTTCGATACCGTCGTCGTCACGTCTCGCCGAGACCTGCGCAATTTCAATCGCGAGCAAGAGCGCTCCGGTCCTGCGCCGGGAGACAGTCGCATATTGGATGAACCGACGCGGCTGGAGATTGAGCACTTGCCGAATGTGCTTGAAGCGTATCCCGACATTCGCTTCATTACGGAGCTTCGTTATGAAGACAAGCCACACCTGACAACGGTCGCGGCATTGCCGGCTTCTGCGAAGTCGAACGATGCATTCGAGGGAGTGCAGGGACATTTCTTTTCGTCTGAGACCGCTCCGGAAGCCATCCTCCAGAAGACGTTCGCTGAAGAACTCCTGGGAAGAGCTCCAAAACCTGGTCTCGATGAAACCAATGTCGCGGAGCTAGCTCCTCCGCTTCTGGGCAAGGAATTGACCATGCGTTACGCCCAACGCGAAGGGCAGAGCGCTCCTAAGTCCGCGTCTGAAAAGGCCTCGAATTTCGGCGCCGAGGGTTTGGCCGGGGCCGCCTATTCTGTCGTCTCGCGCGAGCAGAAACTGAGGATTGTTGGCATCGCCGATCTCGACCCCGAGAGCATGCGTGGGCCAACGCGGGCGAGAGTTTTCCTTCCGCTCAAGCTAGCCCAAAGTCTCCATGTCATGCAGCCTACCGATCTGCGCGAGGTTTCTCGCGCCCCCGGCGATCAGCCGGTTTATTCCTCGGTGAGTGTGCGTGTAAAAAATCCGGGGCAGATTCAGACTATTGAAGACGCAATAAAGAAGATGGGATTCAATACGTTCTCGATCCTTGATGCCAGCCGCAGCATACAGCAGTTTTTCAAGGTGCTGGACGTGTTTCTCGGAATCTTCGGCAGCCTCGCATTGGCGGTTGCTTTCATCGGAATTGTAAATACGCTGGTAATGGCCATTCTTGAGCGTCGCCGCGAAATTGGCATCATGAAGGCCATTGGGGCCAGTGACGGCGATGTAAGAAAACTGTTTTTTGCAGAGGCCGGCGCCATGGGAATTCTTGGCGGCATCGCCGGCGTCGCACTGGGCTGGGCAATCGGCCAGGCCATCAATTTCGGAACCAACATCTACCTCAAGCGGCAATCGTTTCCGCCGGAACATTTCTGGGCCGTCCCGTGGTGGCTCGTGCTGTTCGCAATATTGTTTTCTTTCATTGTGAGCCTTGCGGCGGGCCTCTACCCCGCTGGACGAGCGGCCCGCCTCGATCCCGTACAGGCCTTGCGCTACGAGTAAACTGAATCGAATGCAACGCTGTCTCCGAATCTGCTTACTGTTTGCGGCTTACACGGTCCCATCTGCTCACGCCCAGAGCCGCATCGACTGCAACGCAATGAACAGCGGGATTCTGAAACATGCAGTTAACTACTGCGTTTATCTGCCCGCCAGCTATGACGCCGGAGCAGGGAAGCATCCAGCTCAAACCTATCCTGTGCTTTATTTCCTGCACGGCCTCGGCGACAACGAGCGGACTCTTTTTAACACTGGCGGATGGACTCTGCTCGATGATCTCCACCAACAGCACAAAATTGGAGAATTCCTGGTTGCCGCTCCGGAGGGCGGCCAGACGTTCTACATCAATTCAGCGGACGGCCGTGTGCGCTACAGCGACTTTTTCCTGCAAGAATTCATACCTCACATCGAAAGTAAGTACCGGATCAAGACAGGTAAGGCCTATCGGGCAGTTAGTGGTATTTCGATGGGTGGTTACGGAGCGCTGCATTTCGCGTTCGCCAATCCCGAAATGTTCTCCGCAGTGAGCGCTCAGAGCGCCGCTCTGATGAGCGAGACCCCGCGCGAGCTCGATGCAGCGGTCCGCGCCGGGGCTCCATTCGGAAAGGTATTGGGGATGGTTTTCGGGAGCCCGATTTCGGTTCAACATTGGAAAAGCAATAGTCCATTCGATCTGGCGAAAAGAAACCAGGCCGGCCTGCGGCATCTAGCCATTTATTTCAATTGCGGGCAGGATGATAATTACGGTTTTGAAAAGGGCGCCGCCGCGCTTCACGAGCAATTGCAAAACGAACATGTGAAGCACGAATATCATCTGTATCCGGGCGACCACAGTTTCTCGTATTTTATGGCCCACTTCCCCGAGGTCATGGAGTTCCATTCCCGGGCATTTGGCCTTCAATAGGGCGCCGCAACTGGCGCTTTCTGCAGACCCGCGCATTCTCTTCATTCATATTGCAGCTGTTGTAAACTAGCGTGAGACAGCGGCAATTCGCGGGACGCCCGCGCGGAGCAGGTTTTGCTCAGGTACTCCGTACGATCACGGAGAGGTGGCCGAGTGGTTTAAGGCACCGGTCTTGAAAACCCTTTAGAATCAATGATATATCGGAATACAACGACTTACGTGTGCGTGGTGTGTCAGGTAGACGTGGTGAAACTAGGCGAAAAATATTGAAAGTGCGATTGAGTGCGATGGTGGGCCAGCGTTCTTTTCCACCCGTCGTCCCGCACAGCAGTAACTCCTCAGGTTCGACTTAAAACCTCTGTCGCTTCTCTTCCTCACGGCCTTGCTGATAAGCTCCCATCGAAGAGAGAGGTTTAACAATGGCCCACATGCAGGGAATCATCGGAGACCCGCAAGAGAGGGATAGGCTACGCCTTGTCCTTGCTTACGCGATTCACCATCAAATGACGTTGGAAGACGTGCGTGAGGTGCTTTTGGGAAGCCCGCTGCCTGAGTCATGCTCAAAGATGGATGAGTTAAGAGAACAGCGAGACGTGATGTTGTCGAACTACCACCCGAAGATGGAAGTTGAACTATCAAAGATTTGCGCGGCCATTAAGGATCATCAGAACTTTTGGCATCCACACAACTGCTAGTTGTGGTTTGAAAAGCCCATCGGCGAGAAAATAATTTGGTACGTCGTCCTCCCGTGATGTTGCCACGGCAATACTGAATCGTTTAATCTTTGATGGTGAGGCTCTGACGGGAATCGAACCCATATCCCCAAGTCTGTGAGGCTGGCCACCTGCAAAAGTTTCCAGCAAACCCACGCTTGGTGCCCTATCCGTTGGACCACAGCGCCTACCACAAAATAACTGTACGGTCCCTTTATAGTTTGAGGCAAGATGCTATGGGTTTTAATGCCCTTAGTGTCCCATTTCGGTACTGAAATGCTCGTACACACCACAGGCACGTGGCCATGGGTCAAAGAATGGTCCCCGTATGCCCTGCCTGCGGTCGTGAATCTTGTAATGGTGGCAGCGGGCATCCTCCTGTCATTTGAAAAATGGACGAAGTATATCGACGATCATTCAACACTGAGATGGGTCTGCGCTGTTGTCTTTATCGTGCTAGGGGCATTAGGTTTTGGGTTTGATGTGTCTGAACGGCATCAAAATGACAAAACGACTAAGGTACTGTTGCAAGACGTCAGAACGGCATTAGAGAACACGAAGTTAGAACTTCAGAAAACAGAAGTCCTCCTGACCAAAATCACCACCGTTGAAGTGGGTGTTTCCCTTATGCCCGCACTCGATGCAAAGATTACCAACATACAGAATCAAATCTCAGCGGCGAACAACGCACATGATACGGTTCGAGAAGCCAAACTGAATGAAGAGCTTTCCGAGGCGCTTAAAGCCAAGATTTTGCTTTCAAAGCAAGTCATTAGCAATGCACGGCTCGTCGTTTTGCAATTGCGAGATACCGCGCGTAACTGGAGTTCGGAGGAAGCACATGCGAAAGACGACAAGGAACGTGATCGAATTCACGGAGAATGGAATCAGCGGCATCCTCTCGGCAATGCTCGTCCGGCCACTCTCCAACTATTAGCCTTGCTGCCAGAGACCTTAGATCGGTCAAAAGAAATTCAGTGGCAGGACATGAAGTTCCACGGGCAAGCGTTCGGCGGCACTGGACCCGGACCGATTCAGGAAGATGCCGATTATTTAGAGGCTCTTATAAAGCAGGTGATTGCGACCAATCCTGAGTTGGCTAAATAATGCTTCAAGCGGCAGTCCTTAAATCAGATCTGGCCGCGATTGCCACATCGAGCTTCTTATTGGCTTCACTTTGCAAGTCCACCAACCGGCCAACGGCTTCATACAAAAACTTAATCTGCTGCGAGAGTCGGTCTATATCGCGGCAGAGCGAACGACCGGCATCGAAGCTGGCGATGGTTGGACTTCCAATAATGTTTTCACCCTCTGCTTTTAGTTCGCTCATGGTGTCACCTCCTGATCAAATTCCTTCACCCATCCTGAAACGGTTGATTTGCTGTGTTTGCTGCCAAACTGTTTGTTGAGAGCATCCGCTTTATCCTGAAGCGACCCGTCAAAGGTCTTGGCAAAATCAATCTTTGCCTGTCGGTCAGGATCGTTCTTTCGACCTGATTTGCTGCTACCTCTTTGTTCTCGTAATGGGGTGCCTTCGCCCGGTGAAACAACCAACTTCATATCGCCTATCTGATCAATCCAAGGTCGCATCTCCACCTCAAAATCTCCAAGGTATTCATCATCATCACGGGCATCCGTACACTTGATGTAGAGCCGGGATGTTTCATCGTTCGTCTTCAACACACCAAAGATGATGTCTGGGAAGGCCGCGAACTCGCCCGTGCCTCGTAGAACGTTCTGAGTTGTGATGTCGGTCACATCCTTGAATGCTTTGGGAGAGTGGTGAGCGCACCATACTGAACGAGCCTCAGCGCTAATCAAGGCCAGCAACTTGTTGGACAAAATGCGCTGGTCCGATGCGTTGTTCTCCTCACCTTCGATGTACCTGATGAGAGGGTCAACGAACACGTCGGCACCCTGCACGGCGTGTAATAAAACAGCGTCATCTAGTTTTAATTTGTCGCGGCTTGACAACGTTTGTACGAACAAACACCCATTGAGATTCGAGGCGTGATCGTAGAGGTAATCCACCATTCTTAGTTTCCGAAGCCGCTTCATCACTCCACGTAAACCAACCTCCGGTACGAGGTACACTACGCGCTTCGATTTGGAGACCTCGAAATGATCCAGCCACGGTTTCCCTGAAAGCAAAGCCTTAATGATGGATAGGAACAGATAGCTCTTGCCGTGTTTCGGCAGTGCGCCCCACATGGAAACGCTGCCCACGTTGCAAAGTCCACGCACAACAACATCAACGCTCTCAGGAATGGTTAGAGCCTCAGTCTTTGTGTGAAAGCGTGTTTGCCAATTTGCCGCACCGCCTTCACGTTCTACACCCCATTTGTCAGCGCGGTAATCCCAATGGAAAATGTAAATCGGGAGATCAGGACAAGCGGCTGTCACTTTCGAGAGGTATTTGAGATGTTCCGACCCGTCAGGATGCCAGAGGACTAGAGCACATATATTATGATTGCGATACTGTTTAACCACCTCATCTGCATCGAGCTTTTCGCCAAGATTGAACGGGACTGATTCTTTGCATGTTTCAACCCACTCCGGTCTTGCCGGAATCACGATGGGGGTAGATGTGTCCGGTACTTCTTCCCACCCATTAGGGCCTTCTTTGAATTCTTCCTCAGCGCTGCGAAGACCTTGAAAGGAACTCGCCTCAGTGCATGGCCTGTGAATTTGCAATTCAACTTCACGCGAGGCTAGGAACTTCACCCTGTTAAAAACAAAATCGTCCTTTTTCAGTTGGGTGAGGAATGAGTCTCTGTCATTTTGCAGCGTTGTGTGTGTTACGACGGCAATGCTGCACGGCTTCTTAAAGGTCATATCGCGCAAATCATCCCAAACGTCAGCCTCGCGTTCATCAGAGAAAGGTTGTGCATCGGGATTGATGGGTGTGCTGTGCGGCCAAATATGGGTGATGCCTCTAGGGTTGATGGTTAGTTCTGTCATTGTGAACCTATCTTTCTTAATGATTTACCGATGGGGCATTTCACGCGGAGTGAGTTCCAGCGAGTCCGCGACTTCTACCAGTTCGTCTGGAGTAAGATGTGCCAGCAATGCTCCGATGCTTCTTGTTGTGAAAAAGCCAGTTGTTTTGGTTAGAGTTCGGAGAGCTTGAACTTTCCGAATAATCTCTTCCAGATTCTGCTTTGGTTGTTGTGGCATGAGTTGTACTCCGTGTACGGCTGTCGAATGTCGATTGATATTCAACACAGACGTTCTCCTTGTGATTTAAATTTCACTGCAGTGGTTAAATTTTGGGTGCTTGATTGTGGTGTTGGGGTGTACCGCGTGGTCTGTCATTTAAAGTCTCTCTTTCTTCAAATACGAAAGCCCCTCAACTTGAGGGGCCTCGCAAATCATCGTCAGGTAAAATAACCGAATGCCGAGCAAGCAAAAGATCAACCGTGAAAAAGTTCTAGCCGCGCTCAACACCGTATGCCCGAAGTGCAACTACTCAATATCTCCCGCTGAGATTCGCCGCTATGACTTCAACACAATGAAATGCCCAAAGTGTGGCGAACACTTCACACCTAAGAAATAAGCGGGTTGTCTCGATGGTGGTACAGTAGAGCTATCAAAAGGGAGAACGAAAAACGGTGACCATAGCCGGAATAAACTTCCACGGACCTATATCTCATCCCGCTACGACGAAATTGCGTAATGTTATTTGTGGTGGTGTTAATGAACGCTTGCAACAAGGGCCGAACACTGGGAAGCGGCGATTTGATAAGCTTTATCTTTTTATTAGTAGTTCAGGCGGTCAGGTAGATGACGGTATTTCGCTCTTCGGATTTCTTCGTTCTCTCCCTGTAGAGGTCACCACAATCAACACTGGTTTAGTTGCATCCATCGCCATAATGCCGTTCATGGCAGGCAAGAGACGGATTGCACTACCGCACTCGCGATTTCATTTCCACGATTTCGAGTGGAACTATCCAGCCGCTCATAATTTAACCCGCTTGGAATACCAAGACCACACTCAATTACTGAACTCAGGTAGGGAGACTACCCTTGAAGTCTTGAAGGAGAACACGTCTCTTACGGATAAGGACTTCGAGCAATTGAAGCTTTTCGAGGTACCTATAATCAAGGATGCTGCCTTCGCCAAGGAAAAAGGTATTATCCATGAGATCAATTACGTCGCCATCCCCGAAGAGATGAACATTTTCAACATTGACTATTAACTTTGTCATTCTGCTCTGCACCTTGGCATGAGAGAAACCTCCTATTTGCTTTCTTCTGAATCACCAAAAAGATTCTTCCCGTACTTAACAACACTGTGCAAAAGGTCAAAAGGATGAACACCCAATTCATCCGCAATCTTTCCGATGACATAACTTTTGCCGGGGTTAGATGTGGCCCACTTCGCGACAGCTTTTGCCTTGTCAACGATGGGTGGAATAATTTCAGGTGCCGCTGTTGCTCCCAGAGTTGCGCCCGCCACTAGGGGAACTGAAACAGCACCAGCCGCTTTGCCTCTCGCAAAGGATGCCTTATCTGCATCAGTCATGTTCGGAGTGGGCATCCCTGTGAGACCACTCACCAACATTTGCCGCGTGTTACTCGCGGCATCGTCGCCGGTCGGAGAGCCATTAGGGGCACCGATGGGTTGGGCCGTGCTCATATCGAGTTTG